>CACIJE010000009.1 GCA_902586925.1 uncultured SAR86 cluster bacterium | reverse complement strand
TCAGCTATTTCATGCATATATAAGTTTATAAATTTCTATTAATATAAATTATGAACTAAAATTAACCTATCATGAATCAATTTGAGAGATTTCAGGAAGCTTTAAAATTAGATAATATTGGTAAAAATACATTTAAGGTTAATCCAGATATTAACTATTTTGTAGGAAATACTCCTCATGGCGGTTATTTAATGGCATTAATGCATAAAGCGCTTACTAATATTCTGCCTCATTCGACAGCTATTAGCTCTTCAGTTCAATATTTAAATAGAATTGATGCAGTTCCATTAGAGCTTGAAGTAGAGACTTTTAAGATTAGTAAGGGGAGCTCATCCGGCATAGTAAAACTAAAACAAAACGGAAAAATTTGTACTACTTTTACTGGAACATGTTCAGACTTCGAATTTATGAAGGGATATGATGATCTTAAAAAACCATTTCCTGATATTTTTAGTAGTAGTGATGAAAAAGACTATGTAAAGATGAATTACGATAAGATCTCTAAAGGATTTACGCCTGCATTCATTAAACAAATTGAGTGCTCAATTCATCCTGACCATGCTTGGTGGAATAGAACTTTAAGCTCTGTAAATAAAAACAATGAAGCACGATGTAGTGCTTTTTTAGAAATGGAGGGAGGTATACCAGACCAATTTTGTTTATCTTTTTATTCAGATATACTCCCTCCAGTTGTTTGTAACAAATATGGAGCTCTAGGATGGATTCCTACAATAACATTAACAACTCATATACGACAAATACCAATGACGTCACAAGTCTACGCTGACTTTAAAGCAACAGATATAAATAAAGGTTATTTTGAGCAAGACTGTAATATTTGGGATTTAGAAGAAAATTTAGTTGCTTCGAGCCGACAACTAACTAGAATACTAAAATCAGAAGAAAAATTATCTTAAAATATTAATTAATAGGAAGTTAAATGCAATTCAAAGGTACAAAAAACTATATTTCTACAGATGATTTAAGCATGGCTGTAAATGCTGCGAAATCACTTGAAAGACCTTTATTGGTTAAAGGGGAGCCAGGAACTGGAAAAACTCTATTGGCTATCGAGGTTGCAAATGCATTAAATATGGAATTAATTGAGTGGCACATTAAATCGACTACAAAAGCCTCTCAAGGATTGTATGAGTATGATGCTGTAACACGTTTAAGAGATTCACAACTAGGAGATGAAAGAGTTAAAGATATTGCAAATTATATAAAAAAAGGAAAGTTATGGGACGCATTTACATCTGAGAAACAGGTTGTTTTATTGATAGATGAAATTGATAAAGCTGATATAGAGTTTCCAAATGATTTACTGCAAGAATTAGATAGAATGGAATTCTATTGTTATGAAACTGGAGAAACAATTAAAGCAAAACACAGACCATTAATAATAATGACTTCAAATAATGAAAAAGAATTACCAGATGCTTTTTTAAGAAGATGTTTTTTTCATTATATTCAGTTTCCAGATAGAGAAACTATGAACAAAATTGTTTCGGTTCATTATCCTAAAATTAAAAAAAAGCTTGTTAATGAAGCTCTTGAGATATTCTTTGATCTGAGAAAAATACCTGGATTAAAGAAAAAACCATCAACATCAGAACTGATAGACTGGTTAAAACTTTTGCTATCAGATGACATGCCAGATGAAATACTTAAAAATGCTGATTCATCTAAAGCAATACCCCCATTATATGGTGCACTTTTAAAGAATGAACAAGATGTTCAATTATTAGAAAGGTTAGCATTTATGTCGAGAAGGGAATCTAATTCAAAATAAATGCTAATTAATTTATTTCAAACAATTAGATCTTCAGGCGTGCCTTGTACTTTGAGAGAGTTATTAGATCTCCTAGGTGCTCTTGAGAATCAATTAGTTTATGCAAATATTGACGATTTTTATTACTTATCTAGAGCAACTTTAGTCAAAGATGAAAAGCATTATGATAAATTTGATAAAGCATTTGAAATTTATTTCAAGGGCATTGAAAAAATGGAAGATATTTTTCAAGCTCTAATTCCAGAAGATTGGTTAAGAAAAGCCTTTGAAAAAGAACTTGATCCTGAGGAATTAAAAAAAATAAAATCTCTAGGTGGGCTTGAGAAGCTTCTTGAAGAGTTTAAAAAACGCCTTGAAGAACAAAAGGATCGTCATGAAGGTGGCAATAAATGGGTTGGAACTAATGGCACATCACCATTTGGTCATGGTGGACAGAATCCAGAAGGTATTAGGATAGGTGGTCCTGGTGGCAAGAATAAAGCTGTAAAAATTTGGGAACAACGCCAATACTCAAATCTTGATGATTCAGTAATTATTGGTACTAGAGATATAAAAATGGCCTTAAGAAGATTAAGGAAATTCGCAAGGCAGGGCAACGATTTAGAGTTAGATATGGATGATACTATTAAATCAACTGCAAAGAATGCAGGTTACCTTGATATAAAAATGGTTCCTGAAAGACTTAATTCCGTGAAAGTTATTGTTTTATTCGATGTTGGAGGATCAATGGATCCATTTATAAA
>CACIJE010000008.1 GCA_902586925.1 uncultured SAR86 cluster bacterium | reverse complement strand
TGATTGTTCAACAGGTTCAATTAAATTAGCTGTTTTTGCTAAGTGATCCTGAAATACTGGATCTGAAAACGATTCTGTTCCTTTTCCAAAACTTTCAGTATCCTCGTAATTAAGAACTACAATATGCGTTGCATCATCATATCCATTGAAAACATATTGATGTAAAGCAACTTCCGCAGGAAACGATTTTCCCCAATCAGATTCCATTAATTCATCTAAAGCTTCCACATATCCTGATGGATTTAAAACTTTAAAAGAATAAGTAGCAATATATCCTGCAGCAATTATTGATTGAGAACTAATAAAAAATAATGCTAAAGAACTATAAATTAATTTATTCATAAAACTCTCCTATTTGTATGACATTAAATATAACACTTGCAAATTAAAGAGATAATATAAAAAGTGTATATTTTATAAATCTATTTCTGAATGGTGCGGTACGCCGGTCTCGAACCGGCGGCCTTCTGCTTGGCAAGCAGACGCTCTACCAACTGAGCTAGTACCGCATTGGATGGTTAATATACTCTTAAAGAGTCATGCTTTCAACAAAGCAATTTTGGATATTAATTCAACTCAATTTTTTGAATATCATTAAATTTATTCGTAATATCTCTTTTAGATATCACAAAAAATGTTGGTTCAATGTTTAATGGTAAAGATATTTCTATTTCTGCAGATTTTACAGGACCACCCATATACTCTCTATCTTCAAAACCAATATGTGTATAGTTAGCATAGAATGGATTGCCTATACCAATACTGTAAATATATTTTTCGTTTTTACCAAAAACTTTAATTGCGTAAATATCATCATCTTCAACAAACTTGAGTTTTCTTAGAGTTTTTTTTAGAGGCTTGCCTGTGAAGGTATTTTTCAAAATAAAATTATCATCTGAGGCATCAAAAATGTATATATTTCCATATTCATTTGAATTTACATGAAGTTTAAAAATTTTTTTTGAATCTACTTCTTGAGAATCAATAGTAGAGCTAAATAACACTAAAAAAGTAAAAAAATATAAAGTGTATTTATTGATTGTTGATAGCATTACCATCTCTCCCAATTGATACCCCAGGTTCCACCCATTGGACCAACAATATATCCATAATCATATTGTGATCTATCTGCTGGATTTCTTCCCCATCTTTCATTTTCATAGTCGTACCAGTAAAAATCTGTATTAAAAAGTCCTTCGTAAAAGTCTTCATTATCAAGCACGTCATCTGGTGCCTTTACAGTTCCTGATAAATCATCCACTCTCCAAGTGTATACTTTCACAGAATTATCAGATGGTCTTTGAAATTCTACTCTTGTTTGATTTTCCTTAGAGCTATCTTCTAGTCCATCAACATACCACTTCAACCTTAATTTAGATGTGTCATATGCAACATCAATATCAATTTCAAATGCTGAACGATTATTGTTAGAATCAGTTATAAATTCGACTGAATCTCCGTCAACAAAACCTTGATTCTGGATTGATCCAATCGCAAAGCCTTCTGCATTTACCTCACCATATTGATCTGTATTTGTCTGCATCACAGTTAAAAATTTAGGCCGGTAATTATCAAATTCTCCATAATAATTTCCTTCAAATAAACCAACTTGATTACATTCTGGATTTCTACCTGTTCTATTTCCGTTTGCATCATAGATGTTATATAAACAATCACATGTTGTTGGATCCTCATCATCATAAAGGCCAACAGAACCATCAGACCAGTTATAGCAAACCTTAAAAGAATTTCCGGCAACATTTGTTATATCACTAATGTGATGTTTCCATTTAACTAAAGATGGATCTGATTGAGTTGTAGTGTTTACATTTCTGTCAGCAAAAGCACTAACATCTCTATCATCATCCGATAGATATTCATCTCCCATTTCTCCATGTGCATGTCCAAGTTCATGCATTAAAATGTAATCGGTTCTTGTTCCAATTGGTTGTATATTTGTATTACCTAGATTTACACCTCTTCCACTTATAGTTGTTAAAACTGATATAAGAGTATTATTTGAGTACAAGGCATCAAATACAGAGGTATTTATATCATTAGAACCAATACAATAAACATCTTCATCCCAGTCGTAACATCCTGTTTCAATTGATGCTAATGATGTTCCATCAGGATTAACAGGTTCTGCAACAATTATGTCAAAATATCCTTGAAAGAATTCAGAAATTTCTGAATCATTTAATCTATTAATTGACCTTAGAAGTGCATCTCTGAAATTATCAAGATCACTTTCAGAACTTTCTGTTGAACTTTCATTTAGAGAATCTGCTACGAAGAGATAATCTGTTCTTCCGAGAGAGGACTCACCACCAACAAGATAATATACATAATAGTCCTTATTTGTTGTTGAGCCAGAATCAAATCCATCACTTTTATCATCATCTTGCGCAACTGTAACAACTCTTTTATTTGCAATCAACCAGGTTGAAAATGAGTCAGATGATGACAAATTTCCATCTGAAATGACAAGCTCAACTGCAAAATAACCAGCATTATTTAAATTAGACAAATCAATTTGTAAATTACCCAAACCTTCACTAGAGCTAATGAAAGTTGCCGGTACTTCATTTTGATTTACTCTTGCCGAAAAAACAAAGTCTTCGCTGGCATTATCAATATCTAAAAAACTAATTTCAAATTCAGGATTGGATTCAAATATTAAATTATTTTTATCTAGATTAGTTTTTGAAATCATTGATATTTGTGGAGCATCATTTACAGCAATAATTTCTATGGCAACTGTGCTGGTTTGAGT
>CACIJE010000007.1 GCA_902586925.1 uncultured SAR86 cluster bacterium | reverse complement strand
CTAGATTATTAGAAAGAAGTTCATCAACATGCTGCTCAATGCCAGCAAAATCTTTGCTCATTACAACATGGACAACCCTCATATTTGTTTAATATATTTGTTGACTTTGTATGCTACTTTTTCAACCTCAGCATATAAAGTTTTATTATGTTGTTTTACGATATTCATTGCTTTTAAATCGCCAGCAAGGACACTATCATCAATGTAACCAACTTTTTTAGTATCAAGTAAATTATGGACTAATTCGACAATTTTATTCATTTTTTTATAGTTCATGTTAAATAGAATTGTTTCACCTCTTGATGAAAGACTTTCATAGATCATATTTACGCTATCTTGAGTGATAAACTTGATTGAAGATTGTGAAATTATTTTGTCATATGAATTTTCATTGGTACTATCATAATTTTCGAAACTAATGTTAGTCGTTTTGTTTATTTCAATATAATCAGTAATAAAGTTATTAAGCTCATTTGGTGTTCTTCTTGAATTAAATATATACCAGTTTTTTGACGGATATAAAGAGGTTATATATTGAATTTGTTTAAATACATTATTTACGTCAAATATAAAATGCTTATTTTTTCCTCCCAGGCCGATGAAGCCAATATCTTCATTTGGTAATTGATCATAGACTTTTGCAAGAGACCCCTCATAGAAAATTTTTTTATTATCATCAATTGCTTTTAATCTATGTGAGTCATGATTTGGGGCACAAATAAGATCAAAGTCTTTTAAACGAAATGATGGAGTAAGAACAGCTATTGCTTTGATATTGGTATTTTTATCCTTTTCATAAATACTAGTTCTATCATAATTTTCATCAGTTATCTTTGATCTAGGAATCTCTTTTAAAGATAATGCTTCTTTTAATGCAAGTATACTTGAGTAGGTCCCATGGCCTGCTCCAATAATAATATCTATTTTTTTATCTTTATAAGTTCTTCGAATTGCCCAAATATGTCGTTCCTGTTTACCATAACGAGTAATGTTAATATTGAACCATTTAAGAAAACCATCTAATTTACCATGTGCACTTGAAACTTCATCTTCGAAGATATTAATTTCATTTAACTTTGAAAGCTCATCTAGCAGTACTTTAACTTGTTTTTCGTGACCAATTTTTTTATCTTTAACCCAAAGTACATTCATTTTTTAGAAATTATCATATTATCAATAAATTATACATGGGATAATAAGACACATTTAAAATCAATATATGAATGATAGCGATTTAGTTAAATCTTTAGCAAATACTCTAATTTCTCAGTATGGTGATGATGCTGAAACTGTTGCTATGCTTAGAGCTGCTGAATATGCAGCTGAACAGGAAAATGAAGAATGGATTAAATGGGAGAATGTAATTAAAGAAATTAACAAAATGAACGTATCTCCCGATCTTAATGGGTGAAATTTATATTTATCCATAAAATGAGTTAATCTTAATGCAATGAAAAAGAATTTTTTATCAGAGAATATTAAAAACATATTAATCTCTGCAATTGGAGCTTTTACATGTATGCTTTTGATTGCTTACTTTAATTCAATTGATAAGACAAATTTGTGGCTGATACCTCCTTTCGGAGCAAGTTTAGTTTTAGTTATGGCAGTGCATGATAGTCCACTTGCAAGCGCACGTAACGTATTTTTTGGTCATATTCTTTCAGCCTTTTCCGGAGTGTTAGTGTTTTATTTTATTGGAGAATCTCCCGTAGCGATTGCTTCAGGTTTAGCATTAGCAATCATTTTAATGATGATAACTAAAACAGTTCACCCACCAGCTGGAGCAAATCCAATAATTGCAATTTTAGGAGCAAAGACTTTTGAATTCATTATAATGCCGGTAGCTATTGGAGCATCTTTTATAGTTATCTTTGCTTGGATGTATAACAAAATATGGAAAAGATAATAGAAAATAAAATTAAAGACATTATTAACGCAAATCTAAGACCATCGCTATTAAATATTATTAACGAGAGCTTTATGCATAATGTTCCGCCAAATTCAGAAAGTCATTTTAAGATAATTGTTGTTTCAGATATTTTTAAAGATGTACCTAGTGTTAAAAGGCATAAGATTGTTTATAAGGCCTTAGGCACTGTAATGGATGAAATACATGCACTATCGATATATGCTTTTGATATAAATGAGTTCGATACTAATCCTATGGTGCTTGACTCACCAAATTGTGCAAACAAATAACAATGAGAATTGATATAAAGAATATAGCTTCATTACTTCTAAAAAGAAATTTAGTAGTTATCATATCCTTATTAATCATTGTAATTATTTCTGCACTTGGATTAAATAATTTCAAACTTGATGCATCTTCAGATGCTTTAGTTTTAGAAAGTGACGAAGCATTAAAAACATACAGAGAAGTCGAAGATGAGTTTGGTGACTCAAGCTTTTTGATAGTCACATATGAGCCTAAAAGAGAATTATTTTCTGAGTATTCGCTAAATAGGATCGCAAATCTTGAAAACGATTTAAAAAATATTAATGGCATTGATTCTGTTCTTTCTATTTTAGATGCACCTATTTTTTTCCAACCTAAAGTAGGCCTTGCTGATGTTGCAGATAATCTTAAAGATCTTACTGATAATACTATTGATCTTAAATTAGCTAAAGATGAAATTATTAACAATCCAATATATCAAGAGTTAATAATTAGCAAAGATGGAAATACAACTGCAATGCAGGTTGTGTTAAAGGGTAACAATGAATATAACTCATTAATTAAAGAAAGATACAGAATCCTTGAAAGTCTTAATACAAATGAACCATTGACCAATAAAAACAAGCTTGATCTTCAAAATGATCTAACGCTTATTAATTCAAGGATAAGCGAAATCAACAATCAAGAATCAGAGTTTAATAAAGTTCTTATAAGCAACATTAGAAATACTCTTGATGATTACAAAGACGAAGCAACTATTTATCTTGGTGGACCCTCAATGATAGCCACAGACATGATGGAGTATATTGAATCAGATTTAATGATTTTTGGAACAGCAGTAGCTTTAATATTTGCTTTAATGTTATACCTTTTTTTTGGTTCAGTATGGATGGTGATACTACCATTAATGAATGCATTTTTAGCAACCTTCATAACAGCTGGCTTTTTAGGGTATATGGACTGGAAGATTAGTGTAGTTTCATCTAATTTTATTGCTTTGCTTTTAATATTAACTATATCTTTAACAGTTCATTTATTAGTAAAAATTAACGAAATAAAAAAAGAAACAGACTTTAAGTCGGCTATTATTAAGGGTTATGATCAAATGTTTGTGCCATGTTTTTTTGCAGCGCTTACTACGGCCGTAGCATTCCTTTCTTTAACATTTGGAGAACTAAAGCCTGTAATTGAATTTGGAAAAATGATGGCATTTGGAATATTTATTGCATTTATTTTAACTTTCACATTTCTTCCTTGTGCAATTTATAGAATTAATAAAAGCGAAACCAAAGATTTTTTATCAATTTATAAATTAACAAGGTCACTTCTTGGATTCTCTCAAAACAATAGAAGACTTATATCAAATTCATTTTTGGTAATATTTATAACCTTATGTTTTGGTATATCAAAATTACAAGTCGAAAATCGATTTATTGATTATTTTGATAAAAATACTGAAATATATAAAGGAATGTACGAAATAGATTCTAAACTCGGAGGAACAGCGACCTTAGATATTATAATTTCTCAACCTGAGGATAATTTTGAATCTATTGAAATAGAGGATGAATTTTTTGAAGATGATTTATTTGAAGACGAGACTAGTTCCGGTGCTGGTTACTGGTGGAATATATACTCATTAAAAAAACTAGAGGATATCCATGACTATTTGGACTCTATTCCAGAAATTGGAAAAGTCTTAAGTGTTGCAAGTGGAGTAAAACTTGCAAGACAAATAAATAATGGTGAAGACTTAAATGATTTAGAGTTAGCACTTTTACGATCAGTACTGCCTGAAGATATAAGAGAAACATTGCTTTACTCATATATTAATAAGGATGATTCTGTTGTTAGAATATCAACAAGAGTAAATGAGTCATCTTTAAATTTAAATAGAAAGGATTTATTAAACAAAATTAATTTTGATCTTCAAGAAAAGTTTAATCTAAAGAAATCTGAATTTGAAATCACTGGACTTGCTGTTCTTTATAACAATATGCTTCAATCGTTGTTTCAATCACAAATAGGCTCATTGCTAATAGTTTT
>CACIJE010000006.1 GCA_902586925.1 uncultured SAR86 cluster bacterium | reverse complement strand
TGCCATGAATTAATTATAGAGTAAAAAAAAGGGAGTTATGTAACTCCCTTTTTAATTTAAAAGAATTTAGAAATCCATTTTAAGATCTATATAGTAATGTCTTCCATCATCTCTATGAAGGTCAGAGTAGAATCCAAACCATCCATCAGCTAATGGAGCTCTTTCATCAGCAATATTTCTGATCATAAATCTTACTCTTGCATCGTTGCCATTGAGTGATAGATCTTTATAAATACTTAGGTTGGCAGTTGTCATTGAAGGAATGACATAAACTTGACCATCATCACTTTTAACACCATTGTCAAAAAGTTCGCCTAATTTAAGAACTGATAAGGTTGCTCCCATATCACCATTTCTATAATTGACTTTTAGGGTAGTTTTTTCATCTGTTCCAATGTTTTCGTTTTTAATCAAATCACCATATCCTTCTAGCACAGTATAAGCTGGTAATGTACCATCTGCTACTGCAGCACTGATAGCAGCAAATTGAGCACTAGGTGTTTGCTCAAATTTGTCAGTAGTTGAGTTTTGTAAAGTAAATTTGAAATCACCAAAAGATGTCTCAAGGTCATAATAGACTGCAATGTCTGTGCCCTCTACAGTTCTTAATGCTAAGTTTTGATAAGGCTCATAAACTGTATCTTGTTGTCCTGCAGGACAAATACCAGCATTGAAAAACTGCTCATCATAAGAGCTAGACGGATCAGCGTCTCTTAAAACGTATGAACCATCAATTGCATATTTATCAAACTGATCATTTAAGATATTTTTGCCTTCACAAAAAGCAAGCATTTCTGAGACTGTGGTTGCACCACCAATACCTTGATTAATTCTTAAAAGAAGATCATAAACACTAGAGTTATTTCTTCCAAAAAGACCAATAGTATTATCTTTTTCAATGCTCCAGGTATCAATTGTAACTGTCAATGAGTCTGTTGGAGTGACAACAACACCAAATGTAGCATTATCAGACTCCTCTGGTTTCAAATTAGAATTACCTAATCTATAGTGCAATGTATTAGATATAGTGTAATCGGCACCAAATCCACCGCCAGATGGAGGCCTAACATCATTATTGTTTTTATAGATTCTATATTCTTGAACAGCATCAGTTCTGGTACCAGTCCTAGTAACATAAGGTTGATTTATCTGTAAAATATTCGGTGACCTAAATGCAGTTGAAACAGAAGCTCTCAACTTTACCATATCATTAACTGTATACCCAAGTGCGAGCCTTCCAACTGTTGTTGACTCTGTATCAGAAAAATCTTCGTTTCTAAATGCAACTTGTGCATCCATTTTTTCAGTAACAGGAATTAACATTTCAACAAATGATGATGTAACTCTTTTAACGCCGACAACATCAACTGTTGGACTTGATCCTAAAACACCGGATGTGAATGGATGAGATCTAGTTGCACTAGTTACCCCACAACAATCTTGGTTTGTAATAGTCCCATCTAAGTATGGATCCCTATCATCTGTATATTGTTCTTTTCTTCTTTCAAATCCAATCAAGATACCAACTGGACCCGCAGGTAATTCAAATACTTCGTCATTACTAATTTTGAAGTCAATCATGTTTAAGCTTGACTTATCTCTTCTATAAATAGTAGTTAAGATGTTATCACCATTATTGGTATCCCAATTTGTATCAAAGATGTTGAAAGCATCAGAAGTAGTTGATACAGCACCGTAAAATTGTTCATATAGTGCTTCATAGGTTATTCTATTTCCAGCAGCATCAACACTCTTTGCATTAGCATTTACTATAGCTGACTCCCAATCCCAACCTCTGTCAGTTGTTCCTCTTAAGCCAAGCACAAATCTAGTACTTGTCTTATCAACACTAATTTCTCTGTTAAGATTAAATGGTCTCCAGCCATCAATACCTACAGAACTACTTGTAGGAAAATTAATGCTTTCAGGAAGCTGTGAGAACCAATAATAATCTCCTGGAATTGAATACATAGCCGACCTAAAGCTACCAGCTGAAATCCTTCTAAATGTATCAGATTGGTAATAACCAACTTCGTTAAATAGTTCAACTCCATTGTCAAATTCGTGATTTGTAAACAAGAATATTTGTGATCTAGACATATCTCCTCGATAATCACCCATACCTCTTTGGTTAGATCTGTTATCTCCTAGATTTGTATCAAACATACATGTTCCAAATCCAGTACTTACTGCTCCTGGAAGTGCACAAAGTGCAGCACCACCCCTAGGATCTGTAGCATCAGCTAACTCAGTTTCACCATCATTAGATGCATGCCATGCCTCACCGACACCTCTGCTTCTTAAATCTAGTTGGAACCATCCGTATGTACTCGTGTTTCTCATTGCAGCAACATTGAAAGGAGAACCTTCTGGTAAATAACGTCTATAATCTTGGCTATACCACCTCTCATCTTCGCTTGCAGATATATTTCCCCGATCTCTATATCTTGCAAAAAGCGCGATGTTAGTCGCTCCATCATTAAAGTCAGTTCCGAATTTATAACTTATGTCATAATTTTGAGCTTGAAAGTGCTCATATCCTGTAACCCTAATTGCCAGACTTGAGCCTTCGTAATCAGTTTGCAAAACATTGTTTACAACACCAGCTACTGCATCTGCACCATATATGGCAGAAGCTCCGTCTCTTAAAATCTCTAATCTATCTAAGCCATTTGTAGGAATTAAGTTTGTATTAACGGTTACAGTTGGAACAAAGTCCCCACCGATAAATTCAGTTTGATAACCTGCATTATTAACCATTCTTCTTCCATTAAGCAAAGTAAGAGTATTTCCAACACCCATGTTTCTTAAGTTATAAGCACCTGTATCACCCCTACCAGCATTTACACCACCTGAGGCTCTCTCTTGCTCATTGAAGAAATTCATACCTTGTTCTACCAAACCTTCTACAAGTTCCTCACCATCACTTACACCAAGCGCTTCGATATCTTCTGCAGATAAAACAGTCACTGGCAAAGCAGCTGTAATTGAAGCTCCTTTAATTTGAGAACCGACAACTACTACCTCTTCTACATCAGAATCTGTATCAGTGTCAGTACTTTCTTGTGCTACTAATGCAAAAGGCATTAGTAATATAAGCGAACATAAAAATTTAACGTTTTTCATAGTATCCCCTTTAAAAAACTAGTTTTCGTTCGAACATTATAGGCAAATGATTCATTATATGTCTACTTTTGTTAACAATATTTAGATATACAACATTTAGATTTAAAGCAATAATTATTTATTACCCAATATAGCTAATAAGCTTATCGATCCTATTTAATGCTTCATTTTTATCAAAAATGGACAAAGTAAGTCCTAAACCAGGTGATTTTGTTGATCCTACTAGTGAAATTCTTATTGGTTGATTAACTGCAGGCACCGAAAGATCATTTGTGACTTGAAAATCCTTTAAGGTACTTTCAATCACTTCTTGATCCCAATTATTTATTTCATTTAATAAGTTTCTTAATTGAACCAATATAGATTTATCTTTGATGAACTTTTTAATTGCTTTTTCATCATAAGTTTCAATGCCTGTGTAGTATGGCACTAAATTAGAGCTTATACCTGAAAGAGTATTATCACTGGTTCTCATTGAATCAATTAATTTATCTTCATTACGATGATCTTTTATATCAATATTAAGATTCTTTAAAAAAGGAGATAATTTATTTTTAAAGTCCTCTAATGTGAGATTTGATAAATGTTGAGAATTAAGCCAATCCAGTTTAGTAATATCAAAAATAGCTCCAGCTTTTTGAACCTCTTCAATTTTAAATTCTTTAATAAGATCATCAATATAAAAAACCTCATTTTCTCCTTGTGACCAGCCTAATCTAGCTAAAGTATTTAAAATAGCTGTGTCTAGGTATCCTTTTTCTTTGTATTCCTCAAGACTAGTTGCAGCATTTCTTTTTGATAATCTTTTTTTGTCAGTTCCCAAAACTAATGGTAAATGAGCATATTCAAGAGGAGGATAACCAAGAGCATTTTGAATATGAATTTGTCTCGGTGTATTGCTGATATGATCTTCCCCTCTAATTACAGTTGTAACATTCTGCTCATAATCGTCGACAACATTGCATAAGTGGTAAGTAGGTGAACCATCACTACGTAAGAGAATCAAATCATCTAGTTCTTTATTACTAAATTTAATTTCTCCACGTATAAGATCATTTACAACAATTTCACCACTTTCAGGAGTTGCTAGCCTTAATACCGTTTTCTCTGATTGGCTTAACCCAAGGTTTCTGCTTCTTCCATCATACATAGGTTTTTTGCCTGCAGCAGATTGTTCTTTTCTCATTTCTTCTAATTCT
>CACIJE010000005.1 GCA_902586925.1 uncultured SAR86 cluster bacterium | reverse complement strand
CAGAATGGATGAATATGAATCAGCTTACTTTCATATAACTCAAGCAAATAATAAATCTGATAAACCTCAAATTGATTGGATAGAGTATGCATTTAGTCTTGCAATGAAATTAGAAAATCTTGATGACGCGGAAGATCTTGGAACAAGGTTACTATTTCTAGAACCAAATAAAAAGAAATATTGGAATCAAGTTAGTGCATTATATTTTGCAAAGGACTTTGAATTAGATTCTCTATCAGCTCTTGAGCTCGCATATGAAAACGATACTCTAAACAAAGAGTCAGATTATTTGCTGCTAGCCAAATACTATCTCTATCAAAAATCTCCATTGAAAAGTGTTCTAGTAATGAATGATGGTATTGAAAAAAAATTAATAAAAGAGAATGAAGAAAATCTTAAATTACTATCAAGTTCATATTTTTATGCTAGAGATTTGGAAAATGGTATTAAAATCCTTGTAAAGGCTGAAAAAATTTCAGATGATCCTGATCTTTCCTTTAGATTAGGAACCTATGCTTTTGACAGCGAAGATTATGAACTTGCTATATCATCATTTGATATAGCAAAACAGAGAGGATGGAACAAAATTCCTGGAAGGATTGAGCTTATTACAGGTATTTCTTACTTTGAGCTTGATGACGTAGATCAAGCTAGATCAAATTTAACTATAGCAACAACGTTTGAAGATACAAAAGATACCGCTGAGGGATGGCTATCTTACATAGATCAATTTTAAGATGATTTCTACAGAAAACTTGGAAAAACACTATGAGGTTGGACCTGAGAAAGTTTTTGCATTAAAAGGAATAAACCTCTCTATTGATAAAGGTGAGTTTGTTTCAATAATGGGTCCATCAGGATCAGGGAAAACTACTCTAATGAATATTATTGGATGTTTAGATTCACCTTCAAAAGGTGATTATTTCTTAAACGGTAAACTTGTAAGTGAACTTAATGATGACGAGCTTGCTCAAATTAGAAATAAAGAAATTGGATTTATATTTCAGTCATTTAACCTTCTAGCAAGAAATTCGGCATTGAGTAATGTATTATTACCAACTAAGTATGCAGGCTTAGATGAAAAAAAATCATTATCAAGAGCAAAAGAAATGCTTGAGTTGGTTGGATTATCCGATCGAACTGATCATGCGCCTTCTGAGCTATCGGGAGGACAACAACAAAGGGTTGCAATTGCGAGAGCTTTAGTTAATAAACCAAGTATAATTTTTGCTGATGAACCAACTGGAAATCTAGATTCAAAAACAGGACAAGATGTTATGAATTTACTTAAGAATTTGAATAATAATGGACAAACTATAATTATTATTACTCACGAGGATAACATTGCTAGTCAGTCTAACAGGATAATTAAAATTAAAGATGGACTTATTGAGGTTGATAACAAAAATGTCTAAATTTATGCACCTTGTATTATTTTCTTTTTTGTTGTCAAGTTGTGGCAGTAGTAACGATGCTTCAAAAAATGAATTTTATAAAATGAAAGAGGTTGTTCCAAACAATTTAGAAGTAACTGTTGAAGCATCAGGTATGGTAGAAGCTATTTCTTCAGTTGAAATAAAATCTAAAGCTTCGGGAGAGATTTTATTTCTTGGAGCAGAAGTTGGTGATTTTGTTGAAAAAGGATCTATATTGGCTCAAATTGATCAAAGAACTCCAAATAATATACTTGATCAATCTAAAAGTGATCTTGAAGCAGCAAAAGTAAGACTATCAAATGCTGAATCTCAGTATGAGAGGGGTAAAGAGCTCCACTCTCAAAACAGTATATCTGATCAAGATTTTGAAGATATTCAAGAAAATTATGCACAAGCAAAATCTACACTTGTTCGAAGCGAGGTTTCTTTTGAAAATGCAAAAATTGCTTTGGATGATACAGTAGTTAGATCTCCTACATCAGGAACTATTGTTTCAAGACCTGTTGAAGCTGGTCAAGTTATCTCATCTCCTACCTCAGCAGTTGGTGGAGGCACCCTAATAATGACTTTAGCAGATTTGACAAAAGTTAGAGTCAGAGCTCTAGTTGATGAAATCGATGTTGGTAAGGTTGAGATTGGTCAAAATGTTTCAATTAAAGTTTCAGCATATAGAGATACTGAGTTTTTTGGTGTAGTAGCAAAAATTGAACCACAAGCATATGTTGTCCAAAATGTTACAACTTTTCCAGTACTCATTGATATCAATAATGATAAAAATATGCTTCTTCTTGGAATGAATACAGATGTTGAAATTGAGATTCTCAATAAAGATGTATCTTTAAGCACACCTACAATGTCTTTAAGAACCAGAAAAGATATATATTCAGCAGCGTCGATACTGAATATTCAAAAAGATGAAATTGATATTTTTTTGCAAGATAAAGTCAAGGGAGAAAATTTTAACAAGTTTATAGTAATAAAAGATACTAGAAGTGGTCCTAAATTATCATGGGTAGAAATTGGTAAATCTGATTTATCAAATGTAGAAGTCAAGAACGGTTTAGAAGAGGGAGATATTGTGTATATATTACCTAGTAAAGGTTTATTAGATTATCAAGAGCAATTTAGAAAACGTGTTGAAGCATCTATAAGTATAGGATAATGATTTTAAGAGAATCTTTTGAATCTGCAATAAATTCCATCAAAGCAAATGCTTTAAGATCTTTTTTAACATCTTTGGCAATTATAATTGGAACAGCTGCAGTCATTGCTGTAATAGGTATTGGTACAAGTGCAAATAAGGCTCTTGATGCAGAAATTGACGAATTTGGTGTAAGAAATCTATCAATATTTGCTGGCCAAAAAAGAAGAGGAGGAGTTTCTTCTGGAGCAAGCCCTCTAACATTAAAAGACGCATATGCTCTTGAAAAAGTTACTGAACATAACTGGCTTGTTGCACCTGGCATTCAAAGAGGACGCCAAGTTCAATTTGAAAATAACAACATGCAAGCAAGTATTAACGGATATTCTGTGAACAATTTTCCTGTTAGAGGATTTAACATTGAATATGGAAGACTTTTCACAGAAAAAGAAAATCTAGCCAGAAAAAAATATGTAGTGATTGGATCTAAAGTAGCTTCCGAACTAAAAACGTTTTCACGTAATCTACTTAATAAAGATGTTCTTATTGGAGGTGCCTCATACAAGGTCATAGGAATTTTAAAAGAAGAGGGTTCAAGTGGCTGGCAATCACCTGATGATGAATTTTATATTCCAATTCTCACTGCAACATCTAGAATTGCAGGAACTGAAGATTTAGGCTGGATTAATGTAGGAATCGCTAATGATGCTAATGTAGATTTAGTAATGATGAGTATTGAGGAGGTTTTAAGAAGACAACACGATATAGGACCTGGAGAAAATAATGACTTTCGAATCAATGATTGGAGTCAATATGCAGATTTACGAAGAGAAGCAACAAATATTTTTGCTTTATTGATTGCAGGAATTGCTGGAATTAGTTTGGTTGTTGGTGGAATAGGGGTTATGAATATTATGCTAGTCTCGGTAACTGAGAGAACTCGGGAAATAGGTTTAAGAAAAGCACTTGGTGCAACCCCAAAAATTATTCTTTTTCAATTTTTAGTTGAGGCAACTATACTCTGTGCAATTGGAGGAATAATAGGCGTTTTTATAGGGACATTTTTGCTATATATTTTCGCTTCATTTAATGACTGGCCTTTTGCAATGCCATTCAGTGCGATCTTTGGTTCTATAACATTTTCAGCTCTAGTTGGCCTTATTTTTGGTATCTGGCCTGCAAGAAGAGCTGCAAAATTAGATCCGGCTGTCTCACTAAGATATGAGTAAGCTTAAGGTTATTCAATTATTACCTGAATTAAATTTTGGAGGTGTTGAGAGAGGCACAAAAGATATGTCTAAAGCTCTGATATCAGAGGGTCATGAATCTATCGTAATATCGAATGGTGGTTTTTTTGAAAAAGATATCTTAGATGATGGAGCAAAGCACATTAGACTACCAATTCATAAAAAAAGTTTATTTTCATTGTTGTTGGCAAAAAAACTAAGATCAATATATGAAAAAGAACAGCCTGATATTATTCATGTAAGATCTAGAATGCCTGCCTGGATAAATTATTTTGCTTTAAAAAATTTAAATAAAAAACCAATATTAATCTCAACTTTTCATGGGCTTTACAGCACACCAATTTATAGCCAAATCATGTCCAAAGTTGATCACACTATAGCTATCTCTAATACTGTTAAAGATTACATCATTAATACTTATAAAATAAATAACAATAAAATTACAACAATTCCAAGAGGTTGTGATATGGAATATTTTAAAAAAGAAAAACCTGAAGATGAATGGGTTAAAAATTGGTATCAAGAGTTTCCCCAAACAAAAAATAAAATTATTCTTAGTCTTCCATCACGAATATCTAAGTGGAAAGGAATTGATAATTTTATTGAGCTAATCTCAAAACTTAACACTGATAGTTTTCATGGCTTAGTCATTGGACCAACTTCAAAGTCCAAAAAAAAATATTTAAAAAAACTTGAACAAAAAATTCTCAATCTTGGAATAAGTGATGACATAACTTTTACTGGTTCAAGAGACGATATTGCTAATATTTATAAGATATCTGATATTGTTTTTAATTTATCCATAGAACCGGAGCCTTTTGGAAGAACAACAATTGAAGCTATAAGTTGTGGATCAAAAGTTATTGGATGGAATCATGGTGGTACAAAAGAAATTCTTGAAGAGTTATTTCCAGATGGACTTGTTTCGCTTGGTGATATAGATGGACTTAAAGAAAAGGTAATAACAATTTCTAATAATGATTCATTGCCAAAAGAAAATACATTTACATCATCAAGAATGATTTCTGAAACGATAAAGCTATACAATCAACTTGTTAACAAAGATCTATAGACGTCATTAAGTTCATTTATTTTAGTCTCTATTGAAAACTCATCTGTTATAAAGTCAAAAATTGCTTTTTGATTCACAAGCTCTATTTCATCAACATAATTCTCTAATAATTTTTGAAGTGAATGTTGATCATTTTTTTTAGCGAGCAATTCTTGAGGAAGGATAATATCCATATGTCCAACGTTGGTTGATAGAACAGGAACTTCTAGAAACAATGCTTCAAGTGCTACTCTTGGTCCACCTTCATTTCGCGATGAAATAATTAACATGCTAGCTTCTTTGTAGTAACTTTGCAGAACATCTTTATTAACATAATCGATTATTTCAATTTTATTATTGAGATTAAATTTATTGATTAAAGATATTAAATTTGATTTTTCTTGCCCAGATCCAATTATTAAAAGTTTTGTCTTAATATTTTTCCAAGATTCAATCAATAGATCAAAGCCTTTAACTTTTTCAAGCCTCCCAATC
>CACIJE010000004.1 GCA_902586925.1 uncultured SAR86 cluster bacterium | reverse complement strand
TAACTCCACATCTAAGGTCTTTGATCAAAATTCTTCTGTACCAATCATTCCATTGAATAATAGATGAAGAATCAATTAATTTTATTATAAGATCTCTAGCTGCATGGCCAGTTTTATCTCTTTTAATTAATGACTCAGCAGCATTTTGAAATTCATCCCAGTCAAGACCAGGGCCGTCATTTTCACATTCAGGAATCTGCTTAACACCAAATGTAACAAGAGGATCGAGACACATTGATAGACCTTTTTGGATAGTTTTATTTTCTAAGACCTTTTCAATAACACTTTCTTTAAATAACCTACTGTTGTTACTTTCAAGTTCTTTAACAATCTCCCAAGGTTTAATTATCATAGGATTATGCTCCTATAGTTTCGTTTTTATTTAATTGTTTTAATCTTGCAATATCTTGAGCTTTTGATTCAACATGAGATATCATTTGTTTAGTAATAGGTGTTCGATTTTGATCACATAATGTTGCATGAAATTTATCTGAAAAAGTAACTGCAAATTCAATCATTTGTTTCACAGTATTATATGGATCCAAACTAGAGTATAAATCGGCTACAATTGCGACTGCAAATGTTTGAGTATTTTCCTGAAATGTTCCAGGTTTTAAGGCATTGATTAATCTAAATTTTTCGACCTCATTTTCATAAAATGCAAAATAGTTATTAGTATTTATAGCACCAAGATTTGAGAGAAAGCCAAACATTTGGGTCATATCAAACACAGATCTATCCATAGATATCAAATTGAAAATTACTAATTCCTGTTCTTCAAAAACCTCTTTATTAAAACTAAAAGATTCTTGTTTTTCTGGAATTTCTTGAGAAACATATGAATCATTCAAGTCGGATACTTTTTCAATCTTAAGCTTTAATTTGCCTTCATTAGAAATCTTTCTTATAAATAGAAAAACAATTATTAAAAATATTAATACTGACAGTCCAATTAAATATATTTCTGAGTTTGTAGTCATCTATGATTCAGCTAATTCTAAAGCTTGATTTACATCTACTGATACCATTCTTGAAACACCAGCTTCTTGCATTGTTACTCCCATGAGATGATCACTTCTTTCCATAGAAACTTTATTATGTGTTATAAAAATAAATTGGACATTCTTTGACATTTCTTCAACCATATCAATAAATCTTAATGTGTTTAAATCATCTAACGGAGCATCAACTTCATCAAGTAAACAAAAAGGCGCGGGATTTAATTCGAAAAATGCAAAAACTAAAGCTAATGCTGTAAGAGCTTTTTCACCTCCAGACAATTGAGATATTGATGAATTTTTCTTGCCTGGTGGTCTTGCCATCAAAATTACGCCAGCATTAAGTGCATCATCATCAGTCATAGTAAGTTCAGCCACACCTCCACCAAACAATTTTGGGAACATTTCTTTAAGTTTTGAATTTACTGAATCAAAACTTTCTTTAAAAATAGTCTTAGTTTCTTTATCAATCTTTTGTATTGCTGCACTAAGCTTATCTAGAGCCTCTGTTAAATCATCATATTGTTTATCTAACTCCTCTTTTCTTTTAGTCTCTTCTTGAATTTCCTCTGGAGCAGCCAGATTAATGGCTCCTAATTTAATTATTTTAGTTTCAAGTTCGGTTAATTTATTTTCAAGATCCTCAGTATTTTTATTTTCATAATTTGAAAAATCTACGGTTTCTATGTCAATACCAGCTTGCTCAAGTTTTTTATTCGAGTTATCTAAATTAATTTCATATGTTTTTTGTTCAATTCTTATGTTGGTAATTTTTTCAGAAATCGTTCTTGCGTCAATATCTGATATTGATTTTTTATTTTCAAAGTCTCTTAGTTGTTCATTAAATTTTGATTGTTTTTGTCTTAAAGATATAAGAATAGATTCAGCATTTGAACTTTTTTCTGCAAAATCTTTCATTTCATTTTCAATGGAATTCTTTTGATTTTCGTCACTTATTATTTGCTTTTCAAGTTCATTTTGTCTTGAAAGATACTCATCTGTTAATGTTTTTGATTGTTTAGTTGCAATATTTAATATGTCAATTAGTAAACTTTTAAGCTTTTTTGCTTTTTGAAGAATACTTTCATTATTAATGGCATATTTTTCAATTATTTGAATAATATCATCTAAAATATGCATTGCTTTCTCTCTTGGACTTAACTCATCAAAGTTCTTTTCAGTTTCCTTAGCTTTCTCGTAACTTTGCTTTACTTTTTCAAGATCTAATTTTGTATCTTGTTCGTTTTTATTAATATTGAGGAGATTGGCTTCTCTCTTTGCTATTTCAGCTCCAATGGCATAAAAATTCTTTTGAGCAATTTCATATTCATTTAAAGTAGATTCATTTTCTGTTCTAAATTTATCTATTTGAGCTTGGGTAGTATCAGACTCAGCATTTTTAATTTTAAGATCTCTATTTAACGAATCTAATTTTTTTTGAAGAATATCTCTTCTTGTTTTTGCTTCGATAGAAAATAATATTGCCTTATCAAGTTCTAACTCTGCTTTTTTTTCTTTAAGTGAATTATATTTTTCGGCAGCCTTTGCTTGATTTTCTAATCTTTTAATCATTCTTCCAATTTCGTCTTTAATATCTTTCACTCTTGATAAATTTTCTTTTGTTCTTTTAATTCTTGATTCTGTTTCTTTTCTTCTCTCTTTGTATTTAGAAACACCAGCTGCTTCCTCAATGTGAGTGCGAAGTTCATCTGGTTTTGCACTTACAAGTTTACTTACCATGCCCTGCTCAATGATTGCATATGAACTTGGACCAAGTCCTGTTCCAAGAAATATATCTTGAACATCTTTCCTTCGACACTTTGTATTATTTATGTAGTAATCAGATTGAGCATCTCTTGTCATTACTCTTTTAATTGAAACTTCATTAAATGAAACATATTCACCACTAATCTTTCCAAGTGAATTATCAAATAAAAGTTCAATGCTACACTGACCTGATGCTTTTCTTTTTTCAGAGCCATTAAAGATGACATCAACCATAGACTCACCTCTCAAATTCTTTGCAGACAGTTCTCCTAAGACCCATCTAACAGCATCAATTACATTAGATTTACCGCAACCATTTGGGCCAACAACTCCAACCATATTTGTAGGGAAAGAAATCTTCGTTGGATCAACGAAGCTTTTAAAACCTGATAGTTTTATATGTTTTAGCTGCATTTCAAGATTAAGTTAACCTAATCTATTATAACTCCTGAGACTTTTTTAACCATTCATTTGAAGCAATTTTATATGTGTTAAGTGTACTATTTTTATCTAATACAATTATGTTCTGGATATATAATTTTTCATTGTTTTCAAGACATAAAACATTAATATTTAATTCAATAGATTCTTCATTTAAATATGCAGAGGCAAGATCAAATCCTGGAAGAACGCTATCTAAATTAGTTAACTTTAAGTTTTGTATATTTATAAATTCTCTTTTTGCAATAGGTATCTTTGGGCCATTCATTATCAATAAGTTTATTTCTCCATAAGATATCTCACATGGTTTCATGGTATCAAAATCTATCGTAAAACTAGCATTTTTATATCCTGGAAATTTTTCATCTCTTAGCAATGTATATAATTGGTAAAATATAATCTTCTCATCACTTGAAACAAAAAATCTCTCAGAAAAAGTAATCAGGCTCTCTGCTGATTCAAGTTTATTTAAATCAATTGACTTCGTTATCAATCCAACTAACCATCTCTTAATTTCGTCTTCATTAAAAGAGTCTTCAATTTCTCTTAAAAACTGATTTGATATCTTGGAATCAACATAAATTTGATCAAAAATTTTATCATTTAATATTTGTTTTTTAACCGAGCCAACAAGAGCAAATTTACTAACAAATATTGTCAGACAAAAGCAAAGAACTATGACTGAAGTCCCAAAAATAATACCCTTATTAGAAGTTTTTTGAGCTAACAAATATGCAATTATTGGCAATGAGGCAAATATTGTTAGTATATAAAAAATTATCATACTTTTTTTCTAAAAAGAAAAAATGTCAATGTTAAAATCAAGAGTATAAAGGGCGAAAACCAAAGAATGTATGTTTTATTGTTAAATTCTGGTTGATATAACGAATCTGATCCAAACCTGTCAGAAACATACTTTTTTATTTCTTGATCTGTTTGATCTTCATTGATCATTTGCGCAATTTTTAACTTTAAATCTTCAGATACTGGAGCATTAGAGCTAGACAATGACCCAAATGTACATTTTGGACATCTGATATCCTTAATTAAATTATTAAATCTCTCTTCATCGATTTCACTATCAAAGGAATATAAATTATCTGTGTAAGCATTGAATGTCAGTATGCATATAATTAAGAGTCTCATTTTAAAAACATTTTCCTATCTTCAATTACAGGTAAAAAAACATCTTTCCATATTAAGTCATTAACCTCGCCCTGAAAGTGAGCAACAATTTGACCATTGCTTATTAAAAATGTTTCAGGGGCACCTGTTACGCCAAGGTCTAAAGCAAGAGTCCCTTTAAAATCATGAATTATTGTTTTATATGGATTGCCATATTTATTAAGCCAAATAACTGCATCATCTCGCTCATCCTTATAGTTAAGTCCTATTACTGAAATGCCTCTAGAATTAAGACTCATTAAATAAGGGTGTTCAATGATGCAAGTTATGCACCAACTTGCCCAGACATTTAAGATAAAATCGCCATTAAAAAGATCGGTACGAATAGTTTCAATATTATCTAAATCCTTTAGCTCAAATTGCGGCATCTCATATATATCATAATCTGCGCCTGGATAAGAATCCTCATTTGTAAGTAAAATGAAGAACATAAATATAAAACTCATTGGAATTATGAAGACTGATATTTTTAGCAGTAATTTCATGCTCTATACCTTTTAGAAAAAATTAACATTATCCCTGCAAGTCCCATTAATATGGCAGAAATCCATATCCACCTTATTAGGTAATTTATTTGAATATTAACAATCCAGCTACCATCATCAAGCTGATCTCCAATAGTCATATAAATATCTCTTAAAGGAGTGACATAAATTGCAGTTTCGGTTGTAATTTGTCCTCTTGTAAAATATTTTCTTTTTTCAGGATTCAAATTGAATTTATTTCCTTTTAAATCCTCCACTAGAAATTTTGCTTTTATAGAGTCATAATTTGATTTTTCTTCAACACCAATATCTTGAAACAAAATCTTTAAATCTTTGTACTCTTCATATTGATTAATATAAATATTCATAGCTCTTTCAGTACTCAAAAGACTATTAAATGATATCGATACTATTAATAAGCCTAAAGATACATGTGCAATAACACTAAACGGATTAATAAATTTCTTATAAATAAAGTGATTTATGATTTCATAAATATATCTGAAGATGATTAGTAATCCTGCAAAGACAGATAAAAGTATTGGAATATTTTTTGTGTTAAAAAATATCATCACAAATATTGTTGAAATTATTGATAACATTAATGATAAATATATTGGAGTCTTTAAAAAGCTAAGGCTTGTATTTCTAGACCATTTCGAATCAACTGAAAAGAATAAAAAGAAGGATGCAAGTAAGACTATTGGTATAAATATTGCGTTGTAAAAAGGAGCACCAATACTAATTTTTTGATCATACAAATATTCGTATATTAATGGGTATGTCACTCCTAATATTACTGAAAATATTAATGTTCCAAATATGATGTTATTTATAGATATAAAAGATTGTTTTGAAAATTTCTTTATAGTTAATTTGGATTTAATACTTGATATTCTTAACACAAATAGTGATATAGAAATAAAGATTATTAATCCGATAAACACTAATAAGTAAAGTCCTCTTTCTGGATCATTTGCAAAAGAATGAACACTATCAATAATTCCAGACCTTACAATAAAAGCACCAAATAAGCTTAAAGAAAAAACTAAAATCGATAGTAAGATTGTCCAAACTCTCAGTTGTGATGATTTTATAGATACGCTCAGTGAATGGACAAATGCAGTTGCTGCTAGCCAAGGCATTAAAGCAACGTTTTCTACAGGATCCCAAAACCAATATCCGCCCCAGCCTAATTCATAATATGCCCACCAACTTCCAAGAGTAATACCAATAGTAAGGAAAACCCAAGCAGCCACAGACCACTTTCTTGCTAATGCCTCCCATTTTATGGATGATTTACCTTCTAAAAGAAATGAAATTGCACACGCAAATGGTATAACAAAACCTACATAGCCTAAATATAGTGTTGGTGGATGTATTGCTAAAGCTGGATCCTGAAGAACAGGGTTAATATCTGCGCCATTCATTGGTGGTATTGGAAGAATTGTTGAAAAAGGATTCGAAGTAGCAAGTAAGAATACTAAAAAACCTACAATAACTAAAGAAATGATACCAATACTTTTTGCTTTTAATATTTCTTCATTTTTAACTGATAGATTAAAGATAAAACCCCACAATGATAAAAATACAATCCATAGGAACATTGAACCCTCATGAGCGCTCCAAATAGAGGAGATTTTGTAAAAAGTAGGTAGTGCTGTATTTGAATGATTTGCAATATACTCAACACTAAAATTGTCAGTAATCGCCAACCAAATGTAAATTAGGAAAGAACAAATCAAAAATAAAAAACCATGAGAATATGTTCTTGATATTAAGTTTGATAAATATGCTGAATTTGTAGCAGGAGTGAAAAGAGCAAAATATCCTACAAGAAAAAACAAGCCAGTAGCCATAATCGATAGAAAATGTGATATTTCAATTATCATTTACTATTTTTAAACTTGGTGGCATGTAATTTTCATCATGTTTTGCTAAAACTTCTTCAGCAAAGACCATCTGGTTTTTTAAATAACCAAGCACAACAACCCCACTCTCTTCTTTGAATAAATCAGGAACAATGCCGTCATACTCTACATTTACAGAGTTTTCGTAATCAGTAATTGTAAAAGATACTTTAGAGGAGATTCTCTCTACTGAACCTTTTAAAACCATGCCACCAACCTTGATTCTCTTATCAACTGGAATAGTTTTGTTTTTTAATTCAGTTGGCGTAAAAAAATAATCAAGATTTGAATTTAATGAATACAATATTAATCCAACTCCAGATATGGAAAATAAAATAACTAAGCAAATATTGTAAATTCTTTTTTTTCTAATTGAATTCATCTAATTTTTCTTTAATTTTCTTTATTTTGTATTGGTAGACAGTAAAAAAAACTAGCAAACTAAACAATACTATGATTAATACGCTCCATACATAAATACCATGACCATTCATATATATGGCCTCATAGAAAGAATTAAATGCAAAATTAAACATAATCTTTTACCCAAGATTTATTTTTTTCTCTAATAAATATTTGATTTTTTGATGAGATTAAAATTAAACAAATTATTAATCCAAAAAAACCAATAATTGTTCCAATAAGAGGATATAACATTACCGGATCAATTGAAGGCTTATTAGTAAGTGTGATTGAGGCTGATTGATGCAATGTAGTCCACCAATCAACTGATTTTTTTATAATTGGTATATTTACAGCTCCAACTATAACTAGCCAAGAAAGTAATTTATCTGCTTTTTCATAATTACTAAAGGAATTATGAAGTGAAATTAATCCCAAATACATAATAAATAAAATTAAAGTTGATGTAATTCTTGCATCCCATTGCCACCAAGTTCCCCATGTAGGGATTCCCCAAATTGAACCAGAAACCAATGCAATGAAAGTTGTCATCGCACCAATTGGAGCAATTGCAATTACAAAATATGCTGCTAATTTCACTCTCCAAATCAAATAGGTGGCACTAGAAACTGCCATTGCAATATATAAAGACTGAGATAAAAATGATGCAGGAACATGTAAATACATAATCCTAAATGAGTTTCCTTGAACAAAATCCTCAGGTGTAAATAGTAGTCCCCAAATAATTGAAAAGATATATATACATAAAGAGGTAAAAAAGATAAGGCCATAGAATTTATCCACTTGAAGCAGAAATGTTTTTGGAGATGCAAACTGATGTATAAATTTTTTAATCACTTCTAACTGCGTACTGATTAACCCTACTCTAAATGGGCTCTGATTATATAAGATACTACAATTGGTACTAATACTATTATAATCGATAAGCTGCCCAATAATAACAAAATAAAGCCTTCAAAGTTTATATCAAATTGAAGGGCTGTAATGCTTTTACCTAAAACTATTAACACTGGTAAGGCAATTGGCATGGTTACGATTGCACCCAAAACAGATCCTTTATTTAAACTAAGTGAATTACCCAATACAAATAAGTTTAAAAAAATATATGAGCTAATTAATGCAAGTGGAAAAATTGAAAGACTAAGACCAAAATTTTGTGTTGTTCCAAAAGAAAAAATAAAGCTTAAAATTGACACTGGTATGCCTGTTAAAAACCAATAAATAAAAACTTTTAAGCCTATGTTCGTTGAAAATGAAGATTCTTGTATGATTGTTTGTTCCAGTGATCCGTCATTATAATCTTCAGTAAAAATATCTTCGGTAGCTAGCATCATAGAAATTAATATTGCTATCCAAAGCACTGAAAAGAAACCGATCTGGAGCTTGTCTTGAAGTAACTCAACTGTTAATGGGTAAGCAATCATTATTAGCCAAAAAACTAATATTGGCCCCAACCAAATTCTAGTTTTTTTTCTTAATTTTAAAAATTCTACTTTTAATATTTCCATGTTAATTGATTAGTACTAATGAGTCAGCTTTTATTTCGCATGGAATATGAGATGTAAAGATTAATCCTTTGCCCATAATCAATTCATTACTAAGAAAATTGGTAAGTTGTTCATGCGTAGCATCATCTAGTCCAACAAACGGTTCATCTAATATTAATAATTTTGAGGTATTTAGAAAAACTCTTAATAATGCAAGTTTTTTTTGTTGCCCGAAAGATAGGCTTGAAACTGTGACATCAAGATGTTTCTTTAGACTCAACAAATCAAGATAGTAATTTAGTTCTTTATGATTCTTTAATTGCATTAAATCAATATTGTCTCTCATTGTAAGATAGCTCTTAAGTGCATTTTTATGGCCCAAATAACAAATTTGTATAGAGGCAGCTTTATAAATATTTCCTTTTGTTGGAACTGTAATTCCAAGGATTATCCTTAATAAAGTTGATTTGCCTGAACCATTTTTTCCTTTAATAAGGAGAGCACAACCCTCGCCTAACTCAAAAGATAAATTATGAAAAAGCTTATTTTCATTAATTTTATAACTAATAGTTTTAGCAGTGATTAAAGAATTATCAGTCATTAGAATATATTGTGATTTTTAGTTCTTATTATAAGTGCAGGTAAAGGATTTTGTGGATCAATTCGTGAATAAAATCTTTTAGATATTTCATTAAATGGATTAGATTCAAATTTTCCAATGCCTCCAACAGAAAAATATAATCTTTTACTAAAAAAAATTCCTTGTTCAAGTTGTGGAATATTTCTTAGTGAAGTTGATATTTTTTTTATATTTTTAAAAATATTCTTCTTTTCATTAAGTTTAAACCAACCCCAGGTTGAAAAATCTATCATAGAAATTTTTTTTAAGGATTTTTTTGCGTTTGTGCTTGGGAAAGTTGATGGTGGCAACAAAACTATTAATTTACCATTTGACTGTGTGACTAAATCATCAACTTGCTTCTCTGATACTTTAGAATCAGGGAAATTTGCAAATAAAAACTCTTCAGATTTATTTGATTTAGGACACTTAAGCTTCTTTAACCTTTCTGCTGATCCAAGAACTATATAAGTAACTAATTCTTGACTCAAGATATACTATATTTTCGATAAGGCTTGTTCGAAATCAGCAATAATATCATCTGTGTGTTCAAGACCTATTGATAACCTGACAAATCCAGGAGTTATTCCAGCTGATAGTAACTCTTCTTCTGAAAGTTGACTATGCGTAGTGCTACCTGGATGAATTGCTAAACTTCTAGAATCACCAATGTTTGCAACGTGATATACCATCTCAAGTGAATTGATGAATTTTTCTCCAGATTCCCTGCCGCCTTTTACTTCGAATCCCATCAATCCTCCATTGCCTCTTGTGAGATATTTTTCAGCTCTTTCTTTTGCGTAACCATCCATCACAGAGGGATAAATCACTCTTTCAACAGAATCATGTTCAGATAAGTATTTTGCAATCACTTCCGCATTTGAAGAATGCTCTCTCATCCTTAGTGCTAATGTCTCAAGCCCTTGAATGAACATAAAAGCATTAAAAGGACTCATTGCCGCGCCCATATCTCTAAGAACAGTTGTTCTAGCTTTCAAAATATAAGCAATTGGTCCCAGCGGCTTTACAGCCTCAGTCCAAACTGCGCCTCCATAGGAAGGATCAGGATTGTTGAGAGCTGGTTGTCTATCTGGAAAGGCTTCCCAATCGAAATTTCCACTATCAACAATAATTCCACCAATTGAAGTTCCATGACCACCAATGAATTTTGTTGTTGAATGAATTAGTACCGCAGCTCCATGCTCAAAAGGTTTACAAATAACTGGTGCAGCTGTGTTATCAACAATCAATGGTATTCCAAGAGGTCGTCCTATTTCAGCAACTTCACTAATTGGAAAAACTTCAAAACTTGGATTTGGTAAGACTTCGCCATAGTAAGCTCTTGTATTTTCATCAGTTGCCTCAGCAAAATTATTTGGATCAGCAGGATCTACAAACCTTACCTCAATTCCCATATCAGACATTGGATTTTTAAACTGATTATATGTGCCTCCATATAAATGAGATGAAGCAACTATATTATCTCCCTTTCTAGCAATATTCTGAATTGCATATGCAGAAGCTGCTTGACCAGATGCTACTGCTAATGCCCCAACTCCTCCTTCAAGAGCAGCAATTCTATCTTCGAGAACTGCACATGTTGGATTCATTATCCTAGAGTAAATATTTCCTAATTCTGATAATGCAAATAAATTTGCAGCATGGTCACAATCATCAAACTGAAAGCTAGATGTCTGATGAATTGGTACTGCTACTGAATTTGTTGAGTCGTCTTTTCTCCATCCCGCGTGAAGTCCAATTGTCTCAGGGTTTGTATATGTCTTACTCATTATTTAGTGCTCCTCTATTAACTTTAATACATTAAGTATAGTAAATAATGTCTTAATGTTCTATACGAAAACCTACGTGAAGACTTAATGCTGGTATATTAAATACAAATAACTATAATTACCGAAAAGGATTTTAAGTATTATGGCGAAAAAATATACAAATTTTAGAATCGGCGGCTCACCTTCAAAAGTTACAGAAGATTACACTGTATGGACAAATGATTTACTACAAAGAGTAATTGCTAGTAAAACAGTTATTCAGCCTGGTAAATCAACACTTGGGCATAAGCTAATTGATTCAGATGTGGTTTATGTAATTACCAATGGAAGAGGAACTATGGAGGTTGTGGAATACATGAATTCTGATGAAGGGCATGGTTCTAATCCATCTTATGGGATAGAGCATAAAGATTCATATGAATTATCTGCTGGTGATGTAATTCTTGTTGAATCAGGTGATTATTGTAAGGTTGTAAATGACTCTGAACATGATCAATTAACATATCTGAGAATCTTTGATAGAGGCGGCTGGAGAGTTTAATTGTTAAAAGCACAAATGAATAGCGATAAAATCGCTGTTGCATTATCAACGGCTTGTGTAATTCATTGCTTTTTTGCTCCTTCTTTAATCATTTTATCTTATAGCTTTTTATCTTTTTCTATTGATAGTGAGCTAATACATTACCTAATTTTATTATTAGCTTTTCCTGTAAGCATGTTTGCCTTAATATCTGGATATAGAAATCACAAGGTTGTCTCACACCTTTTTGTAGGTTCTTTTGGTTTAGCAGTTCTACTCTCAGCTGTCCTTCTTTCAGATATCTTGTTTGAAGAATTAGGAGAACAAGTTATTACATTATTAGGTTCTATGTTTGTTGCATATGCTCACTACAAAAATTATATAGCCTGTAAGCAATTACAATGCAATTGTCACGATAGTAAGCAAGTCAATTTATAAGTTTGAATTTAGCTACCATTGGTAAATGATCCGAGACACCAAAACCCTTAATTGGATTAAAGTTCTTAGGTTTGCCTGAGTCGCTATATGAATTCCTTTTAGTCCTTACTATATCAATGCTACCCGGAATGAATGAAATACCTCTGTTTCTAGACATAAAAATTGTATCTAAAAAATCCCAACTTTTACCATAATTATAATAATAAGAGCCCTTACACCCATTGCAACCTATCAAATGAGCAACATCCCAATCATTTTGAGATCTATAAATATTTAGACGATTATCTTCTTTTGAATTTACGTTAAAATCACCTAGTGCAATTGAGGGATAAGTATGATTTTTGAGCAGTTGGCTTAAGGTATTTAATGAATCTATTCTCATAGAAACATCATGAAATCCTGAAGGAAAATGGACATTATAGACTTTTAAAGTTTTTCCATTAATATTCAAAGAAGCCTCTAATATCGGTCTTGTATCTTTGCCCTCAAATTCGCCAGAAAATTTAATGTAATGTAATTTTGAATCGCTAATCTTAAATTTTGTAACTAGTGCTGTATCAATTCCTCTATAGTCTCTTCCCTCAATAAGTTTAGAGTCTATATATCCATAAGGTAGCAATAAGTTGAAAAGTTCTGCAAGAATATTGTTATTTTCAATTTCCTGAAGAGCAAGTATATCCGGGCCTGTTTCATTATAAGAGATAATTTCTTTGACTATATTTTGTAGTTTTCTGTCTTTAGTTTCTTCGTCCCAATCTAAAAATAAGCATTCATTTTTCCAAGTTTTAACTGGTATTTTATTACATGAATTTATATGAGACTTACTTTGTTTAAATTCAATTGGAAGATAGGCTTTATCATCTTTGTTTTTGTCATCGTAAGTATCAAATAAATTATCTACATTTAAAGTCATGACACTTAATTCAAAACTAAATGCTAAATTAGGAATAAAGCAAAATATAAAAAATAAAGTTCTAAATTTAATATTCACTTTAATCTTTTATATATAGTTTGATGTCAAATGGAATATCTGTATTTTTTCTTTGTTTTTTACAAATTTTTTGAAGGTTGGTTATTTTTTCTTCAGGAAAATTCACTACTCTCCTTTCCTTGAGATCAATATGACCTAGCACTGTTTCAAAAATTGCAGCAAGTTCATCATTTATGTTTTGAAGTATTCCAACAAAGTGTAAAAGTTTTTTATTTGATTTATAAAGAAGAAACGATGGATAAACCTCTTCATTTAATTTAAATTCTTTCAAGTATCTAATGCTATCTTCAAGAGTAAAAGTAGAAAAGCCTTTCTCCATATATGCTTTATCAAAACCCAACTCATTTATATAAAACGACGTATAACTGCTATCAAAGATTTTGTAGTAATAATTTACATTCATGTGTCCATTATAATCACACATATCATGTGTCACTTTTATTGCAACGTTTTTATAAGGCAGGGATTTCATTCTTTGAATTATAAGCAAAAAAAAGCCCAGTGTAATACTGGGCTTTAAAATTAAGTAGATTTAAAAGGACAAGCCAAACTGAAGGCCAAACGTTCTTGGTTCAGTAAAGTTACCATATAACTGACCACCTTGAATGTTACTTCCAGATCTTAAGTAATTCAATATCTGATCGTCAGCTAAGTTTTTAACATAAACTCCGAGGTACCAATCTGCATTATTTGGAGTATATCTAACTAATCCGTCCCATGTTTTTTGTTCAGGAATATCAAATCTAGAATAATTAAATGGATCTGTATTGGTTTCATCTCTGAATCTGTATGAAAGTCTTGCAGATGTAACACCGTTTTCAGTAGGATACAATTGAGTTAAAGATAAGCTGTATTCTGTGTCAGATGTTGCAGGTAAAGGATTTCCTGCAATACTTACCGGAGTTCCCAAGCTTGCAGGGCAATCAATGTTACCTGCAGGAGCAAATAATGGTGAAGTACAATTAAATCCTGCTGACTTAAATAATGTCTGTCCATTGTCCATGACTGCTCCAGTTACAAAACCTGCACCATTTCCATCAACTGGTCCTAGATACTGCAGAACACTATTGGCATTCAACGGATTAAGATAATTAATCACAGCTGGTGCATCAGTAATTTCTGCATCAACGAGCAACCATGAAAATTGTAACTGAGTAGTATCAGATAAAAATACGTTCATCTCGCCTTCAAAACCAGTAATTTCCGCATCAACATTATTATTAAAAGATTGTGTGTCTCTAATAGTTGCAACTAACATTCCTTTGTTATCGTTTTTGAAGAGATTCATGTTCAGAAGCATTGCACCGTCAAGAAACTTAGCTCTTAAACCAAGATCAATAACGCTTGTTTCTTCTTTATCGTAAGGCACAGGATTATTACCAGCATTTAATCCAGCACTTTTTGAAGCAGTAGTATAACTACCATACACCATCACATCGTCTTTTAAGTATTTCTGAATAGCTATTTTTCCATTTACAGTATCTTCCTCTTGTTTCACTGCAGTAACTAATCCTGGGACATCCATACGATTCTCATATAGGAAGCCACCAGCCCTCAACCAGTCACCAGATAAAATACCGCCATCGTAAGTTGCTGTTTTATTACCAAGCATGTCGAAACGCAAGCCAACAGTTAATTTAGTAGTATCATTTAAATCATAATACATCTCACCATATAGTGCCCTAGAATACGTTCTAACGTGCTGATCACTCAAAGTACCCCTTATATCCATTGGTACAATTACATCAGGTAGAGCTTGTAAAGCAGCAACACCTGCTCCAAAAGCCTGAAGCTGTGCTAACTGAAGTGCTGAAATTGGCATACCCAATGCAAGCATTCCCTGTGCAGTTAAGGCAGGATTTGCTAACGCAACAACAGGAAGTAATCCTTGATAGAAAGGAACTCCACCTTTACCACCAAAATCAATACCTAGTAAATTAGTAACTACTGGGTAATATGGATGTTCAGCAAAACTACCTATAAATTGAGTACCAGTTGTTTGAACTCTGTACTCGTTATCGTTTCTGTTGTCATAAAAATAAAGACCAGCTGTGAAATTAAATGGTCCATCATAGTCTGAAATTATGTTGATTTCAGCATTAGAGCCATTCATGAAAACATCAGAAAAATCATATGCTCTATCAGAATCAACGGTTTCACAGAATCCAAAGTTTGACGTACCAAAACAAAGTTCAGCGACTATTGGAGGCAAGCCTAAAGATTGCCCAGCACCAAGTAAAGGATCTACAGAAATAGAACCATCATTGTCATTTATTTGCATAAATCTTCTTGTTTCATAAGTATACTTAGCTGTTAGAAGTAAATTATCATTAAGTTGTCTATCTAGTTGTAAGTTAGTGAATTCAGCTTCTTGATAATGCATTGGCGATCTATTTAAATACTGACTTCCAAAATCTGTACTACGTGGAGAATTAGCATAACCATTAGTTATTGTTGTTGGGTATAGAGCAGCAAAAAATCCAAAAAACCCTGCACCGATACCTCTACTATCAGCTGATGAGTTAATAGGACCTCTCTCCCATGGTGAGCAACCAAAGAATTGATCTTGCTGACAGAAAGAAACTTCCTCTTGAGGCCTTGTATCCTCACTTTTTTGACCAGAATAAGTAAATTTTAGTTCTGTTATATCGTTGATGTCCCAATCAACTGAAAGTCTTATTGACTGATCATTTCTATCATCAAAGTCGCTTCCAGTAGTGTCCAGTACAAAATAATCTTCTATTGGTAAATTTTCGACTATTCCATCTCTTGAGTTTTGAGCAAATGCCAATCTCATTCTTACATCATTTGAAATTGGAACGTTTATAGCGCCTTTAATAAGATTTCTGTCTAATGAACCGACCTCATAGTCAATGTATCCACCCAATTCGTCAGTGGGCCTTGCTGTAACAAGGTTAACAACACCTGCAACTGCATTTCTTCCAAACAGTGTACCCTGTGGGCCTTTTAAAACCTCTATTCTCTCTAAATCTATAAAACCTAAATCACTCAGGACGCTCTCGCTTACACTGTGCCCGTTAATTGCTGCCACAAAAGAACTTGTAACGGCGGCACCAATACCAAAAGAACCTATTCCCCTCACGAGAAAGGCTGATCCAGAGCCTATTGTTTTGCCAACACCAAAGCCAGGTACTACTTCTGCCAAATCAGAAAGGTCATATATTTGATCCGCGGCAATACTACCAGCATCAAAAGCTTGAATAGATACAGCAATGTCCTGAATGGACTCTTCTTTCTTAGTAGCTGTAACTACAACTTCTTCAACTTCTTGTGAAATTGAATTTGGTGAAAAAGATAAAATTAGAAACGAAAATACACAAAACGTTGTTTTAAATAAGTTGCCCATAAATTCCCCCTAAGACTGTTTATAAACTTCTATTTAGTCAAAACTATATCATTTATACATACTATATACAAAAAAAATCATTTTTTTTTAGTACTAGTTTTATTGACAAATTAATATAAATAGCTACTTTTCTCTATACCAAGGATGGCATTTACTTATTCGGACTATTGCAAGATAGGTACCTTTAAAAATGCCATATTTCAAAATTACATCAATAGCATATTGTGAACAAGTTGGATGGAATCTACACGTTGGAGGAAATAAAGGAGATATAAAATAACGATAAAATCTAATTGGTAGTATAAAAATTCTTGCTATCATGTACTAACTAAAATATTTTCCTTTTTAATTTGTTTTAAAGCTTCATTTAATTCTAAAATCTCTGTCTCAGAGCTTCCAATTCTTCTTATTGAGACTGTTTTTTCGCTTTTTTCACTTTTACCTATTGCTATAATAATTGGAACTTTCTTTGAACTATGTTCTCTTATTTTATAGCTTATTTTTTCATTTCTTAGGTCAACTTCAGCTCGAATACCTTCTTTTTTGAGCTGTTCCATTATTTCAATTGAATAATCGTTAACGTCAGAAATAATTGAGGCGATAACAACTTGTTGTGGGGCCAACCAAAAAGGAAGCTTACCTGAATAATTTTCAATCAAAATCCCTATAAATCTTTCAAATGATCCAAGCACAGCTCTATGAATCATTACAGGATAATGTTTTTTTCCATCCTCACCAACATATTGAGCGTCAAGCCTTTCTGCTAAGTTAAAATCTAATTGAAAAGTTCCGCATTGCCATTCTCTTCCAATTGCATCAGTTAAAACAAAATCTAGCTTAGGCCCATAGAAAGCTCCATCTCCTTCATCAATTCTATAAGGATAGCCTAAATTTTTTATCGCATCCTCTAAAGCTTTTTCAGATTTATCCCAAGTTTTATCAGATCCAACCCTCATTTCAGGTCTGGTAGAAAGTTTTATATCAAAATCTTTGAATCCTAAGTCTGCATAAATATTCGAGAGAAATTCAATAAATAATCCTGTTTCTGATTCGATTTGATCCTCTGTGCAAAATATATGTCCGTCATCTTGGGTGAATGCTCTTACTCTCATAAGACCATGCATAGTTCCAGATGGTTCATAGCGGTGACAAAGACCAAATTCTGCATACTTTAATGGCAAATCTTTATAGGATTTTATTCCCTGATTATAAATTTGAACATGACCAGGACAATTCATTGGTTTGAGTGCATTAACTCTTTTCTCATTAGCATGCTCTTCATCAATCTCAGTTATAAACATATTTTCGCGATATTTATCCCAATGTCCTGAGGCCTCCCATAGTTTTCTATCAATTACTTGTGGTGTATTTACTTCAATATAGTCATTGTCTTGCAATCTTTTTCTTACAAAATTCCTGAGATTTCTATATATTGTCCAACCATCAGGATGCCAAAATACCATCCCAGGTGCCTCATCTTGAAAATGAAATAAATTCATTTCTTTACCAAGCTTTCTATGATCTCTTTTCTGAGCTTCATCTAGGGTAGTTAAGTATTTATTTAGTTCTTTTTCATTTTTCCATGCTGTTCCATAAATTCTTGTAAGCATTTTATTTTTTGAATCACCTTTCCAGTAAGCTCCTGAAACTTTAGTTAATTTAAATGCTCCAACAAAACTTAGATTTGGTAAATGAGGGCCTCTACATAAATCTACAAACTTTTTGTCATCTTGATAATAAAGTTGAAAATCAGATATTTGCTCTGATTCGTCAATAATGCTTTCTTTATATGTCTCTTTTTGTGATTTGAATATTTTTAAAGCTTCTTCTTTGCTAACCAATTTTTTTGTAATAGATGATTTGGTCTTTACAATTTTTATCATTTCATCTTCGATCTTTTTAAGATCATCTATAGATATGGCTTCCTCAGTCTCAACATCGTAATAAAAACCATCTTCAATAGTGGGTCCTATGGCTAATTTTGAATTAGGGTAAATATTTTTAACAGCCCTTGCTAAGACTTGAGCTGTTAGAGTATGTCTCATAATCTCAATGCCCTCATCAGAGTCAATTGTAATTATTGAGGCAGATACATCGCCTTCTATGACATCATGTAAATCTTTTTGAATACCATTGATTGTTACAGCAACAGCTGACTTTGCAAGACCAGGACCTATATCTTTCGCAAGATCATAACCCGAGGAACCCTCTGGTAATTCTCTTAAACTGTTGTCAGGCAAAGTAATTTTCATTTATATATTATAGATTGGTTAAACAATTTTTTATATCGGCAGGTAAATAACAGTATTTGTAGAAAGAATCATTATAAATATTAAGCATGTAATAATTGGGCCAAGATAAACTCTACCAGTCATTTGAAAAAATATTCTATTGAAATAAGGAAGAATAAACATCATTGGAACAATTCCAAATAAAAGGTTAACACTTAGCCAATCCGTTGAATTAGAGCTCCAATATACTGCTCCAGTAGCAGCAAAAACAGAATATTGAATAATAATTATAAATATTAGGCCAAGAGAGTTTGCAAAACCTGCTATTAGACGTGATTTCCATTCAGCTTGATTCTTAAATCGCATAGACCCATTTACTCTAAGAGAGTTTGAAAAGAAAAAGATAAAAAATAATGGGAAATACATTAAAAGTACCAATATCATTTCAGGTTGAAAAACTCGAACACCCATAAACCAAAATCTATAATCAATATGGAAAAAGAAGTAGACGACAAATAATATTAAGTAATATGAAGCAAAGACAATTAGCCCGAGCAAAATTGTTTTACTAAGTTCATTTAATGAAATTTTTAATCCCCATGAATCTTGTGATGTTCCATGATGACGACCAAAAAAATAATATGAAAGAAAAAATATTATTAGTCCTATAGTTCCATTTAATGCAGCCCAAAGCATAACGGAGTTATTCATTCTTTGAGGAAAGAACCAGGTAAGTTCTCTGTTTGCTGCTTCAACAAAAAAAATTTTTGAGAGACCTACCATTGGAATAAATGTTACACATGCGATAGTGGCACTTACGAAAAATATACTCCAGAAAACAATTTTTCCATCTTTTGTCTGAGCTGGAAGTGGTTCTGGAACTGGTTTTATAAGTGCTGAAAAAATCTTAAGCCTAAGAAAAGTTCTTGTTAATGGCACTATCATGATTAATGATAAAATCATATTTATTAGAGTTAACAACTCTTTATATTGCCAAATTTGATTTGATGAATCGATTCTATTTGGAAAACCAAATACTGTTTCAAAATAGTCTATTTGATTTGCAGTAGCTTCTTTATTGTATGGTTGAAATGGATGTAATAATCTTTCATTAAAGATAACCCTGAGAGTATTATTATTTTTATTGCCATAATAATTCCCAAGTTCAACTTTGCTAATCTGATCTGTGCTTGGGAGAACATTATTTATTACTCTTAATGATTCTGGAGCAATTTCCATATTGCCTGCATCCCATCCTTTTAGTTCATTTCTGAATGCTCCCTCATCATAATATGCATAACTAACTCCCATATTTGATCTTGAATCTTTTAAAACCTCGTTTCTGAGAGTCAAAACATAACCTGAGATATATACAGAATGTAATTTACTTTCTTTATTTTCTTTAATTGCTTGTTTTCCAAAATAATCCGCTCCTCTGATAGCAGCATTACCTCCCATAGAATGACCGGTTGAACCGATTTTTTTTGTATCTACAAAAGGAAAGTTTCCATCATATGCATAGTCCACAAGAGCAAACATTCCATAGCCTTGAGTTGTGGCAGCAATTCTACTAGTTGAGGATGAAGACATTCCTTGTGCGTAAGGATCGATGAGAGCAACAGCAAGACCCCTTCTTGATAATTCAATAGCTATATTTGATAACGCTTCTTTGGATCTTTGAAAACCGGGTACAACGATTACAAAAGGAACTTTATTTTCACTTGTGGCTAATTGAGGTTTGTATAGGTCATATATTAATGTCTGACCATCATCTGTTTTGAGTTCTCTAAGTTCAATCTCAACTTTGTTAAAACTTGTCTGTATGAAAGAGGCAATTATGCTTGATACAAAAATAATTGCTAAACAGTAAGAAAGTAATTTATTTTTTTGTAAGTGTTTTATCATTTAAATAAAATTAATTACGCAATTTTAATGCCTTCTTAGTTAAATGGATATAACAAATCCCTCCTAAGGATTAGTTGAAGGTTCGATTCCTTCAGAGGGCACCAAATCTATGGTACCAACCAGTTTGAGTCATATTCATCATTCCATTTATGAATCGCTCTTCTGTGTCCAGAACTTTTGAGATATAAAAATTCTAGTGAATTAAAATGAAATACTAACACTGCAAAATTTTTATAGCCTTCTTCTACTTCAAAATCCTTAATGTCATAATCTTCAGGATTGCTTACTTCTTTTGAAGATCCTCCTTTAACTGAGTAACATTTTTTTGATCTTGGTGTTGAATTGTCCCAAGCTAGCTTTGTAGTTTCATCATCATAATGAATAGATATATTCCCCTGGAGTTTGATTTGAATCTTTATCTCTGGGTCATATCCTATTACTGTCGCAGATGAATTTTCTTCGTAATGATGTATTTTAGATGCACGGTAATCGGTATGAAATCTCATTTTTCGTCCTTCTAAATCGAATTCTCTCAAGACCATAACTCTTGATGTGATTTGATTATTTTTTATAGATGAAACAACAGGGGTATGGAATAAAGATTTTGCATCATCTACTGCATTTATTAAAATTTTTTCCGCACTTATCAGAGTATCTTCAATTTTTGAATACTCAATGGGTAAATCTAGTCTTGATTCACTTGTCACGACTTAAGTGTCCATTTTGTTCCATCAGTTGAATCTTTTATTTCAACTCCTAACTCAAGTAATTCCTGTCTAATTGCATCTGCTAATTCAAAATTTTTATTTTTTTTAGCGTTAGATCTTTTTGCAACTAAATCATCAATTTTAGTTTTAAATTCCTCAGAAATATTATTAAAAGTTTCATCCTGCAAAATACCCAAAACATTGCTCATCAAACTGAGTCTTGTTTTGATATTTTCTCTATCCACTTCTGATGAATTATATTCTTTTACTATTTTATTTAACTCTGTAATTAATCCTGGTGTGTTCAAATCATCCATAAGAATTGATATTTTATCTAGATTAGTTTTATTATTTTTAGGGATTACTACTTCTTCTAAATCATTTTTAATCTCATACAATTTATTGATTAATTTACTTGCTTGATGAATAACCTTCTCATTCCAATCTAAGCCTTGTCTGTAATGAGATGACAGTAAAGCAAGTCTAATAACTTCACCATGATAGTTTTCAGCCAAGTCCTTAACTAAAATAATATTTCCAAGAGATTTGGCCATTTTTTCACCATTAATTGTCACAAAGCCATTATGCATCCAATACTTAGCGTATGAACTCGGCTCATCTATATTTGCTGTAGAGCAACAACTCTGTGCAATTTCATTTTCATGATGTGGAAAAATTAAGTCTCTTCCACCACCATGAATATCAAATGGAAGGCCTAGAGTTTTTTTTGACATTGCTGAACATTCTGTATGCCATCCAGGTCTTCCAATACCCCAAGGAGATTTCCAACCAGGTTGATCTTCAGTACTAGGTTTCCATAGAACAAAATCTGCTGGATCTTTTTTAAATGGTGCAATTTCAACTCGACTACCAGCAATTTGCTCGTCTTTATTTCTTTTTGAAAGTTTCCCATAGTTAGAGTACGAAGGTACATGAAAAAGTACATGTCCTTCTTTTTCATAAGCAAAATCTTTCTCTATTAATTCGATAATAAGTTCTATCATTTCTGGAATATACTCAGTTGCTTTTGGTTGAACGTCTGGAGCTAGAACATTAAGTTTAGCCATATCATCATTATAAATTTTTGTGTATTTTTCAGTGATTGATGTTATTTCAACATTTTGCTCCTTTGCAGCATCAATAATTTTGTCATCGATATCCGTAATATTAGATACATATGTAACCTTTGGATAAATTTCTCTTAAAGTTCTGACAAGAGTATCAAAAACTACTGCCATTCTTGCATTACCAATATGAGCATAGTTATATACCGTTGGACCACAAGCATAAATTTTTAAATGTTTTGGATCGATAGCCTCCAATTTTTCTTTATTGCCACTAAGAGTATTAAACAGATAAAATGAATGACCGTTATTCATAGATTTATTCTAAATCAATAAAATTTAATTCTCTCAATGCATTTAATAAAGGTAATAAAGGCATTCCTCTTACAGTGTGTGATGAGCCGTTTACGTATGAAAAAAGGTTACAGCCCATTGACTCAAATTTATATGATCCTGCAGCATTAATGGGATTTTCTATATCAACATAATTAATGATTTCCTTTTCAGTTAAATTATGCATCTTTAACTCAACTGTTTCTGAATATTGCCATAAACACTCATTATCTTTAAATATGCAGACTCCGCTATGTTGAAAATGCTTTTTATTAGACAAACTTTTTAGACTTTCAATAGCTTTTGCCTTTGTGCCAGGTTTATGAAGAAGCCTATCATCAAGTGCGCACATTTGATCTCCACCAATTACTGCAGATTCTGGATTTTGATTGCTAACACTTTCAGCTTTTGCTTTTGCAAGATGAATTACTTGTTCACAAAATGGCAGTGAGGAGATTTTATCTTTAATCAAATCTTCATCTGTTGGTGAGACTTGAACATCAAAAAGAATTCCAGCTTCTTCGAGCATCTGCTTTCTACTAGCGGAACCAGATGCAAGTATAATTGGAACTTTTGGCTTGATACTGGAATCTTCCAGAGATCTGCTCATTTAGTACTTTTTAGGTGAGTTAATAAGGCTTATAAATTCTTCTCTTGCTTTACTATCTGATCTAAATGTACCTAGCATCCTAGATGTTATTGTGCTTGATTCAGTCTTATGAACACCTCTAGTACTCATACACTGATGATTGGCATCGATTACAACCGCAACACCTTTTGGTTGAAGAACTTTTTCAATTGTATCTGCAATTTGAGCTGTCATTGTTTCTTGCGTTTGTAGTCTTTTACCAAATAAGTCAACCAATCTAGCTAATTTGCTGATACCTACAACTCTCTTTTTTGGGATATAACCAATATGGGCAACACCCACAATTGGGACCATATGATGTTCGCAATGAGATTCAACTCTTATATTTCTTACAATGACCGCATCGTCGTAACCTTCAACTTCTTCAAACGTTCTGCTTAGAATTTGTTCTGGATCTTCTTCATATCCAGAGAAGAACTCTTTGTATGCCTTAACAACTCTTTTTGGAGTATCCACAAGACCTTCTCTTTCAGGATCATCACCAGCCCAAAGTATTAATGTTCTGACAGCCTCAAGTGCTTCCTTTTCAAGCGAACTCTCAGAAATCTCTTTTGTAATTGTCTTTACAGCCTTTAAAGCTTCTTCTTTTGATACTTTTTTACTCATTTTTTATTCCAATAATGTTAAAAACGCCTATTCTATAGTATTTTTTCAAAAATTAAACCAACCAGAGGCATCATATTCTATTCCTGTGGACACAAAACCTTGAACTGCAAAAAGACAACCTGTCAAAACAAGACCTAAAACAGAACCAATTACACCATTATTTGCTGCGTATCCAAGAATAGTTGTTGGTTTATATATTAACTCTTTGTAGTTTATAGATTCATCAACTTGCTCCAAAAGTGCTTTTGCGCTTGTAAGATCAGTAATCCTTTCCTCATTGCCACCTTGGACCTTAAGTTCCCAGATTTCTTCTTCAATAATGAATATTTCGTTTCTTATAAAATCTCTATGCTCAGCACTAAGCGACTGAAGTTTGATTGCTTTGTAGATAGCAAATAAGCTAATTGAAGAAACAAAAAAGATTACAACACAAATTAAATACATCGTTGATATATGATGTCTCAATTCAGTCCAGACAATTAAATTTAGAATTGCAACACAAAAAAGTGAATAAAAAATTAATATTGATGTATAGGTTTGAATTCTAAGATAAAAGGCTTCTCCAAAAGATCGGAGAACTTTTCTCATATTCATCCAGCTAAATACATTTAATCTTTTTTGCAGATCTATATAGACTTTTTTTGTATCATCAGATGAGCTAAACATTTCATTAAAACTTAAGCCGGGAAAAGTGACCAAATCACCCAATTTCTTAGAACATTTATATCGCCTTTCATAATCGACTGAACATACCAGACCAAACATTATTAATTGAAAGCCATTAAGCAATCCGATTAAAGAAGCAGCAGAAATTATTTTTTCATTAATTGTCATTCCAAAAAGAGGTATTCCATATAAAAACTTAACTAAAAATGGTGTAACTGATAAAGATAAAACAGTAACAACCAAGATAGTTCTAAAGTTTTTCATTGTTGGGCTGCTGTATACTGATTTGATAATGTTAAAAAGAATATAACCAGATGCCACTTCTTTTTCATTTGAAACACTAGTCTTTACAGGAAATAAGTCATTAGAATCTTCTTTTAAGAACTTTTTTTCATTTTCTTCATCAACTTCAGCAGGTATTCCTTGAAGACAAATATCATTTTCATCCATTGCTACGGTTAATTCATCTTCAATTAGCCCAGGAAATAGCCAAGGCTGAAGCCATCCCTGACCAACCAGACGCCTGTTAGTTTTATTTCTATCCCAATCAGGAGCCGGTAAGCAAAGTCTTTCATTATCTTCAGGTCTGAAGTAGCCATACTTAGTTGAAATAATTAACCTGCGCATAAACAAAAGTAAATATGCAAGAATCATATGAAAAGGATCAATATTAAGGATTAGTGTGCTTTCACTAAACAATGCAAAATATAATCCAATATTCATTATCCAAGAACCAGGATAGACAACTAACCACATTTGAATAATCTCTCCTAAGGTATGATGTTTAGTTGAAACAGCCAATAGCATTCTATTCTGACTAACGTGCCATGCTCGACTTAGAGATTTTTCAAGAAATAAAGTGGCTATTGGTGAAAATAATACTGGAGGGAGATTTTCATAAATCATTGTTTTCCAGAACTCTTTCCACGAGAATTTAACTGGTGAATGATATTGATTAGATTTTGCCTCTCTTGAAGCGCTTCTTAATTTGGCTGCCTCATAAGATGCATTTATTCCAGATATAAATTTTTCATCATTCTCATTTGAAGGTATTCTCAGACTCAAATAAGATTCATTTATTTCTTTAGCCATTATAAATATTTACAATTGTTATATTTGATATATTGTAAATCATTATGTTGAAAGCTTTAATTCAAACAGTAACTCTTTTTGAACAAAATGCATCAATCATTTTCTGCGATGAAACAAAAAAATGTGCAATCGTTGATCCTGGTGGAGATATAGATGTTTTATTAAACGTTGCAAAAGATAATAAATTAATTCCAGAAAAAATTTTATTAACACATGGCCATATTGATCATGCTGGTGGAGCATCAGAGATATCAGAGATTCTAAATATTGAAATTTATGGACCACATATTGATGATAAATTCCTGCTGGATGGTCTTAAAAAACAAGGTGAAATGTTTGGACTGCCATCAAAAAACTGCTCACCTGATAAATGGCTTGATGAGGGGGATATTGTCAATATTGGAAATGAAATACTTGAAGTATTCTTTTGTCCTGGTCATTCACCAGGACACATAATTTTTTTCAACAAAAAAGCAAGTCTTGCTCTTGTTGGAGATGTTTTATTTAATGGTTCCATTGGCAGAACAGATTTACCAGGTGGAAATTTTGACCAACTCATAAATTCTGTTAAAAATAAGTTATGGCCGCTTGGTGATGATATATATTTTATTCCAGGCCATGGTCCTTCATCGACATTCAAGGTTGAAAGAGAGACCAATCCATTTGTTTCAGATTCAGCTTTAAGCTAATTTGTTCTCAGTCATATCTGCCTGGAGCAAGAATTTTTCCAAGAAGAGTAAGAACCGACTGAGGTAAATTTCTTAACATAAAAACTAAAAATTTATATGTTTTAGTAGGTACGCATAATCTTTTACCGGCTAGTGTTGCTTTAACAGCTTCATCAGCTATTCGCCGAGCTGAAAAAACTAAAAATTTAGGCACTCTATCCATTTGCTCTTGAACTCCACTCGCAGTATGAAATCCTGTAACAGTAAACCCAGGACAAACTGCAGTTGATGTTACTCCTTTGCTTTTATAATTAATATTTATGCTGTCACTAAATCTATTCATAAATGTTTTGATTGGTCCATATAGTGGCTGAATGGCTGATGGTGCAGCAAAAGATGCGACTGAGGAAACTATCATAATTTTGCCTCCACCATTTGAAATCATTTTTGGTAGAAATAATTTTGTTAACATTATTACTGATGTTCCTAGCACTCTAATAAAATCTTCTTCATCATCTAAACTAGTTTCATGAAACGAAGTTTTTATTCCGTATCCAGCATTATTAACCAATAAATCTACTTTATAGTTATTCTCTTCACAAAAGTTATGTATTTCACTAGGTGTTTGGTATTTGCTTAAATCTTTAGCTATTACAGACACACTGATATTATGTCTTTTTCTAATTTCCTGAGCTATATCATCAAGAAGTTCTTTTCTTCTTGCAGTTAATATTAAGTTATATCCTTTATTTGCAAGATTTTTTGCAATCTCTTCGCCTATCCCTGATGATGCTCCGGTTATTAAAGCATAAGAATTTTCCATATTTATATACTACCAGTATGAGTTAGTTTGAGATAGAATTACATGTTATTTTCATAAATTAAACAATCTAATAGGTAATCAAATGCTTTTAAATAAATTTTTGAATAATTATTGTGCTTTCGTATTTGGAGTGATATTGGCTTTAAGTGTAAGCAATGTAGATGCTTATCCTGATATGAAAGAAAAAGATACTCAAGAAGTATCATCAGAGCTAGACGAAAATTCTAAAGATGAAAAAACAGATCCTAAAAATCTCAAGGAGTGCAAGATGCAGGCTAAGAGTAAAAAGGATGCAAAAGATTGTGAAAAAAAATTCATGAAAACAATAGATGAATTTATTGAAGAGGAAGAACTTTCATCAATTGATGGATATATGAAAATATTTACAAATGAAGACAACTCAGAGTATTTCTTACGACTAGATGCTGAGGATTTAAATTCACAATTTTTATATTTCTCATATATCATGAATGCACCTCAAGGAAGCCCATTAACTGGAGGCCTTCCCTCAGATGGTAGAGTTCTAGAATTTAGAAACTTTAAAAAAGACAGTATTGGTCTGTATCAAATAAATACTAATTATATTAATGGCGATGAAACTAATAACATTTCAAAATCAACTATTACAAATATAACTGAGGCATTTGTTGAAGTTTTCAAACCATCAGCTAAAACAGATGAATCTGTATTAATTAATGTAAATGGTATTTTATTATCTGAAAAATTGGATTCTTTAAGCTATGTTCCTAATGAATATAGAGAAAGAATAGCAGTTAATTATGGCAGACCAAATGAGTCTAAAACCTTTGTAAAAAATGTCTTTAATAACGACTCTAATACAGCCTTTGAGGTTACTTTTGCATATGAAAATCAGGCCCCAAATCCAAGAGCTTATAGGGTATCAGCGGTAACTGATCCAAGATATTTGTCAGTAACAGCTAGGCATATTTTTATTAAGATGCCAGATGATAGATTTGAACCAAGGGTAAATGATCATAGGATTGGATATTTTGTAAACAGATCTACAGATTTAACTTCATATGAGAATTTTGCAAATTTTGCTCTCATAAATAAGTGGAGGTTAATCAAAAAAAATCCTGATGCTGAAATGTCAGAGCCTGAAGAACCTATTGTATTTTGGGTTGAAAATTCTACTCCAAAGGAGATAGTTCCAGCAGTAGTTGCAGGAATTGAAAACTGGAATATTGCATTTGAAGAAGCCGGTTTTATTAATGCAGTTGTTGCAAAAATTCAACCTGAAGACGCAGATTGGGATGCAGCAGATTATGATTATAATGTTGTAAGATGGTCTTCTGAACCAGATGGCGGTTTGCTTGGAATTGGGCCGAGTGTTAGCAATCCATTAACTGGCGAAATAATTTCTGCTGATGTTGTTAACAAACTCCTTGCAGTTAAAATTGGTTACAACTACAGAAAACTATATGGATACACTGAAGATAATGATCCTTTGATGCAATATATTACAAACCTTACTTTGCATGAGGTTGGTCATGTTTTGGGTTTGAGACATAATTTCAGAGGCAGTTATCTTTATAGCCCTGAAGAGATTCATAATAAAGAAATCACTGGAAATAGTCTTATGAACTCTGTCATGGACTACGATCCAATCAATGTTGCTCCTGAAGGAACAGAACAAGGCATTTTCTTTTCAACAGAACCAGGAATTTATGATAAATGGGCTATAAAATTTGGGTATACACCAAATTTATCTGATGAAGATAGAGAGGAATTGCTCCGTGAATCTATTAAAAAAGAGCTTACCTTTGGAACAGATGATGAGGCTATGTCTTATCCTGGCAATAATATTGATCCAAGAACAAAAAGATATGACATGAGCAATGATCCTATTTCATATGCAGAGGATATAGTTAAGATTGTTGATCAAAAAATAAGTGAACTACCAGAAATTTTTGCAGATGAAGAGGGTTTTAATAACTACACAAATTCTTTTTATAGATTAATAAGAACTAAAGGAAGATTCCTAGAAACAGTTGCACAACAAATAGGTGGTGTTTACATTAATAAAATTGCATCTAGTCAAACAGATTTTGAATCCCTAGAGCCTGTGCCATACGAAAAACAAAAACAAGCCTTTGAGCTTCTAAAAAGAGAAGTATTCTCAAATGGAGCCATGGACTACGATCCAAAAATACTTGCTAATTTAATATATGAACGAGATATCGATAGCTTCTATGCTACTTATGGAGATAATAATGATCCAGATTTTCATTCACTAGTTTTAGCGAGTCAAAGTAATATTTTAAGAAACATATTACATCCTGCAGTAATGAGAAGATTAGTTAATAGCTCTTTGTATGGAAATAGATATATGCCAGATGAAGTACTTTCTGATTTGAATGGAGCAATATTTGTAACGGGTGAAAATCCTGATACATTTAAGAGGAATTTACAGTCTACATATGTAAACCTACTCATAGGCGGGTTTAATGATGCTGAATATGACGAAATTTCAAAAGCAGCAGTTTATTCTGCTTTAAAAGGTATTCTTGATTACAGTAAACAATATAGATTTAAATCAGGTCATTTTGATTTAATTTATTTCAACGTGAATAATTTTTTCGAAAATAAATGAGCTAATTTATGTAGACTCTAACTTAAGTAATAATTTCTTTAATTTTATTCCGCCTGGTCCGCTATAACCGCCTATTTTTCCATCTGAACATATTACTCTATGGCATGGTCTAATAATTGGTATAGGATTTTTGCCACAAACATTTGCAACAGCTCTGTATGCTTTTGGTTTTCCAATTTCATTAGCAATTTCTTTATATGTTTTTGTTTCTCCGTAAGGTATTTTTTCTATTTGTTCAAAAACTAAGTGCTTAAAATCTAACCCAAGTTTCATCTAAATAGATCTAAGAACTTTAGTGATTTTATCAATAGCCCAGTCTAAGTCATCTTTTGAAATCATCAAAGGAGGTGCAAATCTTATAACTGTTTTATGTGTCTCTTTGCACAAAAGGCCTTCATTAAGCAGCATTAAACATAAATCTTTTGCGTTAACATCTGATGTATTTAATTCCATCCCAATCCATAATCCTTTTCCTCGAACTTCTTTAATAACTTTAGAATTTATTTGTCTGAGTTTAGATAAAAAATAATTACCCATCTTCTCACTGTTTTCAATTAATTTTTCTTCAAATAATAAATCTATAGCCTTAGCAGCAACCTTTGAAGCCAATGGATTACCTCCAAAAGTTGATCCATGTGACCCTGGTTTAAAATGTTGCATAACATCTTTTGAACTCAAAAATGCAGAAATTGGTAAAAGTGCTCCACCGAGAGCTTTGCCAAGAATTAGACCATCAGGAATTATGTTCTCGTGCTGATATGCAAACAATTTACCAGTTCTACCTAAACCAGATTGAATTTCATCCAATATCATAAGAATATTTTTGGCTGTACATAATTCTCTAAGCTCCTTAAGCCATCCTTCACTTGGAACCCTTATTCCAGCTTCTCCTTGAATTGGCTCAACTAAAATTGCACAAGTATTCTCGTTAATTTTTTTTTCAAAAGATTTAATTGATAAGCAATTATCAATTGGTCCACATTCACATGATCCACAATAATCTGCAGTTTCAAATCCAGGTGTGAAAGGGCCAAAGCCTTCTTTATATGACAAGTCAGAGGAGAAACTAACAATAGTTGTTGTCCTTCCATGAAAATTTCCATCAGCAACAATTATTTCAGCGTCATCTTCTGGGATACCTTTTGAAAAATAACCCCATCTTCTAGCAGCTTTGATTGCAGTCTCGACTGCTTCAGCTCCTGTATTCATTGTCAGCACAGACTCAAAGTTCGAAATATTTGATAATTTTTCTAAAAAGTTTGCAAAGGGTTCTGTATAAAAAGCTCTTGATGTAATTGCAAGTTTTGAAGATTGATCATGAAGAGTCTTTATTAATTCTGGATGAGAGTGTCCATGGCTGACTGCTGAGTAAGCTGAGACCATATCTAGATATTTATTACCATCAACATCCCAAAGATATGCACCCTCGCCCTTTTCTAAAACAACTGATAATGGAGAATAATTTTGGGCGCCATACAATGATTCTTTTTTTATAAAATTGTCTTGTAAACTTGATGTCATGGGTGTATTTTACTCGCATAGTTTTTTTCTACAAGGAAGTAGATGCACCAACAATCAACGTCACATTTGTTCATGATAGAACCAGTAGAATTCTACTCTAATGAACAAACTGCATATACAAATCATTACCAGAAAACAGACCTTGATGAAGCAGCAGAAAAGATTGCAGAAAAAGCTTTAGCTGAATTTCACGGTCTAAAAAATGCAATTGAAAAAAGAGGTATTAAAGTAACTAGTTTATTAGGTTCAAGTGATTGTCCAGATCATATCTTTCCAAATTGGTTTATAACCTTCGATGATAAAACAATGCAAATATTCAGCATGATGGCACCAAATAGAAGGGAAGAAAAAAAATCACATATGATTAAACACCTTTCAGAAACATATGAACTAACAGATGATATTTCGCATTTGGAAGAGAAAGAAATCTTCCTTGAATCAACTAGCAGCATGGTCTTTGATAGAGTAAATAGAATCGTTTATGGAGGAATATCCCCAAGAACAAATGCAGTTCAATTAATTATTTGGTGCAGAAATAATAATTATGACCTTGTTTTATTTGAGACTGAAAGCCATAAAGGTTCACCAATCTATCATACCGATGTTCTAATGTATGTTGGTACGGACATAATTGGTATTTGTTTAGATGTCATAAAGCCAGAGCATAGAGAATTTGTGAGAGAAAAAGTTAATCAATATCATGATGTACTGGAACTTTCTGCTGAACAAATTCAGGATTTTTGTGGAAATGCCATTGAGGCAAAAAATGATAAAAATGAGTTGTTTTTAATAATATCAACACGAGCCTATAAAGCACTAAATCAAAATCAGATAAAAAAATTATTAGAGAGTTACAAGGAAATTATTCATTCAGATATTCCAACCATTGAGAAATATGGTGGTGGTTCTGCAAGATGTATGTTGACTGAATTATTCTAGTGTGAAGTTTTATACTCACACTAGAATAATATTTTTTTACTAATCTGGTTTTTTTACCCAGATTTGAGTCAGCTGCATAACAACAACTGAACCTAAAAATATCCACTGAACTGGACCTAGTTTACCGTCTGCCATTGATATAAAGTTTTCTGCATTAGATGAAATATCTTGAACTTCAGATAGTGCACTAAATGCATTTGAATATCCAAGAGCTATATTTTGGCCTTGGACCATTGTTCCAAGAGTAAATAAAACAATTGATAAGCAAAACAAAGTTGTAAAAATTTTTCCTAACAAATTTACATCACCATCATAGTAAATTCTGCTGGTAAACCTAAAGCCAACCCAAATTAAAAATGCACAGGCTGCAAAAAATATAGCATTGCTAATAAAAGCTGAGCTCATACCATTCCAAATTGCCATTTCATTCATAAATCCATCCATAAATTTCTCCCATATTATTTGTTGTTTGATTCTTTATATTACTAAATAAGAGAGAATAGTGATTGGTAATTATGTAAATTTTTTGTATATTTCTAGGCTTCTTTAACAAAGTTAGAAACTTGTTTAATACCACCGAGTGGATAAAAATGAACTTTTTCAATATTAAAATCTGGATTATTAACCTTATATTCTGCTAATTCTGAAACTATTGCTGTTGGTTTATAGGGTAATAAAAGCTTAGTTAAATCTTTAGCTCGCTTCTGAATGATTTTTACAGAAGCGCCAACTCCACATTCTATTGAATACCTTAATAAGGTTTGAAGCTTAGCTGGTCCAGCTATTCCAATATGAATTGGAATATCTATACCGGATTCTTTAATGCTGTTTGCCCAATCTATTACAGTTTTTGAATCAAAGCTGAATTGAGTCGTAATTGCCATTGCTGCGTCGGTTCTTTTACTAAATTCATATTTCCAAGATAAAGCCTCATCAACATTTTTTGTTGATCCGTCTGGATCTATATCCATACTTCCTTCAGGATGTCCAGCAATATGAAGACTTTTAAAATTAGCTTTATCAAAAAGTTCTGATTCAATTAATTGAATAGAAGAATCATAGTCTCCATATGGTTTATTTGCTCCGCCTGCAATTAAAAGAGCATTTGTTACATTGGCTTCATTTTGATATCTAGATATCCATTCTTGTAGAGTATTTTTATCTTTTATAATTCTTGCTGGAAAATGTGGCATCGGAGAAAAGCCTTGATCAGATATTTTTTTCGCAGTGTTAACCATTTCATCTATAGGTGTTCCTTCAATATGTGCGATATAAATTAATGTATTTTTAGGAACAAGATTCTCAAAATTATCAATTTTAGCAGCAGCTCTAGGTGTAACTTCTACTGAAAATCCATCTAAAAAATTTTTTACAGCTTTATTTTGCATAATATATTAAAACATAAAATTGGCGGAGAGTGAGGGATTCGAACCCTCGAACCAGTTGCCCAGTTACCTCCTTAGCAGGGAGGCGCTTTCGACCACTCAGCCAACTCTCCTATTTGTTTAAGATGTTGGATTATAACTCTTTGAAAATATAAAGATAACTAATTTATCTATCGAATTCTATTTGCATACCAAAGGGTAAATTATCTGAAATTTGGCCATTTCTAAAAGCAATATTCCCGTTCACTATTGTCATAAAAATTGATGATTGAAATGTATGTCCATTAAAGGGTGACCATCCACATTTGTATAGAATGTTTTCATTAGAAACAGTATATGGCTTATCAATATCTAAAACTGCTAAATCGGCATAATAACCCTCTCTTATAAAGCCTCTATCTTTAACTTGAAATCTATTAGCAACGTTATGGCTTGTTTTTTGAACGATCTTTTCTAGTGAGAGAATATCTTGATGATAGAAATCCATTAATATTTGCATTCCATGCTGTACAAGTGGAAGTCCGGCTGGAGCTTTTGTGTAACTTTGGCTTTTCTCTTCCCATGTATGAGGAGCATGATCTGTAGCAATAATATCTATTTTGTCATCAAGAAGAGCATCAATAAGAGCTAATCTGTCCGACTCAAATTTTATAGATGGATTACATTTGATTTGATTCCCAAGATCAGCGTACCTAGATTCATTAAAATACATATGGTGAACGCAAACCTCTGCAGTGATTTTTTTGCCATCGATTTTTCCAGCTGTAAAAAGTTCCATCTCTTTCTCTGTTGTCAAATGAAAGACATGAAGATCTGAGTTATATTTTTTTGCTAGGTCAACTGCAAGCGAGCTAGATAAATAACAACTATCCACATCCCTTATAAGATGATGTTGTTCAGCACACAAATTATCCCCAAATTTTTTTGAGTATATCTCCTCATTTTTTTTAACTGTTTTTTGATCTTCACAATGTGTAACAACAATTAAAGGAGAATAATTAAAAATATCATCAAGTGCATCTATATCATCAACTAACATTTCACCAAAAGAAGCACCCATAAACACCTTAAGTGCGGCAGCTTGATTTATATCAACTTTTTTAATTTCTTCTATGTTGGAATTACTTGCTCCTAGATGAAATGAATAATTTGATAAAGACCTGGTGGAAGCTAGTTCAAATTTTTTTGTTAAGTTTTCATTTGTTGTAGTGGTTGGATTTACGTTTGGCATTTCAAAAAAACTTGTAACACCGCCTGCGAGACCCGCTTTTGATTCAGTTGCAATATCGCCTTTATGGGTAAGTCCTGGTTCTCTAAAATGTACTTGATCATCAATTAAACCTGGAATAACAAATTTTCCATCTAAATCAATTATCTCTTTTGATTCAACATCAATTGAGGTTGCAACCTGTTCAATTCGATCATTTTTGATAGCAATATCAGATTCGATGATTCTGTTTTCATTAACAACTTTGCAATTTTTTAGAATTAAGTCATGCATTTATTTATCTAATTCAAATTCCTCATGAAGAACATTTATAGCTTTTTCTACCTCTTCTTCTTTGATAACCATTGTTATCTTGATTTCAGAAGTACATATTATTTGAATATTAACATCGTTTTCAGATAGAGCTTTAAATGCCTTGCTAGCAACCCCAGACTGTGATCGCATTCCTGCTCCAACCAGTGAAACCTTAGCAATATCTGGGTTTATAATGAGCTCTTTATAATTTATTTCGTTTTTTATATTGGAAAGAATCTTTTTGACTATTGCTTGATCTTCATTTGAAACTGTAAAAGTGAAGTCGGTTTTACCGTCAATACTCACGTTTTGCACAATAACATCAACCTCAACTTCAGCCTCACTAATAGGACCTAAGATTTTAAAAGCTGTTCCTGGAATATCACCAACACTATGTAAGGTGAACTTTACTTGATCTTTCTGAGAGGCGATTCCAGAAACAAGTGCATTTTCCATACTTTCATCCTTTAATGAAATAAGTGTTCCACTTCCATCGTTAAAACTTGATAAAACTCTAACTGGAACATGATATTTATTTGCAAATTCTACAGCTCTTGTTTGCACAACTTTTGCACCTTGTCCTGCAAGCTCAAGCATCTCTTCCATTGTAATTGAATCTAATTTTTTTGCATTACTTACAATATTTGGATCTGTTGTAAAAATCCCATCGACATCGGTATAAATATCACATCGATTAGCGTTTATCTGCGCAGCAATTGCAACCGCAGTTGCATCCGAACCACCTCTTCCAAGTGTTGTAATATCACCACCCTCAGTTATACCTTGAAAACCAGTAATAATAGGAATTGTGTCATTTTCAAGAACATCTAATATTTTTTTTGCATCAACATCCAATATTTTTGCTTTTGAATATGAACTTGTTGTTCTGATTGCTATTTGCGAGGCTGAAAATGATCTTGCCTTAATACCTTTTGAATGAAGCGCCATTGATAATAATGCTGAACTTATTGTTTCACCGGTTGATACTAGAGCATCAAACTCTCTTTTGTCAGGGTTATTTCCAAATGAATTTGCTAAATCTATCAATCGGTTTGTTTCGCCACTCATTGCAGATACAACAACAGCAATTTTATTTTTTTTTGACGCTTTCTTGATGATTTCAGCTACAGCATCAATTCTCTCAACAGAACCAAGAGAAGTTCCTCCAAATTTTTGAACTATAGTTTCTGACATAGTATTTTCTATTTTGCGAGGGATTTTACTGAATTTGGAATAGAAGTCACGAAATCTTTCAAATTATCTGTTTCACCAGCGCCTTGTGCGAAATCTACTCTTCCGCCACCTGTTCCGTTAATTTGTTCGGACAACAATACTATTACTTCTTTTGCTGATAAAGTTTCTACTAAGTTTTTTGTTACTCCACATACCATTGCCACTTTGTTTGAAGACTCTGTCAAGACGACAACACATAGTTTTTCATTTGTATTTTTTTTAACATCGACTAAAAATCTTAGATCTTTTGTATCATCAATATTTACCTGCTCAACTATAAGCTTCCAATCCTCAACTTTAAAAGTTTCTGTAGAAATAACAGATGTATCTGATGCACTCTTAGTTGAATTTTTCTTAAGTTTTTTATTTTCCTCCATTAAAGATTTTATCTTTTCTTGCATTTCTTCAATGGGAACATTTAAGGTGCTTTGTAACGATACATTAATCTCTCTTATTTTATTTATATGTCCAAGAGATTTTCTTCCTGCTATTGCTTCAATTCTTCTAATTCCAGAGGCAACACTTGATTGATTAGTGATTACAAATAATCCAATATCACCAGTTCTATTGACATGTGTCCCTCCACATAATTCAACAGAATACGAATTTTCGCCCATAGTAAGTACTCTGACATCGTCGTCATACTTCTCACCAAATAAAGCCATAGCTCCAGATTTAAGTGCATCATCGAGTTTCATTAACTCTGTCTTCACCTCAAGATTTTTAAGCGCTTCCTTATTTACAATTTCCTCGATCTTGCTAATTTCTTTTTGAGTTAAGGGCTTTGAATGAGAGAAATCAAACCTAAGTTTATTTTCGTCAACTAATGATCCTTTTTGTTGAACATGGTCTCCTAACACTTCTCTAAGCGCCGCATGAACTAAATGAGTTGAAGAGTGATGTATAGTAATTGCAGATCTTTTTTCTTTTTCAACACTCATCTTGATAACATCGCCTGTATTAATTTTTCCTTTCTCAATTATTGCCTTATGTAAATATACCTTTCCTTGTTTCTTACAATCTAAAATACTACCAGCAGACGAATTAGATGCAAATTTTCCCTTATCACCTATTTGTCCTCCAGCTTCTGCATAAAAAGGAGTTTGATTACATGCAAAGAATATTTCATCATTATTTTTTGCTATATCTATTCTATTTTGATCTTTCCAAATTACTAAAATTTCTGAATCCGATTCAAGTTTTTCATATCCTAAGAAATTTGTTTCCATGACTCCAGCTGCTGCTGGAAGTGACGAAATAAAACTGCTTGATGCTTTTGAACTTTGTTTTTGTTGATCCATGCATTCATTAAATCTTTTCTCATCTATTTCTAAATTTTTTTCTCTCGCAATATCTGCTGTTAAATCAAACGGGAATCCATAGGTATCATGAAGTTTAAAAACAATATCACCAGATAAGACTTTATTGTTCATCTCTAAAATTGCTTCATCAAGAATAGTTATGCCAGTCTCAAGGGTTTCAAAGAATTTAATTTCTTCATTTTTTATCAATTCAATAATTTCTTTTTGTTTTTTATTTAGTTCTGGATACGCAGAATCCATTAAATTGACTAAATCCTTTACAAGCAAATGCATAAATGGCTTTCTTGCTCCTATCTTATACCCATGTCTAATGCCCCTTCTCATGATTCTTCTTAAAACATAACCTCTTCCCTCTTTTTCAGGAATAATTCCATCACTAATTAAAAAAACACTTGATCGAATATGATCGGCTATTACTTTATGAGACGAACTTTTAGGGCTTCCTAGTAATTTTTCAGATGAAGAAATTAAATCTTTAAAAACATCTATTTCATAATTTGAATTTACTCCTTGAAGAACTGCAGCAATTCTTTCTAATCCCATTCCAGTATCAACTGATGGCCTTGGAAGTTGTTCCATTTTTCCATTTTCATCTCTGTTAAATTGCATGAAAACAAGATTCCATATCTCAATAAATCTGTCTCCTTCGTCACCATCTGTCCCTGGAGGCGTTCCCTCAATATGATCACCATGATCATAAAAAATTTCTGAGCATGGTCCACATGGTCCTGTATCTCCCATAGACCAAAAGTTTTCTTCATCACCAAGTCTTGCAATTCTGCTTGGCTCAATACCAATAACATTTTTCCAAATTTCTTCAGCTTCATCATCGTCCTTATATACAGTTATCCAAAGCTTATCTTTATCTAATTTAAGAACATCGGTTAAAAATTCCCAAGCAAATTTAATAGCATCTTCTTTAAAATAATCACCAAAACTAAAATTACCAAGCATTTCAAAGAATGTATGGTGTCTAAGCGTATAACCTACATTTTCTAAATCGTTATGCTTTCCTCCAGCTCTAATACAACGCTGAGAAGTAGTTGCTCGTTTATAACTCTTTGTTTCAGTTCCCAAGAAAATATCTTTGAATTGAACCATACCAGCATTTGTGAAAAGTAATGTTTCGTCATTACTTGGAATAAGTGAGCTCGATGGAACAACTTGATGATTTTTTTTATCAAAAAATTCTAAAAAAGCTTTTCTAATTTCACTTGTTTTCATTGTAACTCATTAATTTTTTGTATCTTTTATAGTTTTCTATGTAATAAGATGCGCCAATAGATAGAGCACTTTGCTCTTCATTGTTTAGAACTTTCTTCACCTTCCCTGGTATTCCTAAAACCATAGCGCCATCTGGCACTTCCATTCCCTCTGTAATAAGTGCTTTAGATCCAATGATGCAATTCTTTCCTATTTTTGCACCATTCAAAACCACTGAGCCTATGCCAATTAAGCTTCCATCTCCAACAGTACATCCATGCAGCATTGCCATATGACCAACTGTAACCAACTTTCCAATTGTGCATTTAAATCCTGGATCGGTATGAAGAATTGCTCCATCTTGGACGTTTGAACCTTCACCAATTTCAATAGGTTCATTGTCTCCTCTTAAGACAGCATTAAACCAAATACTTGCATCTTTTTTGAGAATAACATCGCCAATAACTGTTGCATTTGGAGCAATCCAGAAATCATCTCCATCAGTTTTCATTTTTTTATCACCTAATTCAATATTCATCATATTTTCTAATTAAATCAAAATCAGTTTTTATTGAGGCATCAAAACAAATATTTAAAAAATCTGCTGCTATCATTGCTGTTAGGCCCCAAATTTTATTTCCATTATAGACCCAACTTGGAATATATAGTTTTAATTCATTCTTTTTGAACTCTTTATAAGTTATATTTTTTGGATGCATTAAAAAACTCAGTGGTACTGTAAATATTTCATCAATCTCATAATTACCAGAAAAGTTTTGATGTTTGTTTAAATACCCGATATATGGATGTACTTCAATCTTATGTTTAGATAAAAGGTAGTTTAGTGCGCCTAATCTTTGAATATTATTGATATCAAGGTCTATCTCCTCATTAGATTCTCTTAATGCTGTCTGATACAAATCAGTATCACCTTTTTCCCATTTACCTCCAGGAAAACTGACTTCTCCAGAGTGTGTTGAAAGATTTGAGGATCTTTTGGTGAACAAAATTTGTAAATCATCAAGACCCTCCTCTCTCATTAAAATAATTAACACTCCAGCTTTTTTGAACTCAGCAGAATCTATTAGATTTATTTGTTCAAGTTTTTGCTTTATGCTGTCTAACATATAGATAAGTTTAACTTCTAAAGTATCTATAATCTTAAATTAAGGAAGGAAATTGAAATATTGCTCTAATTGCGGAAGCTCAAATTTAAAATTTATTGTCCCAGAACATGACAGCATTAAAAGATACTGCTGTCAGGACTGTGGCACGATTTTTTATACAAATCCCAATAACGTTGTTGGAGCACTATGTATACGAGACAATAAAATTTTAATGGCTAAACGTGACATTAATCCTCGCAAGGGTTTGTGGACACTTCCAGCAGGCTTTATGGAAAATGCTGAAACACTTCAAGAAGGTGCTATCAGAGAAACATTTGAAGAGACTGGTTCAAAAGCTAAAATTAAAATGGCTTATACAATGTTTAGTCTTCCACATATCAACCAAGTTCATATGTTTTTTTTAGCAGATCTTTTAGACGATAACTTTGGGCCAACTTTTGAGAGCTCAGATGTTCAACTTTTTGATACTAAAGACATCTTATGGGATGAAATAGCTTTCCCAACCGTTAAGAAAACTCTTGAGTACTACATTGAAGATTTAAAAAAGAATGAGTTTATTTTTAGAGAAGAAGATATCAAACTTTGGTAATTAGTTTTTATCGCAAAATTTCTTTGCATTAACAAAAATTTGCATCCACGGAGAAAATTTTCCCCAGTCTTTGCTATACCAACTCATTTGAACTTTTCTAAATACTCTTTCCGGGTGCGGCATCATAATAGTAACCCTTCCATTTGCAGCTGTTATCCCAGTAATCCCGTTTGGGGAACCATTTGGATTAATCGGATACTTTTCACTTTGATTTTCTTGAGAATCAATAAAACGCATAGCAATTTGATTAGATTTTTCTAACTCTTCAAGGTTATTATCACTAAAATGCGTTCTTCCTTCTCCATGTGCTGATGCTACTGGTATGATCCAATTCTCCATATCATTTAAAAGAACGGATTCTGTTTCTGAAATTTTTACCTGAACTAAGCGCGCTTCAAATTGGTCGGATAAATTTCTTTCGAAACTTGGCCATGAATCTGCTCCAGGGATTATATCTTTCAAATTTGATAACATCTGGCATCCGTTGCAGACACCAAGTGTGAATACTTTTTTATTATTAAAGAATTCTTGAAACTGATCTTTAACAAAATTATTGTATAAAATAGTTTTAGACCAACCACCTCCTGCTCCAAGCACATCTCCATATGAA
>CACIJE010000003.1 GCA_902586925.1 uncultured SAR86 cluster bacterium | reverse complement strand
AACAAAGGCAAGAAAAAGTTGATAATCCTGATGTATTACCCAAGGTTACTAAAGACGATATTCCAGAAATAAGAAGTTATCCAAGCTCAAAAACATATAAAAATGATAACAAAAATTATTTTTACAATGTTGGGACAAATGGAATTACATATCATTCAATATTATTGCCGTGTAAGAATCTTTCAATGGATGAATTTAAGGTTGCATCGTTATTTACTAACACATTAACTGATGTTGGAATTGGAAATAAAAGTTATGAAGAAATACAAAAAATTCAGTCGGCATTGACTGGAGGAATTTCATCAAGTTTTTCACTCATACCTAACAAAGATGCGTCTGCGCATACTTTAGCACTCAAAATTACATCGAAATCACTTGAGAAAAACGAAAAAAATATGCAAGAGCTTATGATTGATACAGCTAAGGATGCGAACTTCTCTGATAAAAATAGAATTAAGGATATGCTTAATTTTATATCTTCGGATAATGATAAATCGCTTATTCAAAATGGTCATATTTTGGCTATGAGTAATGCAGCTGCTCAAATTAATAATATATCTTCAACAAATGATTTCACATCTGGTTTAAATTATATTTCCAATACAGGACAGCTATCAAAAAGTATAGATACCTCATCAGCAATTAATCGTTATGTTGAATTATTAAATAGTATTAAAAATAAGATTAGCTCAAGTCCCATTTATTCTTTTACAGCTTCATCATTAGACATAAATAAATCAAACATTAATTTTGAATTTAATGAATTTAAAGATGTTGTTGAAACTCAAGATTATTTTGATATACAACAAAAATCTATAGGATGGATCACAGGTGCTCAAGTAAGTTATTGTGCAGAAGCTTTTCCTACAGTTGATTTTTTACACGATGATGCTGCTGCATTAAGTGTTTTAGGAGCAGTATTGAGAAATGGGTATCTTCATACTGCAATTCGAGAAAAAGGTGGAGCATATGGTTCTGGTGCTATGCAAGATTCTAATAACAAAGTATTTAAATTTTTCTCCTATCGTGATCCAAGATGTCGAAATACTTTTGATGATTTTAAAAAATCTAGGGCGTGGTCATTAAAAGATATTTCTCAAGATCAACTTGATGAAGGAATTTTAGGCATAATATCAAGTATTGATAAGCCATTATCACCTTTTGGTGAGGCAATGAGTGATTTCTCAAATAATCTTGATAACAAAGATAAAGAAAAAAGGCTTTATTTCAGATCTAAAGTTAAAGAATGTACTTTGAAAGACTTAACTAATGTTTCACGTAAATATTTGTTCAATGAATCAAAAAAATCTGTTATTGCAGGCGAAAACTACATAGAAGAAATGACAGATTTGGGCTTAGAAATCAAAAATATTTGATTAAAAAAAGAAAAACCTTTTTCTTTTAAGTTCTTTAGAGCAACCCCAATATTGCTTCTGATATTTTGTAGATCTTTCTTGAACTCTATCAGCAACTTTTATTAACCACTGTTTCTTTCTATATGTCTTTTTTTTGAAGCCTGTGTAACCCTCATGATAAGCAAGATAAAGTGACCTTGCATCTGTTTTTTCAAATCCCTGATAATAACCCTTGCTAGCATACCAACCAATAAAATCAGCGGAATCTTGAAAGTTTTTTCTACTGGCTCGTGTGTTTCCAGTTTCGTCCTTATAATCTTCCCAAGTTTTTGTTAGTGCTTGAGAATATCCAACAGCTGAAGAAGATCTAAACCAAGGTATAAAACCAAGAACTTTTTCTCTTTCAGGTCTTGCATCTGCTTGAAAGCTTGATTCTTGGTAAACAAATGACATCAAAACATATGGAAGGCCTGATCCAGAAATCTCTCTTTGTTTGATTTCTAATTGATGTAGAGATGAATTAATAAGGTCTTCTGAAATTCCATTTAAAACAACATCTTTTAAGCAATCCAATATTAATTGTTCAACTTCTAATTGTTTATCAGAATCTACACCTTCAAGTCCTGCAGCAAAAACAAGCTCTTTATGATCAGCCTCCAAACCAGTTAATGGAGATAATGATTTTCCTAATTTGGTATTTTCTAAAGCTTTTCTTAGTGGAGAAGCAGAATTATCCAAGAGAATATTAGACATTAAATATGATTCTAAAAGTTCAACAGGATCGTGACTTTCTCCTAAAAGCCAGCTCAAGACCACATGATGATTGTTTTCATCATTTGGCATGGGATTATAGTATTCAGTAACCACTTTAGGTTGTGATATTCTGTTTTCATTTCTTACATTAATTATCTCTTTCGAAGGTTCAAAATTTATTAATACATTTTCTTGTATATAATTTTGAATATCTTCAGGATTTAATTTTCCAAATGTAAAAAAAGTTGCATTTGAAGGGTGGTAATGTTTTTTATGAAAATTTACCAAATAGTCATGTGTTAAATCTAATATGTCTTCAGGATTTCCACCACTATTAAATTTATAAGTTGATGTTTCATATAGGTGCCTGGATAATCCAGCCCATAGCTGACTAGTTATTGAGCTCATCGCACCTTTCATTTCATTGTAAACAACTCCTTTGATTTCTAAATCACTATCAGAATTATCTTTCTCAGAAAATTCTAGTCTGTGACCCTCTTGAAGAAAGTCTAATTCATTTAAATTTGGAAAAAATGAGGAATCTAAATATACACTTAATAAATTATTAAAATCTTTGTCATTTTGAGTTGCAAAAGGATATGCCGTCCAATCACTTGAAGTGAAAGCATTCATAAAAGTATTCAATGACCTTCTTATCATCATAAAAAAAGGATCTCTAACAGGATATTTTTTTGAGCCACACAATGCTGTATGTTCAAGAATATGAGCCACACCAGTAGAATCTTCAGGTATGGTTCTAAAGGCCACCATAAAGACTTTTTCTTCACTAGAAGAATCTAAATGAATATGCTTGCAATTGAATTCAGATTCGGTATATATTTGTGCATTAAGGTCTAATAATTTTATATATTTTTGATCTTCTAAATTAAACATAATCTAATAATAAACAATCTATGAAAAAAATAATAACACTTTTAACTTTTGTAATTTTAGTTGGATGTTCCACTACTCAATCAAATCTTAAAATTGATTCAATTGATACTTTTAGTTTGAGTAATTATAACCAATTTAATATAAAGATAAATACTACAAATTTGAGTGCAGAGGTTAATCCTATAGCTCTTGAGAGGTTTAAAGAAAATCTTAAATCCGCTATTGAGGATAGGGGTCTTATATACAATAAAGATTCAAATATTGTTTTTGATATAAACTTTTCAACAAAGGAAACTGTTGAATCAGATAATTTGAATTTTCACTACTCGAGATATTACTATGATTATTATCGTTTAAGAGATAACGTTTATAATGTGACCCAAAATATTCTGAGAGTTAATCTAAAGGATCTTGACGATGAAAAGACACTTTGGACAGTTGTGACCATATGGAGACAAGGTTCGAATAGGTCAATATCTTATGACGACGCATCAAATATGTTGGTTGATGAGATTATGGTGAGCTTTTTATAAACTTATACTATTAGTTTCCTGTGGGTATGTCTTTAAATGGTATGCCTTTATCAGCCCTAGGATCTTGTGGGAGACCTAAAACTCTCTCAGCAATAATATTTCTTAGAATTTCATCAGTACCACCAGCAATTCTTAGTCCTGGTGCACCCAACCATGCATTTTGAAAACCTTTAATGTCCATGCTATCAGCTCTTAACATTCCTGCCATGTCCAACGAATCAATGCCAAAGTTTCCAATATCTTGAAGCTTTCCAGCGCTAACAATTTTAGTAATTGAAGCCTCTGGACCAGGAGTATCTCCTCTGGAAAGTGCAGACATAGTTCTAAGTTTTGTATTTTTTAAACCACTTTTTTGACAATACCAATCAGCAATTGAATCTCTCACTGCTCCATTATTTAGAAGTGGTTCACCTTGACTATCTTGGGTTTTAGCCCACCTAAATGCATCCTCTACATCAGCTCCATCTGCATCACCAACTGCCAATCTTTCATTCATTAAAGTTGTAATAGCAACCTTCCAACCATCACCAATATCTCCTAAGCGTTGTGAATCTGGTATCTCAACATCCGTAAAATAAACCTCATTAAAACTAGATCCTCCAGTTATTTGTTTAATTGGTTTTACTTCAATTCCTGGCGATTTCATATCAACAAAAAAGAAAGTCATACCTTTATGTTTTGCTTCATTTGGATCATGTCTAACGACAAGTATTCCAAAGTCAGAAAAGTGCGCTCCGGATGTCCATACTTTTTGACCATTTATAATCCATTTGTCACCATCTTGAATTGCCTTACTTTTTAAACCGGCTACGTCAGATCCAGCTGACGGTTCTGAAAAAAGTTGGCACCAAATTTCTTTTCCTTCAGCCATTGCAGGCAAATATCTTCCTTTTTGTTCCTCTGTGGCATATTCCATCATTACAGGACCGCACATACCAAGCCCAATTTCAAAGATACCCTTTGGTACATCAAATTTTGACTCTTCATTAGCCCAAATTATTCTTTCCATAGAACTAGCTCCAATTCCACCATATTCCTTTGGCCAGTGAAGCATTGCCCATCCTGCATCATATTTCTTTTTTTGCCAGGCTTTTGCAGCCGCTATTTTGTCTTTATTAGCAAAATCATCATTTTGAGGAGTTGATTCGTCTTTATATGAAGCGTTTTTTTCAAGCCAATCTAGACATTTATTTCTAAATTTAGCTTCGTCTTTAGTATCTTTAAAATCCATAATTTTTCCTAATTAATATTTGATTGTTCTAAGCTTGTAACCAATTTTTCTTTCCAATTATTTAGCGAACCTATATTTAATGATAACAACTTAGATCTTCTGTAAAACATATGGCAATCATACTCCCATGTAAAACCATTACCACCATGTGTTTGAATATTTTCTTTGGAACATAGCTGATATGCTTTTGTAGCGCTTACTCTTGCAGTTGCAGATGCTGAGGGCAAATCTGAAGCATCAGTAGATAATGCCCATGCTGCATAGTAACAATTGGATTTTGCTAAAGTAAGAGCAATATACATGTCAGCCAATTTATGTTTTATTGCTTGATAAGAACCAATTGGTCTTCCAAAGGCATATCTTTCTTTAGCATAATTTACAGCCATATCAAGGGAGGCTTGTGAACCACCTATCTGTTCATAGCTAAAAAGAACTGCAGCTTGATTAATTATTGATTCGTATATTTCCCAACCAGAAACTTCATCACCAATTAACTCTGCTTCTACATTATCAAATGTAATTGAAAAATGACCTCTACTCTCATCAATTGTCTCTTGATGCTCAATTGAAACTCCGTTAGATGATAAATCAACAATTTGAAGGCTTATGCCTTTAGATGATTTTGCAACCACCAAAGCATGAGTTGATACATTTGCATCAGGTACAGCAATCTTTTTACCATTAAGCCTCCCACTTTCATATGTTACATTTATATTTGAGGCAGATGGCGCATGTAGTGCTTCTGTCACAGCAAGTGTTCCAACAATATCTCCGCTCACTAATTTAGGTAGAAATTCTTTTTTAATTTGATCATTGCCATAGTTTATTATTGATTCAGTAAATAAATACACAGAGGATGAGTAGGGCACGGGTGCTAAAAATCTTCCAAGTTCTTCAGCAATTACACATAATTCAAGATGACCTAATCCTAGGCCATCATACTCTTCAGGGATTCTGATACCAGTCCATCCAAGTTCAACAATTTTTTTCCATAATTCTATATCAATATATGATTTATTCTCTAAAACATTTCTGTTTCTCAACAGTGCGCCTTCTTTTTCAAGAAATTTTCTAGCCTCTTCTTGAAGAAACTTTTGATCATTTGAAAAATCTAAATTCATAAAAAAAGTATTAGTTAAGGTAAAATAGACATTCATTATATGCTAAATGCTGATGAATTTTAATTACCATGAAATAAAATGAAAATTGAAAAGAAGAGTCCATCTTATTTGAGTAGATCTGAAAGAGGAGGTCTTTTTGTTGGTTTTATTTATGTTGCAGTATTTATGAGCATTCTATTTCTTGCATTATGGCAAACTTTTGAATCTGAGAATAATAAATCCTCACTGATTTCTGTTGACGAAAGATTAACTTTAGTTGAAGAACAAATAAATATTGCAGACGAAATTAACAGTGATTCTATGACAGATATTTCATCTTCGATACAGTTCTTAGATAAGGAAATAAGAAAATTATGGGATCTAAGTAATAAACGTAACAAAGTAGATATTCAGAAACTCTCAGACCAAACAGATGAAATTGAAAGTCTTTTATTAGTTATTAAAAACGATATAAATATGAATCAGAATAAATTGACACTCCTGCAAAAAAATATAAACAAAAATATAACTAAAATTGATGAATTGGGCCTATCATCTCAAGATTTAGGCGCACTTAAGTTAAGCTTAAGCAATATTAATACTCAGCAAATGTTACTAGATGATTCTGTTCAAGCTTTAAATAGTTATAAAAATCAACTGAACCAAGTAATATTAGAAATTCAAACACAAATATCAAACGTTCAAAATTCAATAAATGATAACATGGTAGAAAATGAGTAATGCATTGATTCTAAAAATATGAACAAATTTATTTTACAGCTCTTTTTGTTTTTAGCATTTATCCCATTGGCAATTTTGATTGGTTATGGAATTCTCGTTGTAGCCCCAATATTCTGTTGTTTTCTTGCAATAAATTCCTATAAATTTAACAATTATAATGAAATGTATATTTGGATTGCGCTTGGTACATTGTCATTTTTGCTAGCCTTGTATATGTTAGGAATTTTATGACGAAAATTTTAATAAAAGGCTATTTGATTTCTGTTGCACTTTTTTCAATGGTTTGTGGTTTTTATATGATGTTTTCTCCAGATGTTAATAGTTATTTACTTACATTTTATGTAGAAAGTGACCAGAAAAACTTAATAACATTTATTAGAACAATTTCTGGTTTATTTGCTGCAGGAGGCTATATTTTACTTAGATTTATTTTTTCTTCATCAAGAGTTCAACTTGGAACAGTTTTGATTTACTTGATTGCTTTTATGTTAGTCGGAAAATTTTCTGGTTTTCTTTATGAGGGCATTAATCAAAGATCTTTAATTATTTTCTTCATAGGCCTAGGAACTCTTTTTATCCTGCTATTAGAAAGAAGAAAGAGAAGAAATCAAATATCATACGATTTATAAATTATATTTTACTATATACATAAATATATCTATATAATTGGATTTTTTGGGGATGTGGTGGAATTGGTAGACACGCTTGGCTTAGAACCAAGTGCCGCAAGGTGTGGGGGTTCGACTCCCTCCATCCCTACCACAAATATTTAAAATTTAATTTTACCTTAATGGTTGTTATTTAATATTGTGAGGATATACTTAAAGAGTGTTAGTACTAAACTTACATAAAATACGGGGAGCAGATAAATAATAGCTGGGTATTTTATTTAGTAAACCCAGCATAGACTGGGTTTTTTTTTGAGAGGAGAATAATAATGAAAAACACATATAATTTGTATATTTTTTTTCTGCTGGTTCCAATTTTTTTAATTGGTCAGGAAGTTGAAGAAGTTATTGTTACAGCCAATAAAAAAGCTGAGACATTACAGGAAATTCCAATGAATATATCTGTAATTACTGAATCTGCTTTAGATGAGAGAGGTATTATAAATCCTGAGGATTACTTAAGATCTATAGCAGGCGTCTCAACTCCTGGAGGCTCTAACTATTATACTTTTAGAGGTTTAAACACATCTACTTCACAACGTTCTTCTGGGACATCTTCAACTTATATTGATGAGATAAGTGGTTCATTGATGGGTTTATTTGATGTTGAACGTATTGAGGTTTTGAGAGGACCACAAGGCACACTATATGGATCAAATGCTATCGGTGGTACTATAAGATATGTTACTAATAAACCAGACACAAGTGCGTCTTATGGGAAAATTAGAATTGGTCGAGGCGATAAAGTAAAGGCAAAAGATCAAGAAAAAAGTCTTGAAATGATGTACAACCTATCTTTGTCGGATAGTCTTGCACTTAGAACTGTTTACTCTCAATTGGTTTCTCCAGGCATTTATAAGAATATTCAAACAGGTAATACTGTTGGAGAAGAAGATGATTCTCAATTGATGATGACCTTAGGATTTAATAATGGTGGCAATTTAACAGGAAGCATACGTTACATTGAATTCAATAACAAAGCATTTGGTATTTTAGAGCCAGGTCAAAGTAAACCAGGAAGTGCAGATGTCTATGTCGAGGGATGTCCTCCAGCAACTAGTTGGTTTTACAATTTTGATGGTGATCCAACATGCTCACGTCTTAGTGCAATCTCAACATATGCATCAAGTGAAGGTGTAGATGGTGTTCTTACAAATTACGATCCAAGATTTGCACACGCATTAGCAGCAGATGAATCTGAGGATATCACTAGAAAAACTCTTGTAGCAAACATTAAATATGATTTTGGTGCTTTCGATGCAAACTTAATTATTTCTGATAGAACAGTAACTGATGATTCAGTTACTGATTGGGCCAGAATTGATATGGATGATTACGTTCCTGCACCACTTATCGTAGATGGTGACAAATATTATGAGGAAACAACTGAACTAAGATTCATCTCAAAACCAGGAAAATTTGAGTGGACTGTTGGTTATTATCATTATGAGTTCAACGAAGAACCTAATTCAGTATCGCAAACTCAATATGCGGTGGACCAGAGTTGGCTAGAATATGTAATGCTTTATGCAGCTGGTTTAAATCCTGGTGAATATGATGCAACAATTTATTGTCCTCCTTTCTGTGAAGGACATATGGGCTACCCATATTTTTATTACGGATCCTATACTGAGTACAACGAGCAAGAAGAGAACTCATTTTATGGTCAATTTGACTTTAACGTAAGTGAAAAGTTAACACTTACATTTGGTATTAGAGATTATGAAATTGAAGATAGATCAAAAACATTTCAGTATGGAATCTTTTTCATGGATAGCACTGGTTGTGTTGGCAATGATCCAGCGGGAACAGATTGCGCCGTTTTAGCTGGTTCAGAATCAGACACGAGGATGAAATATGCAGTGAGCTATAAGGTAAATGAAGACTTAACTTTATATACAACACAGGCAGCAGGATATAGACCTGGTGGTAATCAGGCTCCACTTCCACCTTTTTGCAGTAGTGATGAAGCTGCACAAGAAAACTTTTCTAGAAGATTTAATTCAGATGAAGCCGAGACTACAGAATTTGGAGTTAAGGCAAGAGGCGAAAATTATACTGCCAATGTTACATATTTTGATGTTGATTGGGATGGGATAATTATTCAAGTAACACCAGGTTGTGGTTGGAGATATAATTTTAACGGTGGTAAAGCGGAGACCTCTGGCTGGGAGGTTGATTTCACTTATGCAATTAATGATGAGTTATCTGTTGATTTTGCAGGAAGCTCTATGACTGCTGAAACATCAATTGATATCACTTCATTAGGTGCATCAGCTGGAGATAGGCTTCCTAATACAGTCGAAAGTCAATGGAACTTAGGATTGGTTTATGACACAACAATTCTTTCATATCCATCCTATGCGAGGTTAGATGTAAACTACTACGGAGATAGTTTTAATACTTTTGCAGAAAATCCTGCCTCAAGCTCTCCAGATTATACTAAATTAAATTTCAATCTTGGTCTTGATCTTAGCGATAATTCTAAGCTACAAATTTCAATAGATAATCTTACAGACGAGAGAACTGAGGCATATATTTATGCAGTAGATGATACGTCGTGGAGACCAAGAAACTGGATGCAATGGATTCCACCTAGAACTATTAGTCTGAAATATACATTTGATTTTTAATCTTGTTTGTTGAGTGAAGGGATTTTTATCCCTTCATTCTTTTTTAAAGAATAATTAGAATTATTAAATGATATATCTTTTTATATTGTTAGTTTTTCCCTTAAATATTATTTCTGAAAATGATGACATTGTTCAGACCTCTATAGTTAACTTAGAGTCTTATTCCAAAGATAAATTATCGTATTGCAAGGAAAGGGCAAAAAAAGAAAACTTAATATGGTCCGAAGAATTTAACGAAAATAGCCTCTCATCAAACACATGGCATTACTCCACAACAAATGGATTTTATGATGGAAGAAAATATATTAGTGGATGGGGTAATGGAGAACTTCAGTACTATACTCAACCATCTCATGATAATAAAAATTTAAATATTTCAAAAAATCTTTTAATTGAAAACGGGTTTCTAAAAATCCAACCCATTTATAAAGACAAAAGATCACGAATTAGCAAAAATGAAAGCAGCTATAACTTTACTTCAGCAAGAATAAATACAAAGAATTTAAAAAATTTTTCATTTCCTTCAAAAATATCAATTTGCTTTAAAGTTCCAAAAGGAACTGGTTTTTGGCCAGCTTTTTGGATGATGCCTGTAGATAATGTTAAATGGCCAAAAGGTGGTGAAATCGACATTCTTGAAAACAGGGGACGAATATCAAATATTTCCAGCTCTGCTTTACATTTTGGTAAAAGATGGGATAAAAAGTCTACTCTTGTTGGCGAAGCATTAATACCTCCTAACGTGAGATTTCAAGACAAATTTCACTCTATAACATTGATATGGAAAGAGAATTCAATATCTTTTTATCTTGATAATTCTGAGCAACCATATTTTATTGTCGATTCAAGTAATAAAGAATTCGATAAATATGAATATCCTTTTAATAGAGAATACTACATGATTTTAAATGTTGCTGTTGGAGGTAAATATGATGACTACTTAGTAGATAAAAATTCCTTCTGTAATGATGAGAAATGCTCTAACAAGTCAGACCCTGACAAACATAGATTCATTGTTGATTGGATAGAATACGAAACTCTCTAAAACTCTTATTAAGCAAGCATTATATGTATCAACTATAATTACAAAAATGATGATTCCTTATAGATTCAAAGTTGTCTTCTTATCTTTTCTAGCTGTATTTATTTGTTATATAGATAGAGTAAATATTTCTGTAGCCATTATTCCAATGCAGGAGCAATTTGGATGGTCGGAGTCACAAGTTGGAATTATTTTAGGATCATTTTATTTTGGCTATATGATTACTATGACAGTTGGTGGATATCTAGCTGATAAGTATGGCGGTAAAAAGGTTCTTGGATATGCATTATTGATATGGTCATTATTTACAATAATTACACCATTATTTGCATATCAAGGTCTGTGGTGGCTAATTCTAGTAAGAATTTTAATGGGACTAGGCGAGGGAGTTACATTTCCATCATGGCACTCAATTTATGCTAGATGGATACCATTTAAAGAAAGAACAAGAGCAGTAGGATTTACAAACAGTGGTATTGCTGCTGGAACACTGTTTGGATTTGCAGTTGCCGCACTAATAATAGCCAACTATTCTTGGGAGTGGGTATTTTATTCATTTGGTTTAATAGGAGTTTTTTGGTATTTCTTTTGGAATAAAATAGTGACTTCTTATCCAGAAGATAATAAGTATATTTCTAAAGACGAATTAATTATTATTAAATCTGAAGCTCCCTCCAAAGAAACAGCTCCTAAAATACCTTTGTTGAGATTAATCAGAAATACTCCTTTTATGGCAATCGCAATTGCTACATTTTGCAATAATTGGTCTTTATATACATTTCTTTCATACTTACCAAAATATATAAATGCTCCTTTGGCACAAGGCGGTATGGGAATAGACCTTGGTTCAAATATTTTTATATACTCCATTTTAATTCCAAGTCTTGTATCGATGATCTCTTTAATTCTTGGAGGATATTTAGCAGATAATTTGATCAAAAATGGCCATGGTATTTTAAAGGTTCGTAAAAGTGTCAATTCGATAGGTTTTTTCGGCTCTGCAATTTTTTTATATTTAATTTCTCTAGAAGACTCTCTTATAAATGTCATAATTTTATTATGTCTTATAAATATCTGTTCAGGTATTTGTGCTGGTGGATTTGGAGTGAATCATGCTGATCTAGGCCCAAAATATACAGGATCTCTGGTAGGCATTTCAGGAAGCATAGGCATGATTGCTGCAATTCTAAGTCCAATTGTTGCTGGATATGTTTTAGAGATCACAGATACTTGGGATTCTATTTTCTATATTTGTGTTGGAATTCTAACTTTTGGCGGAACCTTTTATTTAATATTTGCTAGTGCAAAAGAACAATTTGAATAATTGATTATCAGTTAATAGACATATCTTGAAAAAAATTAAATATCTCCTGAGAAGTTCTATCTCTGGCAGTCCTCCACTCAGTTGTATTTGAATTATTAATAACGTTTTTATCTTTATCAAATACAAGTACTCTTGGAATGCCTTCTTCTGACGGTATACCGTATTCTTCCATTAATTGCATATTAATCTCGTACCTTAAGACGTCTATATAAAGAATATTAAATCTTTTATCTATGAATTTGCTTATTTTAGGAATATCCATTGTTCCTGAAAATATTCTGCAGTCTGGGCACCAATTAGCTCCAAAAATAATTATTGGCTGCTTTCCTGAAGCTACTGATCCACTTACAAAATCATTAAGCTCACCTATGCTATAAATTTTTCCATCATATGGAAGAGGAAGAGGCGTTGCTAGTTTGTCATCATCATTGAGCATAATATCTCCTTGGATATTTATACAATATAAAAATAAGTATGAAATCTTTAAATATTTGGCTAAACTCATAATCATATTATTTTATTTTAAAAAACTGGGGAATATAAGTTGATTTGGTTAATAAGACTATATTTATTTTTTATGGCTTTTGTTTATTTTCTTATAGGTGTATGGGCCATATTTGATCCATTAATTGGAGCTCTAGAATTAGGATATCCTAGTTTCTTAAATGCTGTTGGATTATCAGTAACATCCCCACTTGGATATTCTGAAATAGCTGGTATCTATGGAGGTTTGAACTTATGTATTGGACTTACGTGTTTAGTAGGAATTTTTAAAAAAAATATTGGTATTTTTTCAATAAAATTTATTACTTTTCTTGTTGGCTCTATTGCATTTGGAAGAGTAATATTTTCGTTACTGCCTACAACACCAGGTTTTTACAACTCTTATTTTATTTTTGAGATTTCAGCTTTTATTATTGGCATTATTCTTTTGTACTTTCAAAAAAAGCTAGATCAATCCACTTAAGCTTAAGATATATCCTATATATCCAAAAATTAATAAGAAACCTATTAAACGTATAAAATTAATTGATGCAGTATGCATAAATTGAATTGCTAAAATAGTGAAAAGAATGCTTAAAATAATCATGACTAAATAATCTCTTTCAAAAAGTATTTGATCGAGTTGAGTATTTGAAAAAAATCCAATTATTGGAACTACCAAAGTAATATTTAAAACATTAGACCCAATTACATTTCCAACAACCATATCTGTTTTATTTTTTAAAACCGCACTTATTGTTGCAGCCAATTCAGGCAAACTTGTACCTATAGCAATTATTGTCAAACCTATTATTACCTCAGATATGTTTAAAAGTATTGCAATCTTTTCAGCATATACGACTGCATAATTTGAACCAATTACGAGAGCAAATAAACCAACAACCAACATAGCTGTCAGATAAATTGAATTACTATCAGATGGCAAAACATCTGATATCAACACTTCAGATGATTTATTTTTGAATATCACAAATAAAAAATAAATAAAAACTATTAGCATCAAAATGCTTTCTATAGAGCTTATTTTAAGATCATATAAAGCATAGCCAAGCAATACAGCAGATAATAGAAAAGGAATGAATTGAATAAATTTTGTCTTATGAGGCACTAAAGTTATACCAATACAAGAGACACCAAAAATAAGAGCAATATTTGAAATATTTGATCCGACTACAGCTCCCATCGCTAATACTTCAGTGTTATTTACAATTGATGAAATTCCTACAAATATTTCTGGTGCAGAAGTGCCCAAAGCAACAACTGTAAGACCAATTGTTAGCTCATTAATTCCAAGTTTTTTTGCAATAATCGAGGAATTATCAATAAATTTATCTGCTCCCCAAATCAAAATAGACAGAGACAAGCCTAATAAAAGGAAATTTACTAGAAAATCCATGCTTTATTTTACCTTAGTTATCAATTAAATAGATTATGTTTGTTTTACTTACAATACAATATAATTAACATTTGTATCTAGGATAAGAATTATGAAAATTAATGATTTATTTAACGTTGAAAATAAAGTAGCAGTTGTAACTGGAGGCTCCAGAGGTATTGGTGAGATGATCACTGCAGGCTTTCTAGCCAACGGAGTAAAGGTTTATATTTCTGCAAGGAAAGCACCAGCATTGCTTGAAAAAGCAAATGAGTTATCAAAAAAATATGATGCAGAGTGCATTGCAATACCATGCGATCTGAGCACAAGCGAAGGAATTGATGAGTTTTATAATGCTGTAGAAAAAAATGAATCAGGCATTGATTTTTTGATAAATAATGCAGGGGCTGCATGGGGAGAACCACTTGAAAGCTTCTCAGAGAAAGGTTGGGACAAAGTAATGGACCTTAATGTAAAGTCAATATTTTTTTTAACACAAAAGTTTAAAAACTTGCTTTCACAAAAAGCTACAGAATCAGATCCATCTAGGATAATTAATATAGGTTCAATTGATGGATTAAATGTTCCATCTATGGAAACTTATTCATATGGCGCGTCAAAAGCAGCTGTTCATCATTTAACTAGAGTCTTAGCAGCTAAATTGGTAAATGAAAATATTTTAGTAAATGCTATTGCCCCAGGGCCTTATCCTAGCAATATGCTTGGTTCTGCTGTAAATCATGACTATACAGAGATCGCAAAAAGAAATCCAAGAAAAAGAGTAGGCACTCCAGAAGATATGGCAGGATTAGCAATTTTCTTATGCTCTAGAGCAGGTGCATATACAGTCGGCGAGACCATAACATCAGATGGAGGAATCGTAAAAACGGCTAACCACAATCTAAGTTGATTTATCTTTGTGCGTCTTTAAAAGCTCTAATAATAAGATCTTTCATCCAAATATGGCCGCCATCACCTTCATCGCTTTTATGCCATATTAAGAAGTACTCCATTGACGGAATCTCAATTGGTATTTCAACATAGGGAAGATTATTTCTGTTTGCAAAACTTCTTGTTCCCATTAATACAAGATCTGTTGATTGAATGATTGTCGGAGCAATTAAAAAGTGCTGACATCTCAAAGCAACCTTTCTTCTGTAGCCAATCTTATCTAATTCTACATCTATAAGATGGAGTCCTCTTTTTCTTCCTGAAACATGTAAATGTTTTTGTTCAAGAATATCGTCAACTGTTGGATTATTGTTTGATGCTAAATCATGACCATCCCTATGCATTACAACAAAGTCATCTTCGAATACTTTCATTGAATTTATTTCATCAGATCTAGGTATGATCGGATCTACAACAAAATCAAGATTATTTGTAGACAGAGCGTGCACCTGATCATTTCTTAAATAAGCATAGCTACCAATTGAAATGTTTGGAGACTCTTCGTAAATTTCTTTCATAATGAAAGGCAAAACACGTCCTTCAGAAACATCTCCTAATGAGAGTTTAAAGTTTCTTTTTGTAGAAGAGTTATCAAATGTATCGGGTTCATTTACACTTTGCTGGATTAATGTAAGAGCATTTTGAACATCCTGAATCATGTTCTCAGTTTTTTGAGTTGGGACCATACCTGAACCAGTTCTAACAAAAAGTTCATCATTAAACTTTTCTCTTAATCTTGATAAAGCATTGCTAACTGCGGGCTGAGTAATGCCAACTACTTCAGCAGCCTTTGTAAGGCTACCTTCGGTATATATAGCGTTTAATATTACGAAAAGATTTAGATCAAAAGAACTTATTTTCATTTATGTAGCCTCGAAAATCACTTAAATATGTTTTATTTATCAATAAATGTTTATGGATTTGTACAAAACATAAAGCTATTATAGTTAATTATAGTAAATATACTATTCATAGCATTTATAATAGTAACAAAATTTTTCATATAACGGGGGATTAAGCCAATGATGCCTGAACTAAAACCTGAAGCAATTTCATTATTAGAAAAGGTAAAATCTTTTGTGTCTGACGAAGTTTTACCAAAAGAGCATCTTTTTCATGAGCAGATTAAAGTAGGTTCGGAGAGATGGAATCATTATCCAGAAATTATTGATGAACTAAAAGATAAAGCAAAAGCTGAAGGACTTTGGAACTTATTTCTGCCTGAAAGCGAATTTGGTGCTGGTCTGTCTAATTACGAATATGCTCATCTCGCAGAAGAAATGGGTAAATCTCATATTGCTTCTGAGGCAATGAATTGCAGTGCGCCAGATACTGGAAATATGGAAGTTATAGCTAGATATGGTAATGATAGTCATCAAGAGGAATGGCTTAAACCTTTACTTAATGGCGATATAAGATCTGCCTTTAGTATGACAGAACCTGGAACAGCATCATCAGATGCAACAAATATGCAAGCTACTGCTGTATTAGATGGTGACGAGTATGTCATTAATGGTGAAAAGTGGTGGACATCAGGTGCAGGTGATCCAAGATGTAAAATTTTAATTTTTATGTGTGTAACTAATCCAGATAACCCGAAACATCAGAGACATTCAATGATACTAGTTCCCATGGAAACCGAGGGAGTTGAAATTAAACAAATGATGCATGTTTTTGGATATGATGACGCGCCTCATGGACATGCCCATATGAAATTTACCAATGTAAGAGTACCCAAAGAAAATCTTCTTTTAGGAGAGGGAAGGGGATTTGAGATTGCACAAGGACGTTTGGGGCCTGGGCGCATTCACCACTGCATGAGAGCAATAGGTGCTGGAGAAGTTGCTTTAGAGCTAATGTGTAAAAGGGGAATAGATCCAAATAAGGTAGCCTTTGGGAAAAATTTAGCTCAACTTGGAGCAAATTTTGACTATATTGCTGAATCTAGAATTGAACTTAATGCCGCTAGATTTTTAACATTAGACGCTGCTGCAAAAATGGATACTGTTGGAAATAAAGTTGCTGCTAGTGAAATAGCGCAGATTAAAGTTTTTGCCCCTAATGTCGCTTTAAAAATTATTGATAGAGCTATTCAAATCCATGGAGGGGAAGGAGTTTCACAATTAACACCTTTAGCTTCGATGTATGCACACATGAGAACACTCAGACTTGCCGATGGCCCAGATGAAGTTCATAGAAGGGCTGTAGCTAGATATGAGCTTGGTAAATATATGAGCTAAAGAATTTGTCTAGTAATCTAATATTCTACGATACAGAAACAACAGGCATCCATAAGGATTTTAGCCAAATTATTCAATGTGGATCAATTTTTACAGACAGTTTTTTAAATACTATTGATGAACAAAATATAGGTTGCAAGCCATTGCCATGGGTGATACCTCAACCAAAAGCGATGCTTACAAATAAAAAAATCAATTCCTTTAAATCAAATGTTTCACATTATGAAATGATGAAAGATATTCAATCTCAATGGAAAGAGTGGTGTGTTGAATCACCCTCAATATTTATTACTTATAATGGACATGCTTTCGATGAAGAACTAATAAGACGACAATTTTGGTGCAATCTTTTAGAACCTTACATAACAAATACAAATCAAAATGGAAGACTTGATTTGATGTTAATGATTCATAACATTGGTTGTTTTTTTTCTGATCAGATATCAATTCCGTTATTTGAAGATGGACCTGCTTTAAGTATCAAGTTAGAACATCTTGCAGATGAACATGGTATCGATGTCAGTGACGCGCATGATGCTATTTCTGATTGTAAATTTATGATTGGTTTATGCAGGGTTATTAAAGAAAAAATTCCAGACGTTTTTAAATCTTTTATGAATATATCTACAAAAGAGGGCATTAAAAATCTTTTATATTCAAATGAATTTCTCGCTTTAGGCGAAATTTACAGGAGACATCCTTTCAAATACCCAGTTGTTATTTGTGGGGCTGATAAATCAAGACCAAATGACATATGTTTTTTTGATCTAAGCTTTGATCCTGAAGAAATTATTGATTTAGATTTTTCTGAGATCAACAAAATAATTCAGTCTGGTGGAAGAGACTTACCCTTGAAGAAATATAAGATAAATAAGACGATACCTATATGTTCAAGCAAACTTCTGACAGAAAACAATCATTTCGACATTAGCCACGAAGAATTGCAGAGAAGAGCAAATATTGTTAATGGAAATAAAGATTTTTTTACTAAAGTATCTCAAGCCATGGAGGACAGAATAATGAATTTCCCTGAACCGGCATATATTGAGGGAACAATATATTCAGGAGGATTCCCTTCCTATAGAGATCAGGATTTAATGAAAGAATTTCATCTTTCAGATAATCTTGAGCAACTAATTAAAATTTCAAGAAATTTTGAAGATGAAAGATTTCGTTTTTTAGCAGAACGAATTATTTGTAGCAAACATCAGGCTGAAATCCCTGAAGATATCAAAACTAGATTCGATGACCTTATTCATGAAAGAGTTGAAACAGAGGGTAAGTGGGGCTCATTAGAAAAATCTCTTCAAGAGATTGAAAAGCTTATGGATGAAACATCAGAAAAAGAAGATCTTAATATTCTTTTGGCTACAAAAGAAAAACTTTTATCAATGAAAAGTTAACAATGAAACAATTCAATTTTAAGTTCTATGTGATTTTGAGTATTGTTATAAATTCTTCAATTATTAAATCAGATATATCAATTAATGATTTTGATCTTAACGATGTATTAAATAGTGGAAGAAACTTAATGTCGATTGACAATGGCTTGCATTATCTTGAAGATAAATCAGAATCTCAAAATACACTGTTCATTGCAGTTCATGGAAGCGATAGTCAGGGATATGAATGGATATATCCTTTAATTGTATTAGACTCTTCTGAAAATTTAGTCTCATTTTTTCGTTATAACGATAATCTATGCCCAGAAAATATTTATTTAAAACTTCTTAAAGAAATCAGTTCAGCTATAGAAACCAATAAAAATATTGAAAAAGTTATCTTGATGGGGCATAGCTATGGAGCAATGATAGTCGCAATGTTTTCTGAGAGATGGATAAATGATGTGGAATTAATTATCCACTCAGTTGCAGGGCCTCTTACAGGACCTATTTCTGCATCTTTAAAGTCAAGCCTTTTTAGTAAAATATGTGACTATTCACCTCCAAAAAGCATTAGAGACAACATAGATTTCTTTCAATGGAGAACAATTAAAGAATTAGACGGAGCATTCAACGAATTAAAATATGATCCACAAATAATCGATCTTGAAGGAAGCACTGTAGTTAGATTACCTGATACTTACAAAGGGAGAAGGCTCGGACATAATTGGTCATTAAGTTGGGTTTCAGAGCAATTAGCTGATTAATTAAATGGTGGGCGAGGAGAGATTCGAACTCCCGACTTCCTGCGTGTCGAGCAGACACTCTAACCAGCTGAGTTACTCGCCCAAATTGAGGAGTAATTTAACATAAAAAAAGGTATGAATTATATTTTTGACAAATAATCATCTAATCTTGTCTGATTCATCACAAATGTAGATTTGTATAGTTTTGCTGCAGCTTGAACACTATCTTTGTTAGAAGAGTCACCACCTACCTTAATAACGCCAACCATAGCCATCATTGCATGGGGCGTACATTGATATCCATAAATGCCAGGTATATCAAAGGTAACTGAAGTATCTCTACTTAACTGGCCATTCCATGCAGACGCTCCATCTGGAATCATGCCAGGAATAGAAGCTGAATTGTGAGCAGCATCAGTAGATTGAAAAGTTACTGTATCGCCAACCTCAATCTCCAAAACAGCAGGCTCAAAAACCATAACACCTGTTGAGCTTTGATTTAACATTTTTACTACAAAATCAGCGGAAGAAAGATTAATTTGAGTGAAAACAACAAGAGATATTAATAATAATTTATTCATAGCATTATTATAATTATTTATAATCATATATCAATAAAATCTATATAAGCAATTAGTTGCTTATATATTTAAAATGGCTATATTAATCATATATTTCAAATAACTAACATACGCCTTAAGACGAATATGTACGCGAAGATCTATTTTTTATTATTTTTTTCATTATTTTCTTTTACTCAATATTATCCTGAATCAGACAGTTGGAATATATCAAATCCAGAAATAGAGGGTATTAATCAAGAAAAAGTTGATAAATTAATGGATTTATCATTTTCAGATGATGCCACACAAGCTGTTGTTATTGTAAAAAATGGAAAAATTATTTCTGAAAGATACTCAGAAGGTTATGATAAAAATTCACATGGTACGTCTTGGTCAATGGCAAAAAGCTATTATGCTGCTTTAATAGGAATTTCTATTAATCTTGGAGAAATTGAAAGCCTAGATGAAAAAGTTTCAAATTATCTCGAATACTATAATGATAAAAGATCAGAAATAACTATTAGAGATTTATTAAATATGTCTAGTGGCCTAGATTTTCCAAGCCATGAACACGAAAAAATGTTCTTTCAGGTAGATCATCTTAAATATGCAAAAAAAGTTAATTTAGAAAAAAATCCAGGTGAAAAGTTTGAATACAACAATGTTAATTCAATGATTTTAGGAGAAATTTTACTTCAGGCTACTGGTAAAAAAGCAGATGTTCTTTTTGAAGAGAGAATCCTAGAGCCACTTGGCATAAATGACTATAAGTTATGGAAAGATGAGAAAGGTAATGTTATGACTTACTGTTGTGTTGATATGTCTGCAAGGGATTATTCTAAAATAGGATTATTATTTTCAAGAAATGGATTATGGGGAGAAGAACAAATAATCCCAAAAGAATTCATTGATGAAACATTTAAAATTGTCTGGGAAACTCCAAGTAGATTTACTGACTATAAAAGATATTATTCACTTCATTGGTGGATATCAAAATATGATGACGAATCAAAAATTTTTAATACAAGTGGAAGATTTGGACAATACACATTTGTAGATAGAGAAAATGATGTAGTGGTTACTAGAATATCCAAATACTCACAGCAAGATTCTGGCTCTACTCAAAAATGGGGGGTGATGAGATATTTAAAATGGGCTGGAATAGAAAATGCTATTAATATGGGAAGAAAATTGATAGATAACGGCTCTATTAGTGCTGGAACTGATGTAATAACTCCTTACACAAATGAGGATGGAGAATCTTATGAGTTCTATATTAAATATCCCGAAGTTATTGAATCTATTGCTGATTTAAGTCGAAATTAATATTTAATTCTTTTGCTTTTATCATAAAGCTTTCAAGATCCTTTTTCCATTCTTCTAATAGGTAGCCATCATTACCATGTTTGCTAAGGTATCTTAAAAAGAATCTTCCATTTTCATCCTCAAAACCAGGCTCAAATGGCTTTCCAGTTTCTATATTTATTCTTTTATAACTATTGTTCATTAAGTCCAGACAAAGAGTATCATCGGAATAGAGGCAATAATAATTAAGATATCCATAGGTAATCCCATCCTCCAATAATCTGTAAATTTATAGTTACCAGGCCCCATTACAACTGTATTACATTGGTGTCCAATAGGGGTTAAGAAGGCACAACTTGCTCCAACAGCAACAACCATCAAAAAGGGTTCAACTGCATAACCAAGCTCAAATGCAATTCCTGCTGAAATTGGCGCCATGATCACTGCAGTAGCAGCATTATTTATTATGTCAGTGGTAATCATAGTAATTATTAAAATAATTAATAATATCCAAAACAAGCTTAAGCTAGATGCATATTCAGAGATTGAGATTGCTATTAGGCTACTAAGACCAGTTGTTTGAATTGCAGTTCCTATTGGAATCATCGCAGCCAACATAACTATGATCGGCCAATCAATCTTCCTATAAAAATCATTATCAATTATCCTAATTCTCGCAAAAGCAAGAACACATAGCAGAAATGCTACTGCTGCGCTTAAATAATTAAATGAAACTAAAAAAATTGATAATCCAAAAAATATCAATCCTTTAATAAGCCTACTTCTACTAGGTATTGTTTGAAGTTCCCTTTGTCTTATTGGCATTAAGCCTAGATGTTTAATTTTGTTAGATACATCTTCTTCAGCAAGATCTCTCACACCTAAAAGCAAAACATCACCAGCTCTAAACTTTTCCCTAGTAAGTCTTGTTCTATATTTAGAGCCTTTTCTCCATAAACCTAACAGATTTAATTCTTCAAATGCTAGTTTTAAAAAGAAATCATATTTTCTACCAATTAATCTTGAACCAGGAGTAATCATAACTTCGATTTCTTCAAGGTCATCTTCGTTAAATGAATGAAGTTCTTCAGGAATTGAGAAGTCAAAAATACTTAAAATGTTTCCTAAATCATCGGGTGGAGTTTTTATTACAAGGATTTGTCCAGCCTTAATCCTCATATTATTTTGTACCTTTTTTATAGAACCACTTTCAGAGACAATTCCAAGTATTTCTGTATCTTCACCGGCTCTCTGCTTAAATGCATACAAAGTCATGCCAATTGATGAGCTATCATTATTTACTTGGACTTCAAATAAGTATCCCTTAAGATCAATAAGATGTTCATTTGAAGGAATCTCCTTCCTTAAAAAAATTAACTTATTACCTATAAAAGCAATAAACAAAATACAGACAACTGTTATTACAAGTCCAACATAAGAGAAATCAAAAAAACTAAAGCCTGAATCTGAAATAGTCGCTTTATATTCAGAAATTATAATATTTGGCGGTGTACCAATTGCAGTATTCATTCCACCCAAAATACATGCGAAAGCTAAGGGCATTAAAAACTTAGACGGATGCCATTCCATTTTCTGACATATGTTAAGCGTTATTGGTAAAAGAATAGCTAATGCGCCAATGTTATTTATAAATGAGGACAGAACAGCCGCAATAAGCAACAAGAAAATCATAAATTGAACTTCTGAGAATTCTTTTCCACCTATTATCTTACCCACTAGGCCAGCGATACCAGAATTACTCAGACCCTGACTTATAACCAAAACAAGTGCTACAGTAATTACTGCTGGATGAGCAAAACCTGAAAATGCTTGATTTGCAGGAATTATTTCTAGAACAACTAAAATAAATAGAGCACCAATTGAAAGTGCGTCGTATCTAATTTTACCAGATATGAAAAGACAAAGGAGGGCAACTATTGTGATTGAAAGAACTATTTGATCGTTCATAATACATCTATATTATTTTGGCATTGATTCAACATACAAAGAAGTTGATGGGTATGCAAATTCAGATTTATTATTCTTAACAATTTTCATAATATTAAAAATTAAATTTTCTTTTACCTTATTAAATGCAGCAAATCCCATAGGATCTGCATAGGCAACAACTAATAGATCAATTGAGCTTCCACCAAGTTCAACGACTCTTACAACTGGATCAAGATCACCTTCAGTTGAAAAGTCCTTACTAGATATTATGTACTCTTTTACTTCATTTCTTATTGCCTCAAGTTGTTCAACACTAGTTGAATAGATTAAATTAATTTTCCAATTAATTCTTCTATTAATCATTTCACCATGGTTGATAACTTTCACATCGGATAAGTCTTTATTCGGTATAACCATCGGAGCAGTGTCAAAAGTTCTTATTACCGTAGATCTAAATCCAATACTTTCAACTATCCCATGCAATTGTCCACTTACTTCAATTCTATCCCCTGGCTGAAACCTATGCTCACCAATTATTAATATTCCTGATATTAAGTTTTTAAAGAAATCTTGAGCTCCAAGTGCAACTGCTACTGAAAACAATCCTAACCCTGCTACCAACGGACCAATCTGAATTCCAAAAATATCTAAGATAATAGCAACTCCTATTACCCAAACGATAAATTTAGACGCTCTTTCAAGCCACATCTGCATTGAAGCTGTAAGCCACGAACTTGTTGATAAAGCTTCAAATATTGGCTTTACACTATTTGCAAGAGCACTAAAAATCGTAAATATTACAAATGCCTTTACAATATTTGTTGCAATATCTCCTATCAAACCTGAAAGGGGAAGAATCAATGTGCAGATATATAAAGCAATTGTAATTGGAATTAAACCAATAGGCCTTCTTAAAGCATTAAGAATTTCATCATCAATTTTCGATTCTGTGCTTTCAGCCAATCTGCTAAGCGCATTTAAAATTATTGAGATAATAAAACCTCTAAATAGAAATGCTATCAATATAACTATTAACGATGAAATTATTGAGCCAAGATCAATGCCCAAGAACCCACTGTTCCAGACTTCAGTAACTAATTTAATAAAGTTATCCATAATTCTTATCTTATTTTATGTCTATTTTAATTATTATTGTAAATATTTGACTATCTTATTGCTCTATCTTTAATAAAATAAGGTATATATATTAGGTAAAAAACAGCAATTGCAATTGGAGTTGTTACTAGTAAGTGCATAGGTGGTTCGGGGAAAACGTCCATCAAAGAAGCACCATCAGGTTTTGCCATTAAATACCAAAAGTTAGCTGGTTCTCCAAGAAGCATATTAATTACATATACAATAGGTAATAAAATAAATGCTGTTATTAAGGAAACTTTGATTATATCTTTTGCATAAGGACGATTACCTAGACTGACTGTTGCATACATTATTCCAACAATTATCATTCCGTGGCCAATCATGAAAAATATGTAATCAAGATCATGATGACTAATATCTGGAGTTAAAATCGCCATTGTTGCACCACCTAGTCCCCAGAAAAAAGCACATAGATAGAGAATTTTTGGTCCGCCTAGTAAAAACCATATTAAAAAGATTTCTGAAAGATCACACATATGCAAAGGTATTGTTTCTCGCCAATCATATGGATTAGCTAGCAAATATAGATCTTTATATGGAGATATGATTACATGAGCAGCTATTATACCTGCAATAATTTTACTCATTATTGACTTTTGACTTTCAGTCTTATCTTTATAAAACTTTGGTAGAAAAACTGAAACAATAATTATTACGAACATTGTTATCAGATGAATGACACCAAATATTTCAAACTGAGTTCCAAACATAATATATTTTCCTATTCAATTTTATTATGAATAATTATATTACCTAAGTATGGCAGTTTAGAAACTATCTAGCAAAATTTGTTCGGTTAATATCGAAGGCAAAATGGCTGGCTCTTTCATTCCTGGCTTCCAATATATGTACAGAGGCACTCCACTCCTATTATATGATTCAAGTGTTTGAAGAATTTCATCATCTTTGTTCGTCCAGTCAGCAACAATATACTCCACGTTATTTTTATTAAAATATTCTTTTACCTTTGGTCTTGAGAGGGCAATTTTGTCATTAGCTTGACAGGTAATACACCATGCTGCAGTAAAGTTAATAAGATATGGTTGACCTTTTTCCCTATAATTCCTTTCAATTTCATTATCCCATTTGACACTATCTGAGTATAAATTTGAAACATTACCTTCTTCTGATAAGTCATTTTCAAAAGATAATATTTTTTGCATTACAAAAACAATTACGCATATCAGCGTAAATAATATTATTGTTTTATAAATTCTTTTATTAACTCTATTTAGTATCCAAAAAAGCATTGAAATAAATAAAATTGATATCAATAGACCTATAAGTAGATCAATATTTGTTTGTAAGCTGAATACCCAAAGCAGCCATAATGCAGTTGCAAACATCGGGAAAGCAAAAAATTCTTTTAATGTAACCATCCACTGTCCAGGTTTTGGTAATTTATTTACTAAACCTGGTGACAACGACAATGCAAAGTAAGGAGCGGCAAAGCCCATTCCAAGCGATATAAAAATAGGCAATGTTACGCTTGATGGCTGTATTAGTGCATATCCGAGTGCAGCGCCCATGAAAGGGGCTGTGCAAGGTGATGCAACAACAACAGCAAGAACTCCTGTTAAAAATGAACCTGACATACTGTTAGATCCATATTGTCCTAGCCTTGAAAAAGAACTTCCAATATCGGTATCTGTTAGCAAAATAACTCCAATGATAAACATCAGAATACATAAAAATCCAACAATAACTGGAGACTGAAGCTGAAAGCCCCATCCTAAATAGTTTCCTGTCTGCTTTAAGGCTATCAATAGAAAACCTATCAAAATAAAAGATAATAGAACTCCCAAACAAAACGTAAGTGCATGCATTCTAATTTTTTGTGTGGACTCATTTCCTAGTGAAACAAAACTTAAAATTTTCAAAGAAATAATAGGAAATACACAAGGCATTAAATTAAGAATAAGGCCTCCAATAAAAGCAAATAGAATAGCTTGAATAAGTGAAATCGAATTACTTGTAGACTTTTCTATTTCAGCATCAACAAGATAGAAATCAGAATTATTTACAGATAAAACTCCTTTTATTTTTTTAATTTCTGCATAACTATCATTTAAAGGAACTTTTAAAAGCCAATTATTTTCTTCTTTAATTAAAATTTGTTCTTGAGAATGATTAACAGTATTTGTATTTTCTATAAAAAAATTTATATCATTTATGACGTTATTATTTGAAAATCTGATTTCAATAAATTCATTATTTAATTTTACTAAAACAGGTAATACAACATTTGGAACATACTTATCCCATTCAATTAATAATGAATCTTCTTTAATTTGTTCAAGAGTTGTTTTTATATATGCCTTTTCTGGAACACATATGTCATCACAAATTAAAAAATCAACATTTACTTCGATCGATGAGTCATTTTCATCAATTTTTTTGTAATCAAATGGAAAAATTACAAAATCTGTATAACCATAAGTCATCAGTGGCTCATATGGAATTAGCTCAGGTGAAGGCCATTTAATATTGCCAATTTCAATGTTATTTGAGGTTTTCCATTGAACTTTAATTGGTCCACCAGAATCTCCAGGATTTTTCCAATAGGTATGCCAATTTTTCTGCATATCCATCTTGATGCCGATAAGATTATTTTGAGAAATTGATTCATCGTTAATTTTAACTAAAGAAACATTAGCATGACCAGTATTTATAGTCTCTGACTCTAGATGGATAAAAAGCGTCAGTAAGAAAAATAACTTAAAAAACTTCATTTGTTAAAATCAATATACTTAGGGGTGCATTATGCACCCCCATTTACTCTTTGTGGAGTATTATTTGCTTGAGATTCTTTTCGGTGATTTAATCTCAATCATTCTAGGTTTCTTTTCATCAGGAATGATTTTCTCAAGGCTTATGGTTAATAAACCATTTACCAGCTCAGCACCTTGAACAACAACATCTTCTGAAAGGGTAAATTGTTGTTTGAATGCTCGCTGAGCTATACCCTGATAAACAACTTGATTATCACCATTCACAACTTCTGTTTTTGGTCCGTCATAACTAACAGAAAGAACGCCTTCTGCAAGTTCAATTTGAATATCATCTTTAGATAAACCAGCAACAGCAATTTCGATGGCAAATAAATTACCATCTTTACTTATGTTGTATGGTGGATAGCTTGATGATCGATCATTAGACTCAGAAAGTCTTTGCAATCTATCAAACAATGGTTCGAACCCTAATACACGTGTTGTGAAAAATGGGTCTGTAAAATTAAGTATCATAATAGTCCTCCTTAAAAGCGACTTATGTTGTGTGTATCTAAACTAGACTACACATATTAATGCGAAGATTCGTTATGACATCTTCATCTACTTATATTTAGGTGCTTTTTTGTTATTTTCAAGCTTTATTTTTTATCAAATTTAAAATATGCTTGTAATAGAACTTACTGTTTCTTTATTTGTCTAAAATATAATGATTATTAGAAAACTAGCAATATATTTCTTAGTATTTTTTATTACTCCATTTTTTTATGGAGATGAAAATATGTCGATTGTAGAGCCTGGCCAAACTTGGTATCTTGACGCAAGGAGCAATAAAAGCTCACTTTCAAACAGTAAGGTTTTATATTTCTTTTCAGTTGACGCATATAATACATATCGTGCAAGAAAGTTTTCAGATTGGGATACTTTCTCAATTATAGATTCAAGAAATTTAGTCAGACTTAACAAAGGAGATAGAATAAAGGTTATTAAGTCAAAACATCTTGAAAAAATATATGAAGTTGAGCTTTTAGATGGGTTTGAAAAAAATAGAAATTTCTTTGTAATTAAAAAAGATCTTATAAATGACTTCAAGCTTATGGAGAAAGATAATGCATAAAATTTTTTTAATTATTATTACTAGTATTATATTTGCATCAGCATGCGTAAATACATCTTTACAACCTGATGTTGTCTCTAGATCTGATGCTCAAAAGCAACAATATGTTGTTTTTGGTGTCATTAGTGATGTTACAAAAGTTACTATTGAAGGTGACAGAGAGATTGGTGCTGCTACTGGGGCTGCTATTGGTGGTGCTATTGGAAAAAATTCAACCGATTCTGATCTTGAATCAGACATAGCTACAGTTGTTGGCGGATTAATTGGCTCAGCAGTTGGATCTGAAATTGGATCATCTATAACCAAGAAAGAAGGCATTGAGCTACTAATAAAAACTGATTCAAACAACTATTTATCTATTATCCAAGAAGTAAGTGATTTTTCTTATAACATTGGACAGAAAGTTAGAATTATTAAGAGAAATGGTAAATCTAGGGTAATACCATTTGAATAATGTCAGATGATTTATTTAATTCGATTTATAACAAATCTTTAGATCTTCTATCAAGAAGAGAACATTCAAAAAAAGAGATTAAAGAAAAACTCAATCTTCGATTTGAAAATAAAGAATTAATAGACTCAGTTCTTGTTAAACTTTTGGAAAACAACTTAGTCAACGATTCACGCTTTACAGAAAGCTATGTTTCATTCAGAAAAAAACGAGGCTTTGGACCAAAAAAAATTATTTATGAACTTCTTTCAAAAGGTGTTAAGGAGTCAATATCGGAGGCAATAATTGCTGAGAGCGATGATTGGGAGCAGGTTGCAAAATCTACTTTTGCTAAAAAATACAAAGACGGAATTTGTAGTGAAACTAAAGATCAGTTAAAACAAAAAAGCTTTTTGCAAAATAGAGGATTCAGATTTAAAGAAATTGAATCAGTTTTTAATGAGGACATGTTATGATTCAAAAAGTATGTCGTATGAGGTTTTAGCAAGAAAATATAGACCAACAAACTTTGCAGAAGTGATTGGTCAAGATCATATTGTAAAAGCATTAGTGAATGGAATTAATGCCGAAAAAATGCATCAGGCATATATATTTGCGGGCACAAGGGGTATTGGTAAAACAACATTAGCTAGGATCTTAGCAAAATGTATGAATTGTGAGAGTGATACAAAGCCAACGTCAAGACCATGTAACAAATGCTCAAATACAATTGAGATTAGTTCTGGAAGAAGCGTTGATTTTCTTGAAATTGACGCAGCCTCCAATACACAAGTTGATAAAATTCGAGATCTAATTGAAACAGTAGAATATAAGCCTGCAAAAGGGAGATTTAAGATATACCTAATTGATGAAGTCCACATGCTATCTACTGCCAGTTTTAATGCACTTCTAAAGACACTTGAGGAACCTCCAGCTCACGTAATATTTATTTTTGCCACTACCAATCCCGAAAAAATTCCAAAAACCGTGCAATCAAGATGCTTACAGCTAAATCTTAAAACTGTAAGCGATGATGTACTTTTTGATCATTTTAAAAAAATTTTAAAAAAAGAAAAAATTAAATTTGACGATGAAAGCGTGAGATTAATTGTTAATTTTTCAAATGGTTCTGTAAGAGATGGACTTACTCTATTGGATCAAGCAATTGCATATGGAAATGGCGAACTTCTTGAAAATGAGATTAAGTCACTTCTTGGAACAATCGACGACACTTTATTAATAGAATTAATTGAGCATATAATTATTGGAGATGGAAAGAAGGTTTTTGATTTGTTGTCAAAAATTGAGGAACTGACTCCAGAATACGATGTAATTTTAAAAGATTTAATCTCTATTCTTCACAAAATATCACTTGAACAGGTACTTTCAAATTCAGAGAACAAAAATATTAAGTCATTAGCAAACAAGATTGATAAAGAATTTTGTCAATTACTTTATGAAATCTCAATGAATGCCTATAGTAAATTTTCTGTGCACCCAAATCCAAAAGAATCATTAGAAATATGTCTTTTGAGAATGTTGGCATTTAATCCACTTCAAAAACTTTCAGACTCTAATAACTCTATCAATGAAAAAAATATTGTTGAAAAAAAAACTCCTAAAAAAGAAATAAATTCAAATCAAAGTAAAGATATCCCAAAAAAAAATTTTTTGATCAATGAAAATAATGATTGGATAAAGTTATTTAATTCTCTAGATCTAAGTCCTTTCGCTAGGAGCTATTTTGGAAGCATGTCTTTTGATTCGCAAGTTAATTCAACCTTAGTTTTTATTGCTAATGAAAATATAGGGCAAATCCCAGAAAATATTTCTACTGAATTCAAGAGCGTACTTGAAAGTAAATTTTCAAAAGCTATTGATATAGAAATTAGAATAGGCAAAGTCATGAATTGTCCAATTGATTTTGAAGAAAAAAAGAAAAAGCTTGATCAGGATAGTGCAACTGCAGACATTAATAATAATAAAGATATTCAAAGCTTTTTAAAAAAGTTTAAAGGTAAAATTAAAGAAGATAGTGTAAAACCAATAAAATAAAAATGAATCAAGATTTACTATCAGAGTTAATAAATGCTTTAACAATTCTTCCAGGTGTTGGCAAAAAATCTGCACAAAGGATGGCTTTATATTTACTAGATAGAAATAAAGACGGAGCAAGTATATTAGCGAATGTTCTTGATCAAGCGGTTAAGGACATTCAAAGATGTTCATCATGCAGAATGCTTACTTCAAATGAAATTTGTGGAGTTTGTTCTGATACATCAAGAGATAAAAGTAGTATTTGCGTTGTTGAAAGTCCCTCTGACGTACTAGCAATTGAATCAACTGGGGGTTTTAGGGGTAATTACTTTGTATTATTAGGAAGACTTTCACCGATTGATGGAATTGGTCCAGAGGATCTTGGAATAGATGATTTAATAAAAAACATCGAAAGTAATGATGTAAAAGAAGTTATCCTTGCAACAAGTAGCACAGTTGAGGGAGATGCAACAGCAATTTTTATAAAAGACCATGTTAAAAATGCAAAAGTTTCAAGAATTTCATATGGAATTCCTATCGGTGGAGAGTTAGAGTATGTTGATGGAACAACAATTGCACGAGCAATAGAGGGCAGGGTAGAAATTAATGTCGATTAAGTCAGATAAGTGGATTCAAGATATGTCAAAGAATCATAATATGATAAAACCTTTTTCAAAGAATCAGGTGAGGCTTGATGATCAGGGCAATAAATTAATTTCATATGGTGTTTCAAGTTATGGTTACGACGTGCGTTGTTCAAATGAATTTAAAGTATTTACAAATATTCATTCTGCAATTGTTGACCCAAAATCATTTGATGATAAAAGCTTTGTTGACATCAATTCAGATGTTTGTATCATTCCTCCAAATTCTTTTGCGCTTGCTAGAACTATCGAGTATTTTAAAATTCCTAGAAATATACTCACCATATGTCTTGGAAAATCTACATACGCAAGATGTGGAATTATTGTTAATGTCACTCCACTAGAACCAGAATGGGAAGGACATGTAACTCTAGAATTTTCAAATACAACAAATTTGCCTGCAAAAATATATGCAGGAGAGGGAGTTGCTCAAATGCTTTTCTTTGAATCTGATGAGGAATGTGAAATTAGTTATAAAGATCGTAAAGGAAAATATCAAGGACAAACAGGTGTTACATTACCCAAAACTTAATAACTCACCAATCTCTAGCTTATTAGTTTTATCCTGATTAACATCGATAATCTTAATAAACATAAAATCTAATTCTTTTGCTAGATAGTAGGTCACTTTTCTAAGGTTGTCATCTTGTGTCCTTTCAAGAATTATACAATTATATGTTTCCAAATTTAAAACACACTCACTGGTACTAACTACATTATAGTTGTAAGATCGCGACCCACCATTTTCCATATCAACAATTTTTAGATCAAATTTTTGCATACCACTTTTAATTTGCTTTCTTATCTTAATTTGCACATTAAGGGGATCAAGCATTAACTTTTCACCTATTGGAGATACCCACTCATTCGAACCAATTGAAGTTATTTCTTTAGTCAAGTAATTAAATTTTAATGATTGGTCTCTATCAAGAAATTTTGGTCTTATTTTTATGTCATAACTTTCTGGAATCACCTTATCTTTAGATATTTTAAACTTAGAGGAAAAATATAAACTAGCAATTAAATTTGATGCACTAAATTTTAGTTCGTAAATTTCTCCTTCTTTGACTAGCTCTCTTATGCCAGTAATGGAGATTTCATCTGATTCAAAGTTATATTTTGCAGAGTAAAGAGGTAGATCTGAAAACACTGAATATGAAAAGACTGCAATAATCATTAGATTTAATTTTTTAATGTTCATATTTTATTTTTAAAATTTTTTGATTTTTTAAATTAATATTTAAATAATTAATCTTATTTGATTGATCTAAATATATATTTCCTTTACAAATTTCACTGATAATTTTAGGTAAAAGCTGATGCTCAATTTTATGGATACGATTTATAACCTCATCTAATTTATCATTTCTTTTCATATCAATGATGCCTTGAGCGATTAGTGGTCCAGCATCTAATTCAGATGATACAAAATGAATAGAAACTCCATGAAATTTATCATTATTTGATAATGCTTTCTCATGAGTGTTTAATCCAGGATATTTTGGCAGTAATGAAGGATGAAGATTAATCATTTTTTTTTGATATTTATTAGTAATTTTCGAGCCTAGTATTCTCATAAATCCTGCAAGAACTATCAAGTCTGGATTTAATTGATCGAGGTATTTTTCTAACGAATTTTCAAAATCATCTCGATTATTATATTTTTTATGATCTATTATTTCTGATGATATTCCAAGAGCACTTGCTCTTTTAAGTCCATATGCAGAAGGATTGTTCGATATCACTTTTATAACTTCGCCATTAATATTGTTAGAATTACAACTATTCACAATGGCCTCCAAATTAGAACCACTTCCTGAAATCAAAACAACGATTCTTTTCATTTATATGTCTATATAAATGTAACTGATTCTTTTAAAGTCATTTCATCAACCGTCCCAATTATAAAATTTTTATATCCAAGTTTTGTAATTTCACTTGAAATTGTTTCAGAATCCTCTGCATCAACAATTACAATCATGCCAATACCACAATTAAAAATTCTATACATATCAGAATTACTAATTTTTCCATGTTCCTGAAGCCATTTAAAAATATAAGGCATTTCCCAAGAGTTCGTATTTATTTTTATCCCAAGATCTTTTGGTATTGAACGAGGAAGATTTTCTGTAATGCCGCCACCAGTTATATGAGATATAGCATTAATTTTGAAATTATCTATTAAATTCATTATCAATTTTGGATATAAAGAGGTTGGAACTAGCGTCATGCTTACAATTTTATTTTTTTCTTCATTCGAAATATTAGATTCATCTATAATTTTTCTAATTAATGAGAAGCCATTTGAATGTGGGCCACTGGATTCAATACCGATGAGAACATTTCCCTTAACAACATTCTCATTTTTAAGAATTTGATCTTTATTTACACAACCAACTGAAAATCCAGCCAGATCAAAATTATTATCAATATAGTGACCTGGCATTTCAGCAGTTTCGCCTCCTAAAAGGGCACAATCTGACTCAATACACGCATTTGCAATGCTCTTTACAACAGTTGATGTTTCATCAATATTGAGTTTTGATGTTGCAAAATAATCTAGAAAAAAAAGCGGTTTAGCTCCACAAACGATCAAATCATTAACACACATTGCAACTAGATCTTGTCCAATCCCATCTAAATTGTTGTATTGCTGTGCAAGAGATACTTTTGTACCAACCCCATCAGTACAGGCTACTAGAACGGGATTTTCTATATTTTTATCAAGACTATACATTCCTGCAAAGCCGCCAATGTTCTCTAAAACGTTTTCATTATGTGTAGAAGCAACATCTTTTTTAATTATATTAACCAATTCATTTCCTGCACTTATGTCAACACCGGCAGATTTGTACGGATCATTTTCTATAATTTCTTTTGTCATTTAGAATACCTTATTGGACACTTTATACATGAGATTAAGTAAACAATTTATATTTTGCCTTATTATCTTTTCTAATACATGCTTTGGAAAGGAGTTTGATAAACTTTTTGTAGTTCTTGAACCAATTATAAATTCATCGCAAATAGAGAAATCATTAAATAATTCATTCAATACAATGATTTATAGATTAAGTGGTAGTAATACACCATCAAATATTTGGAAAATAATTAACGAAGGAAATTCCAGAAAAGATTACATAAAAAGTTATTCAATAAAAAATCTCGATGAAAAAAGTTACTTAGAGGTAAGCTTTAATAAAGATAAACTAATCAAAACATTTAACAATTTATCAATACCATTAATTGGCAATTCAAGACCAGTTACATTATTTCTTATAAAAATTGATACTGGGATTAATGAGCCATATTATTTAACAAATTCAACGGTTCAGTCTAGCTTGGACCTTTCAATTAAGAATGTATTAAAAAATATATCATCATCAAGGGGCATATTTCTTGAACTACCTGAATTAGATCTTCTTGATGTTAAAAATTTAATTAATTATAGGAAAGTAATTGGATTAAAGGACTTAATTGATGAAAATTATACTTACAATGATTTTATTGAATTGAATGTTGTTAAAACAGGTATAAATTCATGGCAAATAACTGGAGGAGTCGATATAACAATTAGCAATGAAAATTTTCCAGATTTTTTTATTGATGAATTTGAAAAATATGTAAATCAATCAATCAATGATTCCTTAAAAACTTTTCTGATTGATACCTCTAAAACAGAACTATTAAATGTTTCTATCAATAACATTTCTTCATTTGAAGACTACAAATACTCTAAGAAAATTTTAGAGGATTTAATCGTTTTTAAAGACATAGATATAAATAAGTTTGATAATGATAAAGTTTTTTATCAATTGAATGTTTATGGAGAATTTCAATCTTTTCTAAAGGAGATATCTGAAAACAATTTTTTTAAAATTGAAAGCTTTAATAAAGAAACCTTAAACATAAATATAATATATTCTAAATGACTAAATTTTTTATTTTTATTCCTAACTTATTAACATTAATAAGAATAGCTTTGGTATATCCTATTCTCAAAAATATATATGAGGGAAATTTTGAGTTAAGTATATTGTTTTTTGCCATTGCATCAATAACTGATGGGCTTGATGGCTTTATTGCAAGACAAATGAATTGGCAGACTGAATTAGGTACCTTATTAGATCCTGTTGCAGATAAAATTTTATTATCAGGATCGATTTTTATATTCTGGATTAATCAATTAATTCCTTTCTACATTTTTATAGTATTTTTTTCCAGAGATGTACTAATTTTAATAGGAGCTTCGATTAAAATGACTATTATTGAGTCAGAAACTCCAAAACCAAATTTGCTTGGTAAATTAACTACTACAGCTCAGATTATCTATATCATAGTTATTTTCATAAAAGTAATTTTTGAATTAGATTTTTATATGATATTTTTTGATATTTTTGTTTTATTCATCACAATAATAAGTTTAATTGTTTATGCTGATCAGTGGGTCAGAGACCTAATTATATATAATAGTGAATAATCCCGAACAGTTAATATTGCCTTGGAGCAAAGTAAATAAATTTACTTTTAGTGATTTTTACTTTGAGAGTAAAAACTCTGAAATTAAACATGCTCTCAAAAGCAATCAAGATATTTTCTTGTATGGCATTGAAGAAGTCGGCAAGTCTTTTTTACTTCAAGCTGTTTGCAATTTTTATGGGAGCGAAAAAAAATCTTCCTTATACGTTCCTATAAAAGAGGCCATCAAATTAAATACAGATTTCTTAGACTCATTAGATAACCTCGACGTAGTTTGTATCGATGATATAGACCTAATCAAAAACAACAAAGATTGGGAAATTGCTATCTTTAATCTTATTAACAATTCTCTGCTTTCTAAATGTAGATTAATTTTTTCTTCATCTATAAATCCATCAACTATATATTTTAAACTTGAAGACCTCTCATCAAGAATAAAGAAAATTGAAAGTATTGAGTTACTGCCAATTAGTAAAAATAAGTTATATGAAGCTTTAAAATTTATTATAGATTTGCGGTCCATTAATATTGGTGAAAAAGAAATAAATTATCTAATTACATATTCAAAAAGAAATATCTCTGATTTACTTAAGACAATTGAAAAACTGGATAAATTATCAGTTCAGTTAAAAAGAAAAATAACTATTCCTATGATTAAGGATGTTATTTAGTAAAAAAATACTCACATTCAAAGCAATATGAGGTTATGTTGATATCTTTATCGACATCAATAAAATTATATTGATCACTAAAAAAATTTATCATAGTCTTTGTTTTTTGACTTAAGTTTATTTTTATATCTAAACTGTCTAATAATTCAGATAAGAAAACTTCAAATGGGTCTAATTCTTTCACGTAAGTTATTACCTTGTAATTTTTAAGATTGGCAAGATTGGATGCAGAGCTTACTGCATCATCTAAGCTACCTAAGAAGTCAACAAGCCCTAATTGAGAAGCCTTTTCACCTGACCAAATTCTTCCTTTTGCTACTGCATGAACTTCTTCATATCTCATATCTCTATTTTCAGAGACTTTGGTAACAAATTTTTCATAGGTACTATCAACACTTGCTTGAATTGCATTTGTAACATTTTCAGGCATATCTGATCTAGTATCCCATTGAGCTGCTTCAGTAGAACTAACACCATCAACTTGGACTCCAGCCCATTCATATAATCCTTCGATAGTTGTAAGTAATCCATAAACACCAATTGAACCAGTAAGAGTTTCTTTTTTTGCCCAAATTTCATCAGAGAGAGTTGTAACCCAAACACCGCCTGAAGCTGCTATATCTCCCATCGAGCTTACTATTGGTCGACCAGTTTCTTTAAATTCTTTTAGTGAGTTTGTTATTAGTTCACTTGGGTAGACTCCACCCCCTGGGCTATTAACTCTTAAAACCAAAGCTTTTACTGAATTGTCTTTTATAGCTTTTCTTATATTTTTTACAATTGTATCTGAGCCAGCAATTCCATAGGAAGATTCACCAGTTGCAATAGCACCTTCAATATTAATTATCGCAATTTTGTTCTTGGAATCATTTTTCACTGATTCTATTGTTGATAAATAATCATATATAGATATTGAATCTGGTAATTTATTTATATCATTTTCTGCATTAGGAAACTCTTCAAAAAACCATTTTCTTAACTCTTCAGAGGTAAATACATAATCAACTAATCCTGAATTAAATGCTATTTGAGAAACTTCTGATTCGCTTAAAGCTAATTTCCAAAAGCCATCTCCATATTCTTGCATCGCCCCATTTGTTAAATTTCTTCCTTCTTCCATGAAATCTGTCATTTTTTGCCAAAGAGGAACTGCAAAGTCATTCCATTGAGTTTTGTCCTCTTCGGACATATCATTTCTAGTAAATGGTTCTAGTCCCGTTTTCCATTCCCCTGCAATAAAAACATGTTGATTTAGTTTGATATTTTTGTATAAGTCTTTAACATACTCTCGTTTTCGAGAGAATCCAAATGATGACAATTGACCATATTTATTAAGTATCACGTCATTAGCTTGGGAGCTAATTAAATAAGCCTGATTTCCATAATTTTCACCATATGCAATAACTCTTTTACCATTATCTCTAATATTTTTTACTGCATTTGCTATTTCAAATGCAGATGCATAATACATACCAAGTTCTGTAACATTAATATAAACTGCGCTTAAGTTTTCATCAGTAGCAGCAGTGTTCAAAACTTCTAAAAGGTCATCAAGCTCATGTTGTTTAATATCTGCAGATCCAAGCAACAATGAATCTAAAGAATACGAGGAACCCACAGAATTATCTACAACAACTCCAATTGGCTTGAACCATAAAATTTTATTTTTTGTATCAATTTTCTCCTCAGGAACAAATGAAGAACCGATACCGGCCAAAATAGCAAATGTAATTACTATTAAAAATATTGCTGTTAAGGAATTAATCAATATTTTTCTTGATAGAGACAGAAATCTATCAGCTTTTGACCATAGTGATTGAACTTTACTCATTTAGATTACTCCAAAAATAATGATTTTCGTGAAAAGAAATTATTAACATATTATTGCATATTATTAATAACTTTTGGCCCAAACATTATATTTATAAATAAAGATATCAGTAACAACAATTCTAAAACATCAAGCCAAAAAGGTGTTGTGCCAAATACTCTCAAAGAGGAAAACAAAAAATAAATGATTAATAGGAAACATAACCATTGATAAGCCCTTATTAAGAATTTATTCACAAAAACGTAAAATATTATTAATGGCAACAACCAAAATAAAAACATTATTAAGTCTATTCTCTCAAGAATTACGTTTAATAGTTTTGTCAAAAAAAGCGCAATGAAAATTGAATTTGTTATATATATATATTTTGTTGAACTAATCATTAATCTTGTTTACTAACTTAGCAAACCTAAATCCAGTTTTTTTAGCAATCTCATATTCATCTCTTGTTAATTCACTCGAAGAATTATAATTTTCTACATGAGTTGGTCCATAGGGTGTGCCACCTGATTTCGTTTTATTAAGCTCATCAATAGAATATGGAGTTCCTGAAATTATCATTCCATGATGAAGCATGAATGTTATTAAACTAAAAAGAGTTGTTTCTTGACCGCCATGCATCGAACTTGTTGAGGTGAAAACCATTCCAGGTTTATTCTCTAAAGCATTTGTGCCCCAAAGGTCACCAGTAGAATCTAGGAAATACTTCATTGGTGATGCTATTGATCCAAATCTAGTTGGAGACCCCAGAGCAAGAGCACTGCAGTTTATAAGATCATCTTTGGAACAATATAATTCACCAGATTCAGAAATAATTGTTTCTATTTTCTCAATTTTTGATGAAATTTTTGGTACTGTCCTTATTTTTACACTATGACCTGCATCCTCAACACCATCAGCAATTGCATGAGCAAGATTCTTAACTGAACCTGAAGCTGAGTAAAATAAAATTAATAAAAAATTTTTTTCCATGTTTATATCTACAGTTTTAACTATAATATGTTTGCAATGAAGCAAAGAATTATACAACTTTTCTGTTTATTGATAATTATTAGTTGTCAAAATAATGATATCGATGTTTATAACGGTCCTGATTCAAGTATAGATAAACTTAATGGAAATTGGATAGTCATCAATTATTGGGCTGACTGGTGTGCACCTTGTATTAAGGAGATTCCTGAACTAAATGAGTTTGCATATGAAAATAAAGATTTGTTAGTTTATACATTCAATTTTGATCAACTTGATGAAGAAGAACTTGCTCCTATTGCTAAGAAATTTAATATTCAAGTTCCATCATTGATCAGTCATCCAAGAGATATTTGGGGGATTCAAACTCCTCCAGCGGTTCCAGCTACTTTTTTTATTAATCCAGATGGTAATCTTGTTCTCTCATTATTTAGACCTCAAACAAAAGATGCTCTCAATAAAATCTTCTCAGATTTGAAGCAGGCTGGCTAAAAAATTTTCTTGTATCAATGACTCTGGATTTATCTTCACTTTGTTCAAATATACAGTCCAATGAAGATGCGGTCCGGTAACTCGACCAGTTGAACCCACCTCACCAATTTTTTGCCCTTTTTCAATTAATTCATTTTCTTTAACTATTATTTTAGACATATGGCTATATGAACTAACAAGACCAAATCCATGGTCGATAACAACAAAATTACCAGAATAAAAAAAATCTCCAATCAAAATGACTAAACCTTTTGATGGAGAAATTATCTTTGTTCCTTCTTCAGCTGCAATATCCAATGCTAAATGAGGTGATCTGGGTTGATCATTAATAAATCTTTTCTTCCCATAACGACTAGAAATTACTCCTTTGACTGGTTTTATAAAATTTAAATCTGGTTTTAATGATTTTGAAAATGAATTTACTGCTTTTTGAATCATTTTAAATTCTTTAAATGTTCTCTCAGAATCTAATTTACTTAAATTTACCATTGATTTATTTTCAATCTTTATTCTAGATTCACCAAAATCTTTCTGGTTTATATTTATTCTTTGTCCACTAGTCTCAATGAAACTGTTTTGCTTATCAAATGGAAGAGGTATTAGCTTATATAATGAATCATCGATTATTATAGTTAAGTTATTTTCAGCGTCACTTGAAATTGCTTCAATAGCAATTACTTCACCAGGATCTCCAAATCTATCAGAATAAATATAATTAAACTGAAAAACTAAACAAAGAAAACTTATATACTTAAAACAGCTATTCATTTTTTTTTACTTCTACTTTAATTGAGCCATGACTAAATCTTGTTGAGAGAGTCTCTCCTTCGTTAACCTCTAATGATGACTTGATAGCTTTGCCATTCTGATTTGTAACTATGGAATATCCTCTATCTAAAATTGAAAGAGGATTAAGTATTTCAATATTTTTAGATAATTTAGCAAGAGAATTTTTGTTAAGCGAAATCTTTTGATTGATATTTCTATGGAAATCTTCAGATATAAGTTTTATTTTATCTTTTATTAAATTTAGTTTTGAAATTGGATTGTTATAACCTATCTGTGAATCAATTTTTTCAATTTTATTTTTTTTATGTCCTAAAATTGTTTTTTGTTGCTGTCGAATCCTTAAGTCTAAATTATCCAAATGCTGATTCTTTTCCCTTAACAAAGCTAATGGACTTCTTAACTTAGAAAGACTTAAATTTAGTTTTTGATTCAAATCTTCTATAAATATATTTGTACTTTTAAATATCTTAGATTTAAATTCATCAAACCTATCAAGAAGTTTAAAATTAAATTCAGTTACAAGTTCAGCTGCAGCAGTCGGAGTGGGGACTCTTATGTCACACACAAAGTCACAGATAGTAAAATCAATTTCATGACCAACTCCAGATATTGTTGGAATTGGAAAAGAAAAAATTTCTCTAGCCAATTCCTCATTATTAAAACACCAAAGGTCTTCTATTGATCCACCTCCTCTTGAGAGGATTACTACATCAATTTTGTTATCAGGATTATTTTCATTAAAAAAAGTTATTCTATCTAGTGCATTAATAATACTTGCTTGAGCAGTATCACCTTGAACTATGGCATTACTCAATGAAATTTGAGAATTTGGTGCTCTTCTTTTAATAGTTGAGATAATATCTTGAAAGGCAGCTGTTGATGCAGATGTCACAATACCAATATGCTTTGGCGATTGAGGTATTTCAGCTTTTCTATCTAAATCAAATAATCCTTCTTTTTCAAGCTTATTTTTTAATTTTTCAAATTGCTGCATCAAATTTCCTGTTCCAGCGGGTTCAATAGTTTTTACGATTAATTGATAATCACCCCTAGGTGCATAGATGCTAACTTGACCCTTAAGTAAACATTGGTCTCCATTTTCAGGTGAAAAATTTAATTTAATATTTTGATTTCTAAACATTGCACATCTAATTGCTCCTTCCTCATCTTTTAATGTGAAGTAGATATGTCCCGAACTAGGTTTAGATAAATTTGAAATTTCTCCAATTACCGATACGTTACTAAAACTATTTTCTAATAAATATTTTGCAGATTTATTTAATTCTCCAACTGAGATAATTTCATCATTATGGACTAAAATGTTATCGGACATGTTTGAATTATAACTTTATGAAAATTAATTTTCATCGGACAAATTACTTTCTAATATTAATGCTAGGAGCAACATTAATTGGGTTTGCTCCAATTTTTGTAAAATTGAGCACAATGTCTCCACCAGCAATAACATTTTATAGAATGCTTTTAACCTTGCCATTCTTGTATATACTAAATTATAAGCTTTACAACAAACATGAATTTGCCGTAAAAAATAAGAAAACAATTTTATATGCAGCACTGGCATCTTTGTCATTCACAACTGATTTGACACTTTGGCACTATTCAATAACTATTACATCAGTTTCAAATGCTACCATTATTGTGAATTCTGCTCCTATTTTTGTTGCAATAATTGGATTTTTATTCTTTAAAGACATTCTTTCAAAAGCTTTTTTAATATCTTTTTTAATAACATATATAGGAATCATAGGGTTAATCTATTATTCAAGTAATTATGCTAATGGCAAAATTATTGGTGATATTTTATGTTTTGTTGCAGCATTTTTTTATGCTTTATACTTAGTAATCATAGCAAAATTAGGTAAAGAGGATTCTTTAAGTATTATCTTTTATACGACTCTCTTTTGTTGCATATTTTCTATAATTCCAATGTTAATACATGGTGGAAATATAATTCCTTCAACTCAATTTGAATGGATAAATTTATTAATGCTAGCAGTACTCTGTCAGCTTGGAGGTCAGTATTTAATTACTCATGGTATCGGTAACATTTCTCCATCAGAAGGCTCAATTGGTTTATTAATGCAACCGATAACTGCTACCATTCTTGCAGCAATTATTTTTGGTGAAATTCTAAATATCACTCAAATAATTTTTGTATTTGTAGCGCTATTTGGAATATATTTAGCAAGAATTAATCTTTCTGGAGTCCATCAAAAACAAACTTAACAAATCATGTTATTTTTTTTCTATTGATAGTATTATTAGCAACCTTAATTACTTATTAAGAAGGTTAGGGTGATTAGCTCAGTTTGGTAGAGCATCTCGTTTACACCGAGAGGGTCGGCAGTTCGAACCTGTCATCACCCACCATTTAGGTTGAACTTTTATGTATAACATATAATATGCAGCCTAATATGTGGTCCGGTAGTTAAACGGTTATAATTCCGCCCTGTCACGGCGGCGTTCGGGGTTCGATTCCCCGTCGGACCGCCACTATTTTATATAAATGAATACTTTAATAATAAGCTTGCTAATACTTTGTTACTCTTTAGTATTAGGTATTATTTTTGCTCAGGTTCTTCTTACAGCACCAGTTGTGTTTAAAGTTCTAGATAATCAAAATGCTTCTAAGTTTTTAAGAAAGATCTTCCCTAGGTACTATTTACTTCTTTTTTTGATTACAATTTTAGCTCTGTTAATATCATTTTTATTTTTCAAAAAATTTGACGTATATGCTGCTCTTGTTGCAACAAGTTTTGCTTTCATCGGTTATATTATTATTCCTTTGACCAATATTGCCAGAGACAGAGGTTGGAATAAGCTATTTAAGTGGTTACATAATTTAAGTGTGTTTAACACCTTAGTCATAATGATTGTTGCTGTACTCCAAATATTTAGAGTTACAACTCTATAAGTCCAAAATTTATGAATTCAATAAACAAAGTAGCTGTTTTAGGAGGGGGTAGTTTTGGAACCGTTCTAGCAAATTTAGCTGCCTCAAATGGATATAAAGTTTCATTATGGGTAAGAGATTCTGAGCAAGCTTTAAGAATAAATTCGGAGGGAGCTAATACTTCTTATCATCCTGAATTAAAGCTTTCTGAAAATATTTTGGCATCAGAAGACTTATCAGAAGTTGTTAAGAATGTTTCGATTGTTTTTATTGCTACTCCAAGCATTATTTTTGAACAAATTGTAAATCGTTTATCAAATTGCATTGATGAAAATACATTCTTAATTTCATGTACTAAGGGTATTCTAGAAAATCCATTTAGACTTTTGTCAGAAGTAATTTCTAATGATTGCAAAAATCCAATTGGGGTTCTCAGTGGCCCTAATTTAGCAAAAGAAATAGCAGATAATAAGATTGCAGGCACCGTAATAGCCAGCCCAAATGAAGATGTAATTAGTTTGGTAAAGTTTGTTCTATCTTCTAAAACTTTTAAAATTTATTCTAGTAATGACATGCATGGAGTAGAACTTGCTGGAGCTCTGAAAAACATTTATGCACTAATATGTGGGATGGCTGAATCTTTAAATGTGGGTGAGAACGCAATTGGATTAATTCTCACAAGAAGCATGGCTGAAATGAGCAGGTTTGCTGTTGCAAAAGGAGCAGATCCAATTACATTCCTTGGTTTATCAGGAATGGGAGATCTTGTGGCGACATGCATGTCAAATTTATCACGAAATTATCAGTTAGGATTTAACTTAGGGAAGGGTATGAGTTTAATTGATGCAAAAAATAAAGTAGGTCAAGTAGCAGAAGGCATTCGAACTTTAAAAGCAACAAGAAATGAGTCAAAAAAGTTGAATATTAAAATGCCTCTTGTTGAGTCAATGTATAATATACTTATTGATAAAGCATTACCTGAATCATTAATTGAAGATTTAGTTAATAATCCTAACGAAGTTGATGTAGAATTTGAGAGTTAAATTATGAATGCAATTAATAAAGACGAGATTTTAAAATCAAGTAAGTGGATAAGATTTTTATTTATGGTGGTTTATGCTTTCGCAATTAACTTTGCTTTAACAATTTCAATTGGTCTTGCATTTGTTCAATTTCTGTTTGTCCTTTTCACTTCCAAGGTTAATATATCAATTGCAAACATAAACTCTTATATTATTGAATTTTTTGATGACTCTTTAGCTTTTTTGTTATTTCAAACTGAAGAAAAGCCATTTCCTTTTAAAAATAATGCTATTGAAGATGAGGTAATTATCGAAGCTGACGAGGTAGTGGATAGTTCTCAAAAACAAGATAATTAAGTCAAGCAGTATTTTCGGCAGATTGAAGTGTCTGTAATATTAAAGTGTTAATTGTCATTGGGCCAACACCGCCAGGAACAGGAGTATAGGCGCTAGCGATATTTTCTATATTATCTAAATCAATATCTCCACACTTTTCAGGATGATATCCGGCATCTATAACAATTGCTCCTTTTTTAATCCATTCAGACTTAATAAATTTAGGTATGCCAACAGCACCAACAACCAAATCAGCATTTTTGATGATTGTATCTATATTTCGTGATCTTGAATGACAAATTGTTACTGTTGCATTCATGTTTAATAACATCATAGCCATTGGTTTTCCAAGTATTGGACTTCGACCAACAACTACAGCATTTAATCCTTGAACGTCAAGTTTATAATGTTTGATTAATCTAATTATTCCTGCTGGAGTGCATGATCCATATGCATCTATGCCCATAGACATGTTTCCAAAGCCAAGACATGTTACTCCATCAACATCTTTCTTTATATCAATAGCATTAAAACATAATCTCTCATCAATCTGACTTGGTACTGGATGTTGAAGTAAAATCCCATGAACATTTTGATCATTATTAAGAGATTTTATGGTGCTTAAAAGTTCCTCAGTTGTAGTATTCTCAGATAATTCAACAGCTATAGATTTCATTCCAACTCTTGCACAAGTATTTCTCTTCATTTTCACATATGTTTCAGACGCAGGATCATTGCCTACAAGAATTGTAGCTAAGGATGGCGTGATATTTTTTTTAGAAAGCTCCTCAACTTTTTCTTTGATTATATTTTCAGAGATTCTTGAAAACTCTTTGCCATCGAGAACTAGTGCTGCCATGTTAGTATTATCTCATTAAATAATATTTATGCCCATGGCGATTGCTTATTTATTATATTAACCTTAATATTTGCATCCTCGGGGTATAGCGCAGTCTGGTAGCGCACTCGCTTTGGGAGCGAGTGGTCGTAAGTTCGAATCTTACTACCCCGACCAAGCGCCTGTAGCTCAGCTGGATAGAGCAACTGCCTTCTAAGCAGTGGGTCAGGAGTTCGAATCTCTTCAGGCGCGCCATTTATTTTGATATGTATAAAATTGCAGCTCTATATAAATTCTCGAAGATCTCAAATCCATCTATGATTCATAATGATATCCGAAGAAATTTAAAGAAATTTTTAATAAAAGGCACAATTCTTGTTGGAAATGAGGGTATTAATGGAACAATCGCATCATCTAAAGAAAATAATTTGTATAAAGGGATTCAATATTTGAATAGTATAGATGGATTAAATGACTTAGATATAAAGTATTCTGAATCATATAAAAATCCATTCATAAGATTGAAGGTAAAATTAAAAAAAGAAATTGTAACAATCGGAGATACCTCTATAGATCCAACTGAATCTGTTGGTAAATATGTTGATCCAAAAGATTGGAACAAGTTACTAGAAAATAAAAATACTGTATTAATAGATACAAGAAATAACTATGAGTATTGTATAGGCACTTTTGAAAATTCGATTAATCCAAAAACTGAAAAATTTAGAGAGTTTCCAAAATGGGTTAAAAAACAGAAGTTTTCAAAAAAAGATAAGGAAACAAAGAATATTGCAATGTTTTGTACTGGAGGCATAAGATGTGAAAAAGCATCCTCTTTTATGATAAAAAAAGGCTTTAAGAATGTTTATCATTTAAAAGGAGGCATCCTAAAATATTTTGAGTTGATTTCTGATAAAAAGAGCAAATGGAAAGGTGAATGCTTTGTTTTTGATGAAAGAGTATCTCTTAAAGATGACCTTACTGAAGGTACTTACGATATGTGTCATGGGTGCAGAATGCCAATCACTGAATCAAATAAAAGGTCAGAAAAATATATCAAAGGTGTCTCCTGTCCAAATTGTTTTGATAATAAAACTAAAGTACAAAAATTACGTTACATGAGTAGACAAAAACAAATAAATTTAGCAAAAGAAAGAAATCAAAATCATATAGGCCCAAAAGAGGAAACATTGAATTAGTGATATGAGTTACCCAATTCTTTACTCGTTTATCAGATGTCCATATGCCATGAGAGCAAGAATGGCTTTAAAGCTATGTAATATTAAATGTGAAATCAGAGAAGTACGTTTAAACAACAAACCTTATCAAATGATAAAACAATCGCCAAAAGGAACAGTTCCGGTATTAGTGCTGAAAAACAAGGTAATTGATGAAAGCAATGAAATTATAGACTGGGCATTAAGTAAAAATAATGTATTTGATGGCAATCTAGACAAGCTGAATACAGATCTTACAAATGAATTAATAAAGCTTTTTGACTCTAAATTTAAATATAACCTTGATAGATATAAGTATTCAAGTAGATATGAGAAAGTTGATCAAGAGAAACATAAGATAGCTTGCTTAGAAATTTTAATCTATTTAGATAGCTTGATATCAAATAATAAATGGATTTTAGGAAATGAGATAAATAAGCTAGATATTTCAATCTTACCTTTTATAAGGCAGTTCAGAATTGCAGATGTTGAATGGTTTGATAGTCAATATAAAATTAAAAGAATAAAAAATATAATTATAAATTTTAGTAATTCAGATTTATTTAAAGATGTAATGAAAAAGTATGACGTGTGGGAAGAAAATACAAAGCCTGTATTTTTCTCATAGAATTATTTAAAAATAGATAATAATTTTATTTAAACTATAATACCGAATCTTGTGGCGGGCGTAGCTCAGTTGGTTAGAGCGCTGGATTGTGGCTCCGGAGGCCGTGGGTTCGAACCCCATCGCTCGCCCCATTTGTAAAGGATAATTAAAATGAAAGTTGCAGTAAAAAAATTAAAAGATTTAGAGAGAAAAATCATTATTACGATTCCAGTTGAAGATTACGAAGGAAAATTTAATTCGAAATTAAAAAATATTAAATCAAAGGCAAAAGTTGACGGTTTTAGGAAAGGAAATGTTCCAAAAGAAGTTTTAGAACAAAGATATGGTACATCAATTCATAATGAAGTTTTGAATGAGCTTATACAAGAGTCATATCCGAGAGCTATATCTGAGAATAAAATTAGAGCTGCCTGCGCTCCGCAAGTTTCAATTAAATCTGATGATCCAACAAAGCCTTTAGTTTACTCTGCAACTATTGAGATCTTTCCAGATATAAAACCAAAATTTTCAAGATGGTCTAATTATGACAAATATCAAATTGAAATCGAAGATAATGATATTGATGCAGCAATAGATGATATTAAGAAAAGATATGGAGAGTGGAATGAAGTTAAAAGAGAGGCAAAATTAGATGATCAAGTAATCATTGATTTTTTTGGAAAAATTGATGGTGAAGAGTTTGAAGGAAATTCAGCGAAAGATTTTAAATTAGTTTTAGGCAGTAATTCTATGATTCCAGGATTTGAAACTAGTATTGTGGGAAAAAAATTATCTAAATTTAAAATTGAATGCTCATTTCCTGAAGATTACTTTAAAAAAGATCTAGCTGGAGTAAATGCTGAATTTGAAATTGATCTCAAAGAAATTCAAGAAATCAAAAAAGCAAAAATTGATAAAGATTTGTTTACCAAACTCCAAATGGATATTAAAAAAGAATCAGAATTCAGAGATGAAATAATTTCAAGAATGAATAATGAAGTAGCAGCTCAAGAAAAAGAACTTACAAAAGAGTCAATGTATGAAACTCTTCTAAAAACAAATAGTTTTCAGACACCAAAAGCTACAATAAATGAGCAAGCTGACTTAATGAGAAAAGATGCTTTAATGAGAATTGGCCACAGTGAGGATAATGCAGGAGATGATCTTTTTCCTATTGATAGTTTTATGGAAAAGGCTGAAAAAAGGGTTAAACTTGATTTATTGTTTTCTGAATTAATCAACCATTTTGAAATAAAGGTTGAAAAGCAACAAGTGGATGATTTTATAGAAGAAGAATCAAAAAGATACAAAGATCCAGAGCAATACAAAAAATGGATAGTTGGTCAATCTCAACAACTTGAGCAATTTAGAATGATTGTTTTAGAAAGACAACTAGTTGAAAATTTAGAAAATGTACTTAAATCTAAGAATAAGGTGATAAAATTTTCAGAACTAGCAAATAGATAGGTTTAATTATGAAAGAATTCCAATCAGCATTAATACCAATGGTTGTAGAGCAGACTCCAAGAGGTGAGAGATCTTTTGATATTTATTCGCGTCTCTTAAAAGAGAGGGTGATTTTTCTATCTGGTGCAATTGATGATTACATATCTAATCTTGTTGTTGCACAACTGCTGTTTTTGGAGTCTGAAAATCCTGAAAAAGATATATCTATATATATAAATTCGCCTGGTGGGAGTATTTCAGCAGGCTTGGCAATATATGACACTATGCAATTTATTACTCCTTCAATTTCTACAATGTGCATAGGGCAAGCTGCGAGCATGGGTGCATTACTATTAGCAGGTGGAGATAAAAAGAAAAGGTTTGCTCTTGCTAATTCAAGAATTATGATACACCAACCTCTTGGTGGTTTTCAGGGACAGGCATCTGATTTTGAAATTCATGCAAAAGAAATTTTACATATGAAAAAAATTGTCAACGAGATTCTTGCAAAACATACAGGGCAAACAATAAAAAAGATTGAAAAAGATACTGATAGAGACAATTTTTTAGATGCTGATGCTGCAAAAGCTTATGGAATTGTTGATAAAATATTAGAACAAAGGAACTAAGATGAAGGTAGAGGCACAAACGGATAAATTACATTGTTCATTTTGTGGTAAGTCGCAAGATGAGGTTAAGAAATTAATTGCTGGACCTAGCGTATATATTTGCAATGAGTGTGTAGATTTATGTAACGATATCATCGACGAAGAGATTAAAAACGATGATGATATTTCTCAAGATATATCACTATCACCTCAAGAAATTTACAAAAAACTTGACGAATATGTTATTGGTCAAAAAACAGCGAAAAAAGTATTATCTGTCGCTGTTTACAATCATTACAAACGTTTGAAGAAAGGCAAAGTAAAAGATAATGTTGAGCTTCAGAAAAGCAATGTTCTACTTTTAGGTCCAACAGGAAGTGGGAAAACTCTTCTCGCACAAACTTTAGCTAAAATTTTAAATGTTCCCTTTACTATAGCTGATGCTACTACACTTACTGAAGCAGGTTATGTTGGAGAAGATGTTGAAAACATTATTCAAAAATTACTTCAAAAAGCTGATTATGATCCTGAAAAAGCTGAATTAGGAATTGTCTACATCGACGAAATAGATAAGATTGCAAGAAAATCAGATAATCCTTCAATAACAAGAGATGTATCTGGTGAAGGTGTTCAACAAGCACTTCTAAAACTAATCGAAGGAACAGTTGCTTCGATTCCACCTCAAGGAGGGAGGAAGCATCCACAACAGGAATTTATTCAAATAGATACATCAAACATTCTTTTTATTTGTGGAGGTGCATTCTCGGGCCTTGATAAAGTTATCGAACAAAGAACTAATAACACTGGCATAGGTTTCAGTGCTGAAGTTGATTCAAAATCAAATGTTAGCAAGATTTCTAAAAGCGTTGATGACCTTCAACCAGAAGATTTAGTAAGGTATGGTTTGATACCTGAATTTGTTGGTAGATTGCCTGTTATATCAAACCTTCATGAACTTGACGAAACTTCACTTGTTCGAATTTTAAAAGAACCAAAGAATGCACTTGTTAATCAGTACAGTCATTTATTTGAAATAGATAACGTAGAGTTGACTTTTAGAGATGAGGCCCTTGAAGAAATTGCTAAACAAGCTATTAAAAGAAAAACTGGTGCAAGAGGCCTTAGATCTATATTGGAAGAGATATTAATGGACACTATGTTTAATTTGCCTGATGAAAATCTAGAAAAAGTTGTAATTGACGAAAAATCTGTCACTAATAAATCAGAACCGATTAAGCTTTTGAAGACAAAATCAAAAAAAACGTCATCTGGTAATTGATATTTAATCAATTATCCCTATATTTTAGTTATGACCGAAATAAAATCTGATTTGCCATTAATACCCCTCAGAGACGTTGTAGTTTTCCCAGGAATTGTTACGACTTTATTTGTTGGAAGAAAAAAATCTGTTGAAGCTCTTAATGTAGCAATGACTTCTAATAAGAAGCTTGTCCTTGTTAGCCAAAAAGACGCATCTGAGGAAGATCCTAAAGATAATCAAGTATATAAATATGCCACAATAAGTAACTTGTTACAGTTAATAAAACTTCCAGATGGAACGATGAAAGTTCTCGTAGAAGGTCATAAAAGATGTCTCATAAATAAGATTGTTGAAAATGATTCATATTCGACTGCTAGGGTTACAGAAGTAGTTGATTTAGAACTAAAAGACAGTGAATCAGTAAACTTAGTAAGGTTAATAAAGGCTAAATTTGAAGACTACATTAGCGTTACTAAAAGGATACCTCCTGAGATTGTCTCAACTGTTGATTCATTGGATGACCTTTCGAGATTAATGGATACCATAACAGGGCATTTACCAATTGAAACATCAAAAAAACAAGAAATTTTAGAATCTTCAGATTTAAAATTGAGAGCTGAGAGAGTTCTTACTTTCATCGAATCTCAATTAGATGTTGTTGACGTTGAGAAAAAAGTTAGGGACAGAGTAAAAAAACAAATGGAAAAGTCTCAGAGAGAATATTATTTAAATGAACAAATTAAAGCAGCTCAAAAAGAACTTGGAGAAATAGGTGAGGAAGGAGATGAATTAGAAAACCTTGAGAAGAAGATTAATGAAGTTGGAATGACTAAGGAAGCCTTAAAGAAGGCAAAAAGTGAGTTTGCAAAATTTAAACATATGGCTCCATCTTCAGCAGAGGCTTCTGTTGTTAGAACATACTTAGATTGTTTAGTTGATGTACCATGGAAGAAGAAGTCTAAGGTTAAGTCAGACATCAAAGCTTCTATGAGCATTCTCGAGGAAGATCATTACGGACTTGAAGAAGTAAAAGAGAGGATTGTTGAATACCTTGCTGTTCAAAAAAGAGTAAAGGCAATGAAAGCTCCGGTTTTATGTCTTGTTGGCCCTCCTGGAGTTGGTAAAACTTCACTAGGTGAATCAATTGCTCGAGCAACAAATAGAAAGTTTGTAAGAATGTCACTAGGTGGAGTTAGAGATGAATCTGAAATTAGAGGCCATAGACGAACATACATAGGTTCAATGCCTGGAAAAATAATTCAAAAATTATCAAAAGTTGGTGTTAAAAATCCTCTTTTTCTTCTAGATGAAATTGATAAGATTGGAATGGATCACAGAGGAGATCCTGCTTCTGCTCTTTTAGAAGTTCTTGATCCTGAGCAAAATAATACCTTCAGCGACCACTATTTAGAGGTTGATTATGATTTATCAGAAGTAATGTTTGTTTGTACTGCAAATAGCTTAAATATTCCAATACCTCTTCTCGATAGAATGGAGATTATTAGAATTCCTGGGTATATCGAAGATGAAAAAATAAATATTGCGGAAAAATATTTATTACCTAAACAAATGAAAAGAAATGGTCTCAAAGAGGCTGAGCTAAAATTAAATAAAAATGTACTACTATCCTTAATTAGATATTACACAAGAGAAGCCGGTGTAAGAGGTCTCGAAAGGCAAATTGCTAAGATATTACGAAAAGTTGTTAAAGAAAGACTGGTGAATAATTACGATGATAAAAAATTAACATCTATATCGTCAAAAAATCTTGAAAAATACTCTGGTGTAAAAAAATTCAAATATGGAGTTGCTGAAAAAGACAATGCAATTGGTCAGGTTACTGGTCTTGCTTGGACAGAAGTTGGAGGTGAGTTGCTAACCATTGAAGCTTCAAACATTGATGGTAAAGGAAGAATTATCAAGACAGGATCTTTAGGTGATGTAATGCAAGAATCAATTCAAGCCGCTTTTACTGTTGTAAGATCACGGGCAGAATCACTTGGAATAAAACCAAATTTCTATGAAAAAAATGATGTACATATACATGTTCCTGAAGGAGCTACTCCAAAAGATGGCCCAAGTGCAGGTGGCGCAATGGCTATATCATTAATTTCAATATTTACTGGAATACCTGTAAGAGCAGATACTGCAATGACAGGTGAAATAACTTTGAGAGGACAAATTTTGAAAATTGGTGGCCTGAAAGAAAAACTTTTAGCTGCTAAAAGAGGTGGAATTAAGAATGTAATTATTCCAAAAGAAAACGAACCCGATCTTCAGGAAATACCTAAACAAATAACCAGTTCACTCAATATAATTCCAGTTGAATGGATTGATCAGGTCATATCTTCAGCTCTTGTTGAAGAACCATCACCACTTTCTAAAAATATAAAGCAGCAAAAATCAAGAACAGCAAGAAAATCACAAAATAAGGCACCTCACTAATACCCTTTATTTGCTTGACTTTTAGCCATAAAAAGCTTTTCATAGAGAAGTATTTAATAATTTATTTATCACAGAGGAGTATTTAAATATGAATAAATCAGATTTAGTTGATGCGGTTGCAAGTAGTGCAGATATGTCTAAAGCTCAAGCAGGCAATGCAGTAGATGCAGTTTTAGATGGCATTTCGGGGGCTTTAAGCAGTGGTGATTCAGTTGCTTTAGTTGGTTTTGGAACATTTTCAGTTAGACATAGAGCTGCAAGAGAGGGCAGAAATCCTCAAACAGGCGCTTCAATGTATATATCAGCTTCTAACGTACCAGGTTTTAAGGCTGGTAAAGCACTAAAAGATGCAGTAAAAGCTGGTAATCCTGCATAAATTTTTTTCTTTTAAAAAGGGTGCTTATGCACCCTTTTTTTATTCTATAATATCGCCATCATGATGGATTCTCTCAGAAATTTTTTAACTGGCCCAAGGTTATTAATAGTAGTTTTGTTTTGCGCACTTCCTTTTGTTTTTTTGGGTACATCTTCTCTTGGTACAGTATTCAACGACTCCTTTGGAAAAATTAATGGTGAAAATGTAACTGAGATTGATATTCAAATGGCATCAGATGTAACTGTAAGAAAATTTCAAAGTTTATACGGAGAAGATTTTGACTTTGATTTGTTAGATGAACAGATTAAATCTGAAGCTATCAAACAAGAACTCATTATTCAAAAAGTTTTATTGTCTGGAGCTAAATCTCTAGGATTCATAAATCAATCAACTATAAACGAAACAAAAAAAAATATAATTAAAAGCCAAATATTTCAAATAGATGGATTATTTAGCGAGGATGTATTTGAGGCTCAAGTTAACTCTAATGGATTTACAAAAGAAAGCTATATTGATGTTATGACGAACTTGATAGCATCAGATCTCTATAGATCTTCATTTGGAGCTGTAAATTTTGTAACAGATAGTGAGTTATTTGAAATGGCAAGCTTATTAGAAAAATCTACTGATATAGATTTTATAAAAATAGATTTCAACAAAATGAAATCTGAAATTGTTAATTCAAATGACGAATTATTAAATTATTACAAAGAGAATGAGATATTATTTTTTAGTGAGGAATTAAAAAGCTTTAAATATATCTTACTTAATCGATCTGATTATGAGGAGCTTATTCAAATTCCTGAATCATACTTAGAGAATGGATATCAAAGTTACTTAGATACATTCAAAAATTCAGATGAAATTAGAATATCTCATATTATGATTGATAAAAATAACTATAGTTCTAACGAATCTGCTTATGACGCAATTAAAAATGTTCAAGATTTAATTGAGAGTGGTGAAGATTTCATCGAATTGGCTAGTGCTTACAGTGAGGATATTGTTACTAAAGATATTGGTGGCGATCTTGAGTATTTTGATGAGGAAATTTTCCCATTAGAATTTAAAGATGCTATTCAATTTCTTAATTTAGATCAAACTACTGAAATTATTGAGCTTGAAGATACACTCCATATTCTAAAAATTACTGAAAAAAATATTCTTGAACCTCTTTCTGAGGATGAAATCAAACAAGAATTAATAAGTGAATTAAAGCAAAATGAATCTTATGCACTTTTGCAAGATGATTTAGCTGAAATTGAAAATATGATTACAGATAATATTGATTTAGATGAAATTGCTGAAGTTTTGTCAAAGACTATTAATAAATCTGAATTATATTCTCAATCTAATTTTGATTTTGAAATCGCTTCCTCTGAGATTAGTAATTATATATTTTCTGCAGATTCTGAGATAAATAAACTGTCAGTTCTCGAGGTTGATGATAGCGTTATTGTTTTTGCAATTAATGATATTATCGAGCCTTCTTTGCAGGAGTTTAATTTAATTGAAGATACTATTGCAAATATGCTTTCTGAATCAAAAGCATTTGAAAAAATTTCGCTTATGTCAGATGAAATAAAAGCTATCACGGATGAAGAAGAGAGAATGAAATTTATCAAAGCTTACGACTATGTTGAATATGAAACATATGTTGATGTAAAAAGATATTCATCCTTGCTACCGCGAGAGGTATTAAATGTTATTTTTAATTCTTCAAGTCAAAGTATAATCACACAAGATTCCCTAAATGGTGATAAATACATTGTTGATATAATAAAATTTAATCAGCCTTCAAAGACTGATATTGATAATATGCTTGAAGAATACGACAATTTTAGTAAGCAAATTATGGATACAAAGATGAATCAAATAATCAATAAAGATATTTTTGATTCTGCCAGAGTAAATTTAAATAATTTAATATTTTAAGGGTTACAAATATGAATTTAAAATCGATTTCATTTTTTTTAGTTTTAGTTTTATTTTATGGTTGTTCAGAAAATATATCGCCAGTTGAATTTGGTTTAGAAAATCAAATTTATCATCATGGAAATGGCTCTGAGCCTCAGGGTATTGATCCGCATATAGTAACTGGTGTTCCAGAACATCACATCTTAATTAGCTTATGTGAGGGTTTAACAATTCCTAATCCAAATCCTAGTCAATCTGATGGATACATTCCAGGCACTGCTGAATCCTGGGTTGTAAGCGATGATGGCAAAGAGTATTTATTTAATCTTAATAAAAACGCTAAATGGTCTAATGGTGACCCTGTTACAGCTGATGATTTTGTTTGGTCATGGAAAAGAATCCTTACAGCAAGTCTTGGATCACAGTACCCAGATATGCTTTATTACCTTGAAGGTGCATACGAATATCACAATGGGTTGATTGATGATTTTGATAATGTCGGTGTAAAGGCAATCGATAAACATACTTTAAAAGTTAATTTAAAAAATCCTACACCATTTTTTATAGGTCTTTTAAGTCATTACAGCACGTGGCCAGTTCATAAAGAAACAGTTTTAAAATATGGTGAGATAGATGATAGAAATGGAGAATGGACAAGACCTGGAAATTTTGTATGTAATGGACCTTTTCAACTAAAAACTTGGGAACTCAATAATAAAATAGTTGTTGAAAAAAACCCATTTTACTATGACGCGTCTATGGTTCGACTTAATGAAATTCATTACTATCCTGTTTCTAACGTGATGACAGAGGATAGGATGTTTAGAGCAGGACAACTTCATCTTACTTCAACTATGCCAACTCAAAAATGCCCAATATATATAGAAGAAAAGAATCCTAATTTAAAGATCGATCCATATATGGGAACATATTTTTATAGAATTAATACAGAAAATGAAGCTCTTAGTGATGTTCGAGTTAGAAAAGCATTAGCATACTCTATTGATAGAAAACTTTTGGTTGAAAAAGTAACTCAATGTGGTCAAATTCCAGCATATTCATTTACGCCGCCAGGTTCTAATGGTTATCAACCAACAACTGAAATCCCATATGATCCAGAATTGGCAAAAGTTCTATTAGAGGAGGCAGGTTTTACATCAGATAATCCATTTCCTAAATTAGAAATTCTTTTTAATACTAACGAGGGTCACAGAAAAGTTGCACTAGCTATTCAACAAATGTGGCAAAAAGATCTTGGTATTGAAGTAGAACTTGTTAACCAAGATTGGAAAGTTTATTTAAGCAGAGAAATGGTTGGTGATTTTCAAATATCCAGAGCAGGTTGGATTGGAGACTATGAAGATCCAAATACTTTCTTGGATTTGATGAGGCCGAACAGAGGAAATAATAAAACTGGTTGGGAAGATATGAGTTTTGATGCTTTGGTTGAAAAGGCGAACACAATTAATAATCAAACTGAAAGATATAAATTACTTAACGAGGCAGAAAAAATATTAATAGATAATATGCCAATTATTCCTCTTTATACCTATGTTCGGGTGTACCAGCTTCATTCAGATGTAAAAGGGTTTAATCCTCACATTCTTGATCACCATCATCCAAAGTTTATTTATTTAGAAAGAGATTAACTTCGCATGATAGCGATTTTTATAAGAAGAATTTTTGTTGCGATACCTGTATTATTGGCTGTAGCAAGCATAACTTTCTTTTTAATTAAAATTGCGCCTGGCGGACCTTTTGATGCTGATAAAGCTGTGTCACCTCAAGTTTTAAAAAATCTCAATGAAGCATATAATTTGGATGCTTCAAATTGGGAGCAGTATTTAGATTACATGTCAGGTCTTTTGCAAGGTGATTTAGGACCTTCCTTTAGGTTTCCTGGTAGATCTGTAACAGAAATGATTGCAACTGGTTTGCCTGTAACATTTGAACTAGCATTTTATGCAATTATTATTGCTCTTTTAATTGGAATTTTTTCTGGTGTTTTAGCTGCTCTAAAAAGAAATACTTTTTTAGATTTCATACCAATGGCCATTGCAATGATTGGAATTTGTGTCCCAACATTTTTAATGGGCCCTCTGCTTGTTTTAATATTTGGTATTAATCTTGAGATTCTTCCTGTATCTGGTTGGGGACAATTACCAGGCGACAAGATTTTACCTTCAATTACTCTTGGATTTGCCTATGCAGCATATATAGCTCGTTTAAGTAGAGGAGGTATGTTGGAAGTCCTTAATCAAGACTTTATTAGAACTGCAAGAGCAAAAGGACTTACCGAAAGAATGGTTGTTGTTAAACATGCCATGCAAGGTGGCTTAATCCCAGTAGTTTCTTTTTTGGGTCCAGCAATCGCTGGACTTCTTGCGGGGTCATTTGTTGTTGAAACAATTTTTCAAATACCAGGGCTTGGAAGGTTTTATGTCGAAGCTGCTTTTAACAGAGACTATACAATGATTTTGGGAACAACAATCTTCTTTTCTGCAATGATTGTATTTTTTAATTTGATGTCTGACATAGCAGCACTTTGGTTGAATCCAAGATCAAGAGATTCATAATGAATAATAATTCACTTTGGTCAGATGCTCTATATAGGTTATCAAGAAATAGAGCAGCAATGTTTGGAGGATTTATATTAATTTTGCTAATTATTTGCGCAGTCCTTGCACCATGGATAGCACCATATTCCTATTCATATCAAGACTTAAACTTAGGCGCTAGTCCCCCTTCATCAGAACATCTTCTAGGGACAGATGTTTTAGGGAGAGATCTATTAAGCAGAATACTGTATGGAGCTAGAATTTCTTTACTTGTTGGTTTTGTTGCAACAGGAGTAGCTTTAATCATAGGAGTTTCTTGGGGAATTGTAGCGGGATATGTAGGAGGTGGCGTTGATTCAATAATGATGAGAATAGTTGATGTTCTATATGGACTTCCATTTATAATTTTCATAATTCTTCTAATGGTAATTTTCGGAAGAAATTTATGGCTTCTCTTTGGCGCAATAGGTGCTGTGGAGTGGCTAACAATGGCAAGAATTGTTAGAGGACAAGTAATAGGATTAAAAAATCAAGAATTTGTTATGGCTGCAAAGGCTATGGGAGTATCAAATTTATCTATGTTTAGGAGGCATTTGCTTCCAAATATTCTTGGGCCAATTGCTGTGTATGCTACATTAACTATTCCTCAGGTAATGTTACTAGAGGGCTTTTTAAGTTTTCTTGGATTGGGCATTCAACCTCCAATGAGTAGTTGGGGCACATTAATAAAAGACGGTGTTGAGTCAATGGAAGAATTTAGTTGGCTTCTAATATATCCAGGTATTACCTTTACAATAACTTTGTTTGCTTTAAATTTTTTTGGTGATGGTTTAAGAGATGCCCTTGATCCAAAAACTTCTGATGACTAGAAAGCTCTAATTGCAATCTTAATAATTTGACCTGGCATTAAAGTAGATTCGCTAAAATCATTAATTTCTTGAATACTTTTAATAGTTACATCAAATAATTGTGATATTTTATATAAATTATCTCCTTGTTTAACTGAGTAAAGTATAGTTCTTTTTTTTGATTCCATATTTCTATAAATATTTTTGTTTCCAATGGAGATCTGCTGACCAAGCTGAAGATAATCATTTGTATTCAGCGAATTCATGCTCGCTAAGTCACGAACATCTAAATTATATTTTTTAGCTATACTCCATAAAGTATCACCCTCAGATATGATATACATTTCATAAGGAATAAAAGTATTTGATTTACTTTTGCTAAGAGGTATAAGCAAAGTATCATCTATAGATAACAGGCTGCTATCTAAGTAATTTATTTCCTTTATGATTTTTACTTCAGTGTCATATTTTTTTGAAAGATCCCACAGATTGTCACCTTTTTTTACATTGTGCGATATCCAATTTATGTCATTAGTTATGTTGAACGGATTTTTATCCGATATGAATAGATAATATTTTTCCATCGGTATATAGAAAACACTTTCATCTTTTGGTGCTGAAGCCCACTTTGTATAACCTGCATTTAATTTATACAAAAGCTCTGGCTTTATCTCTAAAAACTCACTCAAAGCTAGTATTTCAACTTGACCTGGTATCGTCACTTTTTCAACAACAGGTTCGTAAGGAATATCTGGCATTTTTAATCCATACTTTTCTGAGTTAAATATTAGTTCTCGCAGAGCAATATATTTTGGGACATAATTCTTAGTTTGAGAAGGTAGACTAAGTGACCAAAAATCTATATCTTCACCTCGTCTTTTATTTTGATTAATTCTTCTATCCACCAGAGAGGGACCTGCATTATAAGAGGCAATTGTAAGATAAATATCTTGATCAAATCTTTGATATAAATATTTTAAATACTCAACGGCAGCTTCTGTTGATTTAAAAGGATCGTGCCTATCTTCGTTCCACCATGATTTATTAAGCTTATATAGTCTTCCTGTTCGAGGCATAAATTGCCACATCCCTACAGCACCGGATGGTGAAATTGAAAAAGGATCATAATTACTTTCAATGTATGGGAGGATCGCAAGCTCTACAGGAAGGTTATTTTTTTCTAATTCATCAACAACGAAATAAATAAAGTAATATGAATCATTTAGGTATTTTTCAAATTTTTCAAGATCTTTTAAATGGATGTTCATGTATGACAGAACCTGTTCATCAATAACAAAGTCATCTTCTAAATTATTATTTAATTGCATATATTGCCAAACGTTTTTCTTTATATTTTCTTGAGCAAAGATATCTTTGGTTATATCAGGACTAATTTGTAAAGTAGATTCATTAGTTTGATCAATCTCAAGTTGTTGACATCCAACAATGAAAAATAATATAAAAAGGTTTTTTAGAAATCGTCTTTCCATTTTCTTAGTGCTGTAAATATTTCTAATTCATTATCAATAATATCGAATTTTTCAAAAATTTTATTTTTTATGGCAATATCATTACATCTCAAAAACGGATTTAATTTTAATTCTTTTTTCATGGTAGTTGGCAAAGAAGGAATATTTTTTGAAATCAAATCCTCTATGCTCATGTATTCATTTTTGAGATCTTTATTATTACTATCTACCTCTAACGCAAATTTTAAGTTAGCTAATGTATACTCATGCCCGCAATAAACCTTTGTTTCTTTGGGGTAATTTGCTATTTTTTTTAAAGATTGAAACATTTGTTTAAATGTGCCTTCAAAAACCCGACCACATCCTCCAGCAAAAAGAGTATCTCCACAAAAAAGAATTGGATTTCCATCATTAAATGAATAAAAAGCAAGATGATCCAGAGTATGGCCAGGAATTTCAATAACTTCAAAATGAATACCTATGATAGAAAATTTATCAAATTCTTTGACCACGTTATTAATTCCATTAATATTGTTTTTTGGACCAAAAACTTCAAGGTCTTTTTTATTCAACAAATCTGACAAACCATTTGTATGGTCGAAATGATGATGAGTTATTAAAATACCCTTTAAGTCGATAAGATTATTATCCATTTGTTTAATAATTTCTTTAGATTCACCAGGATCAATAACTATTGACCCTTCATTAGTTGTTACTAACCAAATATAATTATCTTCATATGCATTTATTGGCTCTACTTTTAACATATACAAATTCTAGTTTATATTTATGAAAACAGTAAATATTTATACAGATGGTGCCTGCAGGGGAAATCCTGGTAATGGAGGCTGGGGAGTACTAATTGAATATCAAGATGTGTCAAAAGAATATTTTGGCGGTGAAAAAAATACAACAAATAATAAAATGGAATTGAAGGCTGCGATTGAGGGCCTTAGTGTTCTTAAAGAAAGATGCGATGTAAATATAACTACAGACTCAAAATATGTAATGGATGGAATCACATCATGGATAAAAAATTGGAAAAACAATAATTGGAAAAATTCATCAAAAAAAGATGTAAAGAATAAAGATCTTTGGATTGAGCTAGATGAGTTAATATCTCAACACAACGTAAAATGGTCTTGGGTAAAAGGGCACTCTGGTCATCAAAAAAATGAAATAGCTGATGCTCTTGCAAATAAAGGAATCGATAGTCTTTAAAAATGACAAATAAATACATAATTCTTGATACAGAAACAACAGGGTTAGAGGTTAATCAAGGACATAGAGTGATTGAGATAGGTGCAGTTCTCTTAAATGATCGAAAAAAAACTGAAGAACATTTTCACTCATACTTAAATCCCTCAAGGCTAATTGACGAAGAAGCATCAAAGGTTCACGGAATCACAAATAGTGATTTAGAAGATAAACCTTTTTTTGATGAAATTGCTGAGGAGTTTATCAATTTTATTAAGGGGTCAACTTTAGTTATTCACAATGCACCATTTGATATAGGTTTTTTAAATAATGAATTGCAGATAGCATCTTCAAGTTATCCTATGATAGAAGAGATCTGTGAAGTAGAAGATTCATTAACTATAGCTCGTAATAAATTTCCAGGCCAAAGAAATTCGTTAGACGCACTGGCTAATAGATTTAATGTTTCTGGATATGACAGAACTTTTCATGGTGCCCTGCTAGATGCAAACATTTTGGCAGATGTATTTATGCAGCTAACTGGTGGACAATCCAGGTTTGAATTTATAACAAATGGAGAAGCAACCATGCAAAATGATCAAAATTCAGAAAGTTCTATGGATATAGAAAAAATAGAAAATCTTCCTAAAATTAGCTCATCAAAGTTAGAGATTCAAGAACATAATAAAAGAATAAATGATATTGAAAAAAAATATTCTGTAAAAACTTTGTGGAGAAAATTTTAATGAAAACAATAGTTACTAGATTTGCTCCTAGTCCAACAGGAAGACTTCATATAGGAGGGGTGAGAACAGCCTTATTTAATTATGTATACGCCAAACAATATAATGGTAAA
>CACIJE010000002.1 GCA_902586925.1 uncultured SAR86 cluster bacterium | reverse complement strand
GTGGCCTAGGTCTTGCTATTGTAAAAAATCTTGTAAATAATTTAAATGGTGAGGTTGGGGTAAAAAATGCAAAACCTCAGGGATCAATCTTTTGGTTTACTTTACCTTTAAAGACTTCATAAATCTGTAACAAATCTGAAAAATTTTGTAACAAAATTGTTTTTTTAATTTTCATTAAGTTCAATCTTCAGTAACTCTCATAAATTTAAATAGGAATATGAATTCCATGGAGGGACCTATTATGTTTTTCAATTCTATCAAAAAAACCACTTTAATTTTATCAGCATTTATTCTCGTAGCATGTGGCGGGGGTGGCGATACAAGTATTGTATCACCTGGTGAATTAGGCTCTTTAACTGATCCTACTGGTGGCGGTGGTTCAGGCGGCGCTGGCAGTAATGTTCGTACTGGAGAGTGTCCGGAATCTCCGTTTATAACAAATGGATCCCCAGTTGCAGGAAACACAGTTTGTGCAATTCAAGGACCTATTACGAGTGACCTTACTCTGACAGCTGACGTTATGTATAGAATGCTTGGAAAGGTTGATGTTGGTGTCGACATGGGTGGTGATGGAACAAAATCAGGTGGTGTTTCAGCTACATTAACAATACCTGCAGATGCTGTGATCTTAGGAAAAGTTTCTCAGGATTATCTTGTTGTTAACAGGGGTTCAAAAATCATAGCTAATGGTACACAATCAAAACCAATTAGATTTACACACAATACTGCAATTGAAGGCACAGTTGGAGAATTAGAGAGAGGTCTATGGGGCGGCTTGGTTATTCTAGGTCAAGCACCAATCAATAGGTGTTCAAACGATGTAAGAGGGACTGCAGAGTGTGAAAGAGTTGTTGAGGGTTCAAATGCACTAATGGGCGGTGCTAACAAAAATGATAATTCAGGTAAATTAAATTTTGTGAGAGTCGAATACGCAGGATATGAGATTTTTCCAGGCAATGAATTAAATGGCATAACTTTTGGTGGTGTTGGTGATGCTACTGAAGTAGATTTTGTTCAAGTTCATAACAACCAAGATGATTGTGTTGAGTTTTTTGGTGGCACTGTCAATGTTAAGCATCTAATTTGCACAAACGCTGGTGATGACAATCTCGATATCGATTGGGGATACCAAGGAAAAATGCAATTTGTAGTTGTTAAACAATCTTCAGATGCAAGTGATCACGTAGTAGAGTCAGATAATACTAATTCAGACACCACAGTTGGTTATCTTACAGAACCAAGATCACGTCCTATGGTTACAAATTTTACATTTTTAGCTCAAGGTGCTGATGAACCTCTAAAATATAAAGAGGGAGTTTCTGGTATTTACATCAATGGTATTGTAAAAAATAACGTATCTCAAAATCTTATTGAATCTACTAATATTGAGACTATCCAAGATGGTGCCATAACACCAAAAATTCAGCATCACTCCGTCTTTATGGATGCTGCAGGTGATACATCACCTTTCAAGGCCGATACTGACTCAAGTGGAGTTACAGCTGCTCAATTAGAGGCTTCAATTAAAGAAAGAGCAACAGATTTAGTAATTGGAACAAATACTCTTGTTTCAGGATTCTTTTTAGGTGATAACGAGAGTGCAGTCACTTCTGCTTTTGATGTATCAAAAGTTCAGGGTATGTGTGCAGTTGGACCTCATGCTGCAGGAACACCTACAGATTTATGTCCAACTTATAGCTCAAAAGAGGAGAGATATATTGTTGACACTTGGTTTTCTGCCACTAACTATATTGGAGCATTTTCCCCTGGGTCTGATATAGAAAACAACTGGGCTTCTGGTTGGACTTTAGGATTATTCACAGATCCTGAATGTCCATCCGGAACGCTCGAATCAGAGGTGCTCCTTGGAAGAAAAGTATGTTCGTTGTCTGGAGTTCTAGAAACTGATTTAACTTTAGTTGCAGGAAATTATTATAAATTAGATGGCAAGGTTGCTGTCGGTATTGATATAGGATCAGACGGAACAAAAACAGGAGGTGTCAGTGCAACATTAACAATTGAACCTGGTGTTACTGTTTTCGGAGAATCTGGAAACGATTATTTAGTTGTCACAAGAGGCTCTAAAATTAATGCAGTTGGAACTTCATCTGCACCAATAATAATGACTGGAAGACAAGATATTCTTGGAGAAGCAGATATTGTAAATACAAGAGGTTTATGGGGTGGTTTAGTTTTACTTGGAAGGTCACCAATTAACAAATGTTCATATTCAACAGCTGGAACTTCTACTACAGCTGGAACAAGAGTTAACCCTTGTGAAAAAGATGTTGAAGGATCTGTTGGAGATACTATGGGTGGTGAAATTCCAAATGATAGTAGCGGAACCTTAAAATATGTCAGAGTTCAATACGCAGGATATGAAGTTTTTCCTGGTAATGAACTTAATGGAATAACATTCGGTGGTGTTGGGAGTGGAACAGATGTTTCATATATACAAGTCCATAACAACGCTGATGATTGTGTTGAATTTTTTGGTGGAACTGTCGATGTTAAGTACCTCGTTTGTACAGGTGCTGATGATGATAACTTAGATATTGACTGGGGTTATCAAGGTAGACTTCAATATGTAATTGTCCAACAATCCAATGATAAAGGCGACCATATTGTAGAGTCTGATAATACAAACGCTGATAAGGCAGTTGGTTATTTGACTGAACCAAGATCTAATGCAGTTGTCTCAAACTTTACTTTCATTTCAAAAGGATTTGATGATGTTTTCAAGCTTAAAGAAGGTGTCTCAGGCCAATATTTAAATGGAGTTGCAATAGTAAATAGTGCTGTAACAGGCCGAACCACAAATTGCATTGAAACAACATTCTTAGAAACAGTTCAAGCAGGAGCTGTTACGCCAACATTCTCAATGAATTCAGTTGCAATGGATTGTCCTGGTTATATCAAAACAGATGCATCAGAGGGTGGGGCAACTGTTGCACAGGTAGATGCGATCGTTAAAGCAGGATCAAATAATCTTTATGGCGCTAATTCTGGAGGTGGTTCATACGTAAATACTCTTACTGGAGTCGTTAATGGAACCGCAGAGTCTGCGGCAACCGTAACCGCAATACCAGATGCATATAACACTGACAGCTGGTTTACAACACCAACATATATAGGGGCCGTTAGCAGCGCTACTGATACTTGGTATAAGAACTGGACTTTGTCTGGAACTATAGAAGTTCAATAAGGTTGTATTTAAAAACATATATTTAATGGAGAGATAAATGAAATCAAAAAATACATTAAAGTTTCTTAAGTACAACATTATTATTGGATTTTCATTATTTTCAATTTTTAGTGTGTCTCAAGAAATCGAAGAAGTGGTTGTAAGTGGTTCTTTTATTCCAGATGAAAAAAGAGATACTTCTGAAATTTCTGCGATTCTTGATTCATCTGAGATAGAAAGAACAGGAGATGATAATATTGCTATAGCTCTTACAAGATTAACTGGTTTAAGTCTTGTTAGAGGCAAATATGTTTATGTTAGAGGTCTAGGAGAGAGATATTCTGCTGCAACTTTAAATGGTTCAGGTCTTCCAAGCCCAGAACCGCTTAAAAGAGTAGTTCCCTTAGATTTGTTTCCAACCCAGCTTATTGAATCATCAATTGTTCAAAAGACCTACTCAGCAGATATGCCAGGTGAATTTGGTGGCGGTATCATAGAGATTAATACCAAAGCTGTTCCTTCAGAAAGAATTTTAGATCTATCTTTTTCATCAGGATACAATTCTGAAACATCCCTATCAGATGGCCTTTTGTATGATGGTGGTGATGACGATGATCTTGGATATGATGATGGTACAAGAGATTTTCCGTCATTTGTTCAAAGAGCAATTAATGCTAATCAAAAGCTTGATAGGTCAAATTTCAAAACTTATCAACTTGCAAATGCAGGTCGAGACTTTGTTAATTCAGAACTTTGGGTTATTCAAGCAGGTGATGTGCCATTGGATAACTCGGTAAGTTTCACCTATGGGGATGAACTAGATATAGGCATTGAAGATATTCTTGATGATGAATCTGCAACTATCGGTGTTCTTCTTACAGCTGGCGTAAAAAGCTCTTGGGAAACTCAAGAAGGAATCAGACAAACTGGTGATATTCAAGCTCAAGGAGATGGGACTTCAATAGTTATACGAGGCAATGATAAGACATTTAAGTCTACTTCAAATGATGTAACTTCATATCTTATGGCTGTTTCAGGTATTAAAACAGACTCTGCAGAACTTAAATATACTGGCATGTATATTCATAAAGGTACAAAAGAGGCTAGAACCCTTCAAGGATATGATACCTCTGATTCAGGAAATGTCAGAGAAGATTTCACTGAGTTTTTTGAAAGAGAGCTTATAAATCACCAACTTAACTATAATTATCTTTTTCAAAATAATATGGAGCTTGACATAAGGCTTGCTGGTGGTGATGCTTCAAGATATGCACCATACGAAAGAGTAGTCTTCTATGAAGATACTGATGATAGAGGCTTTTATCGTTACGATGTAAATACCGGCAGAAATCAAACACAGTTTAGTTATGTAAATGATGATAATGAGAATTTTGGTATCGATTTAACATTCCCATTACAACTTGGAGACCAGGAAGTAATTATAAAGACAGGGTTTGATCAATCAAATAACTATAGAGACGCACAGGTTAGAAGTTATAGATTTTTAGCTGAGGGCGGACCAATACCAACCGATGGATTAGACAACAGAATTGATTATATATTTGAAGATAAAAATTTTGATCCATCAAGATTAATAGTAATTGAAAATACTGCAGCTTCATCGCCAGCAGGTTATCAAGGCGATTTAGAAATTTCTTCTTTATATTTCAACCTAGATGCTTATTTAAATGAAAATTTTAGATTGGCAGCAGGCTTAAGGTTCGAAGACGGCGAACAAATGGTAAACACTTATGATGTATTCCAAATTGTTGACAACAATATAGAGAAAGTTATTGATGAAGATTACACTTTACCTTCTTTCACATTAACTTATTTACCTGAATTTGATGAAAATCTTCAAATAAGATTTGGTCTTTCTCAAACTATTGCGAGACCAACATTTAGGGAGCTATCCCCAACATTATTTATTGATGTTGATACTGATAGGGTTATATCAGGTTCGCTATACTTGGAAAATTCTGAAATAGACAATATTGATTTAAGAGTTGAATATTATTGGGGATTTAACCAGTTCTTAACAGCAGGCTTTTTCTTTAAAGATATTTCAAAACCAATTGAAGAAGTTGTAAATGAATCTGGTGACTTAATTATTACTTCATATCAAAACGTACCTTCAGCTGAAGTGACTGGTTTTGAAATTGAGTATGAAAGAATTTATGAAGATCTATTACCTGATTCAAAATGGGGTAGCACTAAGGAATTTATTTTTAAAATGAATTTTACTGCTACTGATTCTGAGGTAATTTACAGTGATACGGATACTTATATAAATACACAAGGAAGAGAAGTTAATGCTGCCAGCTTGTTTGCAAATGGAAGAGATACAAGACTTCAAGGCCAATCTGAAGAAATTGCAAACCTTCAACTTGGATGGGACGATTTACAAAATGGCACTCAAGGAACACTCATAGTTAATTATGTAAGTGACAGAGTTAGAGCGAGGGGTATTGACGTTCTTCCAGATATATATGAGGAACCGCCACTTCTAGTAGATTTTGTATATTCCAAAACAATATCATATGCTAGCAATGATTCTGATTTGAAGATATCACTTGAATTAAGAAACATCCTTGATGAGGAGTATTATGCTGCAATGGCGGATACTGTAATATATGATCAATATAATCTTGGAACTTCAGTATCTTTAGGCTTTAAATTAAGTTTTTAATTTATATATTACAAAAATGAGCTACACTAAGTAGCTCATTTTGATTATGAATTTTATTAGATTTAAACAAGTGATAATTATAATTCTGGCTATTCCTGCGCTTTATTTTTTATGTCTTTTATTTATTTCTTTTACTAATAAACCACTAATTGAAAATATAAATGTGCCAGATATGACAAATTTTGAATTTCAAAATAATCAAAATGACATTTGGGATAACAATAATCAAATTGAAAGTCCCTTAACTTTTGATTATAAATTAATTGGTTATAGAGCAGGATCAAATAATTCTTCAGTAATTTTAAAAAAAGGCAACAAGGAGTATGTGGTTTCAAAAGGTGAAAAACTTGAAGGAGTATATGAGTTAATTGAAGTTTCAAAGGATGAAGTAGTATTTCGCAAAGATAAAAAATTATATAAAATTGAAAATCTTGTTGGGATTAGCTTATGAAATATAAATTTGTAACTAAATACACATTAATAACATTATTTATTGTTGCACAAAATTTATATTCCCAAGATTCATATATTTTGAATTATGAAGATGTAGATATTAGAAAAGTAACTCAAGATATTGCACAATTTTCAAAAAAAACTATTATTCTGGATCCGCGAGTTAAAGGAAAGGTAACAATATATTCAAATGCTAATCTAGATAGCAATCAAATTTGGGACGTCTATCTAAGAACTATTCAAGTGAATGGATTTAGTGCGATTTCTGAAGACAGTTTTGTTAGAGTTGTTCCTGAAAATGAAGCTACACGTGATCAGACTCGAGATTATTCAAATGGAGGTGGCTTTGAAACAGAAGTAATACCTTTAATAAATAGATCTACCGAAGAAATTCTCCCAATGATAAAACCCATTACTGGTAGACAATCTCATTTATCCAGTATTCCTTCAGTAAACTCAATACTAATCGTTGATCGAGCTAGTAATATTGAAAGGATTAAAGAATTACTCTCAGACTTAGATAAAAATAATACAGCTAAGATATCTATAATTAAGCTTGAAAACTTATCTTCTATTGAGGCTGTAAGAATTCTTGACAGATTAAAAGCTCAAAACAATCCAACAATAAATAAATTTATTGCAATTCCTTTTTCACCTTCAAATTCAGTAATACTATCTGCTAATGATTTAATTACCAGAAATATTATGTCCACTCTAGATTCATTAGATAAAGATATTATGTCAAACGATTCTATGGATGTTATATACCTTAAATATGCTCAAGCCTCTGATATTGCTGGAATCCTAAACTCAATATCTGGAAGTTTTATAAGTGATATTGAAGGACAAAAAACAGTTATAACTCATCATGAGAAAACTAATGCCCTTATTATTTCTTCTGCAGAAGAAAATCTTAACTCCATTCGAAATATTATCGCTAAATTGGATATAAGAAGAGCTCAAGTATTGGTTGAGGCAATTGTAGTTGATCTTTCTGAAACTGCTGCCAGAAGACTTGGAGTAGAAGCAATTTATTCAGGTAATGACGAAGATAGTATTCCAGTTGGAATTACAAGATTTTCTGGTTCTGGTGCAGACTTGCTTGCAATTGCTGGTGCAGCTGACGATGAGCAAGACGTCACTTTGACAACAACGGCAATTTCATCTCTTCTAAATACTCAAGGCCTAGTAGCTGGTTTCGGAGATCTAACAAAAGGAGATGATAATTTTGTTGGAATTTTAAATGCAATTGCAGATGATACAGATTCAAATATCTTATCGACTCCTTCAATTCTTGCCATGGATAATGAACCAGCAAGATTGTTTATTGGTCAAGAAATACCAATAACAACCGGAGAAAGTCTAGGAACAAATAATTCAAATCCTTTTAGAACAACATCAAGACAAGAGGTTGGAATTGAATTGGAAATAACTCCTCAGATTAATGAGGGAGCCTCAGTGATTTTAACAATTAAGCAAGGTGTTTCAGGTATTGCTGGAGTTGCTCAAAGTGGTTTAGATATTATTACAAATAAAAGAGAAATAGAAACAACAGTTTTAGTAGATAACAATCAAATAATTGTTTTAGGTGGACTAATAGATGAAGATGTTCAAGAGGTAGTCTCCAAGGTTCCAATTTTAGGATCCATACCTCTTTTAGGAAGGATTTTTCAATCATCTTCAACAAGTACTAGTACAAAAAACCTAATGGTTTTTTTAAAACCAACGATTCTTACTGATTCAGATTCCGCAAATGAGATTTCACTTGAAAAATATAATTATTTTAAGGCTGAACAAGAACTTAAAGATAATATTATTATAGATCTTACTAACCCCAAAGACTAAAAGTGAGTAACTCCATTAAAGAAAATATAAATACAGATATTTTTCCATATGATTTTGTAAAAGAAAATGAAGTAATTGCTTTTCAAAATGGAGAAGGGATTGTAGTCTCATCGCCAAAACCTATATCACTTAATCTTTATCAAGAAATTCAAAGATTTTTAAATTCTGATTTTAGATTTGAGTTATGTGATTCAAATAAATTTAATGAAATTCTTACTAATTCATTCACCTCAAGCGATCATCAGAAAAATATTTCTGAGGAATTAACTGATGAATTTAATTTGCAAGATTTTGCAGGAAGTATCAACGCTACAGAAGATCTTTTAAGCGGAAATAATGACGCGCCAATCATCAAGCTAATCAATGGTGTTATCAGTCAAGCAATTAAAAGTAGGGCATCTGATATTCATTTTGAACCCTATGAAGATTTTTTAATAATACGTTTCAGGATTGATGGCATTCTTAAAGAAATACTTAGACAAGATAGTAAGATTGCATCAATTCTCATTTCAAGAATTAAGATTATTTCTGGTCTTGATATATCGGAGAGAAGATTGCCACAAGACGGTAGAGTATCTTTGTCTCTTGGAGATAAAAATATTGATGTAAGAGTATCAACGCTTCCGTCATCATACGGCGAAAGAATTGTACTGAGGATTTTGGATAAACAAGCTGCTCAAATAAATATAGATGACTTAGGATTACCTGAGAAAATTCTTTCAAACTATAAAAGCTCTCTTAAAAATCCTGAAGGAATAATACTTTTCACTGGACCCACAGGTTCAGGAAAAACAACTACACTTTACTCTGGTTTAAGATATTTAAGTGATTCATCTCAAAACATTCTTACAGTTGAGGATCCAATTGAATATACTCTTCATGGTATAGGTCAAACTCAGGTGAATACAAAAACAGGCTATACATTTGCAAAAGGTTTACGAGCAATTTTGAGACAAGATCCAGATGTGGTTATGGTTGGAGAAATGAGAGATATTGAAACCGCTCAGATAGGAATTCAATCTAGTTTGACTGGGCATCTTGTTCTATCAACGGTTCACACTAATAGTGCGGTTGCTGCAATAACTAGACTCAGAGATATGGGAATCGAGTCCTTTTTACTTGCATCAAGTTTAAGAACAATAATCTCACAGAGACTTGTGAGGAGGCTATGCTCACATTGCAAAACTGAAAATAAGCCAACTTCAGAATCTGTAAATATATTTGGACTGGATAAAAATAAATCTGTTTTTTCTGCAAAAGGATGTGATCATTGCAATCATACTGGTTATCAGGGAAGAATTGCTATTGCTGAATGCATTCAAATAGACAAGACTTTAAAAGATTTAATTCATAATAACGCCTCTGAAAATGAAATTTCAGATTATGTCTTTAAAGATAATCAATCTATAGATAAAGCTTCAATTGACCTAATAGTAAGTGGAGTAACGTCATGCGAAGAGATAATAAGAGTAAATAATATAAAAGAAGATGCCAGCATATAGTTATACAGCTATTAATAAAGTTGGTACTAAGAAAAAAGGTATCATCAGTGCTATTTCAGAGAGAGAAGCAAGGAAGCTAGTAAAAGATCTTAATTTAACACCGTTAAAAATATCTGAATCTAAAAATTTAGGCAAGACTTTAAGAATTAAAAATAATGATATTGTGCTGATGACTAGACAATTTGCGACATTACTCGAAGCTGGTACACCAATTGTGGATTCAATCGATATCACCGCAAAACAAATTAGAAATAAAAACTTAATACAAGTTTTATTTAACCTCAAAGAAGACTTGGTACAAGGAAAAAGATTAGGCAATTCAATGAAAAAATTTCCAGGCGTTTTTTCAGATACTTATATATCAATGGTTTCAGCAGGGGACTCTTCAGGTAACTTAGATACTGTTTTTTCTAAACTTGCTGATTACCTTGAGGAAAGCGCTTCAATAAGACAAAAAGTAATATCAGCTTTAACTTATCCATTAATTTTGATTGGATTTTCCCTTATTATAATTATATCTTTGCTTGCTTTTGTTTTACCTCAAGTCGTCAATCAATTCATTAAGGCGGGGGCTGAGCTACCATTTATAACAAAGTTTTTAATTGGAATCTCAAATAATATTATTCCAATATTAATAGTAGTACTTTTTTTTGCTGTAGGCCTATATTACCTTTATAAGAAATATACTAATAATAAAGATAATAAGATATTTATTGATAAAAAGATTCTTGCCATTCCATTTTTAGGTAACTTTATTCTTAATTCAGAATTAGAACGATTTTCCAGTACTATGGAATTACTTTTAGCTTCAGGTACTAATCTAGATATAGCTCTAGGGGAGTGTTCAAAGATTTTCAATAATCAATATTTATCTAATATTGTTATGAATGCCAAAAATGATGTGATTGAAGGAAAAGACTTTATAGCCTCTATGAAATATGGCCAAGTTTTCCCAGATATTTTTATTCAATTGATTTCAAGTGGTTACAGGTCTGGTAATCTTGAGAAGATGTTTAATAAGGTTTCGAATTTTATGAAATCTGAAATTGAAAATAAAAGGTCTGTATTTTTATCACTTTTAGAGCCAATAGTAATAATTTTTATGGGTGGATTTATTATGATGATAGTTCTAGCTATACTAATACCAATTATGCAAATGAATACATTAGCAATATGAAACTAAAAGATAACGAAAAAGGTTTTACACTTATAGAATTAATGGCTGTTTTGGTTATTTTAGGTATTTTAGCGACAGTTGTTGTTGTAAGTGTAGATCCAGTTTTTCAAAGAGCGAATCTTGAAAAAATTAGGGCTGATATGGCAAACACTAATAAAGCACTCGAGTTATATAGATTTAACGAATTGTCTTATCCTTCTACTTCACAAGGTTTAGATGCTCTAGTAAAACCCCATTCTGAATTAAAGAATCCTTTTTTGTATCCTCAAGGTGGTTATATATCGGCAATTCCAAAAGATCCATGGGGAAGAGAATATATCTATGAATATCCTTCAAGACGCACTCAAAAATATGATTTATATACATTAGGTGCTGATGGCATTGAAGGAGGATCTGGTGAGGATGCTGATGTTGGAAATTGGATGCAACAATAAAAGATATCGATCAGGTTTTACTCTTATTGAAATACTTGTCGTACTGATTATTATTGGAATAACATCAACATTAATTACCTTAAACTTTAGCACGTTTGATTTAATAGAGAAAAAAGCTAATTCATTTCAAAAAACTGTAAGCTATTTAACGGAGGAAAGTATTATTACAGGAAAAATTATTGGCTTATACCTAAGTTCTGATAATCAATTTGCAAAGTATCTTACAGAAGAAAATCAAAACGAAATTGATTCAAGTTACAAAAATACTTTTTGGTCTGATACAACTTCACTTAGGAAAACATTTAAATTTGTAGATGGGTCAATCATAGAACTTGATAATCAAATGCTAGATACACCAGTAATTATTTTTTACCCATCTGGAGAAAACTCTGGCGGTCAAATAGATATTTACAACCCACAATATATTCAAAGAATAATTATTTTTAGCAATGGAAAAACTAAGGATGAAATTATCAGTTATTAAAAAAGGGTTTAGTTTAATTGAAGTAGTTGTTGCTTTATTTATTTTAAGTATTTCGGTTATAACAATCTACAATCTAATAATTTCTACCTCAGTTTCAAGCTATGACCTTGAACAGAGATATTTGGCTAAAGAGGTAGCAAATAATCACATTGCACTTTTAAATACAATTGAAAAACCTCTAAGATCAGGAAACAGAAAAGGTGAAATGATTATGGGAGGTCAAAATTGGGTTTGGGATGAAGAAATATACGATACTTCAAATGAAGATTATTTTGAATATGAAGTACGTATTAAGCTTGCAGGACAAGATAAGTATATTTATTCAACAAAAGGTTATTTAATTAAATGAAGAAGGGATTTACTTTAATTGAAATCTTAGTTTCTCTTGTAATACTATCTATGATTGCAGTCATTTCATCAAACATTCTTCAGTCCTCTATTGAGATTGAAAGAACTTCTTCAGAGCGTCTTAAAGTATCACGCTCATTAAATTTATCATCAATAATTTTAAAAAGAGACATAAGACAAATTATAAATGTGCCACTAAGAGATAATTTTGGAAACCCTATGAATTTAACATTTTTAGGAAGCAATCTTGATAAAAAAATATCTTTTAATACTCAGATTAAATCAATTTCAAATAAGATATCGCCTGTAAAAAGAGTTGAGTATGGTCTTGAGAATAACAATTTGATTAGAAAACAATTTTTTTCATCAAATCCAATAAATATTGATGAAAGCTTCAAAACAAATTTAATTGAAGAAGTTTCTGAAATAGATATAAGATTTTTGCATGAGAAAATGTGGTATCAAGAATGGCCGGTCGATCCAATCACTCAAAGAAAAATTCCAGAATTAATAAAGCTCGAGTTTACAAAAAATAATAAAGAATACACATGGATAATAGAACCAAATTTTGATTATGTCTTCAAGTACTAAAGGAGTTGTTCTTATTTCAATACTATTAATAGTTTTGCTACTATCATCAGTAGCAATATTATTTGGAAATAAATATCTCTTATCTTTAAAAAGAGCACAATATATTGAATTTCAATCACTATCATTAAATGCCTTTAGAAACATTGAGGCATTATCAAAAGAAAAAATAAAAAAAGAACTTAGATTTAATAAAAATAAAATATCAAAAAATAATCCTCTTCTTAAAGAAAGCTTTTATTATAATCTTAATGGTGCAGATATTGTTGTAAGAATCTCAGATGCAAGTAATTGCCTAAATATAAATTCTATTGTTCTTATCGATAATGGTGAATTCGTTGAAAATAAAAAATCTACGGCATCAATCAAAAAAATTCTCTCACTAGAAGAAGTAGATAATAATGTTATTGAAGAGATTATAGATCAGGTCATTGACTGGATTGATTATGATTCAAATCCAAGGGCTAATGGTCTTGAGGATTATTATTATTCTGGACCACTTCATAATCCAAAAGAATACACTGGAATGAGATTAATGGTTTCTATAGAAGAGTTAAAAAGTATCCCAGCAGTGAAACAAATTGATTGGTCAATAATGCAAAAAAATTTTTGCGCTCTTCCTGAAGCTAATCAAATATCAATTAACATTAACACCCTCAATATAAATGACGATTATTTATTGAGCTCTTTATTTCCAAATATATCTTTACAAGAGGCTAAGTATATTTTGGATAATATACCAGATTCAGGTTTTGACGATTTAATTAACTTCAAGAATAATTTTCCTGATATGAATTTTGAGGACGCATATGGAGAAATTAAATTTAATTCAAATCTTTATGAAATTAATACAGAGATTAATTTTGAAGATTTTGTTTCATCCTCTATAAGTAAACTAATTTTTGAGGGCAATAATAATGGTTTTATTATCTCAAGAATTTATAATGGAATTTGATGAGTACGATTGTTGCATATCCAGATAATTTAAGTTTCAGTAATGGTAAATATCACCATAGCTCAGATAACTATAAACAAAGAAACACTTTTTCAAATTTAAATGAATTTGATTCTTTGAATCAAAAAGATACTTTTATATATCTTGTTCCATCTTCAATTATAAGTAGCTATGTTTTTGAGAATAATGAAAATCTTTCAAAACAAAATAATCTAGCTAATTTCATGTCAGATATTGATTCATTTATCGTTGACGATATTTCAAAGAACGAATTTTTCATTTTTGATAAAAATGGTTTTGTAATTAATAAAACATTGTATGAAGAATTAAATACCATATTAAATTCATTGAATTGTAAAGTTCTAGTTTTGCCAGATTATTTTTTAAATAGACAATACGGAAAAGATACCATTACAGAATTTAATAATAAGTTTTTATTTTCCTTCAAAAATGGCACAGGTAGTTCAATTGAACATGATTCATTAAATCAATATATTGAAACAGTGAAAAATAACTATCCAGATTTTGATCCTATTATTTATTGTGATAATGATGTGAAGGCCTTGGAAATATTTAAGACTAAAAAGGAATTTAATGTATCTGATTTTGTTAGCAATAAAAATGCTAAAGAACTAAATCTATTTAAGTTTGAAGTCTCTATTAAAAATATTTTTAATAAACTTAATTTCACAAGAATGGAGTTATATTTATGCACATTTCTAATATTTTGTTCTTTGTCTCTTCCTTATTTATTTTTATCTCAAAATAATAAGCAAATAAGCATATACGAATCAGAAACATTTAATATTTTTAAAGCAATAGATAAAAATACTAATAGAGTAGTGACCCCAAAGATTCAAATAGATCAACTAATTAATCAAATATCTATTACTCCATTAGCAGAAATAGAAAACTCTAGTTCGAATTTTAGTAATTTTAACTTTTTGGTTTCTCTTGGTGAAAATTATCTTAAAAGTTTAGATATAGATTTTAATTCAAATGAGGCAGTACTATTTTTAGAGGGTTTACCAGAGATTCAATATCGATTGATTAAAAATACTGTTGGAAGCTTAAATGTAGAAATTATAGATGAGAATTTAGCTTCAAATGAAAATTTGATTTCTGGTGAGATTAAGATTGGATTTTTACAATGAATAACTTTTTGAGTAGCTTAAATAATAGGGAAAGAAATTTAGTATTGGCTACTTTATTAATGGTTGTTACATTAATATTATTTTTTATTTTTACTAATACAATTCAGTCCTTGAATTTTTCATCAAAAAAACTTGAAAAAGCTAAATCTGATTATGAATACGTCGTTCTAAAAGCTCAACAGCTAAGTAATTCATTTATTAATCAGTCAAATGATCCTGCTGAAATCAAATCATTTATAGACAACTCGATAGATTTAGATATAAAAAATCTTGAAGTAGATAATATTGATAATTATTTAAAAATTTCTTTTGAAACTAAAAATTTACAAGAATCTTTTTCTGTTTCAGACAAGATAGCGTTTATGTTAGAAAAAGATTTTAGTAAAGTTACTTATTCAAAAAACGAAAATGGATCTTTTACAGAGATTTTTATAATGAATCCTTAAAGAAATATTTAAAAACTATAAACGCTATAATTGATCCGATAATCTGTGCTAAACCAAAATAGAAAACATTTTCGGGGCTTATACCAGCAAAGCTGTCAGAGAACATACGCCCAATCGTGCCGGCTAGGTTTGCAAATGATGTAGATGATGTAAACCAATATGCTGCACCAATATATGATGCAACAACTAATGCAATTTTATCTTTATTTGAAATTAATATAAAAAATACCAACCCAAAAGTAGCAATAATTTCGGAAAGATAAATATTGAATCCAGACCTGTTTTTATTAGAGAGCTGAAATAATTCAACATCAAACATAACATTTGCAGTCAAAACTCCAATGATTGCTCCTAAAATCTGCAAAAGTGTATATAGTACAAACGTTTTAAAAGAAATTTCTTTATTTAAAAAAAATGCTAGAGATACAACTGGATTAAAATGATTACTGTATGACTCAAATGATGAAATTAAGAAATAAAGAGCGAAAAAAGTTATAACAGCATTAACAAACAAAATAATTGATTCATCATTGGTAAGTGATTGACCCATTATTCCAGAGCCCACAACTGCACAGAATAGAAAAGCTGTTCCTAAAAACTCAGAAATATATTTATTTAATTTCATTTTTCATTATATATTGATATTTTTTTTGAATAAATTTCATGGAAAATTTTAACTGCAATTGAATCAGAGACACCCCATTTGGTTGATTGTATAGTTTTAATCTCTAATTTTTTTATAATTCTCTCATAGATTTTTAATCCAAAATCAATGACGTCAGCTCTATCATTTGCAAATCCATACTTGTTAATTTTTTCTTCTATTTCAAGATTTCTTAGATTCTTATATTTTTTTAAAAAATCATCAGATTTCATTTTTTTTAATTTATGAGCATTTAAAAAGGCTCTAATGTTACCTCCAAGTCCTATGATCTCTGTTATATCATTGAATTGCTTTAACCATTTATCCAATCTATCCCATTCTTTTCTCTTATCTTTTTTAAGCATTAATCTAACACCGCCTAATTGAAAAGATTGAATTGAATGTTTTGGATTATTGTAAATATAGATCTCAGTACTTCCCCCACCAACATCAACATATGCTTTATTATTTTCTTTTTGTGCTTTTGGATGAAAACCTATTAACTGAGCTTCTTCAAGACCTGAAATTATTCGAATTGGATGTTCAATTTTATTTTCTATATATGTTCTTGCTTCTTCCGAGTTAGTGGTATTTCTTAATGCGCTAGTAGCAATAATTTCGTATTGATCAATTTTATCTTTAGTAAATTTTTTCTGATATCTTTTAAGCGTACTTACTAATTCTCTTAGTTTTTTATCAGATATCTTTCCTCCTTCAAAAACTTCTGCTCCAAGACGAATTGGGGAACGTATTCCATCAATAAAATTAATTGAGGTGGGTGTTGTTTCAAAAATCTTAGATTTTACTGCATTTGTGCCAATATCTACGGAAGCAATTTTCATTATATGTCGTCGCTATATTTGCTTATGATCATAAATTGCTCATATGAAAGGTTGTCAAATTTTACTCCTTCTAGATTTGTTGAATAATTATTTAGAGACTTTGACCATTTTGCAGGCTTAAGAATCTTCTTCCCATGATATTCAGTTTTATTCAATAGATATCTTAGTGATGTTAACCGCGCAATCATTTTATTATTCGAATTAATTGAAACCCATGGACTAACTTCAGTTCCAGTTTTTTCAAACATCTGCTCTTTGTATAATGTGAAGGCGTTCCACTTAGTAATTACTTTTTCATCATTTTTTGTAAGCTTCCAATACTTAAGTTCAGAATTTTTTCTTGCTTTCATTCTAATTTTTTGTTGATCTTTTGATAGTGAAAAATAAAATTTTGTTAATTCAACTCCATCACTTATTAATTGCTCTTCCCAATTATTAACTTTTTTCATAAACGCTCTGTATTGATTTTCAGTGCAATAACCCATAATGGGTTCAGTTATTGCTCGTGTATACCAAGATCTGTCAAGAAATGAAATTTGACCGCTATTTGGAATTACCTTTTTCCATCTCTGGAACCAGTGAGATGATTCCCATTTTGTTGGAATTCCTAGCTGAATGTAATTAAAATGTTTTGGCATTAAGTATTCTGAAAAGAATCTAATTGCTGTACTTTTGCCAGCAGTGTCTCTGCCTTCAAATACGATACATATTCTTCTATTATTTTTAATCACATCTTCTTGAAGTTTCAAAAATTCAATTCTTAGTCTTCTTTTTTCTAAATCGTAAGATTTTGCATCAAGTTTTTTATAATCAGTTTGATCTAAATTTATAATTTTCATTTTATATTTAAATTAGACGACACCTAAAAGTTTTATATTCTCAACACAAATGATAACATTTAAGCGTAAAATTTTTTCTCATTAATAATATGGAAACTCTGTTCTTAAGTCCTCTTGCAATAGTAATTATAGCATCTATAGTTGGGTTCTTTATGGCATATGGAATAGGTGCTAATGATGTTGCAAATGCTATGGGAACTTCAGTTGGAAGCAAGGCAATTACTCTAAAACAGGCTATTATTATTGCTGCAATATTTGAATTTCTTGGAGCATATTTTGGAGGTGGTGAAGTTACCTCAACAATAAGAAAAGGAATTGTTGATCCAACAATTTATGAGGATGCAAATAAATTTATTATTGGAATGTTATCGTCATTATTAGCCGCAGGAACATGGTTAATTATTGCCTCAAGAAGAGGCTGGCCAGTCTCTACAACTCATTCAATCGTTGGTGCAATAATTGGTTTTGTTTCAATTTCAAAAGGAGTGAGTTATGTATCTTGGGGGACAGTAGGTGGCATAGCTTCAAGTTGGGTAACATCGCCAGTAATTGCAGGATTACTAGCATTTTTAATTTATTTAAGTGCAAAAAAATCCATTCTTGATAGTACTAATCCAGGTGGAAGAGCCGTTAAAATAATACCTATATATAGTTTTTATGTTGCTTTTATTATTTCATTAGTTATAGCAAGAAAAGGACTGAAAAATATAGGACTTGAGTTATCAGAGTCAGATGTATACATGTTTAGTTCAATTTTTGGAATTATTGCAGCTGCAATTACTTATACTCTTTTAAGACAGAATTTTTCAAAAATCAAAGAAAATGGAATTGAATCTGCATTTGCAATTTTAATGATTGTCTCGGCATGTGCAATGGCTTTTGCTCATGGCTCAAATGATGTTGCTAATGCAATTGGACCTCTTGCTGCAATCGTCTCCACTGTAAATTCAAATGGTATTATAGATACTTCGTCTCCAGTTCAAGCTTGGATTCTTTTTTTAGGTGCAACAGGGATTGTTTTTGGTTTAAGCATGCTTGGAAAAAATGTAATAAAAACTGTAGGAGAAAAAATTACTGCATTAAAGCCTAGTCTTGGTTTTTCAGCTGAACTTGCGACAGCAACTACAGTTGTTGTTGCTTCCTACGTTGGATTTCCAATTTCAACTACTCATACATTAGTTGGAGGAGTTATTGGAGTTGGATTGGCAAAAGGGGCTAAACATTTAAATACTAAGTCAATAACGAGAATTATTACTTCATGGTTGATAACAATTCCAATTGGAGCTTTTTTAACAATCTTGTATTGGGTTTTTCTAAGAATAATATTCGGAGTTTGATTTTACCTCTTTATCCAGCTGGTCATGTATGCGACCACAGCTCTAGATGCTTCAATTTTTCCAATATCATTTAATTTACCACTTTCTTTTGTGTTTAATGAAAATATTGAAAGAATAATTTGAGCTACAACTCTGCAAACACCTTCTTTATTAAAAACATTATCGAGACTTATGGATTCTTCGTAAGTTTCTTGAATGACATTACCTAACTGATGAATTGAATCTGAGTCTAAAGGCGGATTTATGGTATTACTAAGAATTAATTTTTGTGCTATTGAAGAATAAAAGAAATATTCATAAATATTATAAATAATATAATTTGTAACTTTTATAAGATCTCCTTTATCACTATCACTTAAGATGTTTTTTGAAAAGTTTTCTAGACATTCATTAATACATTTTAAGATTATTAGTTTTTTTAAGAAATCTACAGTTGGTATGAATTTATAAGTGGATGTTCTTTTTAAACCAGATTTTTCTGCTACTTTTGCAAGAGTAAGATCATCAATCTCACCATCTTCAACAATATTAATTGCAGCATCAATTATTTTATTAATTCTTTCTTTGCTTCTGTCTTGTTTTGCTAAAGTCTCCACTATTTAATTATGGACAAATGTCTATAAATGTAAACATAAAAGAACTTAAAAATTCACATAATGTTCACAAATTAATGATATTTCTGTTGCACTCTAAATTTAAAATTTTTGCATTATATTGGAGATTTCATGAAAAAATATATATTCCCATTGTTTCTATCACTATCTTTATTTTCTCAAGAGTCAGAAAATAATACTAACGATGAGCAAGTTGAAGAAGTTGTAGTAGTTGGTACAAAAGCTAGTATTGTTTCTGCTATTGAAAAACAAAGACAATCAAATTTAATTGTTTCTGTCGTAGATTCTGATGCTTTAGGTGACTTTCCAGATACAACAGCAGCTGAAGCCATAAGAAGACTATCAGGTATTTCAGTTGAAAACGATCAAGGCGAAGGCAGATATGTAAATATAAGAGGTATATCTGGTGATCTTAATTCAATTGCAGTTAACGGTGCTCTTGTTCCTGCTCCAGAGGGAGGTAGGGCTGTTATGCTTGATGGTCTGCCAACTGAATTGCTAGATTCAATAGAAGTATACAAGACACTAACAGCAGATAAAGATGCTGACTCAATTGGCGGAAGAATTGAGTTTAATACTAAAAGAGCTACTTCAATTGACGGAACACTTCTAAAATTTAAAGCAGACACTTCATACAATGAGCAATCTAAAAATTCTGATAATCCAAAAATGGCGTTTACTTATGGTTCAATGATTAATAAAAATATTGGACATGTTCTTGGTGTTACATACGCATCTAAGCAGATTGTTACCTACAACAACGAAACCGGTTTTCCAGCTTGGGATACAGACGACGGAAATATCTTTCTTGATGATGATTGGGAGATGAGGTTTTATGATTTAACAAGAGAAAGAACAGGTGTTACATATGATATCGATATGATGATAGATGACGATACATCAATTTATGCAAATCTTTTATATAACAAATATGATGATGATGAATTAAGGAATAAAGAAGAATTTGGCTCTCTTAGAACCGGTAACGTATATGCAGGCTCAAGCGAGATTAATAGAGTTAGAAGAGATGCTGAAGTTAGAAAAAGAATAGAAACACGTGAAATAAGAACTGTGATATTGGGCGGTGAGACATTGATAAACGGCTGGTTCGCAGAAGTGCAGTTTAGTCACTCTTACGCTGAAGAAAATGATACAGATAATGTTGATGTAACATTTAGAAGCGATAGAATTGATACTGATGATTGCGGAGGTCCTTGTGGCTCATTCTTTTATCAAGATCCTCAAAAAGTCGGTTTATCTCTCTCATCATATGCTCAAGGTGTGCTTTATGCTGATTTAAATGTTGATGCATGGGAAGAAGATTGGAGTTTAATCAAAGATACTGAAACAGCGTTTAGTATAGATATGACGAAAGATGGATTTACGTTTATGGATGTTCCAACAACAGTAAAATATGGTTTTAAATATAAGTCTAGAGAGAAAAAAGGTGATAGCAATCAAATAGAAGTTGATGATGATAATGTGCAAGCTTTACTTCAATCTGAATTTGGACCATACATAAGATCTTGGCCATTCGCCGGACAACAGTACGGTCCTCATGCTGATGAAAATCTTTTATATGCAAGAAAGGGTCAATACACTGGTGGTCCTGATTATGATAACTTTGAAGAAGACTTTACAACAAATGAAGATATTACCGCGATATATTTTATGGGTACAATGGATTTTGATAAGGCAATTGTTATAGCAGGTATTAGGGTTGAAGATACTGATTTCGATACTCTTGGATATAATGATGGTGATGTAGATGATGTGTTAACAGCATCAAAGAGTTACACGTTTGTCTCGCCAAGTTTAAATGTTAAATATTTCTTAGATGATCAAACTATCATTAGAGGTGCAATATGGAGAGCATTATCTAGACCGGGTTTTGGTCAAGCAAACTTGATAGCAGATATAAGAGAAAGAGATGATGGTAATTATCGAGGTGAGATGGGTAACCCAGATCTTGACCCGTATGAAGCAACTAATTTTGATTTATCAATTGAATATTACGGTGATGGCTCTTTCGCATCATTTGGATATTTTAAGAAAGATATCGAAAATGCAATTTATCCACTTGCAGTGGCTAATACAACAGTAAATGGTTTGCTTTTTGACGAATTATTGACATTTGTAAATACAGATGACTCTGATGTTGATGGTTTTGAATTAAATATATTTCAAGAGCTAAATATGCTGCCAGAACCCTTTGATGGCCTGTTTGTTTCAATGAACTTTACTACTACTGATGGAACTTCATCATTAGATGTAGATAATGGAACTGTAACATTTCCATTCAGAAAATTATCAGAAGATGTTTCTAATATCTCTATTGGTTACGATAAAAATAAATTTGATATAAGGCTATCGTCTGTTTCAAGATCGCCTTATTTAGATTACCTTGCAGATGATGATAGCGAAACCATTCAAGAGGATTTAGATAATAATAATATTAGGTACACAGATGATCACACTCAAATTGATTTTAATCTTAAATATAAAATTAATGACAATCTAAGTCTTAAATTTGATATCAATAACATAACTGATGAACCAGAGTTTTACTATTGGGGAACTCCAAACAGATTATCTCAATATGACGAGTATGGAACAACCTATTCAATTGGCATAAGATATAATTTATAATTCAAATAAATTTAAATAATAAGGCAAGTCTTTAACTTGCCTTATTTTTATAAGAAATGAAATACTTATTCACAATATTACTTATATATTCATTATCTGCAATATCTGATCCTATAGATAAGATTATTCATATAGTTCCTGCAATCGACGAGACTCCTCAAGTAATTTCAAAAGGAGATGCTGCAGATGATCCTGCCATTTGGCTAAATAAATTAAATCCAGATAGATCACTAGTATTTGGAACAGATAAGAGAAGTGGCATATATACATATAACTTAAAGGCCGAAAAAATAGGCTACACAGAAATTGGAGATATCAATAATATTGATGTTAGAACAATGAATGTTACTGATGATGATAACAAAGACATAGGTAGTTATTCATTTATCTTTGCATCAAATAGAACTACAAACACACTTGATATTTGGGTATATAAAGACACTAATATTGATAAGGCTATAAAGGATAATAATTTTGAAATTTCAAAAGAGCCATACATAAATGCTAAAGCAAACATGGTAGTTTATGGAGTTTGTGCAGGCATTGATTCAAGATTTGGATTAATAGCATTTCTAACAGAAGATGAGGGATCAAAGGTACAGATGTGGAATTATGGTCCCTTTGGAATGACTCTTATAACAACATTTAATAATGGAAATGCAACTCAATCTGAGGGATGTGTTTACGACGATGAAAACAGAACTCTTTTCATATCTGAAGAACAAGATAGAGGTATTTTAAGAGCCTATAAAATAAATAACGAGTTAGATTTTTCAAGTCCTATTATTATTGATAATAGATCTGGAAATATAGATGATGATCCTGAAGGTGTAACAGTTTATAAGTCTTCTGAAAAAGATGGCTATGTTATCGTTTCATCTCAAGGTGATAGTTCTTTTAATATTTATAATCGACAAGAGCCTTATAACTACCTAGGCAGTTTTAAAGTTGGTAGTAACAAGGACATTGATAATGTTAATGACACTGATGGTATTGATGTTATTAACTTCAATTTTGGTAATAAATATCCTATGGGTTTATTTGTCCTGCAGGATGGAACAAATGATGGTAAAAATAAGGTTAAGAGACAGAATTTTAAATACGTTTCTTTTGCTGATGTTCTAGAAAAATTAAATCTTTAGTTTCTTTATAAATTCTATAATATCCATAGAAAGTGATTCAGGTTGCTCTAAAGCTGCAAAATGTCCGCCTTTGTGAGTATTCCATTGAACCACATTATAGATTTCTTCAGCCCATGCTCTTGGAGGTGCAATTAAGTCTCTTTCAAAAACTGCGCCTGCCATAGGTTGTTTAATGCTCTCAAAAGAAAATCCCAAATCTCCATTTTCTTTATATAACCTTGTTGATGAAGTTATTGATTCACTAAACCAATACAAAGATACTATTGCTAAAACTTCATCATTAGAAACAACTAGTTTATTCTCTTCACCATCAAACCAGCCATAAAACTTCTCTACAATCCATGCAGCAAGTCCAACAGGAGAGTCATTTAAGCCATAACCAAGTGTTTGTGGTTTTGTTTTTTGTATTTCAAAGTATCCAACTCCTTGTTCTTTATATTTTTCATAATTTGCCATTAATTTTTGTTCTTCTTGTGAGGTATTTTCTAATGGGTCTTTATCAGCAGGTGGCCAAGCAATAATCATATTAAGGTGAATGCCAATACAATGATCTGGATAAAGTTCAGCCATCCATTTGCTTATGGTAGCTCCCCAGTCACCACCTTGAACAATATATTTATCATATCCAAGAGCTATTAGAAGCTCATGTTGCAAAATAGCAATCTGTTTGGAATCCATACCAACTTCTTTTGGTTTATCGGAAAATCCAAATCCTGGCAGAGAAGGGCAAATGATATCAATTGGTATATCAGAGTTTTGGATTATTGGTATTATTTTTAAAAATTCTTGGATGCTTCCAGGCCAACCATGAGTCATTACAAGTGGAATAGCGTTATCGTTGTTTGACTTTGAATGAAGGAAGTGAAGCTTAAGTCCAGACTTAGTTGTATATCTGAAACTACCAATGTCATTAATTTTCTTTTCATGATCTCGCCAATTAAATTCATTTCGCCAATAATTAGTCAGTTCTTTTAAGAAAATAAGATCCGTTCCATGAGACCATTTATGATTTATTTCATCAGGCCATCTTGTTAGATCTATCTTTTTATTTAGTAAATCAATATCTTTTTCAGATACCTTTACTATAAATTCTTCTATATTTTTCATAAGCAATTATTTAGTTTAATTTATATCACACCTTAAATATATTGAAGTAAAATATCATTTTAAAAATCTTATGTTTGAAAATATTGAATCTTTTTTAAGTAACAATAATGAATTAGCTTGGATAGCTATATTTATGTTTGCATTTATGGAGTCTTTTATCCTTTCTGGAATTATTGTTTCAAGTGCGATTTTATTTTCGGTTTGTATATTTGTATTTAATATGGAACTTCTACCTTTATATTCAATTGTACTAATAGCAATGTTAGGCGCGCACCTTGGTGATGTATCTGGTTTCTTTTTTGGAAAAACGGTTGGACCAAGCCTTCTATCGTCAAAATTTATGGTGAAAAGAGAAAAGACTATTAAAAGGGCTCAAAATTTTTTAGATAAAACTGGGTCTTATACAGTAATCTTAGGAAGGTTTGTGCCTGCAATTAGACCAATAGTTCCATTTTTACTTGGAATTTCTGATCTAAAAGCTGTAAGATTTTACATTGCAGACGTTATAGCATGTGCATGTTGGGGAACTGCTCTAGCATTACTTGTAACGGGTGTTGGTTCATTATTAGGATAAAATTATGTTAAGTATGTTCATATTAGTTGTCAGCTCAATAGCAGTTTTATTTTTACTTTTCCAATTAATCAAAGCGAGCAGGCAAGGCAGATTTCTTCAAACTCTAAGAGATTTACTGATAGTGTTGTTGGCAATCATTATGACAGCAGCAATTTTTTATATTGGTTTTAGATTCTTTAGGAATTTCCTCTAGTCTCTTATGTCATCTACATTATTTGAAAAAATAATAAATAAAGAAATACCGTCTGAAATATTATATGAAGATGACATTTCTTTTGTGATTAAGGATATTAACCCTCAGGCACCAACACATTTATTAATAATTCCAAAAAAAGTAATACCAAAATTATCTGATTCAACTCAAGAAGATCAAGAAATCCTTGGTCATTTAATGCTTGTTGCTGGCAAAGTTGCTGAAGATTTAGGTCTTGATGAAACCTTTCGACTAGTGGTTAACAATGGAGCTAAGGCAGGACAAAGTGTTTTTCACTTACATATTCACTTGTTGTCTGGAAGGTCTTTAAATTGGCCACCTGGTTAAAAAAATTTCCAAGCTCCAATTCCTAAAGCAAGAACAATCAAACCAATCCCAATTGCAAAAAAGCTACCGTATTTAACTGTATTGTTATCGTCCATGAAAACTCCTCAAAAAATATAACATTATATTCACATGTATACTTTCAATTTATTATAAGATAGTTAAATCTATAAGTCATAAACATGAATCAACAAGGAATAGTCAAATACAATAAAGAGATTAAATCTTGGATTGCATATGACGCTGGTAATTCTGCATTTGCAACAACAATTATTGCTGCATTTTTTCCACTATTTTTTGCTAGCTATTGGACGGCTGATATTGATGAAATTACATCTACAAAATATTACACAGCAGGATTAACAATAATTAATTTATTTATTTTAGTTGGCATGCCAATAGTTGGAGCTATTACGGATGTTAAAAACCTTACAAAAACTTTCTTTGTAGTTTTCAGTTTCTTTGGAGCATTAATTGTTTGTTCTTTTTATTTTATTGATGCAAATAGTTGGATAATTGCTTTAATTTTGTATGGAATATCATTATTCTGTTTTTCAGCAGCTATAGTTCTATACGACAAAATTCTAATTTTCATTTCAGATAATTCTAATGTAAGCAAAATATCAGGTTTAGGTTATTCAATTGGTTACTTAGGTGGGGGAATCCTTTTTGTTGTAAATTCGTTTATGGTTCTTAATCCATCATTTTTTGGATTAGAAGATAACGTGAGTGCAATTAAATGGTCCTTTGTAACTGTCGGAGTGTGGTGGATACTTTTTACATTACCTTTAATTTTTAACTATGATCAAAAACCAATTGAAGAAAATAATTTAAAAGAATCTTTCAATCAAATTTATAAAACATTTAAAGATATCTCATCAAGAAAAAATATAGTCATTTTTTTAGTTGCCTTTTTTCTTTATATTGATGGTGTGCATACAATTATGTCTTTAGCTGCAATGTTTGGAGATGGAATTGGAATAGGGCAAGAATCAATAATAACTGCATTAATTTTAGTTCAATTTGTTGCTGCACCATGTACATTTCTTTGGAGTATATTTTCAACAAAATATGGAGATAAACTCACAATTTATATAACAATAGGTGTCTACATTGGAGCTGTAATTTTTTCAATGTTCTTAACAAATGCAACTGAATTCTATATTCTTGCTGGCCTTATTGGATCTGTTCAAGGAGGAATTCAGGCATCCTCGAGAAGCTTGTTTGCTAAAATCATTCCAGAAGCCAAATCTGGTGAGTTTTTTGGATTCTATAATACTTTTGGAAGAGCTGGATCAGTTGTTGGCCCCTTGCTTATAAATATTTTTCTTGTTGCTTTTAACGATTTAAAAATTGCTTTAATACCGTTGATAGTACTATTTGTATTAGGATTTATATTTTTATATTTTGTGGATGAATATCATGAAGCTGTTTAGTAAGAAATCAATAATTTTTTATAGCATTTTAGGTGCAATCACCGCTCTAATTATCGCGCCTTTAATAAGAAGTCTTATCGATTATTCGGTTACAACAGAAATACTCATTACAACAGCAATAATTATTCCTATGTATGCTGTAATAACAAGACTATTTAAAAAGTATCTTTAGATTTTTTAAGAGTCTCAAATAAAAGTTTTGGTTTATCAGTAATTATTCCATCAACATTTAAATCAATCAGAAATTTAAATGTTTTAACATCATTAATTGTCCAAACCATTACTTTTAATCCTTTTGATTTTAAAAAATTAACAAACCTTTGTGTAACTACTCTAATGCCATAGTAGCTCATGGGGATTTGTAGACAGTCACCGGGTATATTTTTTTTATAAAGATTAAAACTTGCAGCCAGTGTTCTATAAACTTCATTTGGACCCATTGAAATACATAAATTTGGATGACTTTCTCTAACACCTTCTAATCTTTTACTATTAAAGCTTGCAATACAGACTCTTTCAGAAGCTTTTGATCTGCTGATAACATCAAGTGCTGGCTGAACAACTTCATCTGTTTTGAAGTCAATTTGGAATTTTGTGTCAGGAAATATTTCAAGAACGTCATTCAATCTAGGAATTTTATGACCATCGAATATGCTAATTTTATCTATATCTTGGCTTGAGAGACTATCAAATTTTTTTGGAATACCACAAATTCTTTTAAGATCATCGTCATGAAAAATATAGGGTATTCCATCTGATGATACTTGAACATCTGTTTCAATATACTTACAACCTAAAGATATGGAATATTCGAAGGACTCTATAGTATTTTCAAATGATTCTATAGCTCCACCTCTATGAGCTAATATTTCAAGTCCGTCGTATTTAAGATAACTTTTCATTCATCGATATTGTATACATTATTAATGTAAAATATATGCATTTAATAATAAGTTAAAATTTTTCAGTGAAAAAGTTCGACTCTATACGACCGTATTTCGATAGTGAAGTTAGTCAAGTGCTAGCAGAGTTATCTGATAATAGAAGATTTTTAAAAATGCTATTATCTAGTGGTGGATTTAATCGGTTAAGATTCCTTCCATTTTCAAGAAAAATTTTAAGTATTTTTTTAAAAAATAAAATTAAAAAAATTAAAAATGTATCTGATTATCAAAACGAATTTGAGTCTATTGTTTTAAAAGTTGTTAAAAATTCAATTAACAAGTTTACCGTTTCAGGTATTGAAAACTTAGATAAAGATAAAGGATATTTATTCATTTCTAATCATAGAGACATAACTCTTGATTCAGCTTTGTTGAACTTAATTCTTCATCAAAACAAATTTAAAACCACTTATAACGCAGTCGGCAATAATCTATTGAGTGAAAAATGGGCTTCTGATCTAATGAGATTAAATAAAAGTTTTATTATTGATAGAAGTGATAAATCTAAAAGGGATATATATAAAAGTTTAAATCTGGCTTCAGAATTTATCTTTAATGCAATTAAAAATAAAAATGAATCCATTTGGATTGCTCAAAAACAAGGCAGATCAAAAGATGGAAATGACTTCACAGATCCTTCGGTCATAAAGATGATCCATTTACATGGCAGAAAAAAAACCTCTATTAATAAGTACTTAAATGATTTAAATGTTATCCCAGTCGCAATATCCTATGAGAAAGATCCAAATGATATTCTTAAAGCACAAGAATTGTTTCTTACAGATCTTAGTCAATCTTATGAGAAGGATAGGAAAGAAGATTTAAAGAGTATTTTTGAAGGAATAGTTGGTCAAAAAGGGGATGTTAATCTAATTATTGGGAATAAAATTATTTTTAACGAAGATTCATATGAACATTGTTCCGATCAGATCACTAATGCGATAAAAGATTCGTATAAATTACAATCAACTAATTATGCAGCTGCGATAATGCAAGGAAAATTGAATAAAAAAAATTTCGAATCCTCTAAAATTGACGAATCTATTGAATTTCTAAATGATAGATTGAAACAGATACCTGAGGAGATGGAACCATACTTACTCGATCAATACAGCAATCCAACAATAGCTAGATAAAAAAAAGAGAAGAGCTACTTTCGTAACTCTTCTCTAAAAAATTTAATATTCTGACTTAGTTATTGGGGGAGCACTATGACAGTCATAATTATTAAATTATTTAAACTCTGGATAAGCTTCTATACCTACCTCAGAGATATCGAGACCAGCCTCTTGTTCAGCATCTGATGCTCTAATTGGCAATATTAGTTTATCAATTACTAAAATAGTTCCTAGACTTGCTAAATATGTGAATCCAGCAATCATAAGAACACCAATTAGTTGCCCCATAAATGATGCACCACCAGTAAATGCAACTGCAAGAACACCAAAGATTCCAACAGTACCGTGAGCAGATATCGCACCTACAGGATCATCCACACCTGCATTTTCAAGAAACACAATTGAGAAGTAGACAATAGCTCCACCGATAGCACCAACTAAAATAGCCATACCGCCAGAAGGACTTAATGGATCAGCTGTAATAGATACTAATCCAGCAATAGCTCCGTTTATAGCCATTGTTACATCCATTTTACCTGTCATTATTAGACTCATAAGCATCGCCGTTAAAACTCCACCAGCTGCAGCCATATTAGTATTTAAAAACACTTGGCTAACTGCTGTAGCACTGCTAACTTCAGAGACTTTTAGTTCAGAACCACCATTAAATCCAAACCAACCTAACCATAATATCCATGCACCTAATGCGGCCATTGGAATATTTGATCCTGGCATTGGATTTGGTGTACCGTCATATGCATATTTACCATTTCTTGGACCTAGAACAGTAACAACTGCCATTGCTGCAGCAGCTCCACACAAGTGAACTGTTCCTGAACCTGCATAGTCTGAGTATGAAATTCCTAGTTCTCCAAAACCTCCGCCCCAGTTCCAATATCCTTGAGTTGGATAAATAAAACCAGTTAGAACAATTGCAAATAAAAAGAAAGGTAACATTTTCATTCTTCCAGCAACAGCTCCTGATACGATCGACATTGCTGTCGCAACAAAAACTACTTGGAAAAAGAAGTCAGCTTGATGAGAATAGTACCCAACAAAATCTCCACCTTCTATTGAACCGTCTGAACCATACATCATAGGATCAACCTCTGTGGCCATTGATAGACCTACTGAAGTTCCTAAATTAGGGAATAAGCCACTGAAGTAGCTACTTCCAGAATACATAAGTGCAAAACCACAGACCAAATACATAATACATGCAATTGAATATAGTCCTAGGTTTTTAGTAACAATTTCAGATACATCTTTCTTTTGAACCATTCCTGCTTCAAGCATTGTAAATCCTGCTGCCATCCACATAACGAGGGCACCAGCCATTACTGCATAGAATGTATCTAATGCAAATTTAATTTCTTCCATTTTTTCTCTCCTTTAAATATTTAAATAGCGTCAGAACCGGTTTCACCAGTTCTAATCCTAATAACATCATCGATGGTAGTTACAAATATCTTACCGTCACCAATTTTCCCTGTAGCAGCTGACTTTAAAATTACATCTTTTACAGTTTCAAGATTGTCATTATCAACGAGTATATCCAATCTCATTTTTGGTAAGGTATCTACAGAATATTCTGCGCCTCTATACATCTCCGTATGTCCTTTTTGTCTTCCGTAACCTTTCACTTCCGTGATAGTAAGACCCTCAATGCCAGCACCAACCAAAGACTCTCTAACTTCTTGAAGTTTGAAAGGTTTGATAATAGCGCTGACTAATTTCATTTAATTTATAGGCTAGCAGAAACTGAGAAAACTACAGCGTCTTCATCTCCACCATAACCGTCATCAGAAAAATCATAATAACCGATTCCACAATCATATGAACCACATGAAAAACCATATGATATAGCGAGATTATCTCCGTAATCATCATACTGACCATATGAAACGCCAATTGGTCCAAAACCATATGACACTTCTGTGTAATCTGGAGCACCATCTACACCTGATGCAAAAGTTAATCCAAGATCACCCATGCTGAGTCCTAAAACGATTTCTTCGAAATCAAGACCATCATTATTTCCAGGATAGTCAAAAGAGACGTATCCTAAATCTACGCCAATTCCACCCATCTCAAAACCGTACCCAAAATAATAGTCAAATTCAGCACCGTTACCTTCACCCGTACTATCATTAAAGTTAACATTAGAACCCCATATACCTGCATAGAATCCACTGTCGGCGGCATAATCAAATCCACCTGAAACAGCAATACCATCAGTTTGGGTCATTCCTCTCCATATATAGTCAGATGCAATACTTACATTCGCACTAACTGAGGCAAATGTAGGTAAAGAGACCATAGTTAATAAAAGTAATATTTTTTTCATTTATATCTCCTTAAAAGTATACTCATTTATATGTATGCAATTAGTGTGCCAAAAAATGTATATATTATTTTTTGATAAAAAAAAGTTATAATTTTTAACAATATTCATGGAGACAATATGGACCTTAATAATAAAATTGCATTAGTTACCGGGGGAGCCTCTGGTTTAGGACAGGCAACAGTAGAGGCCTTTGTTAAAAATGGGGCTAAAGTAGTTATCTTAGATATTAATGAAGACAAGGCTAAAGAACTCATTCAAAATTTGGGTGATGATAATGTAATATTTATATCGACAGATATTATGACAGAGGATCCAGTCATTAATGCAGTTGATAATATCAAAGAGAGATTTGGTTCACTTCATATAGCAGTAAACTGTGCTGGCACAGGCTATCCTGGAAGAATATTAGGAAAAGACGAACCCCATTCACTTGATGCATTTCAATTTATTATTAACTTGAATCTTGTTGGTACTTTTAATGTAATGAGACTCGCAGCTGAATTAATGGATAAAAATGAACCAGATGAAAAAGGAGAGAAGGGAGTCATTATTAACACAGCTTCAATTGCAGGAATAGAGGGTCAAATTGGGCAATCTGCATATAGCGCATCAAAAGCAGGAGTAATAGGTTTGACAATAACAGCTGCTAGAGATTTAGCTAGACACGCTATAAGAGTATGTACAATTGCTCCTGGAATTTTTGATACACCTCTGATGCAGCTGGCACCTGACAAGGTCAGAGATCCTCTTTTAGAATCTACACAATTTCCTCATAGATTTGGAATGCCATATGAATTTGCAGATTTAGCAGTTCACATTGTTGAAAATAGTTATCTTAATGGTGAGACAATTCGATTAGATTCTGGAATGAGAATGAAACCAAGGTAGATTATTGAACCGCTACCCAATAAGTCATAGCAATTACAGCAACAATAATTAGAAATAAAATAACCTTTGCATCACTTTTGCTATCAAGGTTTGCTTCATCTGATTCGTAACTATCTTTGTAATCATCATTCATAATTATTCTCCATGTTTTATTACAACTCTTCCAATTTGATTTCCTTTTAGAATTTTATCAATTTCTTTATCGATTATTGATATTCCAACTATTTTGGTTTGATTTAATAGATCTAACGACCATTCTTCAGACAATAAATCCCATAATTCTCTCTTTAAATGTATTGATGATTCAGCAGAATCAATTCCAGATAGTTGGATTCCTCTCAAAATAAATGGAAATACTGATGATGAAAATTTTGGCCCAGCAACATTTCCGCAGCAAGAAACTACACCCTGATTAGAAATCATTGTAATAATTTTAGATAATATATCACCACCAACAGTATCAACTGCTGCAGAATATAAACTTTTATCCATTGGCTTTATAGGTTCAGACATATACATCTCTCTATCTAATACTTTGCTAGCACCCATCATCTTTAATACTTTTTCTTTTGAGGATTTGCCTGAAATTGCGTGAACTTCATAACCTAATTTTGATAATATTCCTACGGCCACTGATCCAACACCTCCAGTTGAGCCAGATACAATTACTGGTAAATCTTTCGAACAATCTGCATCAGTAATTTTTTTTACACATGCTGCAGCTGTAATTCCAGCTGTTCCATATGACATTGCTTTTACATAATCAAGTTTTACTGGCATTTTTATAACCCATTCAGAGGGTAGGTGAACAATTTCTCCAAAACCACCAAATTCTGACATACCAATTTTATAGCCAGTTGCAAGAACATTATCTCCAATAGAAAAATTAGGAGACATAGATTCTATTATCTCACCTGCAACGTCAATACCTGGAACAAATGGATAAGACCTTACTACTCCCTTAGCACCGGTTGCTGCAAGGGCATCTTTATAATTGAGTGATGAGTAGTGCACTTTAATTAAAACCCTACCTGATTCAATTGATGGCATATCAATTTCTTCTAATGAGCCACTAAATAATTCGTCCTTTTCTCTGACAAGATAGCCTTTATATTTCATTTTTAGGATTCAGATAAATATTTTTCCGCATCAAGAGCAGCCATACACCCAAAACCTGCTGATGTTACAGCTTGTCTATAAATTTGATCCGAAACATCACCAGCTGCAAAAACTCCATCTACAGACGATCTAGTTACAGAACCATTCAATCCAGAGTTAATAATTATATAACCATTATCCATATCCAATTGACCTTTGAATATATCTGTATTTGGTTTATGACCAATGGCAATAAAAACTCCCATAACATCCTTAACAATTTCATTTCCATTGTTATCTAATTTAATTGAGGTTACTCCCATATCATTTCCACAAACCTCTTTTAATTGTGTATCCCATAAAATTTCTATTTTCCCGGCTTTTTCTTGATTAAAAATTCTATCTTGTAAAATTTTCTCAGCTCTTAATTCATCTCTGCGATGAACAAGGTATACCTTTGAACATATATTTGCTAAATAAAGGGCTTCTTCAGCAGCAGTATTACCACCACCTATAACAGCAACATCTTGATCTTTATAAAAAAAACCATCGCATGTTGCACAGGCAGAAACACCCTTACCTAAAAACTCTTTTTCTGAGGGCAAACCAAGATACATTGCACTTGCACCTGTAGCAATTATTAGTGAATCACATGTATATTCATTAACGCCATTTAATTTGAAAGGCTTTTCCGTTAAAACAACTTCATTTATGTGATCGTTAACAATTTCAACATCAAATTCTTGTGCATGTTTTTTCATTCGTTCCATTAACTCAGGCCCTTGCAACCCATCACTGTCTCCTGGCCAATTTTCGACGTCTGTTGTGGTTGTTAACTGACCGCCTTCTTGCATACCTGCAACAATTATAGGTTTTAGACCTGCCCTAGCTGCATAAATACTTGCTGCATAACCTGCAGGACCCGAACCTAAAATAATTAATTTGTTGTGATTTTCAGACATCAGTTGAATTATAATTGAATATAAAGAAATTGTTATGCTTTATGCCTATAATTAGGGTAAAAATTAGATATACTTAAATGCCACCATATATAAAAAATACTCTTTTAAATTTTCTAAGTTTTTTTCTAATAGCATTTTCCCTGTATATTTTTATTTCACTTGTCTCATATGATATTTCAGATTCAGGTTTCTTTATCAAGAACTCATCTGCTGATATAAATAATTTAGGTGGACCTTTGGGTGCAAAAATTTCAGATTTTTTGTATACCATTTTTGGTCTTGGGGGATTCTTAGTTCTAATTATTGGCTCAGTTTGGGCAATTCAAATATTATTCTATGTGGATCCATACTCATCGATATATAAAACTTTTGTGAGGTTAATAAGTTCATTGCTCTTACTTACATGTTTTTGCTCTATTGGATATTTTTATTTTTTAAATAATTTTGGTGGTGTTATTGGGGAAGAAGTTATATTAGCTCTTTCCTCAATAATTGGAGACATTGGCGCATTAATTTTTCTTATAATATTGCTAATACCTTCAGCTTCTTTAGCTTTTAACTTTTCGTGGTTAAAGGTAGTTGATTATGTGGGAAAAATTGTAATTTTTTTCGGAAAGCTATTTCTTGATTTAATATCTAATCTGTTAAAAATTTTAAAAAATCTTATTACAACGTTGTTTAACAATTTGAAAAAAATTGTCGATGCGATGAAAACAACTAATAAAAATAAAGTAAAAGCATCAGTTAAACCAGCAATTAGCATGGAACCTAAAATTAAAGAAAAACAGATAGAAGAATCCACCAAGGAACTTAAACAAGTTGATCTCCCAATTAAAGCCGAGTCACCGTTAAAGGAAGTAGAAAAAGAGGATATTGAAAACAATGAAGAACAAAAAAAAGAAAAAGCTGTAATGCCAAGCACAGAACTTCTTGATAGGGCCTTAGATGATGGTAGCTCGCTTTCTGAAAATGAACTTAATCAAATTGCAGAATTATTAGAATCAAAATTAGAAGAATTTGGAATAGAGGCCTCTGTTGAATCAGTTCTTCCTGGCCCAGTAGTTACACGTTTTGAAATACAACCAGCACCTGGAACAAAAGCCAGCAAGATCACAAACATTGCACAAGATATTGCACGATCGTTGTCTGTTAGCAGTGTCAGAGTGGTTGAGGTAATTGAAGGCAAGTCATTTGTTGGTATTGAGATTCCAAACAACAACAGGAAGATGGTTAGGCTCACTGAAATACTCTCTTCAAAAGCATTTAAATCATCTCCCTCTAATTTAAGTGTTGCTCTTGGTCAGGATATTTCCGGAAATCCAATTGTAGTGGACTTGGCAAAAATGCCGCATTTACTAGTTGCTGGAACAACAGGTTCGGGTAAGTCGGTTGGCTTAAATGCAATGTTATTAAGTTTGCTTTTTAAATCTGATCCTGAAGAAGTTAGGTTAATACTTGTTGATCCAAAAATGCTTGAACTTGCGGTATATGATGGGATACCTCATCTTTTGACACCTGTCATTACAGATATGACAGATGCTTCAAATGGATTAAGGTGGTGCGTAGCTGAGATGGATAGACGGTATAAATTGATGTCTATGATGGGCGTAAGAAATTTAGCTGGTTTTAACAAGAAAATTCAAGAAGCTGAAAAAAATGGTAAGCAGATACTAAATCCTTTAAATGAAGATGAAGAAGAATATTTAGAAGTTCTTCCATCGATAGTAGTTGTTGTTGATGAGTTTGCAGATATGATGATGTTGGTTGGAAAAAAAGTAGAACATCTAATTGCGAGAATAGCTCAAAAGGCACGAGCTGCAGGAATTCATCTTATTTTAGCCACTCAAAGACCATCTGTTGACGTTATTACAGGATTAATAAAGGCAAATATCCCAACAAGAATTGCTTTTCAGGTATCAACAAAAATTGATTCAAGAACAATTCTTGACCAGGGAGGTGCAGAACAACTTCTTGGCTATGGTGATATGTTGTATTTACCACCTGGAGTTGGTGTTCCTGTCAGAGTTCATGGAGCATTTGTTGGAGATGACGAAGTTCACAGAGTAGTAAATGATTGGAAATCCAGAGCAGAAACAAATTATGTGGATGAGATAACATCATCTTCACAAGATACTGGACCTATACCAGGATGGACAGGAGTAGATTCTGGCTCATCGGATGAGCAGGATGAATTATATGATGAAGCGGTAAATTTTGTAATTGAATCGAGAAGAGCATCAATCTCTGCTGTTCAAAGAAAATTGAGAATTGGCTATAACAGAGCAGCTCGTTTGATTGAAACTATGGAAGAAGCCGGTCTTGTATCAGAAATGAGTTCTAATGGATCGAGAGAAGTTTTAGTTCCAAAAAGGAATTAAATGAAACATATTCAACTTTTTCTACTACTAATATTTAACTCAACACTTACTGCATATTCATCAGAAACCTTAAATAATTTTTTTAGTTATAACCTCAGCTTTGTTCAAACGAGTTTTAATAATATCAATAATGTTTTTGATAAGTCATATGGAAAATTTTACAGAAACTCTGACAATTCTATTAAGATTGAAATAAATAAACCATTTAAAGAAACATATATTGTTGATAGGACAGGTATCGAAATTCATGACCTAGACTTCAATCAAAAGAGATTTATTAAAAAAGATGATATCTCAAATAATCTTATAGATTTTATTAATAATGGATTCCCAAAAAATCCTTCAAATATTGAAATTATTAATGAAAGAAGTTTTAAGATTTTTGAAGATAAAAAAATTTATTATTTTGAGTTTTTAGATAAAAATGTACTTCAGATTAAGTATAAAGATAATATGAATATTGATACTTTAATTAATTTTTCTAAAAGCGATGTTAACTAATTTTATTTTTGTAGGTATTGGAGGCGCTATTGGAGCTATATCGAGATATGGAATTAATGAATTATTTGACAGATATTTAATCTCTTCATCAACGATATCAATACTACTTATTAATATACTTGGATGTTTTTTAATAGGCCTTGTCCTTGGTTCATCAATACCAACAAAAGATGCCTCATATTACTTTTTCATTATCGGATTTTTAGGTTCTTTTACTACAATGTCAGCTGTTACACATCAAACAATTTTGATAGTTAATACAAATTTAATCTATGGAGTTTCATATATAATGTTAACAGTGCTTGCAACAATAGTTGCAACTTACCTAGGAACATTAATCACGAAATAATGATAGACATAAAAAAACTTCGAGAAAATTTTTCCAATGTTCAAGCTTCATTAAAGAAACGTGGATATGATTTAAATGAGGAATCTTTTAAATCAATTGATGAAAAAAGAAAAACTCTTCAAGTTGAAGTTGAAACACTTCAATCTGATAGAAAAAAATATTCAAGTGAATTCGGTAAACTTAAGGCTGCTGATAAAGATACATCAAAATTAAAAGAAACTATTGATTTAATTAATACTGATTTAGAACAAAAAGATCTTAGTCTTCAGGAACTTATGTTCAGTCTGAATAACCTTTTACTAGATATACCAAATATTCCTGATGAATCTGTTCCAGAAGGTATTTCAGAAGAGGAAAATAAAGTTATAAGCCAACATGGGAGTGTAGATTCAACCAATAAGTTAAATCATTTGGAAATTACTAAAAAAATTGATATTGATTTGGCGGCTAAACTATCAGGCTCTAGATTTGCCGTCTTAAAGGGTGACTTATCGAAACTTCAACGGTCATTGATTACCTTTATGCTTGATACTGCAATTAAGAATGGTTATGAAGAATATTATGTTCCTTTCATGGCAAATGAAGAATCACTTATTGGAACAGGTCAGCTTCCAAAATTTGAAGAAGATTTATTCAAAGCCTCGGACAAACTTTATCTTATTCCAACAGCTGAAGTTCCATTAACAAATCTTTATAGGAATGAATTTATAAATGAAAAAGATTTACCTATAAAACTTACATCACATACACCTTGTTTTAGATCAGAAGCAGGTAGTTACGGAAAAGACACTAAGGGTTTAATAAGACAACATCAATTTGAAAAAATAGAATTGGTTCAAATTACTCAACCAGAGCAATCTATGAAATGTCTTCAAGATTTGCTAGCTAATGCTTGTGAAATTCTAGATAAATTAGAATTACCATATCAGATTATAGAATTGTGCACAGGGGATTTAGGTTTCTCGTCTGCTAAAACTTTTGATATTGAGGTTTGGATGCCTAGTCAAAATAAGTATCGTGAAATTTCATCATGTTCGAATTTTACTGATTTTCAAGCTAGAAGAGCTAACATTAAATTTAAGAATAAAGATGGAAACCATTATGCTCATACCATTAATGGATCAGGCTTAGCTGTTGGAAGATGTTTAATTGCGCTTTTAGAAAATAATTATAATGGAAGTGATTCAATTAAAGTTCCATCTTGCTTAATTCAATATTTTGGATCAGACACAATAAAAATTAATTGAAAAGTAATTCTGTAAAAATCTATTTATTAATTTTTGCTATTAATATAGCAAATGCCGACTCTGTAAAATTTGGACTTGGATCATGTCTTGATCAGGATTATCCTCAACCTATTTGGAACTCAATTGAAAAAGAGGAGCTAGATTATTTTATATTTCTTGGAGACAACGTATATGGCGACTCTCGATTTGGTAACCTCAGAAAAATGAAAAGAGCTTATGATAAGCAAAAGACACTTCTCCCAAGTTTTTTAAACGATCTAGAAGTCTATGCAATTTGGGATGATCATGATTTTGGAATAAATGATGGAGGAGGAGATTACAGATTTAAAAGAAAAGCCCAAAAATTATATTTAGAATTTTGGGAAATATCCCAAAATGATGAAAGATCAAATCGTGACGGAATATATTATTCAAGGGATGAAACTTTCTTTGATAAAAGATTTAAATTTATTTTCCTAGATACTAGATTTTTTAGATCAGAGCTAGTTGGCAAAAAAAGTAACTATACTGAAAATAGAGATAAAGATGCAACAATGTTAGGAATTGATCAATGGAAATGGTTTGAGAATCAGCTAAAAGACGAGTTTGATTTTTTGTTCATATTTAGTTCTATACAAATTATTGCTGAAAATCATCGTTTTGAAAAGTGGAGCAATTTTCCTTACGAATATGATAAATTTTTTAATTTAATAGAAAAATTCAAAGATAAAACAATTTTATTTTCTGGAGACAGGCATCGAGCTGGAATATATAAGAAGGGTGAGGTTATAGAAATAACTTCATCATCAATGAATAAACCAGGTTCATCCTTTGATGAAACTGATAAATATCTAGTTGGCGTCACTTACCCACAAGTCAATTATTCAATTTTGGAGATATTTGAAAAAAGTATTTCATTAAAAATAAAAGATATTGATGGAAGTATTCTCAATTCAATAGAATTGAATCATTAAAATATTCACCTAAAATTTACATAAATGTAATAGTGCTAAAACAATTTTTGTTATATCATTTAATCATAATTTTTGAGAGGATATTATGAAAAAATTTCTTTTTACTTTACTTCCAATTTTACTAATCGCATTGTCAGTTGAATCAAGTGTTGATACAACTGCTAGAGTTAAAGGTACTGTTAATGTTGATGATGCTGTTATAACTGCAGTTCACATTCCAACTAATACAACCAAAACTGTTACTGCAATTGGCGGAAATTTTAATATTAATTTTTTACCAATTGGTGGTCCATATAAAATCACAATTTCTAAAGTCGGTTTTGAAACTGAGGTAATTAATATAGCAACTTTAAATTCAACAGAACCCTTGAAATTGACAGCAAATCTTGTTGGTGCCGATGTTGATGAGGTTGTTGTGGTTGGTTCACGTATTTCTGGAACTGAAGTAAGAAGTGGTTCTGTTTTAACAAGCCAAGATATTCAGGATATGCCAACAATAGGAAGAAACATTCAAGATTACGTTAAGTTTGATCCAAGGGTAACAATAAACAACGCTTATTCCAGACAAACAGAAGTTTCTGTTATGGGTAAAAATGGTCGTTTAAACGATTTCACAATTGATGGAATTAGTTTTAATGACGCATTTGGTCTGAACGATAGTGGTTTTGCGACAATGAAAAACCCAATAGATGTTGATTTCGTAGATGAAATAGCAGTTGAAATTACACCATATGATGTCTCAAAAGCTGGTGCATCAGGAGGAACTATCAGTGCTGTTACTAAAAGTGGCACAAATGAATTTAGTGGTTCCATATACTATACAGAAAGAGATGAGGGAGATATTGGTGACCTCCCAAATGGAGAAGCATACTCAGATTTTGAAGAAAATGCCCTCGCTATAACTTTTTCAGGACCTATTATAAAAGATAAATTGTTTTTCTTTATTGGCTACTCTGAAAGTGAAGATGTTAGGCCTGATTTATGGGGTGCAGCTGATTCTGGATCTGTCAATACTTACAATACAACAAATGCTGAATTGAATGCGATAGCTGCATTTACACTTGATACATATGGATATGATGTTGGTTATTTTAATAACGTTACTTATCCTACAACACAAGAACAATCTATAATTAAGCTAACAGGAAGTATTAACGATAATCACTCATTTGATATTGTTAATCAAATCACTGAGGACTCATACTATTCTCGATATAATTCCTCAAGAAATCCAATTCCATCAAATAATTGGTATGAAATACCACCTGAATCAGATAGAACGACTATAAATTTATATTCAACATGGTCTGATAGGTTGTCAACTAGAATAAGATTCAGTGATAGATATTTTGAGCAGGACGCAAATAATCCAGACGGAGGTTATGGAGGATTATTTCCTGAGTTTCATATCTATGATAACGATGAAATAATTTATATAGGAGGAGACAGATATAGGGGCCATAATTTAATAAAAGTTGATCAAGAATTGATGTCAATTAAAGTTAATTATGCTTTAGATTCTCACTATCTAACTTTTGGTTATGAAACAGATTCATCAAACATTTATAATTCATTTATTAATAGATACACCGGTGAAGTTAATTTCGGTTCAATAGAGGATTATTATGCAGGAAATTTCAATAGAGTCGAAGTATTTAGGGTTGCAACTGACCATGGTGGACCTTATTCTTTGACACGTGATGATCCAGCTTTACCTGCTGCGAGATTTGATATTGACGAAACAGTCTTTTATATTCAGGATGAGTTTCAAGTTAGTGATATTTTTACATTAACTTTCGGTGTTAGATATTATGATTTTGATATCCCACAGCAAACACTTCTAAATCAGTCGTATCAGAGTAGATTTGGATTTAGAAATAATGCTCAAGTAAGTTATTCATTAACTCAACCAAGATTTTCTTTTGATATGGATGTATCAGATGTTTGGTTTGGTGGAAACGAAAAAATTGTTTCTGCACAATTTACTGGTGGATATGGACTTTTTCAGGGCAGATTACCTAAGGTTTTCTTCGGAAATGGTTTTGGTCGTTCTAGTGCAGATTCATTTTATAGCAGGCTCAGATCATGTGCTGGGCCAATACCTAATTTAAATTCTGGAGCAGTTACAGGAGTAACTGATCCTAGATTTTGGTGGGCAAGAAGTGATGCTTCAACTTGTGGTCTTAAAGACAGCTCAGACGCATTCTTTGGTTTTACACATGGAACTGATCCTGATTTTGAGGGCATCTCTGTATATAGAGGAAACCTAAGACTTGCTATGCAAACTGCTAATGGTTATGACTTTAGTGTTGAATATAATCTTGATAGAACAAATAAGGATGTTATTTTCAAAGATTACAGTTATGAAGAGGAAGGCTACCTAGCTGATGGCAGACCAATCACTGATAGTGTTGAAAACACTTATATTACTAATTCTGGTGATGGTGGAGGTAAGGCCTTTACTTTTACACTTTCAAAAGATTTTGATAATGGTATTGAAATGTACGCAGGCTATACCAGAATGGAGCAAGAAGATGTTAGTGCTATGACATCAGCGCAACATAGCTCATCATATGGTTATCAACCTAGGGGCTATGGTGAACTTTATCCTGCTGCACGATCATCCTTTATGGCAGAAAATAAACTAGTATTAGCGCTTTCATACTCTAGCCAGTTTTTTGAATTTGGCGATACTAGATTCTCTCTATTTGCTCTTAGAAAATCCGGTGAGCCATATAGTATTACATTAGATGGTAATTCTTTTAATGGTAAGGGCAGATACGGATATGATTTAGCATATATTCCTACTGGTACTGATGATCCTAATGTTGTATTTTCAAGCTCTGATGTTGCAAATGATGTAATGGCTTTTGTTAACTCTGATGGATGCACCAGTAAATATAAGGGAGTTATTATTCCGAGAAATACATGTGATTCTCCATATCAAGGAAGGATTGACTTAAGAATTACACAAGATATTAATTTATTTGATGATTATAAGCTTATTGCATACTTTGACATACAAAACCTTGCTAATCTTTTAGACGATGAAAAGGGCTGGGCGCAAGAGGTAAGTAGAAATGTAAGCAGAGCAATAATAATAGATGGTGCTGATGACCAAGGTAGATATAACATTACAGGAGTTGATCCAGATGATGGTTATTTTTACTCTACAAACAATGGTCAATCAATGTGGCAAATGAATTTAGGAGTTACTCTTAGATTTTGATATAACTTAGTATTCATAAAAGGCAGTTTTATACTGCCTTTTTTGTTAATATTAGAAAATGCAAGATTCTATTCCAGAGCTTTCGTTTATAGATATAAAAAATGGTAATACTATTGCAGTGAAATTGTTAAATGAAGCTTTGGCTAATCACGGTTTTTTTTCTATTACTGATCATGGTCTTTCGTCCGAATTGGTAGAGAAATGCTATGAATTATCAAGAGATTTTTTTAATTTAGATATTGAAATTAAAAATTCTTATAGTTCTGTCGGTTCAAAAGGAGCTAGGGGATACACTCCGAAAGGAATTGAAACAGCAGTTGGTGAAAAAATACCTGATCAAAAAGAATTTTGGCATCACGGACCAAATATTGATGAGACATTTGATAAGAAAATCCCAAAAAATTTAGTTATAGATCAATTACCAGAGTTTAATATATATTTTGACGAACTTTATAACGAGTTACAAAAAATTGGCATAAATGTGTTATCAGTTATAGCTCAAACAATCGGACTTAACTATAATTTTTTCAAACCATGGGTAGAAAAAGGTAATTCACTCTTAAGGTCAATTCATTATCCTCCAATTAAGTCTTTATCAAACCTCCATAGAGCAAGAGCACATGAAGATATAAACTTGATAACTTTGTTAATTGGTGCTGAGGAGGGTGGACTAGAAGTTCTTCATCGTGATGGGTCATGGATAAAAGTTAAACCTAGCTCAAAAGCAATTGTTTGTAATATCGGAGACATGATGCAATTAGTTACTGATAAGAAACTAAAAAGTACGACTCATAGAGTAATTCAAAATAAAGCACGTGAGTTTAATTCAAGATATAGTATTCCATTTTTTCTTCATCCAGCACCTTCAGTTATATTGAAATCAGTTTTTGATAATTGTGATCAAGGCATACTCGCAAGTGAATTTTTAGATAAAAGACTGAAAGAAATAAAACTTTATTAATTAGATGGATATATATTTTTTAATTCAGATACTAGTTGGTTTTGTTGGATTAATATCAATTGCTTTTCCTTTTTCTGAGAACTACAAAATAATAAATTATAAGTATGTTTTTTATGGAGTTTTATCTCAAATACTCCTCGCTATTGTCTTGCTTAAAATTCCCTTCATAATTAATTTTTTTGAATTACTAGGAAGCGCAGTTGAAGTTCTTCAAGAGGCAACAATTGAAGGTGCAAATTTTGTTTTTGGATATCCACCATCTGAAGATGCAAATCCATACAGATCATTATTGGAAACATTTGCATTTGGTGTTCTTCCATACATTATTGTGATGGCATGTATATCTGCAATTCTTTGGTATTGGGGAATATTACCTTTTATTGTTAACTTGATTTCTAAAGCATGTCAGAAACTTTTTAATATTGGAGGGCCAGTTGGCTTAGGCGCAGCTGCAAATATATTTGTGGGTCAAGTCGAAGCACCTTTGTTAGTAAGACCATATGTAAACAAATTATCAAATAAAGAATTATTGATTTTAATGACCGCAGGTATGGCAACCGTAGCAGGATCAGTAATGGTTGCACTTATAAGTATTTTAGAAAATGCTTTTATAAATGAAAATTTGATTCAACATTTTATAACTGCTTCAGTTTTATCAGTTCCTGCGGCAATAATGTATGCAAATATCATGGTTCCCTCGAATTCAATAACTGATTTTAATGAGAATAAGGTTCCAAAAGTTTACAAAAGTACAATGGATGCAGTTACCAGAGGGGCATCAGACGGAGCGAGTATTGCAGTTAGTGTTGGAACAATTCTTATTGCTGTAATTGCTTTAGTATATATTGTGAATTCAATTTTAGGTGCTGTCTCATATCAGTTTGGTTTTGATTTATCAATAGAAATTATTCTAGGCTATATTTTTGCTCCCATTGCATGGTTAATGGGTATCCCCTGGAGCGAGGCAGTAATTGCAGGAGAATTACTCGGTATTAAAACTACTCTTAATGAATTTGTTGCTTATCCTAGATTGGCTGCTTTAGATAACGGCGAACTTTCAGATAGATCAAAATTAATTACTTTCTATAGTTTGTGTGGCTTCGCTAATTTATCTTCAGTAGGTATATTAATATCTGGCATAACCGCAATGGCTCCTGAAAGAAAAGATGATCTTATAAGTGTTTCTTTTAAGGCACTTGTTGGAGCAACTCTTGCATCATGTATGACTGGCTTAATTGTTGGAATTTTTATTTAATTGTTTACAACAATAAAAAGGTTCAAATATGAAGCAAAACATAACCAAAGAACATAGGGTATGAATAAAAAAGTAGATATCCTGTCTGTTTTAAAAAGTACTATTGTTATTTTTACGTTTAAAAATATTAGCAACCATATATCTAGTAAAGCTATTACTGGTAAATGAAAAGCAAAAAACAACCAAGACCATACGGTATTAAAGACTAGCTGAACAAAAAATATTTTATATATTTTTTCAAACGCTCTGTATGCAGCTATAGACATGAATAAATAAAGAATTGGCCAAACAATTCCAAATACATAACCAGGGGGATTTAGAGATGACTTTGTAAGCTCTTGATACCAGATGTCATCACCAGTATTTGACGAGGACAGTCCACCCAATAAAAGAGCTAGAAAAGTAAAGGCAAAAACACTTAGTTTTTTACTTATCAAGTTATCTACTTCTAAAGAATCTACTTATTGTTTTGGAGATATTACCAAAAAAATTTGATCCTTTTGGCCTTGCTTCTATATAAATATAAAAGCTTACAAAAACTAAAGATATAATAAAAACCCAAACGGCATCATATTCACCCATGATCGAATTATAAATGTTTTATAGTTTTAAATATATTTTTATTAGGTTTTTTCTACGATGATTGAACATACTGAATATCCTGCACCAAAAGAACATATTAGTCCTTTTTCACCGGGATCAAGATCATTATGAAGATTAAATGCAAACATTGATCCTGCACTTGCTAAATTACCAAATTTTTCAATAGGAAGTGGTGCTAAAGATGTGTCAAAATCATTTGATCCTATTATTTTAGAGACTATTAAATTTACCATACGGGCATTGGCTTGATGTAACCAAAACTTTTTGATTTCTTTGTGTGATAAGTCATTTTCTTTTAATTGATTAGTGATAAATTCTGCAACCATTGGACATACTTCTTTGAAAACACTGTTTCCATTTTGGTAAAATAATAAATCATCATACGACTTCTCATCACTAGCTGCTCTTGCAAGATAACTCCAATCACTTCTGATATTATTGGAAAATTTAGTTATTAATTTTCTATCAATAACTTTAAAGCTTTTAGAATTTTTATTCTTTGAGACTACAGTTGCAACACAACCATCACCAAAAATAAAATGTATATCTCTTTTTGTATAATTTACAAAAGGTGTAGAAATCTCAGGATTGATTACTAGAATATTATCTGCAATACCAGAGGATATATCACTAATAGCATTATTTATAGCAAATGTCGTTGAGGAGCATCCTACGAGCATGTCATAAGCATAGCCATTAATTTGAAGCTCATTTTGAATTTCAATTGCAACAGATGGGTAGTTTCTTGCAGCATGTGAGGTACCTAAAATAACAGCATCTATGTCTGATGTTGACATGTCAGCATTTTCGAGTGCCTTTAAACCCGCTTTAATACCAACTTCTGCATGTATTGACATTTTTGATTCGTCCTCATGAACTACAGATGGCATCATTTTGTTTATATCTAGAATATTTTTTTTATCAATTACGTACCTTGTTTTAATCCCTGATGCTTTCTCAATAAATTCGGTTGAAGAATATTCAAGTTTTAATGTTTGATCATTACTGATAGCATCTTTGTTGGCAGCATTGAAAGTATCTACATATGAATTAAATGATTCAACTATCTCATCATTGCTTATCGATTCATCTGGATACCAGATACCCGTTCCAGCTATATATATTTCTGACATTTTTTATACGTATTTAATGTATTATTTTATTATAAATTATGAACACAAGCATAGCCATGGGTAAAAAATTTACTTATAAGTTTTTGACTGATATCAATAATCCTAAAGGGATTGTCCATATTTCCCATGGCAAGGGCGAGCACATGAGAAGATATTCCTGGTTAATAAACAAACTAAATAAAGATGGATATCATGTAATCTCTCAAGATCATCGAGGTCATGGTATATGGGTTAAAAATGGTTATGAAAAAGGTAAATTTGCGGAATCCAATGGATGGGAGATCATTACAAACGACTTAGTAGAACTTATAAATGAAACCAATAACGATTTTCCTAAACTGAATCAATATTTATTTGCTCACAGTATGGGATCTTGGGTTGGGCTATCAGCCATCATGGAAGGATTGCCAATTAAAGGTTTGATACTTTCTGGATCAACAAAACAGCCAAGATTTTTGACGTATTTAATTTACATAATCGTCAAAGTATCTATTTTATTTAATGGTAAAGATGCATTCAATCCAATTATGGATTTCATTTCAAATAAAAGTTTCAACAAAAATTTTAAGCCAAAAAGGACTAAAGATGATTGGATTTCGTCAGACCCTGATAATGTCGATGATTATTTTAATGATGAACTTTGCGGGTTTGAAGCAACTAATTCACTTTGGTCAGATTTTTTGATAGATGGATCAAGAAAAGTATCTAACAAAAATAATTATAAAAGTGTAAACAAAGAACTCCCAGTAATCATCATTTCTGGATCTAAAGATCCATTTAGTTCTTCTGGAAAAGGAATTAATGATCTGAATAAAATGTTATTAAAAATTTTTAATAATGTTGAAAATATTATTTTTGAAAATGATAGACATGAAGTTTTTAGTGGATTACAAAAAGAAAAAGCATATGAAACACTTATGGGCTTTATAAAAAAATATTAATTAAATTATGTCAATATATAAAATCTTAAACTTGAGAGCAGATTAGATCCTCTAAAACTTTGTTAATCTGATCTGGGCTTTCAAAATAAGGAAAATGACCGACATCATCCAATATTATTATATCTTCTTCATGATTTAAGTTTTTTAGTAAAATATTATCAGGATTGAACCTTGCTAATTTATCTTTTTCACTAAAAATATATTTGATATTTGTTAGCTGCGAAATTTGGTTTTCAGTTAAACGAAATGAATTACATGATTTTAGGTCAATTGAACTAATTTCTTTTTCAGACTGATTAAATAATCTTTTTAATGGATAAAGCTTTATTTCTCGTTCTGGGTCATCTTCTACTACTTTAGTTCCATATGGTGATTTAATTTGTCCCTTTGATCTTCCATAAAAACCAGAGCCCATAGTGCCAAAACCTCTTGTTTTTATTTCAGTCTCAGGCATCTTATAGATACCGTATTTCATAAGAAATTCGACAGCTTGATCTAAATTACCTTTTGCATAATCAAGAAGCATATCACCAACCATAAATGGATATGCAATATTCATACAGATTGTTGATTTATGATTTATTCTTGTTGATAAATCTAAAGCCACCAAACCACCCCAACTATGCCCGACTAGAATTGGACTTTCTATCATCAAACTTTTAAATATTTTTAAACAAAACTCTGAGTGCTCTTGAATTGAATTAACTATTGGTCCAGAAGTGTATCCATGTCCAGGAAGATCAAGTCCCAATATATTAAAATCATCTTTGAGATTACTTAAATCAAACATAGATAATATTCTGTGATCCATTCCAGCACCTGGAATAAATATTACCGATTGCTTTGACTCATCATATGGAAATTTTTCAAAGATATTTGCTTTATGTTTTTCTAAATTTAATTGCATTTTTAATTATAGAAATAATTAGTAACATATTTATGAATATCAATGGTACAGAAAATATTACTAAAAGCCACATAAAAGAATCCCCACCACCAAGCAACATTATTAAAGCAGGTTGCACAACCAACATAACAGCAAAAAATAGTCTTAAATTTCTTGAAGGCTCATTTTTAAAGTTTTTCATTGCAGCAGTTGCCAAGATATAAGATGATGAATCATATGTTGTGCATAGGAAAATTATTGATATTATTCCAAAGGGAATAAGTAAAAAGTATCCATAGTTTAGTGAAGATACTGTTTCAACAATAATTGATTCAAGGCCAACAAGATTTTGTTTGTATAGCTGAGGAGAATTTAGAATATCATTTTCAAATAAATATATTGAAGAGTTACTAAGAACACCTACATGAAAAAAACCACCGAATGAACCAATTAATAAAGATCCTAATATTATCTCTCTAATTGTTTTACCACTTGATACATTTACTATAAAAGTTCCTACCGCTGGAGCTAAAGCAAAATACCATGCCCAATAGAAAACGGTCCAAGTAATACTATATTTTGATGTTTCTAAACTTAAATTTAAAAAGTTTTTAAACATATGTCCAAGTGGTTCAAAAGTATTTTGGATGATATAAAGTGATGGCCCAGTAAATAATATAAATACCAGAAAAAATATCACTAAAACCACATTTAAATTACTAAGTCGTTTAATTCCTTTTTGAATGCCTAAATATACACTTGTACCAAATATAAATAGACATAAAAATAATGCTGCAAAGTCTAAATAAATGTTCTTATTAATTGAAAAGATTTCGGAAATTATTGCAGATATGAGTGGAAATGATAGTGTTAATCCAACTCCAGCACCAGTAAGAATTGCGCCAATAAATATTAAATCTAAAATTATCCTAAAAAGACCAGATTGTTTTTTTAGTAATATTCCAGAAAAAGTCAATGGAGAATTTGGCTTATTAATTAAGGCAAGAGCAAATGCAATAGCAGGAAGACAATAAATAGCCCACCCTGTAAAGCCCCAATGGAAAAGGGGATATGTTCTTGCATTGAGAAAGTTTTCTTGATCTTGCATGGAGACTTCATCGATAGGATCGGTGAAATATACTAACCATTCAACTGTTGACCAGTACAAAAGAGCAGCACCCAAACCAGTTGCAAAAAGCATTGAACCCCAAGAGAAGTATGAAAATGTGTCTCTACCATGAAGAATTAATTTTTTTGAACCTACTGGCGTAAAGCTTATAACAAGTAAAAATAATAAAACTATAAATCCAATAATTAAAAAATATGTTTCAAAATTTATTGCGAAGAAATCATAAATTGATTTAAGAAATTCAGCACTTCCTTTTGGATTGCTTAAAACATATGATGAAAGAATTATTAAAAAAGAAAATGTAATCAATAGAACTGAAATGTTCCATTGAGGATTTATTTTAATCTTAAGCATGTAATTTTTTTGGTTGATACAATGATAACAAATATTTATAAATATCCTGAGTTAAAAAGAGTTGATAATGAAATTGGAAGATTTTATTTAGATTCTAAAAATAATAATGTTCCCAGCGTTACTACAGTTTTAGGCAAGACTTCAAATAAGTCAGATTCAATTCAACAATGGAGAAATAGAGTTGGAGAGGATGAAGCCAATAGAGTTATGAAACAAAGCACAGACATAGGAACAATGGTTCATGAGAGTTTAGAAAATTATTTAAATGGTAAAGAGTGGAGTAACTTTACTGATGATCATAATGGAATAATGGCATATAAAATAACAAATAAATTTATAGATACAGGAATTAAAAATATTTCTGAGGTTTGGGGGCTTGAAGTTGGTTTAATATTAGATGGACTATATGCAGGAACAGCAGATTGCGTTGGAAAAATTAATGATATTCCATCAATAATAGATTTTAAAACTGCTAGAAAAATGAAAAGAAGGGAATGGATAGAAGATTATTTTCTTCAAGGCTGTGCCTATGCAAATGCTCATAATGTAATGTTTGACACAAAAATAAATCAAGTTGTTATACTAATGATAGATAGAGACCTTTTATTTCAACAATTTATTGTAAAACCAGACGAATTTAATGTGTTGACAAAGGTTTGGAAAAGAAGACTGATTGAATTTCACAAAAAATATAATTGTTAATATGATAAGAATTAGCAGATCATCCTTATTGATGTTAGTTTTAATTAGCCTTAGTAATGAAATATTATCAAATCCAAGTTTTTATATAGATAATACAAAAATTATTGGAACTTCATTAGATAATAATGTTGATGCCTATCTCGGTGTTCCTTTTGCACAACCCCCGGTTAATGAATTAAGATGGGAAAAAACTCAACCAAAAACCTTTAATCAAGAAGAATTTTTTGCATCGGATTTCGCGCCTGCATGTATGCAAGGACCTAGAATTGTAAATTGGTATAAAGGAGTCGCTTTAGGTTTTGGAGGTGATCCAAATTACATTGATTTGCCAGACATAAGTGAAGATTGCCTTTATTTAAATATGTGGGTCCCAAATAATCTTAAGTATAGTGATACAAAATTACCAGTGCTTGTTTATATCCATGGGGGGTCAAACAGAGCCGGTTGGTCATTTGAACCAAATTATAATGGTAAAAAACTAGCTGAAAAAGGTATCATTGTAATTAGTGTTGCATATAGATTAGGTGTATTCGGATTCTACTCACATCCTGAACTCAGTGTTTCAAATTTTGCTCTTCTTGATGTTATCGAATCATTGACATGGATAAAGGAAAATATTTCAAAGGTTGGAGGCGATCCTAATAATATTACAATCTCTGGTGAGTCTGCCGGAGCAACAATCGTTGAGCATTTAATAGTCTCACCTTTGAGTAAAAATCTATTTCACAGAGCTATTCATCAAAGTGCTGGTTGGTCAATTGCAGATTCTGAAATTTTTTATGATGATGAACATATCAAACTCTCAAATCAACTATCTATTAAATTATTAAATAGATCAAATAATAAAAATAATCTTGATGAGTTGAAACAAATCAATGCAACAAAATTACTCAATAAAGCTGAAGAAGTATATGGTAGTACTGGTTATTACTCTGTTCTGGATGGCCATACAATAATTGAGCCAGTTCGAAAATCTTTTGAATTAGGAAACTTCAATCATGTTGATTTGATTATTGGTTCTAATAAGGATGAAGAGTTGATGTATCTAGAAAAAGATTATTTTTTATTAGATTTCTTCAATGAAAGAGAAAGCTATGGATTCTATACGGATACTGACAACTTAAATTCACTTGTAATGAATTTTAACAATGAGAAGCAAAAAATTAATTATCTTCTTACTTCTAGAAACTATACATGTCCGTCATTTTTTATAGCTTCGTCAATAAAAAAACATACAAATAAAAATGTTTGGTTTTACTCATTTGACAAAGTTAGGGATGGACAAAAGAGCTCTGAAATGGGGGCCTATCATGGAGCAGAACTTCCATATATTTTTAATACTCATGATAGTTGGTTACCTACATCTCAAGACGACATAAAATTAACAAATCTGATTCAATCTTATTGGTCAAATTTTATTAAAAAAGGTAATCCCAATACTAAAAAAAATGATTGGAGTATTTTTAAATCAGAAAGTTTTAATGTTCTGTCGTTTGACACACAAATACAAATGAAAAAAAGTGGTTCTAGCAGAGTATGTAAAGCACTTAACTATTCATAGGTATTTTCTAAAAATTTACATAAATTTAAAATTATTGTATATTTTAGTAAGTTCATATATAAATTTTGGGGGAAAATATGAATATATTTCATCATGAAAAATTACACAAAGCTTTTACAAAAGCTACATTAGCAGTTTCGTCTGTATTTTTAGCTACTGATATTACTTCACAAGATGCAACTGTTGAAGAAGTTATAGTAACAGCGCAAAAGAAATCTGAGAATTTACAAAATGTTCCTATTACCGTTCAAAATTTGTCAAGTGAAGACATAGAGTCACTTAACATTAGAGATTTCTATGATTACGTAAATCAATTAGCTGCAGTTTCTGCCATTCAAAGAAGACCTGGAACAGGGACCTTATTTATGAGAGGTATATCAGACGGTGGTAATGGAAATAACCAATCACTTCAAGGCCCATCTGTTGCAACTTATTTAGATGATTCACCTGTAACAATGATCTCAGATAATCTTGAGGTTCATATGTATGATATTGAGAGAGTAGAAGCATTAGTTGGTCCACAAGGTACTTTATATGGCGCTGCATCTCAAGCAGGTAGTTTAAAAATAATTACTAAAAAACCTGGTTCAGAGTTTGATGCAGGTGCTAACACAGTTTTTGAACAAACTAAAGGTGGTGATATGAGCCAAATGCTTGAAGGTTTTGTAAATATTCCATTAGGAAAAAATTCAGCTGTAAGAATTGTTGGATATAGCGATGATGATGGGGGTTACATTGATAATATTCCTGATACATTAAATTATCCTTTATTTGGTCCGGTATCAAATACGTCTTATGCTAAAGAGAATTTTAATGAAAACTTAAAAGAAGGCTACAGAGTTGCACTAAGAGTTAACTTAAATGAATCCTGGACCATTGACGCAAATGTGATGGGTCAAACAATGGAATCAAAAGGTTCATGGGATTATGATCCTGCTTTAGGAGACTATAATACAAGTAGATTCACTGAGGATTCTAATGATGATGATTTCACAAGATTTTCTTTATCTGTAAGTGGAGATTTAGGTTTTGCAGATCTTAACTTTGCAACATCTAGTGTTGAAAAAGATTTTGAAACACATTCAGATTATTCACATTATTCACTAAGTTCACCATATGTTGAAGCTTACTATTCATGTTATACATATTATTTCTATGCTTGTGTTGATCCAAGTCAGAATTACAACAAAGAGACAACGGTAGATACGAGCCATACTGAAATAAGATTATCTTCTAAAGAAAATGAAAAATTAAATTGGATAGTTGGCGCATTTTTTGGTGAACTAGAAACTGATTACAATACGAGATGGCGAATTGCAGATCTCCCATCCGGTGCTGCTGTTCCAGGTAGTGAAAATGCTTGGTATCAAACAGACCAGATTCGAATGGATGAAGACGAGGCTTTTTTTGGTGAAGTCTATTATCAAATTACTGATGCGCTTGAGTTAACACTTGGTTACAGGAATTTTGATTATGAATACGCTCTAAGTGGATATTCTGGAAGCGTCTTTTATTCACCAGAACCTACCGTTCCTGCAGTTGGCGCATATTCAAGTTTAAGTGCTCCACCAGAGAATGTGAATGGTCAAATGAGTGGCTCAGGTAGTGTTAGTAAAGTTAATCTGGCTTACCAACTAACCCCAGATACATTAATTTATACCACTGTATCAGAGGGGTATAGACCAGGTGGAATAAACAGATCCACCCAAATTGGTGCGACTTATAAACCAGATTATCTAACAAGCACCGAAGTTGGCTTTAAATCAACATTCAATAATGGGAAAACAAGATTGAATGCTGCTTTATATGACATGGATTGGGATGACATGCAATTAGGGTTTTATGATGTAACTCTTTCAAAACTTGCTTTAATTGATAATGTTGGTAAAGCATCAAGTAAAGGCTATGAGTTTGATCTAAAGCATATAGTTAACGATAAATTAACATTATCAATGAGCTATGCTAGTAACGAAGCTGAATTAGAGGAAGACTACTTTTACCGAGGCAGTCTATCAGCACCAAGTGGGACAGACTTGCCATTAACACCTGACGTTAAGTATAACTTTATGATTGATTATAGCTTTGATGATACAAGTTCTATGCAAATTAATCATGTTTCAGTTGATGAAATGTGGAATGACTTAACAGTATCAGATAGAGTAAATCAAGGCAGTTATAAATTAACAAATATTAATTTTACAAAGATGCTCAATGAAAGTTTGTCTGTTGGTATGTTCATAGATAATGTTTTTGATGAGCTTGCAGACTTGTATATCAATAATGAAGATGGATATGGCGTTAATACTCATATACTTCATACAGTAAACAGACCGCAAACTGTTGGTATCAAATTTACTTGGAATTACAGTAACTAATCGATAATATAAAAGGCTACATTTATGTAGCCTTTTATATATGTCATCAGATTTAAAAAAAATTATTCCTGAAAAGCTTTACGAAGCATCAGTTCTCCTAGCTTCTAATAAACAACACAAAGCTGAAAAATTACTAAGAGAATATCTTTTTGATAATCCCTTGGATGTCAATGCAATGAAATTACTTGCTGATATAGGAATAAGACAAAGAGCATATTTTGATGCTGGTAATTTATTAACAAGAGCTCTTGATATTGAGCCAGATTATGATGAAGCAAGATTAAGTTATGCTAATTTACTTCATGCTAGACAATTACCATTTGAGTCATTGAAGCAACTTGAAATATTATTAAAAAAAGAGCCAAATAATATCCATTACTTAAATTTAAAGGCGGTGAATCTTGCACAAGCTAATAAACATGAAGAAGCGCTTATATTATTTAAAGAAATAAAAGAAAGGTTCAGCTCAAATACACTCAATAATGGTCAGTTTTATTTGCAATATGGACATACTCTTAGGGCAAATGGTCAAATAGAGGAGGCAATAAGTGCTTATCTTGATGCAATAAAGTGCAAAGAGGGCTATGGTGAAGCATATTGGGGATTAGCTAATCTAAAAACATACATTTTTTCTGATAAAGATTTTAATACTATTAAAGATTTATTAAGTGACAGCAATTGTAAAAGACATGACTACTATCACTTACTTTTTACACTTGGAAAAGCAGAAGAGGATAGAAAAAATTTTAAGAATTCCATAGCCGCCTATATGAAAGGTAATCAGGTAAAAAGTAAGGAGGTTTTATGGAATGTAAAAGAATTTGCAATCGAATGTCAAAATATAAAAAATTTCTTCACTAAACAATTTTTTAGGAAATTTTCAGATGTTGGAACCGACTTAAATGATCCAATATTTGTTGTTGGACTACCAAGATCAGGATCTACCCTAATTGAACAAATCCTTTCATCTCATTCTTTAATAGAGGGAACTACAGAACACCAAAATATAATTGCACTTTCAAGAAAAATTTCGAAAAAAAGAAAGTCTTCTGATGACTCACAATATCCATCAGCAATTCTTGATATTGAAAAAGAGGAATTTAAAAAAATGGGTGATGCCTACATTAATAATACACTTGATCAAAGGAACACTTCAAAACCTTACTTCATTGATAAAATGCCTAACAATTTTTTTCATATTGGGCTTATACATCTAATATTGCCAAACGCAAAAATAATCGACGCCAGAAGAAACCCAATGGATTGTTGTTTTAGCAATTACAAACAACTTTTTGGTTCAGGTCAGGGATTTAGTTATAGTTTAGACAGAATAGCTAATTACTATCTAGAATATATCTCATTAATGGATCATTGGGATAAAGTGCTGCCAGGAAAAGTTCATATGGTTAAATATGAAAATATGGTCAGTGATACTGAAAATGAAATAACCAAATTAATAAAATTCTGTGGTTTTGATATTGAAGATGATTGCTTTCATTTTTACAAAAATAAGAGAGCGGTAAGAACTCCAAGCTCAGAACAAGTTAGACAACCTATATATTCAAAAGGAATTGGACAATGGAAAAATTATGAAGAGTACCTTAAGCCTCTTAAAGATATTGTTTTAAATAATGAATAATAAAAAACAAATTATAGCAATTGGTGGCGGGGGTTTCGGTAGAGAAATAAAAGATTTAAAGATTGAAAAATATATTATAAATCAATCAGAAAACACAAATCCATCAATATGTTTTATTCCAACAGCTACCGGTGATGATGATGGATACATAGAAAACTTTTATAAAGCATTTGATAAACTTGGCTGCATAACATCACATATTGATTTTTTTAAAAGAACAATAAAATTGGAGGAACATATTAATAAACAAGACATTATATTTGTTGGAGGAGGAAATACTAAAAGTATGCTAGCAGTTTGGAGAGAATGGGACTTAGATAAAATTCTTAAAAATGCATACAATGATGGAACTATTATGAGTGGTGTCAGTGCAGGAGCAATTTGCTGGTTTGAAAAAGGCATTACAGATTCGTGGAAAGATCATCAATCAATCTTACCCTGTCTTGGGTTTGTTAATGGAATTTGTTGCCCTCATTATGATGAAGAGCCAGAGAGAATTCCTTTTGTTAAGGATATATTAATTAATAATAAGATCGATGAGTGTATTGCTATTGAGGGGTTTTGCGCTCTACATTTAATCAACGATACTCCTGTATATTCTGTTAGTTTTGGTAAAAATAATAGTGCTTACTCTGTTACTTGCAAAAATAATAAAATTATTCAAAATGAACTTAAGGGAGTAAATAAAATACTTATATGAAAATTGCTAATTTATTATCGTTGTTACTTGGCTTGGTTCTTGGGATGATATCGATCCAATGGATTCTTTCACCCGAAATAGCTGCAGAGACACTTAATATGACCTATCTAGATGGACTGGGCAGGAATACACAAATAAGAGACTTTACTGCATTTTTTTTAGGAACATCAACAATGTGTTTCATTTCTTTTTTTACCAAGCAATACCAATGGATATTTAGCGCTGGAATAATATATATGTTAGCTGGATTATTTAATATTCTAGCATCTATTAATTATGATGCTGATATAGCTATTAGCTCATTGATTGCAGAAATTTTATTTACAGTGATCGCATGGACGTCTGCTTTTTTTTATAAATCAAACTCTTTATAAATATGAAACAAAATCATCAATATCAAGTGATGGTATTTTTTTCTTAGTACCAATCTCAGTTCCTATATACAAGTATCCTAAAATCTCTTGATTGTCATGTAATCCTAAAGATTTTTGTACAGTCTTATTGAAGGCTAATTTTCCAGTTCGCCATATACAAGCATAATTCATAGCATTCAGAGCAAGCATTATGTTTTGGGCTGCAGTAGCAGTTGAGAGCTTTTGTTCAATGGCTGGTACTTTAGGATGGTCTTTATATGTATTCACAAGTATTACTATCATAGGCGCTCTATATGGAGCATTTTGATATTTTTTTAAAACAAGTTCAGAAATATCGGAACAAGACTTGCCAAATTCTAAAAATATTTTTGAAAGCTTATCAAGTCCATCGTTTTTTACTTCAATAAAACATGATGGTTTTAACCACGCATGATCGGGTGCCCTTAACGCAGCTTTATAAACAATATCCATTTCTTTTTTATTTGGATACGGTTCTGATAGTTGTCTTGCAGAAACTCTATTAAGAATATTTTTTAAAGCATCCATTTGTTGCAAATGTTAATATAAGTATTACTTATTATATATTGTTAAAATGCTATACCAAATCGGAATTATATTAATAATTATTGTTGCAGCACTTATAGTGTCTAAAAAACTCAGTCAGAATAAAAAAAACGATTTAATTTTTGAAGATGAGATGGATGAAGATGAGTTAAAAAAAATAGACGACGAAATAAATTAGAGCTTTAATTCACTTTCAAGAGACTTGTAAAACTCTTTAATTGCAAAAACGACAATAATAGAAAATGGAACTCCAAAAATCACAACTGAGGTTTGAAGTGCTGTCAAGCCACCTTTATATAAAAGAACAGCAGCAATAATACCCAAAAATATAGCCCAACTGACTCTGGATAAAATTGGCGAATCATCATGAATTCCGATATGACTTTTCGATGATAACATGGAGGCCACTAATGCTCCTGAGTCAGAAGATGTTACAAAAAAAGTAACAATTATCACAAGGGTAAGACCTGATACTAATATTGATGCCGGATAACTCTCAAGTAATGCGAATAGAGCAACTGTATAATTATTATTTACAATCTCATTAATTTGACTAGTTTCATTGATTACTTGATAAATACCAGCATTACCAAAAATTCCCATCCAGAAAAAAACAATTATTGATGGCACAAACAGCACTCCAATAATAAATTCTTTAATAGATCTACCATAAGAAATTCTTGCAATAAATAATGATACAAACGGTGCCCAAGCAAACCACCATGTATAGTAGAATAAAGTCCAACCATCCTGCCAAGAAGTTGAGCTATAGGCTTCTGTCCAAGTAGCAGATTCAATAACGGTATTTAGATATGAACCAAAGTTTTGAACTAGTGCATTAATAATAAATACTGTTGGTCCAAATATAAAAATAAATAACATTAAGGAAGTAGCAAGAATCATATTTACTTGAGACAACCTTTTAATGCCTTTATCTAAACCTAAACAAACACTAATTAAACCAATCAAAGTTATAATCGCAATAATAATAATCTGATTACTAAAACTTTCTGGAACTGAGAAAACATAGTCTAAACCCGAGCTAATTTGAATCGTACCTAGTCCAAGAGAAGTAGTTACACCAAAAATTGTTGTAAGAATTGCAATAATATCAATTAAAACTGCTAATGGTCTGTTATTGGAAATAGTCGGACCTAATAAAGAGCTGACTCTGAATGGAAGTTTTTTATTATATGAGGCAAATGCAAAACATAGTCCTAAAAGAGAATAAATTGCCCAACCATGAAGGCCCCAATGAAGATTCGCCAAACCAATTGCCTTTCCTGAATTAAAAGTAATATCACCATCAATCATTCCAGGATAGGAGTTAAGATGCATAATAGGCTCAGCAACTCCATAAAATAGAAGACCAATACCTAAACCAGCACTAAATAGCATAGCAATCCAGTTAACGTATGAATAAGTTGGTTTTGCATTTTTACCACCAAGTCTTATATCTTTATATTTAGTAAAAATTAGGTAAATCGCAAAAATGACAAACCCATTTGCAAGAACAATGATCATCCAACCTAAATATTTAGAGAGAACCGCCTGCAAATCAAGAAAAAATGACTCTGATATGTCTGAATTTAAGGAAACAACCGCAGTTATTATTGATATTAATAAAATAGAAAAAATAAATCGTGGTTTGCTTAAATTATTCATTTTTGTGGGTTTAGATTAAATCTAGTGAAACATAATTAACTTTAAATATCTATATTACACCAAACATTCATAATTAAATGTTAACCAAATTTGCATAGTTTTACCTAATTTAGTAACCTTATGGTATTAAATTTTTAATTAGGGGAAGCTATGTTAAAAGAATTGAATAAATTTCGGAAGGATATTTCGCCTTCTATAATTCCTGCAATCCTACCATCTTTGTCTACATTTGCTGTAATCAATGCATCTGTATTCAGTGGTTATATTGCAGCTCAAAATGCAACTATTGAAGAAGTAGTTGTAACAGCACGAAAAAAAACTGAAAGTCTTCAAGATGTACCATTGTCAGTCAGTGCATTAAATGAAGAGACTCTTGAGGAAAGAGGCATTAATGTATTCGAAGATTATCTTCTCCAACTTCCGGGAGTAACTGCCGGTGGTTCAGGTCCAGGTCAAAGTACTATTTACATTAGAGGTCTTGCTTCCACTACACCGAACTTAACAACTGCAGGTGTTGCAGGTTTAGCACCAAATGTTGGTTTTTATCTGGACGAACAACCTCTAGCCCAACCAGGAAGAAATTTAGATGTTTATGCAGCTGATATAAATAGAATTGAGGTTTTAGCTGGTCCACAAGGTACTCTATTTGGAGCTAGTTCACAAGCTGGTGTTGTAAGGTTAATTACAAATAAGCCAAAACCAGGTGTTTTTGAGAGTAATGTAGAGTTTGAAACAAGGTTTATGCCTGAAGGAGACACTGGAACAAAAGCTGAATTTATGACAAATATTCCTATTAGTGATAGCACTACATGGAGATTTGTTGGATATAAAGATAGAAGAGGTGGTTACATTGATCAAGTACCAGGTACCCTTGATGCATCATCTTCAGGTAGTTTTAGAGCAGCTGGAACTGTTAGAGATAATGGATTACCTGTTTCTGTTGATAGAGAAGGTAGACAAGGTGGAGCTGATCTTTCTGGAGTTATAATGACTCCAACAAGTGCTCTTGAAGAAGATAATGTTAATGGTACTGAGTATGTGGGCTTCCGTTCTACTCTAGCTCAAGATATTGGTGAAAACTTTAAGGCTACTCTAGTATACGCTGAACAAACAATTGAAGCAGATGGTGTGTTTTTCACAGATCCTGGTCTTGGCGACCTTGAGATACAAAGATATTCCGATGATTATATTGATGATGAATATTCTAATATGAGTTTAACATTAGAAGGTTCAATTGGTGATCTTGAGGTTGTGTATGCTGGTGCATATACAGATAGAGAAACTAATCAAGTTGTTGATTACACCGACTATTTATTTGTTGGTGATTGGATCCCATATTATATTTGTGATTATTACGTAACTTATACAACATTTTCACCTACAGGTGCTCCATTTGGAACATGTGGTTCAGTTGATCTATTTGTAGACTCTACTACTGATACAAGTGTTGAAACTCATGAGGTACGTGTAAATGCTCCCATCAATGACACTATGTCATTGACAGCAGGGTTATTTAAGAGTGACACAGAACTAAAAGAGTTGAATTTATTCACCTATCCTGGTTCTCTAATGAATGATATCGAATACGCTTCAAACTACGCATTAACAGATGTTGCTGTTACAGGAACTACTTGTAGTGGTAAATCTGCATGTAATGCAGGCGCAGGTTGGTACTCAGCTGGTCCTTTTCCAGAACCAGTGATTTTCTTTAATGATATAAGAAGAACTGACAGTCAAAAAGGTGTTTTTGGTGAGTTAAATATTGCTATGAGTGATACAACGGAACTTACTGTTGGTGCTAGATGGTACGATATCGAAGTTGATTTTGAAGGTAGCGCTAACTCATCATTTGGTAATGGTTTTGGTAACCCTGATGAACAAAGATATGGAACAAACTTATCTGTTCAGTATGCACCAGGAAATCCAAATGGTTACCCTGACAAAGCAAAAACTGATGGTGTTATAGGTAAAGTAACTTATTCTTGGCGCCCTAAAGAAGATGTAATGTATTATGTGACTTGGTCAGAAGGTTTCCGACCTGGTCTTTTAAATAGACCAGTTGGTGCTGGTACCGATGCTTATAGAGTTAAACCAGAAGTTGAGTCTGATGAAATTACGAATATGGAGTTTGGTTGGAAAACTATTCTACTTGATGGACAATTAAGACTTAACGGAAGTATCTTTAATGTTGACGTAGAAGGTCTTCAAAGTACAATTTTAGATCCGGCTATGAATGTTAACTTGTTCTTCTCAGATAATGCAGCTGATGGAACCATCCGAGGTTTAGAGGGTGACTTTACATATCTTACAGATATTGATGGCCTTTCAGTGGCAGGCGCATTTTCATTCTTAGATAGCGAAATAACAAAAAAATTGTTACCTACCAATGATGTTATTGTTGGAGAAAATATGGCATTTGCACCTGAATATCAAGGTAATATCAGAATAAGACAAGAGTTTGGTATGTCAAATGGATATGTAGGACATGGACAAATTCAAATGGTCTACTCTGGAGAATCAACTTCGGATATCATGGAGCCAAACAAGGCTACACAAGATTCATATAGCTACCTCGACATAAGAGTTGGGATGTCTAATGATGATGTTGTTGCTGAGCTTTATATTGATAATGTTACAGACAAAAGAGCTGAAATAAGCAATAACTTTGTGTTTGATAGACAGCGTGTAACAGTTATTAAGCCTTTGACTGTTGGCATTAGAGTTAAGAAGAATTTCTAATCTTTCATTCTTTACTTATAAAGGGAGCTTTGGCTCCCTTTTTTAATGTACTGAAACAAGTTTTAATCTAAAATATATAACAATGTATGACTCAATCTAAATTAGACGTATCAAGAGCCTCACAATCAATTAAGGACCACAGGTTTGTAGAGGCACTTAGTTTATTAGAAGGTAATCTATCAAAAGATCCTCAACATATTGATAGCTTATATTTGGCAGCAGTATGTTCCAGATATCTTAAAAATTATAAAGATTCACAAAAATACCTTGAGACTGTACTATCAATAAGTCCTGATATGGGACGTGCTTATCAAGAACTTGGACATTTAAACAGAGATTCTGGTAATGAAAATTCTTCAATTACTTATTATAGACAAGCGTGTGAGCTGAACCCAGCACTATTATCATCATGGAACTCTTTATATAATTATTTTACTAAGACTAAAAACAAGCCTGCTGCAGATCATGCACTAGACCAAATTAAAACATTAAAATCAATACCTGCAAATCTGCTATATATTAGTCAAATCTTAAATGAAGGAAGATTAGGACTTGCTGAAACAAAATGTAGGGAGTTCCTAAAGAAAAATCCAACTCATACATATGCAATGTCTCTATTATCTCAAATAGCAGATAGGCTTGGCTATTTTGACGATGCTGAATTTTTATTAAAAAATGCAGTCAAGTTTAAACCTAAAAATGGTGATCTTAGAATGAAATATGCAATGATTCTAAGAAAAAAACAAAAGTTTGCTGAAACATTAGAACAGGTAAATATATTATGTGAAATGTATCCTGATAACCTTTCATATCAAGCTCAGAAAGCCAGTGAAATAATGCAAAATGGCAATCATGAAGAAGCGGTAAAACTATTTGAAAAAATTCTAGTGAAAAATCCATTCAATTTTAGTATTCATACTTCTAAAGGACATGCTCAAAAGACCCTAGGAAAAACCAAAGAAGCAATTGATAGTTATAGATCTGCATATAAAGTAAAACAGGACCACGGCGAAGCATTTTTTTCATTATCAAACTTAAAGACTTATAAGTTTTCAGTGGATGAGCTAGACATTATGAGAAAACAACTTGAGAGAGTTGATTTAACACTTAAAGATAAAGCTTATTTTCATTTTGCATTAGCTCAAGGATGTGAAATTATTGGTGAATATGAAGAAGCTTTTTATCATTTCAATGCTGGTAATAAAATTAAAAGAAATCAAAGTAAATATTCTATTGAGAAAATGGACAAAGAACTTCAATCTCAAATCGATACTTGCGATGAGATATTTTTTGAAAAACTTGGTACTGGAGGGCATGATGCAAGTGATCCAATTTTTATTTTAGGCCTTCCTAGAGCAGGTTCTACTCTAATAGAACAAATTTTAGCATCTCATTCTAAAATTGATGGAACCCTTGAACTTCCAAATATTTTATCAATGGCACAAAGTTTAAGAGGAGATTATAAATACGGAAATGATGGAAATTATCCAAAAAGTATGAAAAATCTCTCTAATCAGAAAAGAATTGATATGGGAAAAATATTTATTGAAGACACTCAAATGCATCGAAAAGGAGCACCAAGATTTACTGATAAAATGCCAAATAATTTTCGTCACATTGGTTTAATTCACTTAATTCTTCCAAACGCAAAAATTATTGATGCCAGAAGATACCCATTAGATTGTTGTTTTAGTATGTTCAAACAATTGTTTGCTCAAGGTCAGGAATTTACATATGGACTTGAAGAAGCAGGCAGTTATTACAATATGTACGTTAAATTAATGAATCATTGGGATAAAGTAATCCCAAATAAAATTCTCAGAGTTAATAATGAAGATATCATTGATGATCTTGAGGGACAAGTTATAAGAATGCTTGATTTCTTGGGGCTGCCTTTTGAGGAGTCATGTATAACATTTTATGAAACTGATAGATCTGTTAGAACTGCAAGTTCAGAACAAGTTAGAAAACCAATAAATAAATCTGGTATGGATAGATGGAAACCGTATGCAAAAAATCTCAAAAAACTAGTATCTAATCTTGATGAGGAATTGCTTAAACCAGAAGATATTGCTTTAATTAACTTATAGATTAATATGGAAGAATACTTATAGGGAGGTATTTATGGTTGATTTATTAATTTGTGTTGTACTTTTTTATACAGCTCATTTATTTTTTGTAATGTCGTTTTCTTTACATAAGGTTCCTTTTATACAATTCACAATTTCTGATGGAGACCTTTCAAAATTATCTGATTTATCAAAAAGGATGATCGTTGCTGGTGATAACTTAAGACAATCACTATTTATTTTTTTACCAGTCTCAGTCCTATCAATTGCTCAAGGGGTTGATAACTTAGCTTTAGCTCAAATATGGTTTGGATTAAGAATAGTCTATTTGATTGGACACATAATTAATCTATACAGATTTCCTATTATTAGGCCATTAATTTGGGTGCCTTCGATAATCGTTTTAGTAATGATGGCTCTCAATATTACTGCATAGAAAATGTTTAAGGCATAGCAACTAGGGGATAAAGTAGCTATGCCTTTGTTTTAAGTATTAAATACATATTATAAAGATTTTATTTAAACAAACTTTATATACATTTGTATTAATTTTTTGAAAAGCTTTGTATAGATTTTGTGACAAAAACGTAAATTTTTAATCAAATTTTCTTTCTAATCTTCCTTTGCCTCTGTGAACACAGCTGAGATTCGATGTTTTATTATCCAATAATGTAATTATTTCGTGATTAAACATACAATATGTTTGGATGATATCTGTAATATAAACTTTGCTTATTGAAAGTTCTAAAAAACTTGTCACAGATAAAATATCATATTTATTACACTGATTAATCTTATCTATTGCCTCTTGATATGCATCACTATTATTTTGAAATCTTAAGGTAATAAGTACTGAACATTTATTATCAAATTCAGCTGAAAGATTAAAGCTGAAGGACATAATAAAAATACCTATTAACATCTTCATGACATGAGTATATATTAATCAATAATGAAATTCTTATATATTGCAATCATATTAATAATATCAAATTTTACAAATGGATATGACAGAATAACTGGTCTTGAATTTGCTAGCAGATCAGAAGTAATTGCCACCAATGGAATGGCAGCAACAAGTCATCCACTTGCTACACAAACTGCTATTTCAATTCTCAAAGCTGGTGGAAATGCCATTGATGCTGCAATTGCAGCAAATGCCGTTTTAGGACTTGTTGAACCAACTGGGTGTGGAATTGGAGGAGATTTATTTGCAATTGTTTGGAGTGCAGATGATAAAAAACTACACGGTTTAAACTCATCTGGCCCTGCACCAAAGAATATTTCTATAGATAAGTTAAAAGCGAAAGGGATTACTATAATACCTCCTTATGGACCATTACCTGTTACTGTTCCAGGAGCTGTGGCAGGATGGAAGGCTCTTCATTCAAAATTTGGAAGCTTAAATTTTGAATTGTTATTTAATGATGCAATTAATTATGCTGAAAATGGATTCCCAGTTACTGAGTTAATAGCATACTATTTAAATAGATCTTCAGAAGTATTTAAAGATTATCCTAATTTTAAGAAGATTTGGATGCCTAATGGTAAAACTCCATTAAAAGGAGAAATTTTTAAAAATAAATTATTAGCAAATGATTACAGGCTTATAGCAAAATCTTACGGTACAGATTTTTATAAAGGCAGTATTGCAAAAAATATAGTAGAGTCAATTAATTCGCAAGGTGGATATTTCACTTTGAGTGATCTTTCTGAATTCAAACCCGAATGGATAGATCCTGTTTCTACGAATTATAGAGGATATGATATTTGGGAACTTCCGCCTAATGGACAGGGAATTGCTGCATTACAAATATTAAATATATTAGAAAATTATGATATTAAAAAATTAGGTTTTTATAGCGCTGAATATATCCATCTTTTTACCGAGGCTAAAAAATTAGCATTTGAGGACAGAGCTAAATATTATGCAGATATGAATTTTGCTAAAGTGCCAGTAGATTATTTGATTTCAAAAAAGTATTCGGAGAAGAGAAATAAACTAATCAGTTTTGATAGAGTCCTAACATCAGTTGATTCAAACATCCTTGAAGAGGGAGATACAATTTATTTAACTGTTGCAGATAAGTTTGGGAACATGGTTTCATTAATTCAAAGTAACTACAGGGGTATGGGATCAGGAGTAATTCCTAATAATTCTGGTTTTATGTTACAAGACAGAGGCGAGATGTTTAATCTTGATCCAACTCATAACAATTCTTTAATAGGAGGAAAAAGACCCTTCCATACAATTATTCCAGCTTTTATAACAAAAAACGGTAATCCATTTGTAAGTTTTGGTGTTATGGGAGGAGCAATGCAGCCATTAGGTCATGCGCAAATAGTAATAAATTTGATAGATTTTGATATGAATTTACAAGAAGCTGGTGATGCACCAAGATTTAGACACGTTGGATCATCTCAGCCGACTGGTGAGAAGATGACTGATGGAGGATACATAATTTTTGAAAATGGTTTTGATCTAAATGAAATAGCTAAAATTAAGAACATTGGGCATAAAGTTGTCAATAAAAATGAGGACAATTATATGAAAGGAGCATTTGGTGGCTATCAAGCAATAATGAATAAAGATGGTGTATTGTATGGAGCTTCAGAAAGTAGAAAGGATGGACATGCATCAGGGTATTAATTAATACATATTTATCTAGTATCATATCGTCATGGAAGCAAATTCATTTATACCACCAAACAGGATTTTAATGGGCCCTGGTCCTTCTGACGTTTGCGAAAGAGTTCTTGATGCGATGGCTAGACCAACTATTGGTCATCTTGATCCTGTTTTTATAAAAATGATGGACGAAACAAAGCAGCTACTTCAATATGCATTTCAGACTCAGAATGAACTAACTTTTGCTGTTTCAGCTCCTGGGATGGCCGGAATGGAGTGTTGCTTTGCAAACCTTGTTGAACCTAATGATAAGGTAATTATTGCTAAAAATGGTTTTTTTGGTGAAAGAATGAAAGAGAATGTGGAGCGATTTGGTGGAATACCAATAGTTATTGATGATGAATGGGGAACAAAAGTAGATTTAAATAAGATTGAATCAGCCTTAAATGAACATAAAGATGCAAAAATTGTTGCTTCAGTTCATGCTGAAACTTCTACAGGAGCTCTTACAGATCCAGAATCTATATCTAAATTAGCACATGATCATGGATGTTTATCAATTGTAGACACTGTAACAGGTTTGGTTGGAGTTCCTTTAAAAGTAGATGAATGGGGAATCGATGCAATTTATTCTGGAACACAAAAATGCTTATCTGCGTCTCCTGGTTTATCACCAATTAGTTTTAGCAATGCTGCAAAGGAGAAGATTAAAAATAGAAAATCAAAAGTGAAGAGTTGGTTTCTTGACTTAAATTTAATCATGTCATATTGGGAAGGTGAAGGAGGTCGATCTTACCATCACACTGCACCTATAAATGCATTGTATGGATTGCACGAAGCTTTGGTGATGTTATGTGAAGAAGGTCTAGAAAATTCATGGAAAAGACACAGACAAAATCATCTTCAACTTCGAGAAGGTCTTGAAAAATTGAATATAGAATTTTTAGTAAAAGAAGAGGATCGATTACCTCAGTTAAACGCGATTTATATTCCAGAAGGTGTAAATGATTTAGAATCGAGACAAAAACTTTTAAATGAATTTAATCTTGAAATTGGGGCTGGTCTTGGAGTTCTTGCAGGAAAAGTATGGAGAATTGGACTAATGGGGCAATCCTCTAATAAAAAGAATATCGAGTACTGTTTAAACTCTCTTGCAGAAGTAATTTAAAGGTTATAGAAGTTACCTTCACATTGATAACTTTTTAAAACTCTTTAAAATGGCGCTTTACCAGAGGAGGGATGGCAGAGTCTGGTTTATTGTAGCGGTCTTGAAAACCGTCGTGCCTTCATCGGCACCGTGGGTTCGAATCCCACTCCCTCCGCCATATAGTTTATTATGAGTAATTATCTTTCAGAAATATTTAAAGAAGTTCCAGATTTTTTATCAATACTTGGATATCAAGACTGTTATCATGACGAAGTATCTGACGAATGGGTTGTTGAATATTTGCCATCTAAAAATCTTACTCACTCAAATGGTACGGTGGTTCAGGGTGGATTTGTTTCTGGTATGGTGGATTCAGCAATGTCACAGTTTCTAATCTATTTATCTAAGGGAAAAGAAATTCCTCTCACCTTAGATCTCGATGTTAAATTTTTAAAACCATGTGCCCCTGATGTTTTAGTTATAGCAAAAGGAAAAATTAAAAGAAAAGGTAAATCAGTAGTTTTCACATCTGGCGAAATTTATCAAAATAAGCAGCTTATTGCTATAGCAACAGCAACGAATAAAATTATAGTTTTATAACTTTTAATATATAATTTTTATATGGTTGAACAAAGAGCTAAATTTACTGAAATGAAAAATGGTGATGCTGAGGATTACTCAATTATTGCTGCAAGCAATGCTAAAGATTATGTTCATTTAGCTGATAAGGTCTTAAATCATCTTTTAGAGCTAAAAGATGACTATGGTGGTTTTCAGGTTGATAGATTGACACATTCTCTTCAAACAGCAACTAGAGCCTATAGAGATGGTAAAGATAATGAATATGTTGTTTGTGCACTTATACATGATATTGGTGATAATTTGGCACCTGCAAATCATGCTGAATTTGCAGCGACTATTCTTGAACCTTTTGTATCTGAAGAAAACTTCTGGATTGTAAAACATCATGGCATTTTTCAGGGCTACTACTTCTTTGAATTTTTAGGACTTGATAAAAATATGAGAGAACAATTTATTGATAATCCTTACTATGAAAGCTGTAAAGAATTTTGCGAGAAGTATGATCAAAATAGCTTTGATCCAGATTACGAGTCCCTAGATTTAGAATTTTTTGTTCCAATGGTCAAAGAATTATTTAGAAAACCAAAAAAATCTATTTATTTAAATTCATAAATGTCTAATAACAGGTTTTCTGAGTTTCTTGAACTTATTAAACCAAACACATCATTTGATGAGTTAAATAATCCTCCTAAACCTGATTACTCAAATGCTGATAATTGGGCAGCTACCCCAGATATTAATGGACAACAATTTTACATTCCTGATTCATCTTTCATCGTTAATAAACATAACCAAGTTGATGTTTTTTACATTCATCCTACAGGTTGTTTTGAAAAAAATTGGAATTCTGATATGAATAAAAATAAATCAACTTTTGAGAGAACAGAAATCATGCTTGGTAATCAGGCTTCTGCTTTTAATGAATCTTGTAATATTTATGCGCCAGAATATAGACAGGCCACTTATTATTCATTTTTTGATCAAGATAATGGCAAAAAAGCACTAAATTTGGCATATGAAGATGTAGAAAGCTCATTTGATTATTTTATCGAAAATTTTAATGACGATAGGCCTTTTATTATTGCTGGTCATAGTCAAGGGGCACTTCTTGCTCATAGATTAATAAACCGGAGAGTATGTAATAAAAATATTCATAAAAGATTTATATGTGCTTATTTAATCGGATATATGATCCCAGAAAAATATTTTAATGAAGTTTTTATAAATATTAACCAATCTTCCAGCTATAAAGATACAAACTGTATTATTTCATGGTCAACTGTCGTTAAAAATTTTAAAAGAAATCGTGAAAAATCATTATTTTGGAAACCCTCTGGGTGGTCATTTGAAATGATGAATCAAAAAACTATCTCAACAAATCCATTTTCATGGAAAAATGACTTTACATGGCATACAGATTCAAATAATAGGTCTATAATCAACAAAGCACAAAATTATGATTTTTTAGATCGATTTCGGCCTGAACATACTGGGTCAAAAAAATCTATTGGATTAATGAGAATTCAAGGTTTTAGTGCTTTATTAAATAATAAAACAGGGCTATTAGAGACCGAAGGACCTTTAATTGATAACATTAAAAAAATGAAATTTTTTAATGGTGATTTGCACTCTTTTGATATTATGCTTTTTTGGGGAACATTAAGGCAAAACATTAAAGATAGAATCTCTTCATTCATATAGTCTATAGCATTAATAATTATGTTTACAAACTCGACTTTATTTTCATTTAATGAAGGAAAGACATCCAACAAAGATGTAGAAATTTATTATCGTGATTATGGACCAATAAATGCTGAACCAATTCTATTGGTTCAAGGGCTTGGAGGACAATTAATTAATTGGCCTCAACATTTAATTGAATTTTTATTAGAAAATAATTTTAGACCTATTGTTTTTGATAACAGAGATACTGGTCTTTCTTCAAGAATAGAAAGTGATTCATTTAATGATAAAAAAAGATCTAATACAATTATTAAATCATATGTGAAATACTATTTAAGACTTCCAATTAAATCAGAGTATACAATTGACGATATGGCTGATGATGCCATCTCAGTTCTTGATGAGTTAAAAATAAGTAAGGCTCATATACTAGGTATTTCAATGGGAGGTATGATCGCCCAAATTATTGCGGCAAATTATCCTTTAAGAACCAAAACTTTTACCTTGATTGCCTCAACTGCATCTACTCCATCGCCTTTAAATGGACCTACAAGAAATGTTCGTAAATTACTAATGGAGAGAACAAAGAATCCAAATTCAACAATTGATGAAAAAGTTAATAGAACTAAAAGACTTTTTAAAGAAATTGGTTATCAAGGAATTAATCTTGATACAGAAGAATTCTATGAAAATATATCTGCTGCAATTGATAGAGGCGGAAAAGATGATACAGGATTTAGCAGACAACTTACCGCCATTCTTGGATCAAAAAACAGATTAGATAAAGTCTCGTCTATAAAAGCACCAACTTTAATAATTCATGGCGAAGGAGATCCTTTAATTAAAGTAAAAAATGCTTATAAGTCAAATAAGTTGATCAAAAATAGCAAACTCATAGTTTTACCAGAAATGAGACATTTGATAGAACCACCAGTATTTGAAAAATTTAAAGAAAACCTGTTAGTTCATTTAGCATCAGTTAAATAAATAATAATGTTATCAAATAAGTTCAAAGTAAATTATTCTGTTGGTGCTGTTGCAAACGGCGTAAAGACTGATACGTTTACTTTTTTTCTATTATTTTTCTATAGCAATATTATTGGCTTAAATCCTGGTCTTGCAGGCTCAGCTATATTTATAGCCTTATGCATTGATGCAATAACTGATCCACTAATGGGAACAATTTCAGACAGAACTAATTCATCATTTGGAAGAAGGCACCCATATATGTTTATTTCATTTATACCAATGTCATTGGGTTACATACTTTTATTTGCACCAAGGCAAGAATGGGACATGTCACAAACTGATCTCTTTATTTGGATGACAATATTTACAGTTATTACTCGAATCGGAATGACATTATTTGATATACCGCATCGTGCATTTGGAGGCGAGGTTACAAAAGATTACAAAGAAAGAACAATTCTCATGTCATGGAGAGAAATGTTTGCATGGGTTGCCGGATTAAGTAATGCCTTTCTTGGTTATGGAGTATTTTTTGCTTCTACACCAGAATTTCCTCAGGGACAACTTAATCCAGATGTATGGTTTCCTTTTGCATTGACTGGTGCTGCAATAATGGTATTCAGCGTACTTTATTCATCCTTAAGTACAAAAGATGAAATTAATTCATTATCAAAGTGGTCGGGTGCAATATCACTTCTAGATATATTTAATGAACTAAAAATAGCTGTAGGAAACAAATCATTTCTTATATTTTTCTTTGGTAATTTATTTTTATCTTTAGCTTGGGGCTTATCAAATAGCTTAACACTTTTTGTAAATACTTATTTTTGGGAATTTGAAGCAACACAAATTAAATATTTTTTACCAATTTACCTTCTTGGAACTTTATTCGCATTCTATTTAACACCAAGAATGGTAAATGTATTCGAAAAAAGAAACATTGTATTAATATCAATATCTGTTGTTGGTTTATTATCACCTGCAGCATTTATTTTTTATAATTTAGGCCTTACACCAAAAAATGGTTCTTTTGAGTTAGTTCTATTTATAAGCTCCTTTCTACTAGTTCTAATAACATTTAACATTATTGGAAATATGGTTCGAGATTCAATGGTTGGCGATATTGCAGATGAAGTAGAATTAACTAGCGGTAAAAGACAAGAGGGCATACTATTTGCAACTGTTGGATTTATGCAAAAACTAAATACAGGCTTGGGTTCTTTTTTTGCTGGCCAAGTTCTTAACGTTATTAATTTTGATAGATTAAATCACACAGCTGAACAAGCATATACACTGGCGTTTGTTGCTGGGCCCATGACAACTATTTTGATGATTGTTCCACTATTAATATTTTACAATTACTCACTATCTGCAAAAAGACATCAAGATATTATTGAGAACTTAAATTTAAGAGATTAGTTTATCAATACACTTAACAATTCTATTCCAGATTTTGGCATTTCCAGCTTTTGAGTCGTTTTTTGAAAAATTTAAAATAAAATAGTTTATTAATGAGTCTAAATCGTTAGGAGTTGAACTATTGTTATTAAATTTGTTACTTAATAATTCTAATTGAATGGAGCTCCTAATGTTTTGGTCTTTTTTTAAGGTATCGATTCCTGCAAGTATTTCTAGTTTTACACATGCATAGCTTAAATTGTCTGAATTTGTTTTTTTATTATTAAACGATCTAGTAATCGAATCTATAAAAATACTTGGCGCATCTTCTATAGCTTTTTTTCCTAATAAAACATCATATATCTTTAAATATGAGCTATGTTTGTCTTTTATTTTTATATTATTTAAAGATTCAATTTTAAGCCTTATATCATCCTTGATTTTCTTGAATTCATTTGTATTTTTAGCAATATTAGTTTCTTTTAATTTTTCGTTAACTTCTGAAATTGATATTTCATCATTTTTTAGTTTTTTATTAAGATTCTTTATTAATTCAATTTCATCATTTAGCTTTTTTTTCTTTTCAACAAAAAATCTATCCGCACAACTATTGAAATCTTTCCAAAGTTTTTTTTCATATTTTTTTCCTGAAGTACCAATAGCTAACCATTCTTTTTTTAATTTACTAAACTCACTTATACATTGATCATTATTGTCACTAGATATCTCATTTACTTTATTTATTAATGATTCTTTTTTCTCTTTATTAAGTATTTCTTGTTTTTTTATTTCGTTATTTATGGGTTTTTTTGCTTCAAAATATAGTTTTTTTAGTTCATTTAAATCATCATCTAGAACAGGTGCATATCTCTGCCACTCTTTGAATGTATTTTGAAGGAACAAAATTAGTTTTTTAGTTTCAGGCCATTTATTAGTGTTTTCACTTACGAATTGATTAATTTTTGATATTATTTTCTTCCTTTCTAATGCGTTGTTTAATTTTATCTCTTTAATCTCATCAAAATACTCTTTACAAGGTTCCCAAGCTTTGTTGGTTAAATTATTAAAGTTTAACCATTGTGATTTTGATGCTGGTTTACTTGAAAGATCAAGAAGTTGCCACTTTGTCTGGATATCATTAATTGAGTGAGCATGTTTTTTTGGATTATCTAAGGGGTTTTTAATCAGATTTTCGATCGCATTAATCAATTTATCTCTTTTCGGATTTACTGCAAAGGATGAAATTTCATCAAAATATCTTGATTTATTTATAGCTGCATTTATTTTATGTTTCAGTTTATTAGGAATTTTATTTAATAATTTTGTTTCTTTTAAAACATTCCTTATTTTTTTTTGTGCATTTTTAATAGAACCATCTGAAAACAGTTTCTCTGCAAGTTCTAGTTCTTTGAATAAATGTTGATTAGTTTCCACAATATCTATTTATGATGTTTATAATTATACTAAATGAAGAAACGAATTCTAACAGGAATTACTACAACTGGTATACCTCATATTGGAAACTATGTTGGCGCAATAAGACCAGCTCTTTCAATGGTAGAAGATGCAGACGAATCTTTCTTTTTTTTGGCTGATTATCATTCGATTATAAAAAATAATGATCCAACTAATATTTTAAATTCAGTTAAAAGTATTGCCCTTGCATGGTTATCCTGTGGTCTTGATCCAAATAAATCCTACTTTTATAAACAATCTGATGTTCCAGAAATTATGGAATTAAGTTGGATTTTAAATTGTGTTACTGCCAAGGGTCTCATGAATAGGGCTCATGCATACAAATCAGCAACTTCACTAAATGATAATGATCCTGATAAAGGAATTACAATGGGCTTATTTTCATATCCTGTATTAATGGCAGCTGATATTTTAATGTTTGATAGCACACATGTGCCAGTTGGATTAGACCAAGTTCAACACCTAGAGATGACAAGAGATATTGCAGCAAGATTTAATCATTTATATAAATCTGTTCTAACTCTTCCTGAACCAATGATCAAAGAGAAAGAAAATGTTGTACCTGGGCTAGATGGCAGAAAAATGAGTAAGTCATATGGTAACGTAATACCTCTATTAGAAAATGAAAAGAATCTAAAAAAATCTATAATGAAAATTGTTACAAATTCCCTTGAACCTGGCGTCCCAAAAGAAACAGAGAATTGTACTATTTATAATTTATATAAAAATTTTGCAGACAAATCAGATATTAGTGCCTTTGAAACTTCTTATAAAGAAGGAATATCATGGGGTGAAGCGAAAGAGAAACTATTTCAGGTTATAAATGCTGAACTTATGCCTATAAGATCAAAATATTTAGAACTCGAAAAAGATACTGACTATATTAATGATCTTTTAAGCGATGGTGCAAAGAAGGCAAGGTCTCTTGCTAAAACCAAAATTTTAGAAATTAAAGAAGTTACTGGCATAACTAAAATTACTTAATGTCTATTTCAGGCTCTTCATGGTTAAAGTTTGGCCTTTTTACAGTTGGTTTAGGTCAGTCGTTTGTATTTGTTCTTGTACCACCACTTGCTAGAGATTTAGGATTATCTGTAATTCAGACATCTTCAATATTTGCAATTTCTGCAGTTGCATGGGCATTAACTAGTGCTTATTGGGGTAGAGCTAGTGATAAGTATGGTAGAAGAAACATAGCTATATTAGGTCTGCTAGGATATGGAATTTCATTAATAGCATTGATAACACCTTTATTTTTGGCTGAAAGAAATATGTTAAATATTGGATTACTTTTTCCAGCTTTAGTTTTAGGTAGATTAATAAATGGATTAGTTGGTTCAGCAACAAGACCAGCATCATTTGCTTATGTAGCTGATACCACACCAAAAGAAAAAAGAACTCTGAAATTTGCAAGGCTTGAATCTAGTTTTTTACTTGGAACAGTAATAGGTCCTTTAGCTGGAGGTTTCTTATTTTTGATTACAAATGAAACACCTTTTTATGTATTTTCTTTTTGTGCCTTAATTGCTGCAATAGGAATTTACAGGGAACTAGAACCATCTAATAAAACCATTAAAACATCAAAATCACTTAATAAAATTAGGTGGAATTCAGGAACTATTTTTCCTTTTTTAGTATTCGCATCTATATTAAGTTTATGCCAAGCATCTTTGCTTCAATCCATTGGATTTTATATAACAGACTTTTTTGGTTACTTAGAAAACTTGCCAACTTTGATTAGTATGACTTTTGGTTTATTGGCGATTTCTACAATTTTTAGTCAATATGTGTTTACTGATGCATTTCCTTTAAGCAACTTTTTTCTTTTATTATTCGGATCAATTTCGCTAGTATTTTCATATTTTACAATGGCATTTTTTCAAACCTTGTCTATATATTATTTATCAATAATTGTTTTAGGATTTGGATTTGGAATGATTAGACCTGCTCTCGCATCATCATTATCATTAGCGCAAAGTCCTGAAAATCAAGGATCAGCTGCAGGATACTTAGGTTCAGTTATTCCAATAGGCCACATGACAACTCCATTTATAGCAATGCCAATATATTCTATTAATCCTTCTTACTTGTATTATTTCAGTTCAATCCTATGTATATGTTTAATATTATTTATAATATTTAATCCTCTTATCAGAAAGACAAAAACTTATGAGTAAAGCATTATTATTAGTAAATCTAGGAACGCCAGATAAGCCATCATACTTTAGTGTTTATAAATACTTAAGACAATTTCTTATGGATGGCAGAGTATTAGATATTAATCCCGTTCTAAGATATTTTTTAGTTAACTTTATAATATGTCCAACTAGATCATACTCATCAGCAAAAAGTTATCAAGAGGTCTGGGATGACGAAAATGGCTCACCTTTATTATATAACACTGAAAAATTGTCAGAAAAAATTCAAAAAAAACTGTCAAACTATGATGTTTATTTTGCAATGAGATATCAAAATCCCTCCATTAAAAATGTTTTAGATAAAATTTTAGAAAAAAATCCTGATGAACTAATTATATTACCTCTTTTCCCACATTATGCAGCAGCTACAACAGGTTCAGTTTACGAGGAGATATCAAGACTTCTATCAAAAAAATGGGTTGTCCCTCAAGTTAAATTCATAAATCAGTTTTACGATAATGATAAGTTTTTAGATGCTTGGGTTGATAAAGCTTCAAAATTTGATGTTAACTCCTATGATAAAGTAATTTTTAGCTATCATGGCGTGCCAATCAGTCACGTTGATAATGTATATCCAAATTCTCTTTGTAAAGATAATGATTGTGAAAATAAAATAACAAATGATAATAAGTTTTGTTATAAAGCAACAACATATGAAACCACAAAACTTTTGGCATCAAGACTCAATATCCCAGAAGAAAATTACATTGTTACATATCAGTCTAGACTTTTCGGCAAATGGCTAACCCCATTTACAGACGATGTTTTAAAATTATCTCCAAAAAATGGAGATAGTAACATTTTAGTATTTTCACCAGCATTTACAGCAGACTGCCTTGAAACAATTATAGAAATAGGTGATGAATATAAAGAGCTTTTTCAAAAGTTTGGAGGAGAAAATTTGGATTATGTTGAGTCTCTAAATTATTCAGATTTATGGGCAGATGCTATCATTGATATTATTAAATAACTTTTAGTACATGTTTAAAAAAGACTTATTAAAAAATAAAAGAATTCTTATCACGGGTGGTGGCACGGGCCTGGGTAAAGAAATGGCAATTCATTTTGCGAAACATGGTGCTGTTTTATTCATATGTGGACGAAGAGAAAATGTTCTCAAAGAAACAGCTGATGAAATTTCGAAGAAATATAGTACGAAAGTAAATTATCAGACGCTTGATATAAGAGCCTCAAAAGATGTTGATGATTATGTTCACTCAATATTCGAAGAAAGTCCACTTGATGGACTTGTTAATAATGCTGCAGGAAATTTTATTTCTCCTACAAAAGATCTTTCTCATAAAGGTTTTGATGCGATAGCGAATATTGTATTCCATGGTACTTTTTATATGACACATTCTGTTGGTAAGAGGTGGATAGAATCGTCGTATAAAGGCTCCATAATAAACATTCTTACAACTTGGGTTTGGACCGGTTCACCTTATGTTGTACCTTCTGCGATGTCTAAATCAGGAATTAATGCTATGACTAAATCTTTAGCAGCTGAATGGGGTAAATATGGTATTAAGGTAAACGGCATTGCCCCAGGACCCTTTCCAACGAAAGGAGCATGGGAAAGGTTAAATCCTGAAAATAATGATGGCGACATGATGAGTACTGTTCCGTTAGGTAGAGTTGGTGAGATGAGTGAACTACAAAATTTAGCCACATTTTTAATGGCTGATGGGTGTGATTATCTTACAGGACAAACAATTGGAATTGATGGAGCACAGTATTTGACAGGTGGAGGTACTTTTTCTCAATTAGATAAACTATCTGACGAAGATTGGGAAAATATGAGAAAATTGATAAGAGATGCTAACAATAAAGATAAAGCTAATAGAAGTTAATAGGGGGTTTTAGATGAGTAATTTTGATGAAATGAATAGGGTGTTACAAGAGCAAAAAGATTTTTATCTTAAAAATGGTGCACCGTCAGTAGATTTAAGAATTGATAGATTGGAAAGATTAAAACTACTTATCATGGATAATCGATATGATTTTGTTGATGCTTTAAATACTGATTTTGGTAATAGATCAAAGAATGCGTCTATGCTGTCAGATATTTATGGAATTATGCCTGCTATTAATCAGGCTATAAAAAATGTTAAAAAGTGGAGTAAGCCTGAAAAAAAATCATCAAATTTTCCATTTGGATTAATAGGTGCAAAATCATATATAAAGTATGAACCGCTTGGAACAGTAGGTATGATTTCTCCATGGAATTTTCCAGTAAATTTAACTTTTGTTCCACTAGTTTCTATTTTTGCCGCTGGTAATCAAGTTATGCATAAACCAAGCGAACACACACCTACAACCTCATTATTGCTAAAAGAACTTTGTGATAAATCTTTTGATCAAAATGAATTTGCAACATTTCTTGGAGGTCCTGAAGTTGGCGAATCTTTTACTAATTTAAGTTTTGATCATCTTTTGTACACAGGCGGTGGCGCAGTTGCTAAACATGTTATGGCTTCTGCATCAAAAAACTTAGTTCCATGTACGCTGGAGCTTGGTGGGAAATCACCAGTGGTTATTGGTAAATCAGCTGATCTAAAGACTTCTGCTAAGCGCATAATGTTTGGTAAAACGATGAATGCTGGTCAAATCTGTTTAGCACCAGATTACGTTGTTGTTCATAAAGATCAGAAAGATGATTTTATAAAAGAAACTAAAGATGCAGTTTCAGAATATTTTCCTGATATTAAAGATAACGATGATTACACATCTATAATTAATGAAAAGCATTATGATAGGCTAAAAGCTCTATTAGATGACGCCGTTGAGAAAGGCGCTAACATTGAAGAAATAAATCCATCAAACGAAGATTTTAGCCAACAAGAATTTTTTAAGATTCCACCAACAATTGTTACTAATACCACAGATGATATGAAAATAATGCAAGAAGAAATTTTTGGACCTTTATTACCAATCATTGAATATAACCAAATTGAAGATGCAACAAAATTAATAAATTCTAAAGATAGACCTCTTGGTCTTTATTATTTTGGTAAAGATAAAGATGAAGAAAATGAAATATTAAATAAAACATCTTCTGGCGGTGTTACCGTTAATAATGTCATAAGCCATCTTCAACAAAATAATTTATCCTTTGGAGGTGTTGGCCCATCAGGGATGGGAAGATATAAATCATTTGAAGGCTTCAAAAACTTTTCAAATCCAAGAGCATATTACAAAGATATTAGTTTTAAATTAGATAAATTTTTTGATGCAGTAAGACCTCCCTACAAAGATAATATTGAAAAAGTTCTAAAGCAACTAATGAAATAGTTTTGTGTCTCTTATATCTCTTAAATTAGGTTATAAATACCTTAGATCTAATAAAGGAGGAACATTCTCTTTTACTACATTTTTAGCAATTATTGGTTTGACTATTGGGATTTCGAGCCTAATTGTTGTCACCTCAGTTATGAATGGTTTTGAAAAAGAATTAGAAGAAAGAATTTTAGGTGTAATTCCACATGCTGTAATCAGTTCCGAATTACCAATTAATGATTATGAAGTTTTAATAGATAACATTAACAAGAATGAAAATATTATTGATGCCGTTCCATATATTAGTTTTGAAGGTATTATTACTTCGACATATGAAACTAGTGGCATTTCAGTTATTGGTATAGATCCCAAAGAAGAAAAAAATGTTTCTATTATTTCAGATTACATGTTTACTGGAGTTCTAAGCGACCTAGAAAAAGATAATTCTATTATCATTGGATCTTCACTTGCAGCAAAAATAGGGGCCTTTGTTGGCGATCAAGTTAATATTACAACTGCAGAAATAAAAACAACACTTTTAGGCTCTTTCCCAAGATCAATTAATCTCGAGGTAATTGGTATATTCGAACTTCAAACAGAAATAGACCAATACTTAACTTTAATTTCTCATACAACGGCACAAAAAATTAAAAGGCTTAATGTTAATGAGACAATTGGAATAAGACTAAAGACTATTGATTTATTTGATGCAGATTTAATAGCAAAAGATTTAGTTAATAGTATGAATGGCAACTTTACTTCTGTGTCATGGAAAAATACTCATGGCACCTTATTCGAAGCAATACAATTTGAAAAACTACTAATTAGCTTAATGCTTTTTCTCATAGTTACTGTTGCATCTATACTTGTACTATCTACTGTCATAATGACAGTTAAATCAAAGGAAAGAGAGATTGGAATTCTGATGACACTAGGTGCAAATTACAAACAAATAGTCATGATATTTTTTACTCAAGGATTTTTAGTAAGCCTAATTGGAATAATTTCAGGAATAGTTTTAGGTTTTATAATAATTTTTAATTTAAATAACTTTATTGATGTAATTGAAACAATACTTAATAGAAAATTATTAGATGCCTATTTTATAAATTATTTTCCATACCACATAAACTATCTTCAAATTTCAATAATTTGTATCATTTCGTTTTTTATTAGTCTTTTTTCAACATTAATTCCTTCTATAAGAGCCTTGAGACTCAACCCAATAGAAATACTTAGACATGAATAAAATTGAATGTAAAAGTATTTATAAGTCATTTGTAATCAATAATGATGTACTTAATGTTTTAAGCGATATAAATCTAGATATCGTTCAAGGAGAAAAGATTGCCATCACTGGAATGTCTGGTGCAGGTAAGTCATCGTTTCTCCATATCTTAGCTGGTTTAGATAAACCAACATCCGGAAATATATTTTTTAATAACACGAATATTGCTAAACTCAATAATGTTTCATTAAGTAATATTAGGTTAAATAACTTTGGTTTTGTGTACCAATTTCATCATCTTTTAGAAGATTTAACGATTGAAGAGAACATTTATATGCCAGCATATCTTAATAATTCTCTTGATAAGTCCAAAAAATACAAAGCAAAAGAAATAATGAAAACCTTAAATATATATGAAAGAAAAAACCATCTGCCATGGAAATTGTCTGGGGGAGAAAAACAAAGAGCTGCTATTGGCAGAGCATTAATAAATGAACCTAGATTTTTATTTCTTGATGAACCAACTGGTAATCTTGATGAGAGTAACTCTGTGATAATTCAAGATCTTATTATGGAGCTATCAAATAAACATGGTATTGCTTTAATAGCAGCTACTCACGATAATAAGTTTGTAGGCTCTTTTGAAAAGATATACAAACTAGTAAATTCAAAAATGAGTATTTTAAATGAATGAATTTATATCTGCAGGTGGACCGTTTATGTGGCCTTTATTGGCATGCAGCGTATTAATAATTACAATTTCTATTGAAAGATCATGGTTTTTACAAAATAGATTAGTTTCACCAAAAGGTCTCCCAAATCAAATAATAAATCTTGTAAAGAATGACATGATGTCGTCAAAACAAGCTAATGAGATTTCAAACTTATCCTCCTTGGGCTTTCTTTTAATAAACTGTCTTAAGTATAAAGACTTGCAGCGTGATAACTTAGAGTCAAAAATTGAAGAAAAAGCGATTGAGGTTAAATATAGTCTTGAAAGATATTTAAGCGTACTAGGAACTGTTGCAACAATTAGTCCTTTGTTAGGATTATTGGGAACTGTTGTTGGAATGATTACTGCTTTTACAGGCCTTACTGAGACCACTGGGGCTAACCCTGATTTACTTGCTGCTGGAATATCTCAAGCGCTTATAACAACTGCATTTGGCTTATTTATAGCTGTTCCTGGACTGGTATTACATAAGTATTTTGAACAAAAGGTGAACTATCTTTTAATAAATTTACAAAAAGAAGTTTCAGGTTTTATTGATGTTATTAACTAATGAAATTTGTTTCTGAAAATAAGTCTGCATTTGCGATAGAGATAACTCCACTAATTGATATTGTTTTTTTGTTAGTCATATTTTTTGTCGTTACATCTAAAGTAGGTGACTCTCAATTTTTGTCTTTAGAACTTCCAAAAACTGAATCATTTCAATCTCAAGTTGTCCAAGTAGATAATGAAATTGTAATTACTGGTAATGGAACTTTATACATAAATGATAATAATTTTAATATAGATAATATAGATAATATTGAACAGGCAATATTTGATTTAGAAAATAATGGTAACCCAGTCATATTAAGTGCTGAATCCGATAGTCTTCACATCTGGGTTATTTCTATTATGGATATATTAAATAAATATGGATTTAGTGAAGTACAGATTAGAACTATTGAAAAATGAAAACTGGAAGCTTACGACGATTACTCGGATATACATTTAGATATAAATTTTCATTTTTTATAAGTGTTATAGGTTTTATTAGCTTTGCATTTGCAGATATTGCCGCTGTTGAGTGGATTAGAAGGATTATTGGATTCATAAATTCAGAAGAAGAGAATTTTAGCTCATTACTAGCACTATCATTAATACTTATTGCCCTAGGAAGAGGAATTGGCTTCTTTGTTGGAAATTATTTTATGTCAAAAGTTGGCTTTGGAATAGTTCACGATTTAAGAGCTGAACTATTTCAAAAACTTCATAATTTACCTAAATCATATTTTGACGCAAACCAATCTGGGCAATTGATCAATAGAATTACATTTACAACTACTCAAGTTTCAGGAGCAGCATCTAATGCTGTTAAAACACTTATTAGAGAAGGGTTTTTACTGATAGGTTTATTTGTTTACTTACTAATTTTAAACTTTAAGCTTACCTTATTATTGATTGCTACAGCACCACTAATTGCAATAATTGTATATATTGCTGGCAAGAGATTAAAAAAACTTGCTAAAAAAATTCAAACAGCAATGGGAGATGTAACTCACATTGCTTCTGAAGCAGTAGATGGCCACGTTGAAATTAAAAGTTTTAATGCTGAAGAATATGAAAATTCTAGATTTTTAGAAGCTAACACTTCAAATAAAAATCAAAATCTTAAACTTGAAGCGACAGGTAATATGGCAACACCAATAATACAAGTTTTAGTATCAATCTCTCTATCAATAGTTGCATACTTTGCTCTTGGTGCTCAATTGGGAATATCTTTAGATGCGGAAACTTTTGTTGCATTTTTTACAGCTGCAGGCTTAATGGCAAAGCCAATTCGACAGCTTTCAAACATAAATATCATTGTTCAAAAGGGCTTAGCAGCTGCTAATGAAATATTTGAACAATTAGATCAAGATATAGAATCTGATATAGGAACAAATCAAAGTGATATTGAAGGAAACATAGAATTTAAAAATGTTAACTTTTCCTATGAAACTGGTAAGCAGGTCTTAACAGATATAAATTTTTCTATAAATAAAAATGAAACAGTTGCAATTGTGGGCAAATCAGGCTCTGGTAAGTCAACAATTGCTAATTTAATTCCAAGATTTTATAACCACTCTTCTGGTGACATTTTTATTGACGATGTCCCAATATCCGAATTTTCACTTGAGCACTTGAGGTCTGCAATATCAATAGTTAACCAAAATCCATCATTATTTAATGACACAATCGCGAAAAATATAGCCTATGGAGATGCCTCTGTTGATGTTAACAAACTTAAAGAATCAGCAAAGTTATCTGGTTGTGACGAATTTATTAATAATTTACCTGAAGGTTATGAATCAGAAATTGGCGATGATGGTGTATTGCTTTCTGGTGGTCAAAGGCAAAGATTAGCAATAGCAAGAGCATTTTATAAAGATTCCCCAATTATTATTCTTGATGAGGCTACTTCTGCTTTAGATACTGAATCAGAGCTAATTGTGCAAGAAGCACTTGAAAAACTTATTTCTAATAGAACGACAATCGTTATAGCACATAGACTATCTACTATTGAAAATGCATCAAAAATTATTGTTCTAAATGAAGGACAGATTGTTGAGACTGGTTCTCATAAAGAACTTCTTGAAAATAAATCAATTTATCATTCACTCTATAAAAATAAGTTTGAAGATTCTCTTGATGTTAGTGACAAGCCAGTTCAGTCAGTTCAACTTTACATGCCAGAGTATAATGACGAAGTTACATCAAGTTTTGTTGTTGATAGTTGGTACAATAAAAGTATTTGGTTATATCTTCTATATCCATTTTCATTAATTTTTTCATTTTTAACATCTAGACGAAGAAGAAGATACATAAAAAACAAGATTAAATCATTTACATCTAAGATTCCGATAATTGTTATTGGGAATTTAACAATAGGTGGGACTGGAAAAACACCTTTAGTAAAATATATTGCTACAGAATTAATTGCTAAAGGCTATAAACCAGGTATTGTCAGTAGAGGATATGGTGGACAATTTAAAAAAACTTTAAAAGTAACTAATGAAACATCTGTAAAAGAAACGGGTGATGAGGCTCAAATATTATCGAAGTTAGGAATTCCGTTTTACATAGACAAAAATAGGGTGAGAGCTGTAAAAGCTATAATAAAAAATAACGACTGCGATGTAATTTTGTCAGATGATGGACTTCAACATTACAAAATGGGTCGAAATATAGAAATAGCAGTAATAGATGGAAAAAGAAGATTTGGAAATAATCTTACGTTTCCTGCTGGACCCTTAAGAGAGTCAAAAGATAGACTGAAAACAGTTGATTTCATCGTAAACAATAGTGGACCCACTGATGAAGGAGAATATTTGATGAATATTAGTCCAACTAAATTTGTTCACCTAAAATCAGGAAAGTCATATAGTATTGAAAATTGGCCTATGCATAATCAAGTTCATGCTGTTGCTGGCCTTGGGAATCCAGGAAGATTCTTTGATCTTTTAGAAAAACTCGGTTTTGATATTGTTCGTCATCCCTTTCCTGATCATCATAATTTTTCATCAAGTGACATATTTTACTTAGATCATCTACCAATAGTTATGACAGAAAAAGATGCATCAAAATGTAAAGATTTTGATAATAATAAAATTTGGTATCTTGCTATTGATGCAGATGTTAATAATAAATTTATTGATAACTTAGACAAGAAGCTAAAACAACTCTCTTCAAATGATTGATGATTTGTGCATTTTAATACCTTCCAGGATTGGTTCGACAAGAATTACTAATAAACCTTTAATTAAACTAAATAATAAAACTTTAATTCAAAGAGTAATGATAAATGCTCTTAAAGTCACTAAAAACTCTTATGTTGCTACAGATTCGGAACTAATTAGAGACAGTATTTATGAAATTTCGAAAAACGTAATATTGACTAAATCCGATCATATATCAGGTACTGATCGAATTTGTGAAGCTGCCAATAGTTTAAGACTAAATGAAAATACTTTTATATTAAATTTACAAGGAGACGAGCCATTTATACCCTCACAATTAATAGAACTTGTTATTAAGGATTTCAAATCAAAAAAATGTGATGTTATAACTGTCTCAGGCGTTATAAATTCTGAAGATGAAATATTAAATCCTAATTGTGTTTTGGTTGAAACAGATTTTAATAACTATGCAACTAATTTTAGTAGAACACAAAAAATAAATAATCCAAGGAGGCATATTGGTATTTACGGATACAGATTGAAAACGCTTAGAAAACTTGTATCTTTAGAACCAACGAAAAATGAATTGAAACTCAAGTTAGAACAAATGAGATTTCTTGACAATAAATACTCTATATTTGTCTCAGAATTTGATCAAACAATTCCAAATGGCATTGATACAAAAGACGACATAGTGACTGCAATTAATTATCTAAATAAACATGAAGATAACTGAAAATTATCAAATTAATAACTCATTAAAAACTGATTCAAATTCAAAATATTGTATTGAATGCTTTACCAAGGATGATCTAATAGAGTTCCATGAATTTGTAAAAAAACAGAATTTACCAGTTCTTATAATTGGAGATTGTACAAATTTAGTTTTACCAAACTTCTTCAACGGTATTATTTTAAAATTATGTTTCGGAGATATAAATTTTAACAACGATCATGCCACTGTAAGTGTCGGCTCATCTATAAATTGGCATCAATTAGTATTAGAAACAATTAAACGTAATATTTACGGTTTTGAAAACTTATCATCAATTCCCGGAACTGTTGGGGCAGCACCAATTCAAAATATAGGTGCATATGGTCAAGAAGTATCTAATTTAATTAAAACTATAAATTGTTATGACTATATTAATAATAAATTTTTATCATTGAGTAATAAGGAATGTAAATTCTCTTACAGAAATTCAATTTTCAAAAATAATAACTTAATCATATATAGTGTGATATTTGGTACTAATATATATTCAGAACTAAATCTTGAATATGATTCAATAAAAAAATATTCAAATTTAAATGATATTAAACTCTCTAATATTTCACTTAATCAAGTATCAGAACTAATTACTAATATAAGATCAATTTCACTTCCTGATCATAATCAAATTCCTAATGTGGGAAGTTTTTTTAAGAATCCTATAATTAAAAAAACAGATATCAAAGAAGAAAATTATTCGTTAGATGATTTAGTGCTTTGGGAAATAAATTCGAAAGATGTAAAAGTTGGCGCTGCAAGATTAATTGAATTAATAAAAAATCAATTAGATAAGAGTGAAAATGTAAAAGTATCAGAAAATCATGCGCTTGTTTTGGTCACAAATGAACATACATCACAAGATGAAATTATTAGTTATGCAGAACATATCCAAGAAAAAGTGTTTAAAAACTTTAATATTAAACTTGAAATTGAACCAACGATAATCTTAAATTAAACAATGTTTATTTGGTCTGCAGCTGCTCATTTTATTGCTCTTACAAGTCCTGGACCTGATACTGCTGTTGTAGTAAGACAAGTTTCTTTATATGGAAGATCAGCAGGAATCAAAACAGCATTAGGAATTGGTTTTGGTATTTTGTTTCATTGTTTCTTTGCCATAAGTGGTATATCGCTCTTAATAATATCTAATAACTTCTATAAATTATTAATAAGTGTAATTGGTGGTTTATATATTTTATATTTAGGCATCTCAATTTTTTTAAGTAGCTCAGATAAAGTATTAATTAAAAAGGATTACACTTATGAAAAAAATAGTTTTATTACAGGCATGATCACTAATATATTTAACATAAAAGCATTTCTATTTTTTGTATCATTATTTAGCATTCTTATCGAAAGCTTAAGTGGAATTTATTACATTTTATTTCCATTATATTTTTCGATCACATCAGCTCTATGGTTTGTTTTTTTAAGTATTGTTCTTACTCTTTCATCTTCAATTAATAATAAAATATATACAAATAAATACTTAACATCAGTTATGTCATTTATATTATCCTTTATAGGTATTTATATAATCGTTTCAGCATTAAATGAGTATTACTAAAATTGCAAATAACCTTAGAGGTCAAAAAGATTTTCCACCAGTAGACACTTGGAATCCTAAGATATGTGAAGGACAAGAATTTTTAATTAATAGAGAAGGCGATTGGTTTTATAATGATTCACCTATAAAAAACAAAAAACTTATAAATTTATTCTCAACAGTATTAAAAAAAGAAAAAAAAGATTATTTTTTAGTTACGCCCGTTGAAAAAGTTCCTGTAAAAGTTGAACTTGCACCATATAAAATTATTGATTTTGATATAAATAATGAAAATATATATTTAACTACAAATTTAAATTATGATTTTATTTTGAACAAAAATAATACTACTAGATTAATTACATATGATAATTCAGAAATACCATTGGTTAAGGTTAGAGGTAATATCGAAGGATTTTTTAATAGGAATACTTATTATAAATTAATTGATATGGCGCTTGAGAATAATTATATTGACCAAAATATACTTTACTTAGTTAGTGATAATCAAAAACATATCATAGGTAAAATTGCATAATAAACTTAAACTTGAAAAAAAAATATGTCCTGTTTGTGAAAAGCCATTTGCATGGCGAAAGAAATGGAAAAAAAATTGGGCTAATGTGGTTTATTGCAGTGAGAAGTGTAGAAGATCTAAGAATTTAAAGTCTCATTAATCCACTGATCAATATAAAACTCTAAGAGATTAAGAGGTAGTGAACCTCTTTTAAGAACTTCATGATGAAAATCTTTAATATCATATTTGTCGCCTAACATTTTTTCTGCTTTATTTCTAAGTTCTAATATTTTTAATTGACCAATCTTATAAGCCAAAGCTTGCCCAGGCCATGCTATGTAACGATCGATCTCATTATTGATATCAAGAATAGATTTAGCGGAATTTTCGACGAATATATTAACCGCTTCATCTCTTGTCATACCTTTATAGTGCATGCCTGTATCGACAACTAATCTTATTGCACGCCACATATCATAAGTCAATTGTCCAAATTTATCATATGGATCTTCATAGATTCCCATAAATTCACCCAATTCTTCGCTATAAAGACCCCAGCCCTCAACAAATGCTGTTATGCCTTGATATTTTCTGAACGTTGGTACATTTTCAAGCTCTTGCGCTATAGAAATTTGAAAATGATGACCAGGAACGGCTTCATGGACAGTTAGAACTGGAATTTCATACTTTGGTCTTGATTCTGGTTTATATAAATTTGCATAAAAATATCCAGGCCTACCAGGACTTGGGCTATTGTAGTATGCAGTTGTTGTAAAAGGAGCAGATTCTTCAGGAATAGGAATAACGCCGTATGGAGCCCTAGGAAAAACCTTAAAAATTTTTGGAAGAAGAGGATCAATTGTTTTAGACATAATTAAATAAGCATTAAATAAATCATCAGGATTATCATAATAAAATCTCGGACTAGTTCTAAGATAATTCAAAAATGAATTAAAATCTCCATCCCAATTTACTTGTGTAATTATTGCTTCCATTTCAGATCTTATTCTTACGATTTCCTCTAAACCTATTTGATGTATTTCATCTGGTGTAAGGTTAGTAGTCGTATAAAATTTGGATAAATATTCATAATATTCCTTGCCGCCTGGAACATCACTTATGCCTATTGAATCTCTAGAGTTAGGTAAATATTCATTTTTTAAGAAATTATTTAAATCAACATAAGCAGGAATAATTTTATTAGTTATAAGCTCTTTAGCTCTATTAATTAAAGTAGTCTTTTCAGATGAAGAGATCAAATTTTCATCAGCTTCTAAAAATACTTTCATGTATGGATTTGAATCTATATTACTATTTATAATTGTATCTATCTGCAAAACTACACCTTGTGTAATTATTTTTGGTTGGGTAATTCCCTTGTTAAGACCAACTTTGTTTATCTCTAAAAAGGTTTTAATGTTATTTGAGAACTGTTCTAATCTTGAATACCAGTCGTAATAATCTTGACTAGATGTATATACTAGTCTGTTACCGGTTTCATAGAAACTTTGAATTCCACCCCTTTGATTAATTCTCAAAAAATATGTTGGAAAATTTGCAATTTCAATATTTCTTCTTACACCAAACTCATAAAGCTTATAGTTAAGAACATTATCATCACTGAGATTAGATACATTTATTGTTTGTAAATCATTAAGAGATTCAATACTAGACTGCTTTTCTTTATTAAACTGCTCAATTGTATTAGGGTTAATTTTATCATTTAGTCTTTTATCACCAACATATGACGCAAACAAAGGATTTTCATCTAAAGTTTTGTTCCAATCGTTTTCAAGGAAATCTAAAAATTTTTTATTCTCATCTAATTCTAATATTTCTAAATTGTTTTCAGTGACAATTTCTTTATAGATTTCTGGAGAATTTTGAATGCTGGAAGAGGTACATGAGGACAACAGAACTGTAAAAATAATTAAATATGTTTTCACAATATTACATATTAGGATAATTAGGTCCACCAGGCCCTTCTGGTGAAACCCATGTTATATTTTGAGATGGATCTTTGATATCACAGGTCTTACAATGCACGCAATTTTGAGCGTTAATTACAAATTTATTTTCACCATTTTTCTCAACAACCTCATATACGCCTGCAGGACAATATCTTTGTGCTGGCTCATCGTACATTGGAAGGTTAATGCTTATTGGAATTGAGCTATCTTTTAGTTGAAGATGACAAGGTTGATCCTCTTCATGATTAGTATTTGAAAGATAAACAGAAGACAGTTTATCGAATGAATAAATTCCATCAGGTTTTGGATAATCAATTTTTCGTATTTCGTCAGCTTTTTTTAAACATGCATGATCAGGGGTAGGGTGACTAAGTGTAAATGGTAGATTTCCTCTAAAAATTAATTGATCAATTACATTTAATGCAGCACCAAATAATGCGCCGAACTTATGAAATAATGGTCCAAAATTTCTTGATTTATAAAGCTCTTTATTTATCCAAGAGTTCTTCACTTTTTTGTCATATACGTCTTGTTCAACTCCATGTAGTTTATTGAATACATATTCACCAGCGAGTTCTCCTGACTTCATTGCTGTATGCGATCCTTTTATTTTTGAAAAAACAAGTGTTCCAGCATTACATCCGATCAATAAGCCTCCTGGAAATTCCATTTTTGGAAGGGATTGTAAACCTCCTTTAATAAGTGCTCTCGCTCCATATGATAATCTTTCACCACCTTCAAGATATTTTTTAATAGCTGGATGAGTTTTCCATCTTTGAAATTCATCAAAAGGACTTAAATGAGGATTTTTATAATCCAATGGTATTACAAAGCCTATATAGGCTTCATTATTTTCCCCATGATAAAAATATGAACCGGCAGCTATATCAGGAGTAGGCCATCCATTGGTATGAATTACAACACCCTCATCATGATTTTCAGGCTTCAATTTCCATACTTCTTTAAAACCTATACCATAATGTTGAGGGTCTTTACCTTCTGATAAGTTAAATTTATTGATAATTTGTTTTCCTAAGTGACCTCTACAACCTTCTCCTAAAATTGTCATTTTAGCTCTTATTTCAATACCCGGTTCATGACCAGGTTTTAGCTCACCTTTTTCTGATATACCCATATCACCAGTTTGAACACCTACAACCTCATCATTTTCAAAAATTAATTTACTTGCAGGAAACCCTGGAAATACCTCAACGCCCAAATTTTCTGCTTGTTCGCCAAGCCATCTACATAGATTTCCAAGACTTATAACATAATTACCATGATTATTTAGATTAGGCATAACAAATGGAGGTACTGGAATTCCAATATTTTTAAGAAGATAAAAGATTTTATCTTTTGTAACAGGTACATTCAGTGGAGCATTCAGCTCTTTCCAGTTTGGTATTAATTCATCAAGAGCATTGGGCTGAAAGACATTTCCAGATAGGATGTGAGCGCCAATTTCTGAACCTTTTTCTAAAAGGCAAATTGAATAATCTGTATTATTTTGTTTATTTAATTGTGCAAATTTTATGGCAGTAGCCAGACCTGATGGACCACCTCCAACAACAACAACATCATATTCCATTATTTCTCTGTGCATAAGAATTAGTAGTGTATTAGTAAATAAAAATACATTATAATTATACTATATTATAAGTATTATTTATATTAAAATGTATTTTAAATAAAGTAAACTTATATTAAATTTACATATAAATAAGTACAATTTACAAGTTAACTAGTATTAAATCAAATTATGAAAATTTTAGTTCCCATAAAAAGAGTTGTTGACTATAACGTTAAAGTAAGGCCACTTTCTGATAATTCAAACGTCGATCTAAATAATGTAAAGATGGCAGTCAATCCATTTTGTGAAATTGCATTAGAAGAAGCAGTCAGACTAAAAGAATCTGGTAAAGCTACTGAAGTTATTGCTGTATCTGTAGGAAAATCAGACTCTCAAGAACAGCTAAGGACAGCTCTTGCATTAGGTGCTGACAGAGCTATATTAGTTGAAACTGAGTCACTATTAGAACCCCTTGCAATATCAAAAGTATTACAAAAATTAATTGAAAATGAAAAACCTGATATCATAATTTTAGGAAAACAAGCTATTGATGGAGACAATAACCAAACTGGACAAATGCTCGGAGCTCTTTTAGATTATCCTCAAGCTACTAATGCATCAGAGATCACAATAGAAGATTCATCTATTCAGGTAACAAGAGAGATCGATGGTGGTCTTCAAACCCTTGAATTAACAATACCAGCTATAATAACAACTGATTTGAGATTAAATGAGCCAAGGTATGCCTCACTTCCAAATATTATGAAAGCAAAGAAAAAAGAACTTAATATAATACCTGTAAGCGATCTTGGAATAGATATACAACCAAGAACTGAGTTATTATCTGTTGAACTTCCTCCTACAAGGGAAGCAGGCATAATAGTAGAAAATATTGATGAGCTTGTTGATAAGCTTAAAAATGAAGCGAAGGTGATCCAATGAGCGTATTAGTTATTGCAGAACATGATAATCAAAGTCTAAAAGGTTCGACCTTAAATACAATTTCAGCTGCGACTTTGTTAACCGGTGATATTACACTTTTCGTAGCTGGAAGTAATTTAGATAATTTAATCAATCAATGTAAAACTCTTGATGGAATTTCAAAGATTATAAAATGTGACTCAGATGTATATGAAAATGTTATAGCCGAAGATTTTTCATCCTTAATATTTGCTAATTGTGAAGGGTATACCCATATACTGGCTCCATCCACAACTTTTGGCAAAAATTTAATGCCAAGATTGTCTGCAAAATTAGATACACAACAAATATCAGATATTATTTCTGTTGAATCTGATAATACATTTAAGCGACCAATTTATGCAGGTAGCTGTATTGCTACTGTCAAATCAAATGATAGTGTAAGGGTAATAACTGTAAGATCAACAGCTTTTGATCCTGTCACAATGAATAATTCAGATGTTGCTGTTGATGGCATTGATAATATGGGATCAACCGGTATAAGCAAATTTGTTTCAGAGGAATTAGCAAAAAGTGATCGACCAGAATTAACTGCTGCAAACGTTGTAATTTCTGGTGGTAGAGGTATGCAATCAGGAGATAACTTCCACCTATTAGATTCAATAGCAGATAAGCTTGGTGCAGCAGTTGGTGCATCCAGAGCTGCTGTTGATGCTGGCTTTGTTCCCAATGATTATCAAGTTGGTCAAACTGGTAAGATTGTGGCACCAGATTTGTACATAGCAGTTGGGATATCAGGTGCAATTCAGCATTTAGCTGGTATGAAAGATTCCAAAGTTATCGTTGCTATCAACAAAGACGAAGATGCTCCTATATTTCAGGTTGCTGACTATGGATTGGTTGCTGATTTATTTAATGCTTTGCCTGAATTAGAATCATCACTTTAATCATTATTTTTTAGTAATGAACAAATACATTCTTTTCTTTATATCCTTGTTCTCGTTTCATTCTATTGCTTTATCTGACCTAAATAATTGTGAAACAAAAATTTTGCAAGTATTAAAACCCAATTATCCAAGTACTATTTACCAAGGTTACGCAATTGTAAAATTTGACATAGATACCGATGCATCAATCTCAAATATTAAAGCAACAGAATCAATGTGTGCAATTTCTAGAGATATCAATGGAAAGATTATTTTCAAAGAATGTCCATTCTTTAAATCTACATCAGTAGCTGCTTCAAAATATCTTAAATACGCTATCCCCAAATATTCCAATGGAAAACTGTGTAAAATTAAAGGTAAAACGATTAAATATAATTTTTCACTATATAGTTTTAAAGTTATCAATAATAATTTTCTTTTGAGAGAAGAAAATAACTCAGATAATTTAGACCCATTTCTAAACGAGAATGAAAAATATATAGATACATATAACAGCCCTATCTATGAAGTAAATATTTCTATTTAAATGAAAGATTTTTTTATACTTAAAAATAGTTTCAAGATAACTTTAATAGTAAGCATTTTATTTTTATCTATTTTTTATTTACTAAGTTATTTTCAAGTAATTCAATCTATAGAGTCATATGGATTAATAGGTGAGGCATCTAGATGGTGTGAAAGAATAAGTGATGGCCCATTCAGAGAACCAATTAATACATTTACTAACCTAGGATTTATGTTTGTTGGCCTATATATCTTATATGTTTTATCTAATGAAAAATCTTTTAATGAATTTTCTGGTTTAAATAAAATTACTGTCCTGTATGGTGTTGCTGTTGTTTATTTAGGTCCAGGATCAATGATGATGCATGGTACGAATACAGAATGGGGTGGTTGGGCTGATAATCTTAGTATGGTTATGTATATAGTAATTCCTTGGCTATACAACATTTATAAAATGTCAGAATGGTCCACAAATATGTTTATTAAAATTTATATTTCAATAATCTTAATTTATGCATTAATGAGAGGATTATTTGGCTATGAATTAGGCATTGGATTAGATTTATTTGGTGTATCAATTGGACTTTGGGTAGTGAGTGAATTTTTAAATAGATTTTGGTCGCCAAGTATGCGTTTTATTTCCGGTTTCGTTGGTTTTCTTGTATTAATGCTGTTCGGAATTTTCCCACAAGAAGTATTTGAAAATTTTGATAGTTATTGGTGGATTATTTTCTTTTGGATTCCTGGTATTTTTGCAAAATCAAAACCAAAATACTCAAGAACTTACAAATGGTTTTTTGCTGGTATGATTGCATACATTAGTGCTTGGTTGATTTGGTTACAAGGAAATCTTGAGATAAATCCTAACTCAGAATTCTGTAATCCAGACTCGTTAATTCAAGCTCATGGAATTTGGCATTTGCTTACAGCATTAGCAACCATTCTTTTCTTCTATCATTATAGATCTGAAAAATTAATTTAAAATTTTTTCACACCCAGAGCCTTTTAATATTTGAAGAGTTATTTCTTTATTATCTTCAGATAATTTATTAAATTCATCTTTTATCCATTTAAGACACTTAGCTTGGTATGGAAAAGTTTTTTGTTTCCAGACTGCATTATCAATCTTAGTTTCCCAAATCTTATCTCCATTATCAAAAGCTCTAGCATTTGCAAAAAGACATGGAATATAAACTCTGCCTATTTCGTTAAAAATATCTAAAAGTGATTTTGGAATACTATTTACATCAAACCAACCACTATCATTTTCCTTGAAATAATTTAATTCACTATCAGTATCTTTATTGTTATCAATTCCAAAAAACTCACCAATTCCACCTTTATTGTGAAGACCTGATAGATCAGACATTATATTTACCCATGATATTGTTCTGGGTGAAATCTTGTATGCAATATCTCTTGGGGTCGGATCAAATCCAACAAGTTGTGATAGTTGCCCATACATTCCAAAATCAGCAGAAGAGGGCCTTTGTCCAAACATAAATGTTGAAATTGTAAGATGTGATTCTAATAATTTTAAATACCTCTTATAACTTTGATCAATAAGATTTTCTGTTTCATTATTTGAACCAACAACCCATAGTCTATTAATTTGTCTATCAGCTATAGCTTCACTAAATTGTTCCATCAATTCATTATCAATATTCAACTTATGTTGCAAAACTAACATTTTTTTTGCATTCTCTGCATCTTGTTCAAAATGCCATCTGTAATGGAACATATATTTTGTTGTCCATTCATCTGCAAAATCTTCTAGAAGATAATTTAAGAAATTTAAAACTGGGTGATGTGGAATTACAGATTTAGTTTTATTAATTTCTTCAAGGTACCTAATAATAGGTGTTGTGTCAGTTTTACAAATATTTTTACCATCATTGTTTTTTAAAACTATTGTTGGCAAAAGAACTGGTTTAGGAGGTTCAATTTTTAATAGTGATAAATTATGAACAACATCACCCCAAGAAACTGTATATGGAATATTTCTATATCTTAGTAATGCTAGAATTTTTTGAGTATATGGTGAACCGACATTACCAAAAACTTTAATAGGATCTTTCATATCGACTCATCCAATAGGATTGTCAACATCTTCACCAAGTTTTATTGCTTTTTGAAAAGCAGATCTAGATTCAATATTTGAAACATATTTCTTAATATTTAGCATATCCTCACTCACAGCTCCTAATCGAGTTGCCATGTAGCATGAATGTCCCAGCATACAATCCGCTGCGGAAAAATCTCCTATTAAATAATCTTTATCTTGTATAAAATTATTTACTGGATTTAATGATTTTGAAAGTAAATTTTTAGCTTGATTTAATACTGTTTCATCTCTTCTATCAGGAGGCAGCAAAACTGTCTGAACAACAATTTGATTCATTGGAGGCATTACCATGCCCTCACAATAATGAAACCATTGAAGGTAATATGGATAATCCGATGAGTTTATATCAGGTTTTAAATCACCATTACTGTATTTATCGACAATATATTGAATAATTGCTCCCGACTCAAATATTGATATGTCTCCATCCTCTATTACTGGAACTCTTCCAAGTGCATGTCTAGATCTATGCTCAGGTGACTTTAGTCCCTCTTTTGTAAATGGAAGGACCTCTAATTCATAATCAAGCTTGAGTTCTTCAAGAAGCCATGCAACTCTGCCTGCTCTTGTACCTGGTGTTAAATATAATTTAATCATGATATCTCCTTATTTTTTTACCATTTTTTGTGCATTTTTAATAAACTCCTCAGTTTTCTTTTTATCATTTAGTCGTTTATTAATATTTAAATCTACAGGAACTTTAATACCTTTTAACATTCCAGGTTGTTCATACATAGCATTTTTCCATCTTTCAAGGTGATTTAAGCCATCAGTTGATACACCTGACCACTTATGTGTTCTTACCCAGCACCAATTTGCAATATCGGCTATTGAATAATCAACAGCTAACCATTCATTTTTTTCTAAATGTTTATCTAGTACTTCAAATAGTCTTCGGGATTCATTCTGATATCTATCAATGGCTGGTTGAATTTTTTCAGGGAAATATCTAAAAAATACATTTGCTTGTCCCATCATAGGACCAATACCACCCATTTGAAACATTAACCACTCTAGTACTTTTGCGCGTTCCTTTGTATTTGAGGGGATTAATTTGTCTGCCTTTTCTGCTAAATAGATCATTATGGCACCAGACTCAAATACGGAAAGATTATTTGACTTATCAATAATTGCGGGAATTCTTCCATTAGGACTAATTTTTAAGAAATTAGATTTTTTTTGTTCGCCCTCAGAAAGATTTACTAGTATAGCCTGATAGTTCATCTCTAATGCTTCTAAGGTACATGAAACCTTGTGTCCATTTGGTGTTGGGGCTGTGTAAAGCTCAATCATAATTCACCTATTATATATAAAGTCTATTAATACTTTTGACAATTTTTTTGGTTTAGTCCACTGAAAAAAATGTCCACCACCAATATTTGGAGCTCTAATTGCATTTGGTACCATCTGTAAAACATCTTTTTCCATTGCATTTGTAACAGGATCATTTCCAGCAAATACTGATAGAAAAGGTTTGTTAGAATTTAAGAAAAATTCCCGTGCATTTTTTTGTGCATTCAGTGATTTGTCAGGAATTATTGGGACATGACTAGGCATTGCTCTGCAGGCCATTTTATATTTTGGTGATGGGAAAGGCGCATCATATGCTTTCATTAAATGACTTATATAGGGCGATATTTTTGATAATCCTAAATTATGTAAAATGTAGTGATTTCTAATTTCATGTCTAGGTTTATTTTCCATCATAGCAGCATTCAACAATCCAATAGGAAGGTTATATGTATCCCAACAAAATTTTTGCCAATACATAAACTTTAATGCTGGATGTTCTTTAATCGAATCCATTTTCATAACTTCTTTCTGCATACTAAGAGGCGTAAGCTTTTTTTTAGATTTTCTAAATTTCTTTACTTGTTTTATTACGTCACTTGATGTGTTAGGCATATAAGGTAAACCAGTATTTCCTACAGAGATTTTGATAAATCTTTCAGGATTATCAACAATCATTCTTAAGCCAATTAAACCACCCCAATCTTGACCAAAAAATATTAAATCATTTAAATCATTCTTAATCAGCCATTGATTCATCCAATCAACTTGATTTTGATAACTATAATTATTTCTAGAAGCTGGTTTATCTGACTTACCATATCCAACTAAATCAGGCGCAATTACCCTTATCCCCGAATCATTAAGGATAGGTATCATTTTAGAATATAGATAACTCCAAACTGGTTGACCATGCATAGCTAACAAAATCGGACCATCAGATGGGCCCTCATCGATATGATGAATCCTTATTTCAGTTCCATCATCTGCAAAAATATCAGTGTATATTGGATCGAATGGATAACCCTTAATATTTGCGAAATACTTATCCGGAGTTCTCAGTACCTTCATTAAAAACTTTTAATTACTCCATCATTTATTAATTCATTTATTAATTCTTCAAATGGTTCGTCCTGTCCAAAATAATACTTTCCTTTATATACATTTAAAGGAACTCCATGATGTCCAGCTTCTTTTTGATCTAATTGATTCATTTCAATTTCTTCAATTAAATTCTTTTCATTAGACTGTATTGATTCTCTTACTTCATTTAAATCTTCTCCAAAATCAGCTAATAGATTTTTTAATCTATCATCTGAATTCCAATTCTTTACGCTCCATATCAATGTTGATAATTCATATGCAAACTCTATTCCCTTACCTCTATTACACATTAATTGACCCATATGACATACTTCAAATATATAAGGTTGATGATCAGCTATTTTTCCAGTTAATGTATTTTGCCTAATTGGATCGGGTTTTATTGGCATATTTAATGGCATATCTAATTTTTTTGCTTTCTTCTTAAAGTCTCTAATAAATGGAATAAAGAAAAATATATTTTTGTTATCAAACCATTCAGGCATTCTAATAGCTATTGGATAAACAATTTTAAAGTTAATATCCAATTTATATTCATTTTTAAGTTTTAGCATTCTTGGAAGAATTAAATATGAATAAGGACTTCTGTATGAAAAATAAAAATCAATCATTTATGTGTTTCCTTTTTTTAGTGACAAATAAAACATTATCATAAAGTAAATTAGTAATGGTACATTACCAATAACCCCGGGAGGTGTATTTATATAGTAGTCATCGGTCAAAGGATGAAGTGAACCAGAAATTAATCTAAAGCAGTGATCAAAGAGACATATCATATATATTAACGGTACTAGGTTTTTGTACTTGATAAATAAAATTAATAAAATTAATGTTAATGATACTTGCGTTGCTCCCCAAAGCGATGCAAACAAATAAACTAGGTTATTCGGATCAATAGTATCTGTAATTGGAAGTTCTTTTATTGTTGCAATTCCTACAAGACCAGCATTTTCTGTGAGAAAATGTACAAGTGATCTAAATATATATAAAGCAAAAATAGGATAAAGACCATATATTGCTATTTTTGAACCCTTGTAATCATGATTTAATTTATTAGGAAAAAGTGTCATTAGTTTATTTCATCAATAATAATTTCATTATTACCGACTGGCATAACAACCCTAGTTCCATCATCCGAGAGAGTATAGTCTTTAAATATGCCTTCAATAGGCCTAAAAAATACTCTTTCCATTAAAGTATTTCTAGGTGTGGGTATGGAATGGTAAATGAGCAGATGTTTTACATTTGCATCTCTAGCAATTTCACCTGCTTCCTTTATGCTTGTGTGATAATCCTGAATGTCTTTAAGTATTTTGTCCATTTGAGGTATTGGGGCGAATTTTCTCATTCTTTCAACAATATCTATTGATATAGCCGAATGAACAAGAAGATCAACATTCTTTGAAAATTTTTGAACACTTCCATCATGAATAGTGTCTCCACTTATAACAACTGTTCTTCCTTTATAGGATACTTTAAAACCAAATGACGAATTAACAGGATAATGATCAACTACAAAAGGTAATATTTCTAATCCTGGAGTATCATTTGGAATTAATTGATTATTTATAATTTGGATCGCATTAAACCCCGCAATACTCATTGGCAACATGTCATCTCCATGATGTTCATTCCTGTATTGATAATCTGGTGAATATGCTAGCTCAAAACCTTTAGTAACAAGATTTATTCCCTCTGGTCCATAAACTTTTAATGGTGCAGTTCTCCCTTGAATCCAAGATTGAAGATGTGCATCTGGTAAGTCTGCCATATGGTCTGAATGCATATGTGTTATTAAAACTGCCTTCACATTTGGCCATGGTAATTGATACTGTGTAAGGTTATTAACACTTCCATTACCCATATCAAAAATATAAATGTCATCACCAGCTTCTACAAGTACACAAGATTCAGCTCGTCCGGGAGAAGGAAGAGGTGATCTCGAACCACAAATAACAACTTTTAAAGTATCTTCTTTATCTAAAAAAGGTTCTGCGCTAAAAAGAATATTTTTTATACCAATATTTAAAATTCTGTCTTGAACAGAATGAGAGTTTATTGATACTAAGCCAATGATAAAAATTGAAACAACAAAACTTAATAGTATTAATATTTTTTTCATGTTTTTAGATTGTTTCTATATTAAGCTGACCTGCAAGCCCTGCATCTCTGTGAATATGAATTTTTTGATATTCTGGATCCATTGTCATTTCAAACATCGCTCTTCTATTTGGATATTTTGCTATTGCAACAGAATCCCATAATTCATCAACTTCTCCCAGCATTAGTCTACTTACCTTACCTGCGAATATAAATTCACCACCGTATTTCTTAACCAAATTCACAACCTCAATTGCATATAAACCATATGCTTCTTCACCAGAAAGGTTAGAATTCCTTCCATCTTCGTAAGATGCTTTATCTTTGTATTTTAATAAATTCACCATTGAAATAGGTCCAAGGTCAGGATCTTCTAAAAAACCATTTATTTGTTCTTCACTGGGAATAACTTTATTTTCAAATTTCATAATTGAATCTCATCTTTATAAACTATATGTATTATTATATTAGTGTTCAGATTATAGATACAATTAATTGATGAATAGAGTGATCAAACATACAGGATCTAAATATCCAATTATTCAAGCTCCAATGGGTTGGATCGCAAGAAGTCAACTTGCATCTGCTGTTTGTGAAGCTGGTGGCATGGGAATCATAGAGACATCATCTGGTGAAATTGATAACTGTAAAAAAGAAATTGAGTTCATGTCAGAATTAACTGATAAACCATTTGGAGTTAATTTACCCTTACTATTTCTGAAAGATGATTCAATGATTAAATTCTGTGTTGATTCTGGAGTAAGATTTGTAACAACTTCTGCAGGCGATCCTACTAAATATATCAATACACTTAAAGGTGCAGGAATTACCGTATATCACGCTGTACCAAATCTCGATGGGGCAATTAAAGCTGCGAATGCAGGTGTTGATGGACTAGTTGTTGAAGGCACAGAAGGAGGTGGTTTTAAAAGTCCAGTTGAAGTTGGTTTGTTAGTTCTAATTCAATCAATTAAACAAAATATAGATTTACCAATTATCGCTGCTGGAGGAATTGTAGACGGTGCAGGAATGGCTGCAGTTTTCGCTGCTGGTGCCGAAGGAATTCAGATGGGAACAAGATTTGTTTCAAGTCTTGAAAGCCCAGTTCATAACAATTTTAAAAACAAAATAATAGATTCTTCAATTGATGGAACCTATATTTTAAATAAGAAATCAAAACCGGTTATCAGAGCCTTAAAAACAAATTTAACAAGAGATATTAATGAAAAAGGACATATGGATATGACAGCATTACTAAATATTAAAGAGTTGTATTTTGGTGGTGATATGGAAGCAGCTCCTGCTTTATCAGGTCAATCTGTAGGTTTAATAAACGAAATTAAACCCGTTAGTCAAATTATCGAAGAAACCATTAGTGAATTTAATGATAAGTGCGTATCAATGGGAAAACTTAAGTTTTAAAAAAATTAGTCACTTGAATCAGATTTATCAATCTTTTCACGTAAGAGAAGTTTTTTTAAGCTGATTTTATCCTTTAAAGTCATAATATATGCTGAAATTGCCAATATTAATATTCCAGTCGCCTCATATATTATATTTATTGCGTTCACATCTTTACTTTGAAGAATAATCATTCTTGTAAGAGCTGTCATTGCAATAATTAAGGGAAGTGTTACAGGTATTCTGTTATTTACATAAAATGTAGCAACCATTCCTAAAACCTCAGCATATATAAAAAGTAAGAATAGGTCGCTAAGATTCACTACTCTTACATCTATCATTCTAATAATTTCAAATACTGTTGCATACAAAGTTGCGACAGCAATTATAAATAGCAGAACTCTTTCAGAAACCCCTATAAACTTTTGAACTAAATTTGAATCATTCATTTATTTAATATTACATATTATGAGCCTTATCTCAAATTTAATTCTTTGGAGGAAGTAACATTAGTTGTGAGGTATTATTCATATATTCTCTATAGTTTGGTCTATTTTTGAGACTTCTTTTATCCATCATTGGGCATGACACTAGTACAAATAGTAATAACATAGCTAAAGGACATACTATTAACCACAATGGCGCAAATCCTGAACTAATTCCCATAAAATAAATTCCAAACCAGAAACCAATTTCTCCTAAATAATTTGGATGCCTTGAGTATCTCCATAGCTTATATTTCATTGTTTTACCTTTATTTTTAGGATCACTTCTAAATTTTCGCATCTGTTCATCAGCAACAGCTTCAAGTATTACTGCAAGAAATGTAATAATTGATGAAATATATAGATATATATTGACATCAACATCATTAATAAAGATATAGACTAGCGGATATAAGCAAATATTTACTATAAAAGTTGGAAACAAATGTATTCCAAAAAAATTATTAAATTCAGCTTTATATTTGTTTGTATTTTTTAAATCTATATACCTGAAATCTTCATGGTCAAATCCTTCCCAACTAATCACCCAGTTTCTAGTTAGACGAGTTGCCCATAATAAAATTGGAAATACAACTAACATCTTTAATAAGATTGAATTTTCAGATTGAATTGATAAATAAAGAACTATTGGAACTGGAGCAACGGACCAAAAAGGATCATAAAGACTTGAATTCTTTAAAAGAACACTTCCAAGATAGATTAAAATAGTTGCATTTACATGCCATATAGTAATTTTAAGCCAAATAAAGTTTATTGATTCAGGTAATACAATGTAAGCAAGATAAAATGAAACAATATATATTGATAAACATAATAATTGACTGATCCTTTTGTCTTTAATCATTAAAAAAGGGGGCATATGCCCCCATATATATTATTTACTTGTCCAAGTTATTGCTAACTGAAATGCAAGAATAAATAGAACAAATATTGTTTGTAACGGAGCCCCTACAACAAGTGGAAAATCAAGGTATGCTGCCATTCTTTCAGCAGATGAAGCACCAATATCATTTAATTGAACTACTGCCGACTCTAAAATAGAACCACCAATTTGATTTACTCCAAACATAAACGCTGCCACAAATATACAAAATATTGATGTAAAAATTTTTCCAAGCATATTTGAATCAGGATTATTATATATATTATTTGCCATTCTAAAACCTAACCAAGTAAACAGGACCATTCCAACAAAATACATTGCATTTTGGATAAAAGCTACTTGCATTAGATTTAATATTTGATATTCAGCCATAATTATTTCTCCTATATATGAATATAGATAATAATATAAAAATGTTTATATGTTTAGATACTTAATAAAATTATTTATAAATAGTATATAGATAGTTTTTACTTTGTATGTTTAATAAACATCTATATGATTAATAGCAGGAGGATATAAATTATGTTTATAAAATATTTAATTTCGTTTTCATTATTAATAACATTCAATCTTTATTCAGACGATCACATGGTTTCAATTGAATCAGATGGATCTGTTGGTGAGTTTAATTATGTCACTGTAACAAACCCAATGAACTTTATGACAGCGCTAGATGAGTTTGATAAATCAAGTTGTGCAAAGAAATGGAGAGCTGAGTCTGATGTCGATGTAAGCCTATGGGCTTTAAGAGGATCAGGGTCATCTTCACATTTCATTCTTGTTTCTTATGATGATTGGGACAAAATGGAAAAGGGAAGGTCTATTTTTACATCCTGTAAAGAGGCTGCCGACATGCTTGTGAAAATAAGCAATAATACTGATACATCAAGATCATGGAACTGGGTAACACAGAATGTACTTTCAGGTAGAGCTTGGAAAGCAAATACATCTTTTGCTAAATTTAATTTTCAAGTCGAACGAGGTAAAGATGCTGAATACATTGAACTTTGGAAATCTATGATGCTTGATCAAATGGAGAATACAAAAGGATCTTTCGGTTTAAATGCTGTTTCGTATGGAAATAGATATGCAAATTATATGGTATATATTGGCGCTGATTCTGTAAGTGAATTAAATGATTCAATAGCAAAAGTTAGGCAGACAGAATCTTACAAAGATTATACATCTGCAACCTCTGATATGCTCAGCAATATCAACAGTGAAATGGTTCAATTAGTTAAATTTTATACTGGAGAATAATATGAAGAAATTTTTTAGAATTTACATTTTTATGATGTTAGCAATAACAATTAACGCTGATGATCATGCTGATAATTCAAAGTCATTTCCAGGTTTAGTATCATCTGAGATGTTTGAAATGAGTGACGGAATGGTAATGCATGTTGAAAGAAGAAAGACCTGTAATCAAGGTACAGTTGCAAAACATTTTCATCCAGCAGCAGGAACACTAGTATATGTGCTAGATGGGAAATCACAATCGAAGTCAACAGGTGATTGGAAAACATATTCTAATAATGAATATTGGTTTGAAAAATCTGATTGGGTGCATGGTGGTGAGTCAGATGCGCCAGAATTGGGTGAAGTATGTTCTGATTTATTAGTAATTAGAGTCGCCGAACCTGGAAAGGATCATACTGTATTTATTGATTAACTCATTAATGATTACTTAAAATCCGTCTTATTGGCGGATTTTTTATTTATAGCAATATGAACTAAAATATACAGTGAGCAAAATTCATATGACTAAACAAAAAATTAAGATAACAGAGGTAGTCCTTAGAGATGGTCAGCAGTCATTAATAGCATCTAGAATGAAAACAAAAGATATGGTTCCTGTATTGTCATTACTTGATAAAGTTGGGTATTCATCATTAGAAGTATGGGGTGGTGCCACTTATGATTGTTGCCTTAGATACTTAAATGAAGATCCATGGGATAGATTAAAAGTTTTTAAAAAGCATATTAAAAATACTAAATTACAAATGCTTTTAAGAGGAAAAAATTTAGTTGGATATAAAGAATACGACGATTCAGTAATATCACTTTTTATAAATAATTCTTTTAAAGAAGGTATAAATATATTTAGAATTTTTGATTCATTAAATGATGTAAATAATATCAAATCGTCGATAGAATATGTGAACAAAGAAGGTGGAAATTCTCAAGGAACAATCTGTTATACCACTAGTCCAGTCCATGATGAGAAATATTGGATAAAACTTGCTAAAAGTATTGAGGATATCGGAGCTAAATCATTAGCAATAAAAGATATGGCCGGATTGTTAAGGCCAAATATTGGGTTTGAATTGATAAAAAAACTCAAAAAAAATATTAATATTCCATTACACCTCCATACTCACTCCACTACAGGTCTTGCTGATGCAACAAATCTCAAAGCATATGAAGCGGGCATAGATAACATTGATACATCTATATCATCTTTTAGTAATTTATATGCTCATACTGCTACAGAAAGTTTTATTTCTATGATTTATAAAGATAAAGACAATCCATTCGATATGAAGTTGCTAACTAAAATTGCTGAACATTTTCATACAGTAAGGAATAACTATTCTGAATTTGAAGGATCTATGAGAGGCGTTGACATTAATATGCTTTTATATCAAGTACCTGGGGGAATGTTAAGTATTCTTGAAAAACAACTTGTTGATTTAAAAAAACAAAATAAGTTAAAAGATTTAATAGATGAGATACCTAGAATTCGAGAAGATGTAGGATATGTTCCATTAGTAACACCATCTTCTCAAATTGTTGGCGCACAGGCACTTATGAATGTTTTAGACAATGAAAGGTATAAAACTTTAAATAAAGAATTTGTTGATCTTGTGAATGGTAAGTATGGTGAAATACCTGGAAAAATTAATAAAGTACTTTTAAAAAGAATAGATAAAAACTATATTGAAAATGACAATCCAATAAAAATGTCAATTGATGAATATAAAAAAGAATTTTCAAATTTTTGTAATGAAAATAATTTAAAAGACTTTTCAAAAAAAGATACAGATTTACTAAACTACATTCTTTTTACCAAAGAGTCTAAAGATTTTTATTTATCTAAAAATAAGAATACCCACAATGATGTTATTGGCCTTCAAGAGGGCTTTGGATTATTTGTAGAATAATATATCAAATTAATAAAATAAATTAATAAATGAATAAAGATACTTGGAAAATTATAAGAGATGAAGTTAATCTCAGAATAGGTGCTGAACCATCTCTTGAACCTTACTTATATCAATTAGTCCTGTCTCAAGATAGTTTAAAAAATTCAGTTGCTTCAGTTCTTGCATCAAAACTAAATAGCGATGCTTTATCCTCAAACAAAATTAAAGAATTTATATTAGATGTTTATAATAAATGTGATCATATAGAACAGGATTTAATAGATGATCTTGTTTTTTTTAAAGATCATGACCCAGCTTGTAAGTATTTTTCTACTCCAATACTCTTTTACAAAGGTTTTCAAGGTCTTGCCACATATCGAGCTGCTCATTGTTTATGGAATGATAATAGACATACAATGGCTTTATTTTTTCAAAATAGAGCTTCTGAGGTTTTTGGTGTTGATATTCATCCAGCTGCAAATATTGCTGGTGGTGTAATGATCGATCATGCAACAGGTGTCGTGATCGGTGAGACTTCAAAAATAGATAAAAATGTATCCATATATCAAGGAGTAACACTTGGTGGAAAAGGTTTTGAAATAGGTGATAGACATCCAAAGATTAAAAGCGGTGTTTCAATATTTGCCTCTAGTACTATTCTTGGAAACATTGTAATTGGCAAAAACGCAAAGATCGCCGCTGGTAGTTTAGTTCTTAAGGATGTTGATGAAGGTGTAACAGTGGCAGGCATTCCTGCAAAAGAGATATAAGATCAAACAGATTTAAGTAAATCTCTTTCTTCTTTATCCATTTCTGAATCAATTTCGTCAAATAAAATACTAGACATATATCTTTCAGCGGTATCAGGAATCATACATAATATATTTGATCCTGGTTTTGCTTTTTTTGCTACTTTAACAGCAACAGCAAAGGTTGATCCACCAGAAACACCAGTAATAATTCCTTCCTTTTTTGCTAATTCACATGACCAATATATTCCATCGTTACCAGATACTGGTATTAGTTCGTCATAATATTCTTTATCAATTGATTCTTGAAGAACAAGAGGAATAAAATCAGTTGTCCAACCTTGTATAGGATGTGGATTCCATGATGGATGTGATTCAGCAGCTGAACCGTCAGAATTTCTTTTTTGGATGTTCTCACTTGCAACAAGAGGCGCAACATCAGGCTCTGTTAAAATTAGTTTTGTTTCAGGCATTTTATTTCTTAGTACTCTTGATACTCCTGTAAAAGTTCCACCTGTCCCATAACCAGAGACCCAGTAATCCAATCCAATCTTTTTAAAATCATTATAAATTTCTATTCCAGTTGTTTCTTCATGAATATTTGCATTATCTTCAGTCTCAAATTGCCTAGCAAAAAACCAACCATTTTTATCAACTAATTTTTTTGCCATATTATATGCTCCAGTCCCGCCCTCTGATGCTGGTGTTAATAAAACTTTTGCTCCAAGAAATCTCATTAATTTTCTTCTCTCAACTGAAGCACTGTCTGGCATTGTTACAACTAATGGATATTTTTTTGCAGCACATACCATAGCAAGACCAACACCAGTGTTTCCACTTGTTGCTTCAATAATTGTTTGACCTTCTTTTAGTAAGTTATTCTTTTCTGCATTATCAATAATACTTATTGCAAGTCTGTCTTTTACAGAACTTGCGGGATTAAAATATTCAGCTTTTACATAAATGTTTGTACCATTAATAGATATATTACTCGTTTGAAATGAAGGAGTATTTCCAATAGTCTCTAGAATATTTTTATAGATCATTTAGTATATGTATATTTAATAGATATTATTTTGTAATACAAAACAAAGTAATTTTTGTTATATTTTAAATGTATTTAAATTAAATAGGAGAAATAAATGAAATTAAATTTATTAACTGGAATATTACTTACCTCGTTGATTACTAACGCTGATAATACAACAATTGGCGATGTTGATATGGGGGAAGTTAAAAATAGTAATGCATTTAATCAAATAAAAAAAATGCTAGGTAAATGGGAGGGTAAACTTTATCAAGAATCTGGAGTAATTGTAGATACGTCCTCAGAATTTAAGCTTGTATCAAATGGTAATACAATTGTTGAAAAACTTGTTGAAGATGGTGTAGAAATGATGACAACATATTCAGATAAAGATGGCGAACTTGTTATTAAACACTATTGTGCCCTAGGGACGGAGCCAATGTTTACAGTTGCCTCATTAGATAAGAATTCTATTCAACTAAAATCTGACCCAACACCTGGATATGATCCAAAGGTCAATAATTATGTTGAATCTATTGGTTGGACATTTACTGGTAAGGATACTGTTAAAGTAAATGCATCCTTAAATTTAGATGGTGAACTTCAGAATCAATATTCATTAATTAATAAGGTAGATTAATTGAGATTAAATAACAAAACTGCAATTGTTACAGGTGCAACTGGTGGTATTGGCGCTGCTACTTCAAAAAGATATTTAGAAGAGGGTGCAAATCTTGTAATGGTTGGAAGGTCTGAAGAAAAATTACTATCTTTAATGAAATCTTTGGATAATCCATCAAATGCCTTTACTTGCATTGCTGACTCAAAAGATGAGTCAGCAATTAGTAAATGTATTAGTAGAACTTATGAACAATTTGGTTCTGTGGATATTGTGGTGGCAAATGCGGGTACAGAGGGAATTGTTAAACCCTTAACAGATTTTACTATTGAAGAATTTAACGATGTTATCGATACAAACCTAATCGGAGTATGGTTATATATGAAATACGCATTCCCCATTATGCAAAAACAAAAAAGTGGATCATTTATTGCAGTCGCTTCAACAGCAGGTCTGGTTGGTTTCAATGGGTTATGTCCCTATATTGCAAGTAAACATGCTGTATGTGGAATAGTTAAGACAGCATGTTTGGAGAATGGACCAATGAACGTAAGAGTAAATGCGTTGGCACCTGGGCCCGTTGATAACAGAATGATGGATTCAATTGGAGAGCAACTAAACCCTGATGATCCTTCATCGGTTGTAGACATCGTTAATGGTATGGTTGCAACTAACAGGTACTCAACAAATGAAGAGATTGCAAATTTAGCATTGTTTTTAGGTTCCGATGAATCATCAAACTGTTCTGGTTCTGTATATGTTTGTGACGGTGGATTTACAGCAGCTTAATTTAATAGATTAAAATATTTTATTTAATTATATAGCTAAGATTTTATTTGCTTTTTCGATTAATTGATTTGTTAAATTAATATCATTAAGATGAAATCTGTCTACTTCAAGTTTTGCATCGATATTCTCAAATTTAGTTAGGCCCTTTTGAAACCAATCATCGTTTTTATTAAATGAATCATTTTTTTTATAAATATCATAAGATAGTAACCATGATTTGAAATCAATATCTACAATTTTATTTATCATCTCTGAACATTTTTCAAAATTGTCTGAAATATAATAACCAGTTAAAAGAGCACATATTCTTCTATCAGAAGTGCTCTGACCTTGTGGAATTGGATCTAGTTCATAAGCTTTTTCAAGATATGAAATACCCTCATCTAATTTCTTTGTTCTTATTAATATTTCTCCATATACTGAACTCACTCTTGGATCATTTGGATTTAACTTAAAAGCTTTTGATCCATGATCTAATGCTTTGTCAAAATCATGAAGTGATAAATGAACCTCAGCTAACATTCTATGAGCTTCAAAATCATTATTATTTAATTCAACTGCTTTGTTTATATTTAACATTATTTCAGTCATCAACTGCTCAGTATCATTTCTATAACCTCTTCCATATGCCTGTCCTAGTGCACATGCCTTCCAAGCATATGCTTGTGAATTATTTGTATCAGCTTTAATTGATAAATCTAGAGCTTTAATACACTCCTGATTATCTTCTTTAGTAAATCTATGATGAAGTTCTTTTCCTTTCAATAAACATTCATAAGAATTCATATTTTCTGTTGGTTTTCTCTTAGCTCTTTCAAGACTAGATAATTCAATCTCGCCAATTAACGATATAGTTATTTTTCTTACTATTTCGTCCTGAATATCAAATATGTCCTCTTTTACTCTATCGTATTTATTACCCCAAATAACATTTCCATCATTAAGTTCTGACAACTCAACAGATATCCTTATTCTATTATTAACAACTCTGATACTTCCTGAAACAGCGTAATCAATATCAAAATCTTTTTTAAATTGTTCTAAAGAGTAATCTTTTTCTCTAAAATCAAAACAAGATTGTCTTGATAATATTTCAATTTCTTTAATCATTGAAAATTCTGTTATTAAATCTTCAACTATCCCATCAACTAAAAAAGCTCCATCATCATCTTTATTCAAGTTGTTAAAAGGTAAAACTGCTATTTTTTGTTTATAAGAACCATCGATATCATGCTTATTATTGAATTCATTTATATTACTTATAAGTCCCTTTTTATTTAAAAAAAATCCAATTGCCATGACTAAGGGTAGGCCAATAGGTAAACCAATAAATAACCATCTCATTATTGCGTTTGAATTAAAACCAAGAATTTCTTCTATTTCAAAATAAGGTAGTGCAATATTTACAAATTGGATTAGAGCAAAACTACCAACCAAGTATGCGGTAGCAATTTTCCATAAACTTGTTAAATGATTCATTTAATAAATTTATAAATCAATATTATTAACAGTTCCTAATCCAGCCCCATAAACCACTGCATTTAGCCAAAGTCTATTAGTTCCAAGAGCTGAACCACGAAAATTTGGTTCTCCGGAGAATAAAATTAATTGTCCAAGGCCAAGTCTTTCTCTTGTTAAATATGCAGAATTAGCAATCCTTTGTGCAGCCTCAGGCCAGACCAAACCACTCATTCTTATGTTAATGTCGGTTTTTGATGGTATTGATGACCAATTTAGATATCTTGTGTCTTGAAAATCTTGTGAATCAATAATTTCTCCTATTCTAATTGCAGCTTGAGAGCTTCCTCCAGTCATCAGAATAGGATAGTTGCTATATAAAACTGGTAATGTTTCATTAGTACCGTAGGTAAGCCAATGTTTTTGATCTGACCTTGCACTAACTATAGATCCTGATGGCATAAAGAGTGATTGCCATTTATCACGACTTTTAAGCTCCTCTGAAGAAAGTTTATTTTCTACAGATTCCCAAGGATAAGAAATTTCAGTATTAACTTTATTACTCAAAGTTTTATCTATACTTATGTCTTCGCTTAAAGAAAATAATTCTCTTTGAAGATCAATATTGAAATCTTGACTTTCATCAAAAGTATACTGCAGTTGTTTAACATTTCCGATGCCTTCATCATCTGTAAATTGCCTTACGCTTCGGTTATGAGCAATTAATGTTCCTCCTTGTTTAATCCAATTAGAAAGGATTTCTCTGGTACTTTCCGACAATGAACTGCCACTAGGTATAATTATGGTGTTATATCTTCTCAAATCAGTGTAGTTTATATTTGATTTATTTATTTGGCTGTGCCTAATACCTAAATGATGGTCAATTGACCACCAAGAAACACCAACGTCATAAGAATTAAAACCTTCGTGACTTAAAATAGCAATTTGAGGTTTTTCAAGCAATTCAAAATGTTCTCCTCCCCAGTCTGGTAGTTCTTCTGGACCAAACCCTGACTCAATTGATACGACAGATATATCTAGTTGAATAGCAACATTTTTAATTAATCTTTCTAATGTTACTAATTTTGGATTATCCATTTTAATTACTACAACACTTCCTCTTGGCAGATCATGACCAGATAGAGAAGTCTTTTTATTGATAACTCTTACTTCAACTCCAAGTTCCATTAAACGTGCTGCAAAAGCTACAGAACGATCATCATCTCCATTAACTGACCACATAACTGCATTTTCTTCAAATTCTAAATATGAGGATTTTGACTTCCAAGGTATTAAGTTTGAAGTTAGATTTTCAGGAACTGTAATGGTATCAAGACCATACATCATTGATAAATTAAATGCTGTTGTATCATACATAATAGAAGAGCCATCTCTTAAATTAGCTTGTTTTTCTTTTACCAGAACAGATTCATCTATTTTTGCATCAAACTCCATCATTGCTGCAATTAATGGAGCTTCGGATTGACGATTTGGTACGATTAGACTTCCAATTGGAATTGTATAATTTTCTAAAATTTCTCCTGATTGTTTTAAGACATTTTTAACTAAGATAGGTTTGTCGTTTTTATATAGATTTATATCTTGAAGTTGAAGTTTCTCAATAAGAGTATTTAATCTACCTATATTATCAGTTGGTAGAATTACAAAAGATCTATTTGCATAAATACTTTCTCTTGAAACATTATATTTTCTACCCTCCCAAAAATCTTGATACATTAATTTTGAATTCTTTTGAAGAGTTTTTAAATTCACCATTGTGCTTATATATTGATGATGAACTGATTCTTTATATGATTGAATTGTACCCTCAGGTCTTCTAACACCATCTTCAGCCATTCTAGATTGTTCATATAAAATACCAAGTGTGCCTCTGAATTGGATGTAGAATGAATATCCAGGATATAAATCTTCATGCCATTCACCGGTATAAAATCGCCAATTTCTCTCATCAAAAGCATTACCTTGATCCTGTGCAAAAATATTACCCCATTTTAATAAATCATTATCGATATTTTTGTTAATTGGTTCTCTTGGTGGACCAGTCATGAATGTATCTTGTGGACCCATTTCATGAGCATCAAGTAGTATTTGAGGTCTCCATTCGTTTATTAACTTAACTCTACCTCTTGTTTCAGGTTGTGTTTGGTATATCCAATCTCTGTTTAAATCAAAAAAATAATGATTAGTTCTTCCATATGGCCAATCCCCTGTATGAAGAAGTGATTGATCATCATAATTTGGAGATGTTCCCCTATATTGTTCTAATGATTTAGAGAATCTTGCACGACCATCTGGGTTCATTAAAGGATCAAAAATAATTAACATATCATCAAGCATCTTTAAAGTTTCTTCATCATTGCTTGCAATGAAATGATAAATAGCTGCAATTGCTGCATCAGCTCCAGATGTCTCATTGCCATGAATTGAATATGCCATCCAGGCTATTGCAGGTAAATCTTTAATTATTGATCGAGCTTTATTTCCATTTGTATTTAGCCCATCAGCAAGCAAATTCACATTTTCTTTTATTTCATCCAGTTTTGCTAAGTTTGATGGGGAGGATATAAACACAACATAAAGAGGGCGTCCTTCATGGGTTTTGCCATATTCTTTTACAATCATTCGATCAGATTGTTTTGACCAACCAATAATTGCATTTGATATTTGCAAAGGAGATGCGACACGCTCACCAACTTCAAAACCTAGATAATTAATAGGCCTATCAATATTACTTGAATATGAACCCTCAAGAATAACCCCATCATATAAATCTTTAGATAATGACGTTGGATTCATTAAAGTTGAAGAGTCTAAATTTATTGAAAAAATAGAAAATAGTAAAATTTTTCTTAACACCTTAATCTCCTTATAAAGTACAAATTTCTATTAGAAATAATATAATAAATTATAAGTTAATGGAGTTAATATGAAAAATTGTATGTTAAAAACTCAATTTTTTTTCTTAGTATTTTTTTCTTTTTTAATAATTGGAGATGATCATCTAGCAGATGAAAGTTGTAAAAATATTACAAAAGAAACGATAAATGAAAAATCATTTACAAATACTTTTAATGGAACGTTTAATGGAAAGAAAATAGAGTATTCAGCAAGCCTTAAAGAAAAAGTTATTTATGAAAAAGAAAATCCTAATATGCCAATGGCGTCATTTTTTTATACAGAGTATATTGCAATAAATTCTGATAAAAATAGGCCAATAATATTTAGCTTTAATGGAGGCCCAGGCTCTGCATCATTATGGCTGCATATGGGTGTTCTTGGCCCCAAGGTTATCAAGGTACCAAGTAATGCAACAGATGACGGTGGTCCTCCTTACAACATTATTGACAATAATTTATCACCATTAAGTGATGCAGATTTAGTTTTTATCGATCCTGTAGGAACTGGATATAGTAGAGCAATAGGTTGTCATAAAGGTGAAGAATTTTGGGGTGTAAGCGAAGATCCAAAAATAATTGCAGAATTTATTAGACGTTGGATTACAGATAATAATCGATGGAATTCTCCAAGATATATATTAGGTGAGAGTTATGGAGGCATTAGAGGTCCATTACTAGTATCAGAGTTAAGATCAGGTGACATTACTCCTATCGAGGTTAATGGATTGCTGATGGTTGCTCCAGCCTCAGACTATCAGTATTTAGTATTTCATCCAGGAAATAATAGTCCTCACTATGGATTTCTACCATCGTATGCTGCAACAGCATACTATCATGGAAAAATTGATACTAATAAAACATTAAATGACTTTTACGTTGAATCTAAAAATTTTAGTCTAAATGAATATGGGCCAGCTCTTTTAAAAGGAACAAGAATATCAAAAAGTGAAAAAAATGCTGTTATGCAAAAATACTCGTACTTTACCGGTCTCAGTAAGAGATTTGTTGAAGATTTTGATATGCGAGTTGATCCATCAAGTTTTAGAAAAGAATTATTGAGAGATGAGGGTTTTTCAGTGGGTAGGTTAGATTCAAGATATAAAAATGCTGACTATATTGCAGGAGGCCAGTATTCTGATACTGATGTTTCAAGCGAAGGTTTTATGTCAGCATATGTAACTGCTATTCATACTTGGTTTGGTGAGATAGGAGTAAAAATGGATATGTTGTATCAGAGTGGAGATTCAAAAGTTTTTTATAACTGGAAACATCCTCAAGAATGGAAAGGTAATGATTTTGGATATGTAAATACTGTTCCACATATTGCAAGGGCACAAAGATATAACAAAGATTTTAAAGTTTACGTCTCATGTGGGCTTTTTGATCTTGCTACGCCATGTTTTACAGCTGAAAATTTCATGTATGATAATTCTGTAGACATGAATAGAGTTATATTTTCAGAGTTTGAGTCTGGCCATATGATGTATAACCATCAACCATCGTTTGATAGGTTTTTAGAGGAAGTCACTGAATTTATAAAATAAGGAGGAAATATGAAAAACTTAGTTATTGTTTCATTTCCAGCTAAAGCTGACACATTAGAAACACTCAAGAATGCAATGAAAGATGCATTGCCTGATACTCGTGCATATAAAGGATGTATATCAGTTGATACCTATATAGATGAATCAACAAATACAGTTCATTTAATTGAAGATTGGGAGTCTTTGGATGATCAGGCCAAGTATCTCAATTGGAGAATTGAGACAGGCTTACTTACTAATTTAGATCCAATATTGGAAGGTGGAGCATCAAGTATTAAGGTAGCATTATGTGGTCCAAAAGAATTAGATATTTAAATTTCTTAATTTTATTTCTAACAGTAAATGTTTCAGCCGAATATAAAATTACAGTTTTGGCAACAAATATTTCAAATTATGGTGGTTTTGGCGAATGGAGTTTTTCAGCGCTTTATGAAAGTGATGAAGAGTCAGTTTTGTTTGATACTGGTTTCCATGAAGATACAGTTTTACATAATGCAAAGATATTAAACAAAGACCTCTCAAAAGTAAATAAAGTAGTACTGAGTCATTTTCATAGTGATCACACAGGCGGATTAATAAAATTAAGACAAGTATATAAAGAGTTAAATGCAGATGCTTTTTCTGAAGTTTATGTAGCTAGAGGTTTTTTTGATCAAAGATATTACAAGGATGGTTCAATGGAGGGTCCAGGAAACTATAGAGATTCATCTAAATTCAAAAAAGCTGCGGAAGAAGAGGGCATAAGTTTCATCATATTAGATGATTACAAAAAGATATCGAATAATCTTTATGCTACTGGGACAGTCGAAAGGGTTGTTGAAAAATATAATGGGCCAAAAGGATTTTATCTTGATAAGGATTTAACAATACCAGACATAATCCGGGATGATCAATCTGTTGGTATGTTAACAGATAATGGTTGGATAATGATGTCAGGATGTGGTCACTCAGGAATTATAAATACTGCAATGAAACTTCAATCAATAAAAAATGAGCCAGTATATGGTGCTATAGGTGGATTTCATTTGTTTAAGGCTAGTGATAATACAATATCTACAACAGCTAATTGGCTAAAAGATAATGGCTTAACTAAATTTATGGGTGGTCACTGTACAGGAATATACGCAGCAGAGACCATAGCTGACATAATTGGTATTACAAGAGAAAATTTATCACATACTGCAATTGGAAGTGTCCTTACAAAAGAACTAAAGATTATAAGAAGTTCTGTTGAGTAGTTATGTATTAGGATTTGAGTATCAGGACGTAACCATTTGAAAAAAAATTATAAAAAAATGTAAATATGTTAATAATACTAGAGCAGGGGTTACAGATAATTTATTTATTGATATTACTGACAACGAAATGCAAAATATTAAATATAATATGAATATTCCTATTCTGCATCTGATAGATTTAAAATAAAACTATACTCTTCAGCAATTTCTTTAAATTGATTAATTTTGCCACTAAGGCCACCATGGCCACCAATAAGATTCATTTTCATTAAAATAACATTTTCCGATTGATTGTATTCTTTGAGTTTTGCAATATATTTAGCAGGTTCAAAATACTGAACCTGTGAATCAAACAAACTTGATGTAATAAAAATTGAGGGATAATTAAGTTTGTCTATATTGTCGTAAGGAGAATATTGTTTCATATAATTATACTCATCTATGTTTGCTGGATTACCCCATTCATCGTATTCAAATGTCGTAAGGGGGATAGACGGGTCAGACATTGTCGTTAAAACATCTACAAAAGGGACGCCAGACAGAATTCCTTTATATAGTTCAGGCTCTAAATTTACTATAGCTCCCATTAATAAACCACCAGCACTTCCACCTCTAGCAAAAACATTTTCGGGATCACCAATTCCTAATTTTAGAACTTCTTTAACACCATCATTAAAATCATAAAAGGTATTCATCTTATTAAACATTCTTCCTTTTTCATACCATTCCTTTCCCATTTCACCACCACCTCTTATATTGATAATAGCAAATATAAAACCTCTATTTAGCAGAGGTATTAAAGACTCTCTAAACTGCGCATCTATATTAATCCCATAGGAGCCATAACCATAGAATAGTATAGGGGCACTATCTAAAACTGTATCCTTGTGAGCAACGGTTACAACTGGAATTTGTTCGTTATCTCTAGCTGTAATGAAAAATCTATCAGATTTATAATTTAATTTATCATATGAAACAATTTTTTTTGAAAGTAATGACGTAGATTTTTTATTTATTAAGTTGTAATTAAAAATAGATCTCGGCGTTATGAGACTTGAATATTGGTAATTAAAATTGTCATTAGTTGTCTCATTATTATAAGAAAGACTTACATCATAAGCATTTTCTGGAAATTTAATATCATAAGATACAGAAGATGAAAGATTGTGAATACTAATTTCTGGGAGTCCAAACTTTCTAACTTCTAAAACTAAATCTTCATTTACAAGTAATGTATCACTGATATAAATATCATCATTATGTTCAATGATGGATTCAAAATTATCAATATCATCGCCAATTGTTTTAGCTTTTAATATCTTAAAGTTAGGAGCATTTTTGTTAGATCTAACAATGAATTCCTCGTTTTTGATATGTTCTAAATAATATAGGTGATTATCTGATCTTGTAATAAAAGTTATTGGATCATCAATTGGATCATCAAGATCAATAAGTTTAATTTCATTAGAATTAGTTGAATCAATATCGATATATGCATATTTTTTAGTTTTTGATCTATATAGATTAATATTAAATTCTTTATCGTTTTCTTTATAAATTAAAACATCATCATCCTGCAATGTTCCTATTTTATGAACATATACTGAGTTAGCAATTAACGTTATAGGATCTTTTTTTAGATAAATAATATATTTATTATCATTAGACCAAACAATATTATTCGATATATCTATAATATTATCGTCAAGTATATTAAGACTTCCAGTATTAATAATTTTCAAAGTATATTCACGTCTACCATTATCATCCTCTGTATAGGCAACAAACAAATTACTAGGAGAGGGCGCAATTGATCCAATAGAGTAATAATTTTGATTTTTAAGGTTTAAATTTGGATTTAAATATAAAACCTCATTATTATCTTTATCTTTAAAAAAATAACGGGGTAATTGATCATCCTTTTCTATTTTTTGATAATACTTATAGTTATTATTATTAATTGGAAATGTTACTTCTTCATCAGGAACTTGTTCCATGAGCTCCTTAACTATATCGGACTGATAGTCTTTTTTAGATTTAAACCATTTATTAGCTATATCATTTTCATTTTCTAGATATGCAATTACTTTTGGATCACTTCTGGAGTCATCTCTAATCCAATAATAGTTATCAATTCTTATATCACCATGCTGTTCAAGTTCATATGGCTGCTTCTCTGTAATTGTTTTCATTTTATGACTTTCATCTATGCATGATGAAATAATTATTATAACTAGTAGTAAACTCTTATACATTTTTATATTTTATTTTATATAAATTATAAGAATCTTCCGGGCCTAAAACTATCTAATATAGAAAGTTCTTTATTTTGAGTAAGTTCCTTTGCTACAAGTTTTCCAACAATTGGTCCAAGAGTTATTCCACTGTGCATAGTTGCTATATATATATTTTTATCGTAATTTAATCTTCCGATAATGGGTTTTTCGTCCAATGGTATAGGTCTCCACCCAATTTTAACTTCATCTATATCCAAAGATTTAATGTCATTAAAAAATGTTTTGCCAACATTAATAATTTTGTTGACGTATTTGTTTTGCATTGATTTTGAATCAAATTGTGAAGGATAATCTAAGAATTTATTTGTATCATTTTTTTCTAGTAACCCTTGTTCTCCTATAATTACTCTTCCATCATTTTGTTGATATAGATGAATACCAGGCCCATATATTATTTTATTAATAATTTTTTTGTATGGTTTTGATTTTATAATAATTCCAGGTTCTGGCGATTTTAATAATTTCTTATTTAATATTTTGTTAGTATCTATACCGCATGCAAATACAATTTGATCTGCAGCTATTTCACCTTTTGATGTAATAATTGAAGAAATTGTATTATTTGTATACTTAATACTTTCAAACTCACATTCTTCTAATACTTTCGATCCATTAAAGTGAATCCTATCAATTAACAACCTTATAAATTCATTTGTTTCTATAACACCATCTTCTTCTGAATAAACAATATTTATATTATTTCTAAAGTCTAATTTATTTTCTAAAATATTGGCTTTTTTGTAATTTATTATTTTATGTTTAGTGAATGTTTGATACTGCATTAATTTTTTTACTTCATCAATTAATTCCTTTTGAGATTTTTTTGAATTTACCCACTCCAATGATCCATTCCATTGAATGTCATAATTTAATTCATTTTGTATGTCTTTAAATGCCTTTATTCCCAATTGTGCAAGATAATTGTAAGAGTAGGGCTTTTTTGGATATGTTGCATTAATCCAATTGAAAGATGAGTTACTTGTTCCTGAGCCTGCTTTATATTTATCTATTAGAATCGTTTTAATTCCAAGATTTGATAATTCATAAGCTATTGATGTTCCAACTATGCCAGCACCTACCACTACAATCCTCTTATTTGTTGACGCATTTAATTTAATAAAAGGGGATATTAGGGCTAATAGGGCAATATTTTGTATGAATTTTCTTCTATACATAATATATTTTAGTTCGCATAATATATATTATGTTAAATAATAAATGTTAGGAATACCATATATGTTTACCAAATTGATTGTTTGATACAGTTTTGTTGGTTTCTAGATAGTATTTAAGACCTTTTACAACAGAATTTAAGTAACTTTTTAGAACGTACTTCACATATATATTGAATATAATTGTATTAATTAATTTATATTTATATGGTAAATAAAGTTTTGCTTTAATTTTAATAATTGATTTGCTGTTAAATTCATTAACAATCCAAGTAATATCTGCAAGCTTTCTATCTTCAAATATTTCAAGCTTATAACCATTTTCGTTCCATTCATAAAATCTTCTAATATATTTTTTTTTGCTATGGTAAATTACAATATCCTCAGAATTTTTACCATCCCATTTAATGACTATATTTTTTTTACAAAAAGGATGAAATTTTTCAAGATTATTTTGGCTTTTAATTAAATTAAGGACTATATTAGATTGTTTATTAATTTCTAATTGACTCTGAACTATCATCTTATAGATTTTCTTGTCCAAAATTTAAGCATGTTTTTGGTAGAGTCATCTTTTAAAATATAATGGTGATAAATAGCAGCAAATATATGAACAATTATTAATACAATTATAGCGTTTGTTGCAAATTCATGAATACCTCGAATTAAGTCAAACATATATAAATTATCAACTTCTGAAGATAAGTTAAATAAACCAAATACTACTATTGGATCACTAGTAAAATTTGCTGTTGTAATTCCAGATACAATTAATAAACCCATAAGAAAATATAGTCCATAATGACCCAATTTTGCAGAATATTTTTGCCATAATGGCATTGACTGAGGAAGGCTTGGAGCTCCATAGCGATATCTTAATATTATTCTTAAAACAAATAAAAACGTAACAATCATCCCTGCTGTAGCATGATCAACTCTTGAATCTAAACGATCCAATAGTTGCATTTCACCTCCAAATTTTTGAGCAACATTTAAATCAAGCATTATGATGATCGCCATCAACCAATGTATTATTTTTTGTATTTTTAGATAATCAATCATTATTCTCTAGGAGGAAGCCCCTTAATACGTTGAATAGTTGCATTTGTTCCCGCCCTTCTATGATCACTTAATTCTTGATAATCTTCATCATTCCACCAATTATTAGCATCTTCTTCAGTTGGAAATGAAAAAATAATTGCCCTTCCAGATAATGGTTTTGGTCCCTCTAATACATCTGGCGAATCATCATATGTAATGAATGTTCCATTATGTTTTTTTAAAATTGGAAAAAATCCTTTTTCATAAATTCTATATTCTTCTGCATCATTAATAGTTAAATTTACAACTACATATACACTAATATTTGCCATTTTTTCTCCTTAGAAACACTAATATAAGTTTATCCATATGACTAAAAATATCAACAAAGTTATATAATAATTAGATGAATAGATTTATATTTTTACTATTATTTTCATGTAGTTTAATTGCCATAGATAGGCCAAATATAGTAATTATATTAACAGATGATCTTGGTTGGGGTGATGTCTCTTATCACGGTGGCACGATTCCAACACCAAACATTGATAACTTGGTCTCAAAAGGTTTAGAGATGAATCGATTTTATGCTGATCCATCATGTAGCCCCACAAGAGCATCTATGCTTACAGGTATTAATAACTTTGCAAATGGAGTCGTTCGCCCTTTTGCGAATCCAAGAGTTGAATCTTTTGGTATGCCACTTGAACATAAAATTATGCCTGAATTCTTAAAAGAAGCAGGATATAAAACAGCATTATCAGGAAAATGGCACCTAGGCATGTCCAAAGAAGCTTTTTTACCAAAAAATAGAGGTTTTGATTCAACTTATGGACACCTTATGGGCGGTATTGGTTACTTTGATCATGGTTTTTCAGGAAGACTAGATTGGCATAGAAACGGAGAAGTTTTATATGAAGATGGTTATTCTACAACTCTTATTGCAAATGAAGCTGTAAAAATAATTGAAAACAAAGATGCATCTGTACCACTTTTTTTATATGTTGCTTTTAATGCACCTCATACCCCTATTCAAGCTGAGGTAAGTGATATTAAATTATTTAAAAATATAGATAATGAATATGATAGAAAATATGCCGCTAATATTTTTTCTTTAGATAGAGAGATTGGAAAAATAATTAAAGCTATAGAAGATTCAGATCTTCTTGAAGAAACAATTATTATATTTTTTAGTGATAACGGCCCTGTTTTTGATGTTGATCCAATAGCAAAAGTGATAGCTCCTGATCTTTTGTCTGCAAGAGGTAGTTCAGGTAAATTAAGGGGAAGCAAACTTTCAGCATATGAAGGCGGAATTCGAGTTCCTGCAGTAATTTACTGGAAAGGTGTCTTAGAGGGAGGAATATCTGATCAATTTTTCTTTGCACAAGATTTATTACCAACACTTTTATCAGCTGTTTCTATTAAAGTAAATAACGATCGTTTTACGGGTATTGATAGATGGGATGATTTACTCAATAACAATATTAAAGAACCAATAAATGTCCATACTGGCAATATTGTAATTCATGACGAAAGAGCTCTTTTTAATGGGAAATGGAAACTATTTTATAGTCAAAATATACAAGCAAATGGTCCCAAAACTTATGAGCTATACGATATATTAAATGACCCATATGAAACTAAAGATTTATCTCAACAATATCAAGAAGTATTTAATGAAATGAAAAATACAATAGATAATCAGACTCTTTGGATGAATCCGCCAAAAATTGATCCTGTGATGATGTTTTTATGGGGAGATAGATTTACAGAAGAAACTAGATTTATTGGAAATCCCTGGCTAGATAGAGATTACGAACTAAAAGAACCACCCTCACCTTTCATTAACTTAATATTATTCATATGGATTATGATTTTGGCCTATAAACAAGAAGTTATTATAGCAATCTTGGTCAGTGTATTATTTGGTATATTAATAAAGTTTTATTTAAAATCTAGTTGGTTTCGTCAATAAAATCTATAATCGCTTTTGCACAACCATAAGGATTTTCTATTACATTAAAATGTGCTGAATCTGGTATTAAGCAGAATTTTGAAAACCTAGCGTTTGGCTTTAACTGGATTTCTTTATAAGCATTTTTTTCAGTAACATATTGTCTTTGATAATTATTTAAATCTTGACCTACACATCCTGGATAAATATCTTCAATTTCATTCTTGAATAAATTATATTTTCCAAAGTATGGTTGATCTGAAATTAAAGTACCTGATTTATTATATTTAAATTCATCTTCACCTTGAAATTGCATAATCGGAAAATCCTTATCTAATAGTTTTGATCTATTGTCAACTTCACTATTTTTGCCACCTTGAATAAGAGATTGTTTAAATTTATAGAAATAACTTTTATAAGTTATTTGTGATTTATATTTAACGTGTGTATACCTATCATATAAATGAGATCCCTTTAATGCTCTTTTACCTTTTGAATCAAATGTATCTGATAATAGATCTAGTGGTTTTTTTAAAAAAATAACTGCAAATAATAGTATTCTGAGCTGATGATAAGTTGACATAATTGAATGCGGTGGTCCAACACAAATATTTGGAGCAAGAGCCTCCCATTCTGGTTTGTAATAATTCCATACCTGAGAACCTCTTGAGTAGCTAAGTACATGTTCTGGATAATTAATTGCAAAATATTCTAATATTACTGCTCCCCTATCGTGCCCTACAAGATGGCAAGAGTTAATATTAAGAGCATCAAGAAAATGTTTAATTTTCTTTCCTTGGTTTTCATGAGAAAATTTACAATCAACCCTGGTATTGGAAAAATCAATAATTTTATCTGTAACTAAATCTCTTCCATTTGAGATTGCATATTTATTATTCACATCTATATCAAAATCATCTTCATAATAAGGCATATTCAAAATTATGACTCTCAAGTTATCATTAATTTGATTTATTTCATTAGCTAACCAAGTCATTGAATCCATGGGATCTGTCGGAATACCACCAATTAATAGTAAAGTATTTTGATTTGATGCATTAATATCACCAAATTCATAAATTTTATGATCAAGCCCATCTACAGTTAAAACACTTTTAATGAAATTAATTTTATTTATCTTTGGAGAATAAAAAAAATATTCACGAAAAAAGATTTTTATATAAATAAATAGATCTATAAAAATAAATATAAAATATGAGACATATTTAGTGATGATCGACACTATTAGTTATCGTTTTTTGGGAACCCTAAATCAACTTTACTGTCTTTTGGATCAGGCCACTTTGTTGCTATAGATTTTGTTTTTGTATAAAAATCTATTGAAGATGGTCCAAAAGCTTTTGTTTCTGAAAATCCACTATCCTTCCATCCTCCAAAACTATGTGCATATGTAGGCAAAGGAATCGGTACATTAATACCGATAGAACCAGCTTGAACTTCATCAGCCCATTTTTTTGCAGCTCCACCATCACGTGTAAATAATGCAGCACCATTTCCTAATTTATGACCATCTAAAATATTCATTGCTTGCTCATATGTCTCTACCCTAACAAATGAGAGTACAGGCCCAAAGATTTCATTTTCATAAACTGACATACCAGGTTTTACATTATCGATTAAAGTAGCGCCAACAAAACATCCTTCAAATGAGTTAGATTGCTCTCTTCCATCGACTAATAATGTGGCACCATCTGGTTCAGCAGATTCAATAAAAGAATATATTCTATCTTTATTATCTTTTGATATAACTGGGCCAAGTTCTGTATTGTTGTCATCTGTAACACCCATTTTGATATTAGGTATTCTTTCTTTAATTTTTACAACTAAATCATCTGCTATATCTCCTACAGCAACGACAACTGAAACTGCCATACATCTTTGACCTGCTGCACCAAAACTTGCCGACACAGCTGCGTCAGCTGCCATGTCAAGATCAGCATCTGGCAAGACAATCATATGATTCTTACCACCACCAAGTGCTTGTACTTTAGTATTGCTCTTAACACCGAGAGCTTTCAAGCTTCTGGCTGCGTTAGTGCTTCCAATAAATGCTAATCCATCAACTTTTTGATGTGAAACAATATACTCAACAATATCTTTTCCACCATTAATAACGTTATAACATCCATCTGGCAATCCAATATCTTTATAAATATCAGCATATAGTCTTGATATAGACGGCACTTTTTCGCTTGGTTTAGCTATGTAGGTATTTCCAGTAACAAGAGCCATTGAGCTGTGAAGTATTGGAATTAATATTGGAAAATTAAATGGACCTACACCTGCAACAACACCGATAGGGTATCTCATATCAGCTATATCTATGTTTCCTGCAACATTTCGACTTATATGAGCAGGATAGAAATGTTGAATGCCTGATGCATGTGTCAATGCCTGGATAGCGCGATCAAGTTCTGCTTCTGCATCTGGTTTAGTTTTACCAGCTTCTTTAGTACATATATCAATAATTTCAGCAGATTTGTTAATTACCTCTTGTCTGAATTTTAAAATCAACTCAGCTCTGTAACTCATGCCTGTTTTAGACCAAGTTTTAAAAGCATCTGATGCAGCATCAATTGCTAAGTTAGCTGATTCTTTTGATGCATATAAGACTTCACCGATATCTACTCCATAAGATGGGTTTATAATTTTTGAAGATTTAGATGATGTTGAATCAGACTTACCGTTTATAAAATTATTTACTGTATACATAATATTGAATTATATTTATTGACTACTTTATCCACTTGACTAAAATAAATCAACAAGAAATATAATACAAACATGCACTATGATATTGCAATAATCGGTTACGGTCCCGTCGGAGCTGTAACGGCAAACTTATTTGGACAAAAAGGTTTTAATACTATTGTAATAGAGCCCAAAAAAGAAATCTGGGATATTCCAAGAGCTGTTCATTTTGACGGGCAAACCCAAAGGATATTCCAATCAATGGGTTTTATGGATGAAATTTCCAAAATTATTCATCCAATGGAAGGAATAAATTTTTTAAATAATAAAGGCAAATCAATTGTTAATATCAATCTTAAACTTGATGAGCCAATTAATGGTTATGATGAAAGTGTTTTCTTTAATCAACCTATATTTGAAAGATTTTTAAGAAGTGAAGCTGTTAAACATAAAAATATTGATATAAAACTTGGTTATAAGTTAACTAACATAGATGCTCAAGAATCTATTAATAACCTAACTTTATTAAATGTTAACAAAGAAGAAAAAGAATATATAACAAGTAGCTATGTATTAGCTTGCGATGGTGCTAATAGTTTTGTTAGAAAGGCATTAAGTATAGAATCGTTTGATTATAAATGTGATCAAGATTGGGTGGTTGTTGATTATCAAGTCGATGATAAATATAAAATTAATACTGATCGATATCAAATATGTGACTATAAAAGACCAACAACAATTGTTCCGATAACAGGACAACATGTAAGATGGGAATTTAAGGTTAATTCTGATGATAATTTAGAGACCTTAGAAGATGAGAAAAATATTCGTAAAATGATGAAGCCGCATCTATGGAGGCTAAATCCAGAAATTCCTCTGAATAGTGGTAAATTGTTAAGATCTAGTGCCTATACATTTCATGGTTTATTAGCAAATGATTTTAAATTTAATAACTGCTTTCTTTTGGGAGATGCAGCTCATCAAATGCCTCCATTTTTAGGTCAAGGCTTATGCCAAGGCATAAAAGACTCATATAATTTATGCTGGAAATTGTCAGGAGTGATGAACAACATTTTTAATAAAAAAATCCTAGATACTTATTCAACAGAAAGAAAAGGAATTGTTGATTTTGTTATAAAAGGAGCAATGAAACAAGGTGATATTATTGGAAGTCAAGATTGGTTTACAGCAACTTTAAGAGATATGTACCTAAATATTGCTAGCTACATACCAAGACTTTTAAAACCATTAAAATTTCAAAAACCATGGAAAATTAAAAATGGAATAATAGATAAAGAACTATTTCCTAATGATATTAATGGTGTAATTATTCCGCATCCCTCCTTGAAAATTAAAGTTGAAAATAATTTATTTGATCAATATCTTGGTAATAATTTTGGAATCTTAATATTTGATAACACTAATAATATTTGTAACAAAATTAAAAAATTAGAATCCTCAAAAATATTTAGAGAAAATATACATCTTTTAGACAAAGACCATGAATTTAACAAAGATAAAAAAATATATAGATGGTCAAAAGAAAACAATATTACAGCAGCAATATACAGACCAGATCAACATATTTATGGTTGTGTTGGACATGAGAATGTTGTAACTGACATTGATAAACTTACAAATAAATTAATTAATGAATTAATATAAGTTTAAAAAAGATGAGCGAGAAAAATAGAGGGAGAAAAAATGTTGAAAAACGTTTAATAGACTCGGCAGCATTTTTGGTCAGTTCTGTTGGACCAAACCAATTAACAATTAGAGATATTGCAGATCATGCTGGAGTCAATCATGCACAAATACATCATTACTTTGGAGGTAAAAAAGGTCTATTAGTAGCAACATACAAACAACTTGCTTTTGAACATGTTCAACAACTAGAGAGAAGAGATATTTCTCCAACTAATCTTGGTAATGAGCCACTCTCATCAATTACTGATGATTATTTTAAAGCAATAATAAGAGCTGTTTTAGATGATCAAATGTATTTAGTTAGAGTTCAAATTGACTCTGGTTTATCTATGTCTAGAGAAACATTAAATCAATTAACAAAATTAAAGAATCAAACTAAGCCAACGTCAGAAATGAAATCTGCAATTGCAATAGCAATGATTGTTGAATTTGGATTATCTGCAATGGAAGAATATATTGACGAGGTGCTTGAAATGACAATTAAAGATAAAAAAGTTTTTATGGAATACTTTTATGAAGTTAGAGAACATGGAATAAATAAAGTGCTAGGTAAATAAATGAAATTAAATAAATCTGATATTTCAACAAAAGAGATTCTTGAATGGAAAGGTATACACCTTTTACATTTTAGTGGTTCAGCATGTTCACAAAAATTAAGAATTTTTTTTAACATAAAAAAAATAAAATGGTACTCACATATTATTAATTTAATAAAACAAGAACAATTCTCTGAGTGGTTTTTGGGAATAAATCCAAGGGGGCTAGTTCCAACACTTGTTCATGATGGAGATGTACATATAGAAAGCAATGAGATAATGAGATATTTAGACGAAATTTTTAATGATAGGAGATTATTTCCACTTCATATCATAGACGAAATATCTAATGATCTTGAATTTGAAGATAGTCTTCATCATGATCTAAGAAGACTAACATTTAGATATATTATTCCTCATTCATTAGGTAAAAAAGCTCCTGATATACTTTCAAAAAAAGAAAAATCTAAGGGAACTATTCAAGGCCTACCAGATGAATGTAAAAATAGAGAAATTACTTTTTGGAAAAATCATTACAAATATGGAATAACAGATGAAGAAGTAATTGAATCAGCAACTAAATTTAAAAAAGTATATCAAAACTTTAATAAAATTCTTGCAAATCAAAATTATTTAAAGGGAAATGATTTTACAGTTGTTGATCTTGCTTGGTATGTATCAACTAAAAGATTGATAACTTCAGGCATACCAATTTATAAGTATAAAAATGTAAAAAAATGGTTTGATAAATTAAATAACGATAATAATTTTTCTAAAGAAATTAAAATAGACCTACCACTTTTAATAACCAGCAAGATACTAAAAATAATTAATAAACTTAAAAGAAAATATGTAACTGACTTAGTTGATTTTAACTAAATAATCTCACAAACTTCATCAAAATCAAGTCTTGGTAATCTAAAAAAAATCTTCGAAGGATCACCATATCCTAAACAACATAAAAAATTAGATTTAATATTTGTGTCTTTAAAAAATAAATCATCAACTAATTCATTATTAAATCCTGACATTGGGCCGCAATCAAGACCGATTGCACGAGCTATAATCATTAAATATGCTCCTTGAAGTGATCCGTTTCTAAAAGCTGTTGAAAAATTCATATCACTATTACCTTTATACATTGGTGCAATATCCATATGAGGAAAAAGCTTGCCCATATGATCAGAAAAATCTAAATCATAACCAATTATTGTTATTACAGGAGCTGTCATACATTTTTCAACATTGTTAGGCAATAAAGCTGGTTTGATTTTCTCTTTCATTTCATCAGATTTAATAAAAATGAACCTTGCAGGACAAGAATTAGTACTTGTAGGACCCATTTTGGTAAGTTCATATAGATCATTTAATAAATTGTCAGAAACCTCTTTGTCTTGCCAACCATTCATGCTTCTTGCTTGACCAAATAATAAATTTAGATGATCATCACTTAATTTTGAAGAATCAGCTTTTAGCTCTGAAAACTCTTTTTGAGCTTTTGCAACTGCTAATTTTTGTTCATCGTTTAACTCAATCATTATTTTCTGCCATTGCTGCAATTTCCATTTGTTTAATGATATCAGGAAGAGTCGGTTGTTCAGCTCTTACTTTATCTATTTGATCAACAGGTAAAGTCACACCAAATGTTGATGGTGTCTGAGGTCCATATTGAGCCATGACAACATCTCTAAATGATGCTTTATTTTCAGGTATGCTCGCATCTAATAGATCTCCATCTGTCCAATGTTCATGAGTAAACCCGTGAGTATCTCTCCAATAATCATACATCTGACTTCCTAGTAGATGTCTGCCTACACCCCATTCATGATAATATTCATCAATAGTTTTCATATGATAGTGACCAGCCATTAAGTCATCTACGGAGTCTGTAACTTCATAACCAGAGTGCCCATATGGACCAGGATAATTATCACCAGGAAGCTGAATATTATTAAGTGTATGGTGATCAACGGGTTTATCTCCTTGGTCACATCTCATAAAAGCTCCAATTGAATTTCCATCAGGACCTAAAACATCATCGCTTACTAAAAAACCTAAAACGTGAGAGTACCAATCAACTGATGCTTTTGCATCTCTACAGTTAATAGCTGTATGTCCCAGTCTTTTTACATTAGACTTAAGTTTATATACCCACTTATCACCTTCAACCTGCCATTCATCAGCAGCTTTTCCAAAACGTTGAAGTTCATTTTCTCTCTGTTTTGATTGTCCTGTATTTAAAACCTTAGACACAACTGCTATTGGTTCAGCAGGTGTCATTCCGTGACATACCTCAACTTCGATACCATCAGGATCAATAACAGTTACTTTATGTCCACCACCAGGTTCTTTATTTTCAACAATATCAACATTAAATTCTTTTGATAAAGCTTCCAAGTCAGAATATTCATTAGCTTTATATGCAGTTCCAATGTATTTATTTTCCTTACCTTTTGTCGCAACATATGCATAAGGCGCTGTTCCAGAACCTCTAAAAAAAATACTATTTTCATCCTCATATGCAAGCATCAATCCAAAGTGATCAAAATATTTTTTTTGTTCCTCAAACTCTGCAAGTTCAAATCTCACATAAATAATATCCGCTACTTTACAAATTGGTTCTGACATAATTATTCCTCCTTATTTAAATGTCTCTATTTTATCCCACAAAAAATCATTATGATCATTGGGACCATCACCATATAACCCTTCTAATACAGGTAGCCATTCTCCAGTTTGGTAATCAAGGATACCTTCTTTATAACTAGGTCTTGATGAAATAGTATTCCAATATTTTGCAATATTAGGAAGCTTATTTCCATCAACAACACCAAAAAATCTCATTTCCTGGACTCTATGCAGCAATGCTGTCAAGCAACAATCAGCAGCTGTATAAAAATCACCATAAATAAAGTCTTTTTTATGACCTAAAAAATTTTCAATATACAATAAATGTTTAGCAAGACTCACCATCATTTTTTTATAAATACCTGGAGGCGGTCCTCCCAAAATTCTTACAAGTAAAAAAATTGCTCTTCTTTGTTTAATTCCATGGAATCTCAGGTAATCAAATGCAACAGATAAAATAGATCTTTTACACAACAATTTAGCTAAAACTGGTATTGAGATACCACCACCAGTTGTGCCAAAAGTCGTACCAAGTTCTTTATTTTCATCTAGTTTTAAATAGTCAATCAATTCTTCAAATTTTTTATCATCATTTAAAAATAGTTTTACACCTTGGTCTGGAAATTTATTGTCAATATATTTCATTATTTCTATGCTGTCAGGTAATGGCTTTCCATCAATCGTGAGAGTAGGAAGAAGAGTTTTAGGATTTAGTTTTCTATAGTTTTCTCTTAGGTGTTCACCCTTAGATTCAAGATATACAACGTTATACTTATATGAAATTTCTTTTTCAGACAAAGCTACCCTTGCCATATTTGATGCAACTGATTCTCCATAACCATATAAAACATAATTATTCATATTAACAAACTTTATTCTAATAATATTTTAAAAAATATAAAAAATATTATTTATATATCTTATATATAAAAAAACCCCCAAACGAGGGGGGTTTTAAATTCGCTTAAAAGCTATATGTCACCTCTAGGCCAACTCTATTGCCATTGGCATAATAGTTTCTACCTCCACCACCAAATTGAACTGCGAAAGTTGTGACCTGTGTGAGGTAAATCTCATCAGTACAATTTGTACAGAAAATTTTCATTTGCAAATTATCATTAAAGTCTTTTATGTAACTCATATTCAAAAGTCCATAAGCTGGTTGTTCACTAACAAATCTATTACTTGGATCCATAAAGTAACTATCTTTTTGTGAATAGGACATAGTGAATACAGATGAATCATCATCAGAATATATAGTCAAACCAACATTATAAGAACTCTCAGGAGAATAATTCATTTTGTTTCCAGTAAAGCTTAATGGAGGACGTGTATCTGTTAATTCGAATGATTTAAACTCAGTTTCAGCACTATAATAACTAAAATCGATCAGAATATTGTCTGTTACTGCATACTTTGTTTCTAATTCGAAACCTGTCATATCAGATGAACCAGCATTGAAAGTTTGTCCTGCTAACGCACCAGATGAGTTAACAACAATGATCTGTTGTTGTTGATTAGTATAATCATATTCATAATATGCTGTGTTAACTAATAATTTATTGTCTGATGATTTATATTTATAACCTATTTCTGTTGATTTTAAATCCTCTTCATCAAAACCACCAAGTGAGTCAGCTCTCGCCCAAGAAGCAAATGAAAAGCCACCACTTTTGTATCCTGACGAAACTGACATATAACCCATTGAATTTTCATTAAATGTATAATCAAGAACAAATTTTGGATCTGTAGATCCAAATTCTAGTACTTCTGTCCACTCATCCGGAACTTGAACAAACGGCACTCCAGGGGATGTTGTTGCCATGACAATTCTATAGTCACTTTCATCATCACTTTTTCTTACACCAAAAGTTGCATTTAATTTGTTGGTCAATTCATAAGTACCTTGCCAATAGAGTGCTTGAGATGTCACATCTGCATAAGATGTTTGACTATTATTTGAGGCAACTGGTGTAATACCGTTCATAAGCATACCTAGTTGTACAAATCCAACTAGAGATTGTATATCTGTTGTGAAATTATCTCTTCTGTAAATTTCATCATCAAGTAAATATAATCCACCAACCCAATAAAAATTATCACCCTCATAACTTAATCTTATTTCAGTTGAAGATTGTTCACTTTCTTCATTAACATAATTAACAATTGCATTTATAGATGTAGCATCAAAATCTAAGCTAGATGCATTATCAACATCAGTTGTTGAATAAATAGCAGTTAAACTAAGATTATCGTTAATATCTGTTATATATTTCAGTGTCGCCATTGTACTGTCAATTTCATTGAACCCGGTATGATCATTATCAATTTTCTTTGGGCCATCATTCATATCTGCTCTCACGCTATTGATAAATGCATCACTACCTATAAGTGGTAAAACCCCAACATTAGGTTGACCAGCAAAAGGTCCAAAAGGGAAAAAAGGTAATGGAGGACCTGTACTATAACAATCATTTGGTCCAAGCCCAGCACCAGTTAATTGAGCAACTCCAGCAGCTCCTGCAGCTCGACCTACTGTAAAAAATGCAGCACTCATAAAATTTGGTGATCCATTTGGATCAATTGTTGGTCCACATTCAAGTTGAGCCTCTGCTAAGTGAGCATCTGTGCTATAAGAGGTATCTTGTAATGTAAATGATAATTCACTTCCGTCATCAAAATCTTTAATTAATGACAATCTTATTGCGTCATTATCACCACCGTTGTTAATACGAGTACTTGTTTGGACAGCATTTCCATCATCTGTCTTTGAAGAAAATGTTAATCTACCAACTAAAGAATCTGAAAAACCACCTGAAAAACTTCCAGCAACTTTTTGATATCCATCATTTCCAAATCCAACTTTCAGTTTTGCTTCAAGCTCTGAGCTAGGTTTCTTTGTGTATAAAGCAATAGCACCACCAATAGTATTTCTTCCATATAGAGTACCTTGTGGTCCTTTTAAAACCTCGACTCTTTCAAGATCAACTATATCCATCATAGAATTTGTAAATCTTGTGTTATAAACCTCGTCCACAAAAACACCAACTGCGCCTTCAGTACCTGGATCAAATTTACGAGATCCTATACCTCTTATAAATAAGAAAGGTCTTGATGCACCAGCTGATCCTACAACAACACTAGGAATTGAAGCTTGAAGATCCATTAGGTTTTGAAAATTATCCCTCTCCATTTCACTTCCAGATAATACAGTTATAGATGATGGTACATCTTGAAGGTTTTGTTCTCTTTTTTCAGCAGTAACAACAACCTCTTCAATTCCAGCGGTATCCTGAGCAAAAAGACTATAAGGTATTGTAAATAATGAAATTATTAATATTTTTTTAACTAATGATGAATGCATAATTCCCCCCCCATTGAAATTAGTTAGGATTTCTATCCATGTGGTTAGTTTACATAAATTATATATATTTTCCAAATGAAAAACATGTTTTAAACTTGATAATATATTAGGTTAAGCAGTTGTATTATTTTATCCAAATGACTAATATATAGTTTCATTTTAAGAGATGTTTAATGGGATATAAATTAGGAAGCAATTCCGGAAAAGCAATATTTATTAAAGATAATAAATATTTTGATATAAACTTAATTTCTAACGGCGACATTTCCTCTAATTCTATTGAAGCTTTATCAGATACCGACAAGTTAAGTCAACTCTATGCAAAACTAAATGATTATGAGCCATCTGGTAATTTGAGTGATATAAATTTAGGTCCACCATTAATACCTAAAAATGTTTTTGCTGTTGGTTTAAATTATAAGAAACATGCCGAAGAATCTAATCTAGAGTTACCTCCCTTCCCTATGATTTTCACAAAACATTCAACATGTATCTCAGGTCCTAAATCAGATATATGCATGAAAAGTGATATGGTCGATTATGAGGCTGAACTAGTTTTTGTTATTGGTAAAGGTGGAAAAGATATATCTAGTGAAGACGCGTGGGATCATGTTGCTGGTTTTTGTGTTGGACAGGATATATCTGATAGACCTGTGCAGTTTCACGCAACACCGCCACAATTTAATCTAGGTAAATCTTTTGATACTTTTGGACCAATAGGACCGTATATCGTATCAACTGATTTGTTTAATGATAAAGAATCACTAAAACTTCAGTGTTGGGTAAATGATGAATTAAGACAAGAGACACTTACTAATGATTTAATATTTGATATCCCATATTTAATATCATACATATCTGAATTTATAACTTTAAATACTGGTGATGTTATTTTCACAGGTACACCAGAGGGCGTTGGTGCAACTCAGGGTAAATTTCTAAAAGATGGTGATATCTTAAAAACAACTATTGAAGGTATTGGAACATTAGAAAATAAATGTGTAAAAATAAAAAGTCATTCAAATACAGATTATTTACCCGAATTTCTGAAAGCAAGAATGCCTAAGGATGATAAGTAAGTATTTAACATCAATTTGCCTACTATTAGGGACTATAATTCCATTAATTGTCGATACTGGTAACACACATTTACTAAATCCTGATTGGGACGCTCATTCAAGAGTTCATGAAGTGTGGAGATTATCAACAAATATATTTTTAGCGGGAGTAGGTTTATATCTATTATGGGCAGGTAATTACCTATTATTACCAGCACTACTTAGTTTATGTATTGTGTTAGGTTTTTTTACAGCAATATTTACTATGCCTCTGTATGGGGGAGTTACAATTGGTGAAGGCATAGATGAACCAAATCCCTTTGGTATACCAGCGAATATATTTGTATTTCTTATTATTGCTATTATTCAGTCAGTTTCTTTAATTTTTCTATTTAAAAATAGATAGAGATAAGTAATAACAAAATATTCTTATGGTGTAGAATGTTCACATGTCAAAAGAAGATCAGTTAGAGTTTGAAGGCGAAGTTATCGAAACTCTTCCCAATACCAAATTCAAAGTAAAATTAGAAAACGATCATATCATTACTGCTCATATCTCAGGAAAAATGAGAAAGCACTACATTAGAATATTAACTGGAGATAAGGTGAAAGTTGAAATGACTCCATATGATCTTACCGTTGGGAGAATAACTTTTAGAGGTAGATAATTAAACTTTTACTTTTGTTTTAGTATCAACAAATTTTAATTCGCCTTTTTCGATTTCTAACTTTATAACACCCCCACCCTTTAAACTCCCGAATAGTAATTTATCAACAAGTGGTTTTTTAATATTTTGTGAAATAAATCTTTCCATTGGTCTCGCACCCATTTCTTTGTCGTAGCCATTTTTTGCAATCCATTCAATAACTTTTTTAGAGACAACTATCTCAACATTTCTCTTATCAAGTTGTGCCTGGAGTTTTGTTAAGAATTTATCAACTATCGATAATATTACATTTGTGTCAAGATAATTAAATTGAATAGTTTCATCTAATCTATTTCTAAACTCAGGAGAGAATAATCTCTTAAGTGAATTCATTGCATCAGTTTCATTTGAGGACTCTGCAAAGCCTATATTTCTTTTGCTAAGCAATTCAGCTCCAATATTAGTTGTCATAATTAAAATAACATTTCTAAAATCTGATTTCCTACCATTATTATCAGTTAATTGACCTGCATCCATAACTTGGAGGAGTATATTAAAGATATCAGGATGAGCTTTTTCAATCTCATCTAGTAAAAGAACACAATAAGGTGATTTTACAATTGCTTCTGTTAAAAGGCCTCCTTGATCAAATCCAACATAACCCGGCGGTGCACCTATTAATCTTGATACAGTATGTCTTTCCATGTATTCACTCATATCAAATCTAATAAGATCAATACCAAGTATTTCAGATAATTGTTTAGATATCTCTGTTTTTCCTACTCCAGTTGGTCCAGTAAACAAAAAAGAACCAATAGTTTTGTTTTCATCTCTTAATCCTACCCTTGATAATTTAATAGCATTAGAAAGAGTTTCTACGGCTTTGTCTTGACCAAAAATAACTCTTTTTAAATTCTCCTCAATGTTTTTAAGACTTTTTTTATCATTTGAGGTGATGGACTGTTCAGGAATTTTTGTAATTTTTGATATTGTTGTTTCAATATCAGTTTTTGAAATCTTTATTGTTTTCTCATTCTTTCTATTTATATTTAGTAATGCACCTGTTTCATCAATTACATCAATAGCTTTATCAGGCAGAAATCTATCATTAATGTATTTTGATGATAATTCAATTGAAGAAATAATTGCCTCATCAGAATATTGAACATCATGATAATCTTCATATACATCTTTTATACCATTCAGTATTTCTTTGCATTCATCAAATGAGGGCTCAACTACGTCAATTTTTTGAAATCTTCTTGATAGAGCTTGATTTTGATTAAATATTCCTCTGTATTCTTGAAAAGTAGTTGAACCTATACACCTTATTTCACCTTTACCAAGAGCAGGTTTAAGTAAATTTGATACATCAAGCGAACCTCCCGATGCAGATCCAGCACCAATAATTGTATGAATTTCATCAATAAATAAAATTGGGTTTTCTTGTTTAGATAAAAAGTTTAAAACTTGCTTAAGACGTTTTTCAAAGTCACCTCTATATTTTGTTCCAGCAATAAGAGCAGCAATATCTAGCGAATAAACAATAGTATTTTCCATTATGGATGGAACATTTCCATTAGATATTAAATATGCAAGACCTTCCGCTATTGCTGTTTTTCCAACACCTGATTCTCCAACTAATAATGGATTGTTTTTATTCCGCCTTGATAAAATTTGAATTAGTCTTTCAATCTCTTTTTTTCGACCAATAATTTTATCTATTTTATTTTTTCTTACCTGATTATTGAGATTAATAAGAAATTCATTTTCTGTAGACAAATTTTCCGTATCATCTTTATTCATTTTTTCATTTAATGTCTGTGTATCTTCAGATTCTTTTGGGCCATGAGATAAATAAGTTACAACATCAAGCCTACTTAATTTATATTTATTCAATAAAAAAACAGAGTGAGACTCTTTTTCAGAAAATATTGCCACTAATATATTTATGGGCTTAACAACCCCCTTACCTGATGATTGGATATGAAAGACAGCTCTTTGAAGTACTCTTTGAAAGCCCAATGTTGGCTGAACAGGTTTTTGTTGATCAATTTTAGAAACTACATTTTTTGTTAAATGCGTATTTAAGTCATCTTTAAGATTATCAATATTTACTGATTGAGACTTGAAAAATTCTTTTACATCAAAATCATTACTTATCATCAGTAGAAGATGTTCTACTGTAATGTATTGAATGTTTGCTTCATGAGCTTTATCAAATAAGCTTGCAATTGATAATTCTAATTCTTTACTAAACATAATTTAATCTGTTAATGGTTCTATTTCACTTAAAAGAGGATGACCATGATCTTTTGCCATTGTATTTACTTCATACGACATCATTTCAGCAATCTCTTTAGAGAATATACCACAAACACCCTTACCTTTTGTATGTACTATCATCATTATTTCTGTAGATTTTTCATGAGTTAAGCCAAAAATAGTTTGAAGTACAAAAACAACAAATTCCATTGGTGTGAAATCATCATTTATCAGTACCACCTGGTATGAGGGAGGCTCTTTAACTTCAGGTTCTTTCTCAAGTACAACTGCACCTAAATCTGGAGAGGAACCGTTATCATCACTATCTTGAGACAATCTTCTCATTACATTCTTTTAATCATTTCATCAGCAAACCCAGATGAAGAGACAAGTTCAGCATCATTCATCATTCTTGCAAAATCATAAGTTACTTTTTTAGCACTTATTGCTCTGTCCATAGATGATATGATTAAGTCTGATGCTTCAGTCCATCCCATATATCTCAACATCATTTCTGCTGACAAGATCAAACTTCCTGGATTTACTCTATTTTGACCCGCATATTTTGGAGCTGTACCATGGGTTGCTTCAAAAACAGCGTATTCATCTGAGATATTTGCACCGGGAGCAATTCCAATGCCTCCAACCATAGCAGCTAATGCATCTGAAATATAATCTCCATTAAGATTCATTGTAGCAATTACATCATATTCAGTTGGACGTAATAGTATTTGTTGTAAAAATGCATCACAAATCACATCCTTTATTACAATTTTTTTACCGTTATTTGGGTTTGTAATTTCCTGCCAAGGTCCTTCATCAATCTCCTGACCTCCATATTTACTTTTAGCCAAATCATAACCCCAGTCTCTGAATGCACCCTCTGTAAATTTCATTATATTTCCTTTATGAACAATAGTTACAGATGATCTATTGTTATCAATTGCATAATCAATTGCTTTTTTAACCAATCTATATGTTCCTGCTTTTGAAATAGGTTTTACACCAATTCCAACATTTTCATCAAAACGAATTTTTGAAACAGCAAATCTGGATTTTAATGTTTTAACAAGATTTTTAGCTTCTTTTGAATTTGATTCAAATTCAACACCACAATATATATCTTCTGAATTTTCTCTAAAAATAACCATATCAACATTTTCTGGTTTTTTTACTGGAGATGGGACGCCATCAAAATACCTTATAGGCCTCAAACAAACATATAAATCTAAAATCTGTCTCAATGACACGTTTAAGGATCTGATTCCACCACCTACAGGGGTCGTTAATGGTCCTTTTATACTTACAACAAATTCTTTTAATGCATCTATAGTTTCATCTGGTAACCAAGTATCCTTTGTATAGATTTTTGTTGCTTTTTCGCCACAAAATACTTCCATCCATTCTATTTTCTTATTTCCCTTGTAGGCTATTTTTACTGCCTCATTCACAACTTTAATCATAGGAGGTGTGATATCAACACCAATTCCATCTCCTTCAATAAATGGAATTATAGGATTATCAGGAACATTAATTTTTCCATCTTTATATGAAATTTTAGATCCTTTTTTTGGTACTTTTATTTTTTTATATGGCATAAAATAATAGATCTTATTAAACTTTGTTTGCAGTTAAAATCCGAGCTAATTATACTCCTAAATTATTAATATATGAATGTATTTAAGCAATATGAATAATCATAAAAAAACAGTTGTTGTTGGCATGTCAGGAGGTGTTGATTCTTCTGTTTCAGCATATCTATTAAAAGAAAAGGGCTATAAAGTTATAGGATTATTTATGCAGAACTGGCAAAGCGAACCAGGCGAAGTATGTAGTTCAGAAATAGATTTTAAAGATGCCTCAAAGGTTTGTGACATTCTTGATATACCTCTTCATAGAGCTAATTTTTCTGATGAATATTGGGAAAGAGTTTTTGAAGAATTTTTGAGTGAGCACAAGTTAGGCAGAACACCAAATCCAGATATATTATGCAATAGGGAAATTAAGTTTAAGTCTTTTCTTGAGTATGCTTTTAATATAGGAGCAGATTTTATTGCAACAGGTCACTATGCATCTATCAAACATATTGATGGAAATGACTATTTATGTAGAGCTAAAGACAATGATAAAGATCAGACTTATTTTCTACACGAAGTAAAAGAAAAAGAGTTTAGTAAATGTATTTTTCCACTTGAAAACATTAAAAAAAATGAAGTAAGAAATATAGCAAAAAAAATTAATTTACCAATATCTTCTAAAAAAGATTCAGTAGGTATTTGTTTTGTTGGTGAAAGAAATATGAAAGATTTTCTTGGAAGATTTATTAACTTAACCAAAGGACCAATCATTGATGAGTGTGGAGTAAAAATTGGAGAACATGACGGTGCAATTTTATATACTAAAGGTCAAAGGCAAGGCTTAAACATTGGTGGTCTTAAAGGTAAAGAAGATTTACCTTGGTATGTATTTGATAAAGATATTAAAAAAAATGAAGTATATGTATGCCAAGGTATTGATAATGAACTTTTATTTAGTAAGTATCTGGAGTGTGAAAAAATTTCTTGGATTAATGAGATTGAATATGTATTTCCAAAAACTTGTTTGATTCAGGTACGACATCAACATACACCAGTTGAATGTAAAATCTTTGTTAAAAATAAAAAATTCACAGTTGAATTTATTGAAAATATAAGAGGAGTTGCACCTGGTCAATCTGCAGTTTTTTATGATAAAAATCTTTGTTTAGGTGGTGGAATTATTTCTAAAAGCGCATAATGATAAGTATTCATGAAGTTTGATCATAATAATATTTCACCTCTTGATAATAGATATTTATCAAAAATTGAGCCTACAAGAAATATCTTTTCAGAATATGGACTTATAAAGATAAGATTTATTATTGAGTTGGAGTGGTTGTTGTTTTTATGCAAAAACTACCCTAATAAATTTTTGAAAATAAGTAATCAGTCTATAAAAAAAATAAATGAATTTAAAAATAATTTTGATGATAAAAGTGTCTTAAAAATAAAGAAAATTGAGAATAAAACTAACCATGATGTAAAAGCAGTTGAATATTTTATAAAAGATTATTTTAAAAAAGATAAAACATTAATTAAATATACTCACTTAATACATTTCGGTTTAACCAGTGAAGATGTTAACTCACTGTCATATGCAATAATGATAAAGGATGGAATTGATATTTATATGTCTAATGTAAAATCACTAAACAGAAATCTTAAAAAACTATCTTCAAGTTGGTTGCAAATCCCTTTTTTATCCAGAACACATGGACAAGCTGCCTCCCCATCAACAATAGGAAAAGAGATAAAGGTTTTTTCTAAAAGATTAGATAAACAAATCACCAAAGTAAAATTAATTGAACCTATGGCAAAATTTAGCGGAGCTGTTGGCAACTATCATGCATTTGACATTGCTGTTCCTGATATGAATTGGCAGTTAATTACAAAAAAATTTATAAAATCTTTTAAGGTAAATCAAAATCCATTAACAACACAAATTGAACCTCACGACTGGATTGCTGAATTACTTCAATCTTTTACAAGAATAAATAATATCTGTATAGATTTATCACAAGATGTTTGGATTTATATTTCTAATGATATTTTTAGTCTTAAACTAAACAAGAATGAAGTAGGATCCTCAACAATGCCTCATAAAGTGAATCCTATTGATTTTGAAAATGCTGAAGGAAATTTTGGTTTATCGAATGCATTAAATGAATTTTTTGTAAATAAACTAACTAAATCAAGATTACAAAGAGATTTATCTGATAGTACTGTAATAAGAAATATAGGTCTTTCATTTGGGTATTCACAAGTAGCTATTTCATCTCTTTTAAATGGAATCAATAAAATTACTCCAAACAAATCGCATATAAATCATGAGTTAAATGATAATTGGGAAGTTTTAACCGAGGCTATTCAAACAGTCATGAGATATGAGGGAATTGATAATGCCTACGAACAACTTAAAAATATCTCTAGAGGAAAAAAACTGACTGAAAGTGATTATTTAAATTTTATAAATGGTCTTGATATTTCAAATAAATCTAAGGATAAGTTGTTAAAGCTAACTCCCATGAAGTATATAGGTATAGCAAATAAACTATAAAATACCTTTTTTGTAGTAAAACTACCTATATATTGCCAGTTTTAATAAGATAATTGATATGTATTGACATAGATTTATTAATATTATTTACTTCACTACATAACAGAGGAAATTAAATGTCAAAATATAATAAATCTATTGAAGATGCATCATCTATATTATCTTCAAATACAACAAATTGGAGTTCAATCAATGCAACTTACGTTGCTAGGATGAGATTACAAAATCAATTCAAAACTGGTATTGATATCGCTAAGTATACTGCAAGTATTATGCGTAAGGATATGGATGAGTACGATAAAAATACATCTGCTTATACTCAATCATTAGGTTGTTGGCATGGTTTTATTGGCCAACAAAAATTAATATCAATAAAAAAACATTTTGGCACTAATAAAAAAAAATATTTGTATCTTTCTGGATGGATGATTGCAGCGCTTAGATCACAATTTGGTCCATTGCCAGATCAATCTATGCATGAGAAGACATCAGTAGCTAGTCTAATAAGTGAATTATATACATTTTTAAAACAAGCAGATGCAAGAGAGTTAGGTGGACTGTTTAGAGATTTAGATAATGCAAATGATAAAGAAAAAATTGATATACAGAATAAGATTAACAACTACGAAACACATATTGTACCTATTATTGCCGACATAGATGCTGGTTTTGGTAATGAAGAGGCAACTTATTTAATGGCTAAGCAGATGATTGAAGCTGGAGCCTGTGCAATTCAAATAGAAAATCAAGTTTCTGATGAAAAACAATGTGGTCATCAAGATGGAAAAGTCACAGTGCCACATGCTGAATTTTTAGCAAAAATTAATGCAGTTAGGTATGCATTTTTAGAACTTGGAGTTGATGACGGGATTATTGTTGCTCGAACTGATTCACTTGGTGCTGGGCTAACAGCAAGACTAGCAATAACAAATGAAGAAGGTGATTTAGGAGACAAATATAACTCTTTTCTTGACGTAGACGAAATTGATGAGTCAAACATGAATCATGGTGATGTAATGATAAATAGAAAAGGTAAAATTGTTAGGCCTAAAAGACTACCCTCAAATCTTTATCAGTTTAGAAAAGGTACTGGCGAAGAAAGATGTATTTTAGATTCAATTACAAGTCTCCAAAATGGTGCAGACTTAATATGGATTGAAACAGAAAAGCCGCATATTGGGCAAATAGCTTCAATGATGCAAGAAATTAAAAAAGTAGTGCCTAATGCAAAACTTGTTTATAACAATAGTCCGTCATTTAATTGGACTTTAAATTTTAGACAGCAGGTATATGATTCAATGTTAGAAAATGGTGATGATATATCTGACTATGATCGTGATGACCTAATGAATGAAAAATATGATGAAACAGACTTGGCTAAATTAGCAGATGATAAAATAAGAACGTTTCAATCTGATGCTTCAAAAGAGGCTGGAATATTCCATCATTTAATTACATTACCTACATACCATACTGCTGCCCTATCTACTGATAATCTTGCAAAAGAATATTTTGGTAGTGAAGGAATGCTTGGATATGTTGCTAATGTTCAAAGAAAAGAAATTAGAGAAGGTATTGCATGCGTTAAGCATCAAAATATGTCTGGTTCAGATATGGGAGATGACCATAAAGAATATTTTGCAGGAGATGCAGCACTAAAGGCAGCTGGCAAAGACAACACTATGAATCAGTTCTAGCTTATTGCTTCATATAAAGCTTTTGTCAAAAGATTTGACGTTTTATAAAGATTTTTATTTTTTTGTTGTTTGTTGCAAACAAAACTATAGCCTATTTGATTTTTTATATCACCGAAGGCTACAGATCCACCAATTCCAGCATGGCCAAAAGTTCCTTTATAAAATATTGGTGCAAAATTAATTTCTGATTTTTTGTTTCCTTCAAGCATAAAACAATATCCAAAATTAAGCAGCACACCAAATAAAACAGTATCTGGTCCACTAGTATAAATTCTTGTTGCTTTATATAGTGAATCCTCGCTCATTAATGTATTGTTATTTCTTTTACAACCTGTTGATAAAATACCAAATAATTTAGCTAATCCTGATGCAGTTCCATGTCCATTACCAGCTGGTAATTCTGAAGTTCTAAAGTCATACGAATTTGGTCCATTATTAATAAAAGGTTCAGGCATGAAAGCTTTTAAAAAATCTTTAGATTCAAATGATTTTTTTAGGTTAATAAGAGGTTTGTTTAATAAAAAATTAGGAAAATATTTAATGAATTCAATAGGAGGTTTTATTGAATCTAATCTATTGAAAGAAGTAATTGAGGCACAGCGTTCAATTTGTGAATCATTAAGACCAATATGAAAATCAATATTAAAAGGTTCTGCTATCTCCTCTTTAAAATAAACACCAATAGTTCTTCCCTCAACTCGTTTAAACAACTCTCCAACAAGCCAAGCAAAGGTTACAGCATGATAGCCTTGCGATGCGCCGGGTTCTCTAAAGGGTTTTTGTTTTTCTAGAGCTTTTACATAAATATCCCATTCACTCCATGGAACTTTTGGGATACCATCTTGAAAACCAAACATACCGGCTCTATGAGTAAGAAAGTCTATAACCTTTGTATTTTCTTTACCATTGCACCCATACTCAGGCCAGTAATAACTTACATTTTGATTTACATCTAAAAGTCCATCATCTATCAATTTTGTAATGCATATACCTGAAACTGCTTTAGTTACTGAAAATACATTTACAATTGTATCTTCAGTCCATAGACAATTTTTAGACTCGTCTTTAAATCCACCATAAAGGTTCACAACCTCTTTACCCTGCCATTCAACTGAAACAGATGCTCCAAGTTCATAATTAGAATTTAATTGTTTTTCTAGAATTGATTTAAGTTTTAAAAACTGTTCATCGCAATGACCTTTAACCATTATGAAGTTAACTTAGTCTTTACAATTTTGAGGGTCGGTCCTTCCACAAATATCACAAGTAGAGCCATTTTCCAAATTTGCCATTCCTCCACAGGAGCCTTTTATTGGCTGATTTCTGAATATAAGACCAATAGCAAAACCAAAAAATGCTATTAATATTATTAAAAAAGATAAAAGTAACTCATTCATAGAAATAAATCATACCATTTATCTGAATAAATAATATCTACATTATCTTCATCTTTAAATATGATCATAGATGCTATATTGTTATTGTTAGCAACATCTATAGCTTTTTTAACTCCCATTGCATTAAATGCTGTGGCGTATGCATCAGCATAAGTCGCTGATGTTTCATTAACAATTGTTACTGATAAAATATTATTTGAAATAGAAGATAAAGTTTTAGGATTTATAGTATGAGTAACTTTATTGCCTTTATCATCAAATTTGTAGTTTCTATATTCACCTGATGTAGCAATAGATAAGAAATCATGATTCTTATTACTTATAGTTATAGTTGATGATTCTATTGTTGCAAGTGGGTTTTGAATTCCAATATTCCAAGGCTCTCCTTTCTTAGTTCCGCTTATTACCAATTCACCTCCTATATCTATTAGATGATTATTTAAGTTATTTGAAGTTAAATAATCATGAATTTTTTGAACTGCATATCCTTTTGCAATTGACGATAAATCAAACCAGTTATTTGAGTATCTAATTAAAGAGTTATTTTTTTCATCAAGTTCATAAGAGGATGTTTTTTTTTGAACTACTTTTTGACCAAAATCTGGTGCGAAACCTAAGTTGCTTGAAACTTTTCCAAGCATAATGTTATAAAATCCTTCAGATACAGTTTCAACATCTTTTGCAATTTTAAGAATATTAAATAAGTCTTTAGAAATAAATTGAGATTCGGAAAAATTGATGTTGATTTGTGAAATTTCTGATTCAGACTTGTAATTTGAGGCTATAAAATCAATATCACTGATAATATTTCTTATTTCATCTTTATGATTATCTGCAATGTATTCAGATGACGAGATTGACCATGAAGTCCCATATGCATCTCCTGATAAATAATATAATGAATTAGTATTATGAATATATGCTACGACAAGTAAAATAATACCTGTTAAAAGAGCAACTAATTTTGAGAAGAAATATCTCGACACTTGAATTATTTATTAACCACCAAAATCATCTAGTGCTATATTTTCAGGCTCAACTCCAAGATTAATTAGCATATCAATTACAGCTTTATTCATCATTGGTGGACCACACATATAATACTCGCAATCTTCTGGTGCCTCATGACCTTTAAGATAATTTTCATATAGGACATTATGTATGAATCCAGTCTCGCCATCCCAATCATCTTCAGGAAGCGGATCTGATAAAGCTACATGCCATTCAAAATTATCATATTTCTTAGCTAAATCATTAAATTCATTTACATAAAACATTTCTTTTAAACTTCTAGCTCCATACCAAAATGTAATCTTTCTATCAGTGTTAATTCTTAATAATTGATCAAAGATATGAGATCTCATTGGTGCCATGCCCGCACCACCACCGACAAAAACCATTTCTGCTTCCGTTTCTTTAGCAAAAAATTCACCGAATGGACCAAAGACCTTTACTTTATCTCCGGGTTTAAGACCAAATGTCCAGGAGGACATCAAACCTGGTGGTACATCTTGACCTGGTGGAGGAGATGCAATTCTAATATTAAATTTAATAACTCCTTTTTCTTCAGGATAATTAGCCATTGAATAAGCTCTTATGACTGGCTCACTGGTAATAGACTTATTGTCCCAAATTTTAAATCTATCCCAATCTTCGTGATATTCTTTTTCAATATCAAAATCTTTATAATCTAAACTATATGCTGGTGCCTCCAATTGAACATAACCCCCTGCCCTGAAGTCTACATTCTCACCCTCAGGTAGTTTTAAAATAAGTTCTTTAATAAATGTTGCGACATTTTCATTTGATATAACTTCACATTCCCATTCTTTAACACCAAACACATCTTCAGGAACATTTATTTTTAAATCATTTTTTACTGGCACCTGACAAGAAAGTCTCCAACCCTCTTTTTGTTGTGATGAGTTAAAATGAGATTCTTCAGCTGCCAATATAGACCCTCCTCCCTCAAAGACCTGACATTTACATTGACTACATGTGCCTCCTCCACCACATGCTGATGCTAGAAAAATATTATTATCTGCAAGAGTTTGTAGAAGTTTTGAGCCTGCTGGAACAACAATTGGGTTATTACTATCACCATTTATCTCAATTGATACATTGCCTGTCGATACAAGCCTAGACCTTGCAAAAACAATGACCATGACTAGCAATAAAATTATCCCGCTAAAAGCGGTTACACCTAAAATTAAATCTATATTCATATTAAAGAGTTATCCCACCAAAAGACATAAAACCAAAGCTCATAAGACCAACTATTATAAATGTCATTCCAAGCCCTTTTAGACCCTCAGGAATATCTGAATATTTTAACTTTTCTCTTACTCCAGCAAGAACAACTATTGCTAATGCCCAGCCAAAGCCTGCGCCTAAGCCATATACAACACTTTCTGTAAACATAAGATCTTTTTCAACCATAAATAAAGAAGCTCCAAGTATTGCACAATTAACTGTTATTAAAGGTAAGAATTGTCCTAAAGCGTTATATAAAGCTGGTACATATTTATCTAGAAACATTTCAAGAATTTGAACACTTGCTGCAATTACACCAATATAACTAATTAACTCTACAAACTCTAAATTTGTACCCTCAATGCCAAGCCATGTTAATGCATCTTCTCTTAATATATAGTTATAAATTAAGTTATTTAAAGGCACTGTTATTAAACAAACAACAATAACAGCTACACCAAGCCCAAATGCAGCATCAATTTTTTTTGATATTGCAATAAACGTACACATTCCCAAGAATAATGACAAAGCAATATTTTCAATAAATACAGTGGTTATAAAAATATTTAAGTAATGTTCAAACATTTATTTCTCTTTTAGTTAAATCAGGGCTCGTTGAATGTTCAGATAACTCAAAATCATCTTCCTCGACTTGCTCTGTTTTAACAGACCTAATCAACCATATGAAAAGTCCAATTATAATAAATGAACTTGGAGGAAGTAAAAGTAAATTGTTTCCCATGTACCAACCACCATTTGATATAAGAGGTAATATCTCATAACCAAATAATGTGCCTGCTCCAAATAATTCTCGTATTGTAGCAACAGCGATTAATATAATACTGTAACCGATACCATTACCAAGACCATCTAAAAAACTCAGTAAGGGCTTTTCTTTCATTGCAAATGCTTCAGCTCTTCCCATTACAATACAATTGGTAATTATTAATCCTACAAAGACTGACAGCTTCTTGCTGGTTTCATAATCATATGCTTTAAGTAACTCATCCACTACGATCACAAGAGATGCAATGATGGTCATTTGAACAATAATTCTAATACTTGAAGGAATGTAGTTTCTAATTAATGATATAAATAAATTTGAAAATGAAATAACGCTTATCACTGCAACGCACATAACAAGGGTTACTGACAAATTATTAGTAACAGCTAATGCTGAACATATACCAAGAATTTGAAGCGTAATAGGATTCTCTTTAATTAGAGGATTAAGTACAACTTCCCTATGTCTCTTAAGATTCATAATCAAGTTCTTTAAATAAGTTTGAATATCCAGATTCACTAAACCAATAAGCAACCATATTTGTTACCCCTCTGCTAGTAATTGTTGCCCCTGATAAACCATCAACTTTATACACTGCTTCCTTATCACCTTTCTCAACTTTTCCTTTAATTACTTCAAGAGTAACTTGATTACCCTGATATATTTTTTTACCTTTCCATTGAGACTTCCACTTTGGATTATCTACTTCAGCTCCTAATCCAGGCGTTTCTTTATGTTCATAAAATTCAATACCAGAAACAGTATTAAAATCATCCTCTATTGAAATATATCCATATAGAGTTCCCCATAAACCATAACCCCTAATCGGTAAAATTAATTTATCAATTTTACCCATCTGATCTCTTAGAAAATAAATCTTACCAACATTCTCTCTATTTTTAATTATTGCTATGTCTTCTGATTGTGGAATTTTTGAAGATAAATTTGGATCTTTAGTTACAAGAATTTGATCGTATTCATCAATATTGTAATTATTGAACTCGCTCATTATCATGCCTGTATTGAAGTCTAAAAATTTTGATTCTAATTGAGAAAATTGTTCAGAGATTGATTGATCTGGATTATATATATCAGCTACTTGAAGAATTTTAATTCTTTTATCATTAAGTTTATTTTCTTTTTGTAGGTCTCTTAAGCTTACAGCAGATGTTGATACAACGAGTGAACATATTAAACATACAGCAAATGCTACACCAATAGTTTTAGTTATAGATTCATTCATTATATAAAGCCTTTCGTTTTTTTATATTTGACATAATAACCATGTGATCAATAACAGGCGCTAAAAGGTTTGCAAATAAAATTGCTAACATCATTCCCTCAGGAAATGCTGGATTTATAACTCTTATTAATATTACAGTTACTCCTATAACTATTCCATATAACCATCTTCCGGTATTGGTGCCTGATCCTGAAACTGGTTCAGTTGCCATGAACACAAGACCAAATGCAAAACTACCAATTACTGCATGCCAATACCAAGGAATTGCAAACATTGGATTTGTCTCAGAACCAACAATATTTAAAATTGACGACATCAAGATCATTCCTACAAAAGTTCCTAACACAATTCGATATGATGCAACTTTAGTAATTAACAATACAGCAAGTCCAATTAATATAGCAATAATTGATGTCTCGCCAACAGAACCTGGTATATTTCCTAAAAATGCATCCATCCATGTATAAGAATTAGTTATGCCTGCCATTCCACTCTCAGCAGCAACTCCTAAAGCAGTAGCGCCACTATAACCTTCTGGTATTAAATTGTAATCAGATATACCGGCTATCCAAACCTTATCACCTGAAATTTGAGCAGGATATGCAAAGTATAAAAATGCTCTTCCAGTCAATGCTGGATTTAAGAAATTTTTTCCAGTTCCTCCAAAAATTTCTTTCCCAATAACTAAGCCAAACGAAATACCCATTGCAGCTTGCCAAAGAGGTATATCTGGTGGACAACTAAGTGAAAATAAAATTGTAGATACAAAGGCACCCTCATTAATTTCATGTTTTCTAATAATTGCAAATAACGCCTCCCAAGCAATTCCAACAGCAAAAACAACAAAATAAATAGGTAAGAAATAACAGGCACCAAACCATAATTTACTTAAAAAGCTATTTGAATCATACCCCACAATGCTTACAAAATAATGGTGCCAATCACCAGTATTTTGTTGTCCAATTAAGTCCAAATATTCTAATGAATTTGCTCCAAGATTATACATTCCAAAAAACATTGCAGGGAATGCAGCAAGCCAAACTGTTACCATGACTTTTTGAATATCTACAGCATCTCTGACATGAATTGGATTTGATGTTTTTTTTCCATATGAAAAAAATAAGTTCTCAAAAGCATCAAACAGTGGAAACCATTTTGTATATTTACCGCCGCCAACAAAATTTGGTTTAACGTTATTAAGATAATCTCTCAGTACTTTCATGATTCTTGATACAACTTATTTAAATTATCCATGAGTATTGATGAATAATCATATTTACTCGGACAAACGTATGAACACAGCGCAAGATCTTCAGGGACTAATTCCAGCATTCCTAAATCAACTGCCATATCTATATCAGACACCACTAAGGCTTTTAGTAATTGTGTTACCAAGATATCCATTGGTATTACTTCTTCATATGAAGAAATTGGTACTATAGCTCGATCTCCTCCTCCAATTGATGTATTGAAAATAAAATTTTTAGGTTTAATAAAAGATGAAATGAAGACATTTAATTTCGAATGTAAAGATGAGCCAGGCATTAACCAATTCATGAAAATATTATTTACTTCATCTGGTATAGCTGAAATTTGTGAATCGTAAAATCCAAGATAATTCATAACACCTTCCGATTCGTGTCCATGAAGAACAGATCCAGAAATTATGCGTGAATTTGGTTTAAGTTTTCCAGCGCATATTTCATCAATATTTCCTCCAACTCTTACATTTAATAACGATGGTTCATGAACAGATGGCCCACCTAAAGAAATTAATTTTGAAGTTCTTATTTTATTATTTTTTTTCAAGAAACCAATTGAAATAATGTCTTGATAATTAATTGTCCAAACAGTTCTATTAAGATTTACAGGATAAATTTTAGAAATATGTGTACTTGATAGACCTGATGGATGGGGTCCTTTGAATTGAAAATATTCAAAATCTTCATTCGATATATCAAAATTATCATTTTGATATGTCAGATTCATATTGCACTTAAATAATTGAGATAGAACTCTAAGGCCTTCTCTAAAATCAGCTTCATTTACGGAAATTATGTTGTAAGGATCCATTGACAAAGGATTGCTATCACAACAATTAATAAAGATAGCACTTGGAACATCATTTACATTAGGTGTCCTGTTAAAAGGTCTAGTTCTAAAACAATTCCAGTAACCAGAATTTATGAGACATTCTTTAATTTCATTCGATGTGTTGCCCATATCAAAGAATTTGAACGCTTCATTAGTATCATCAATGTCAAGCTCAATAGATAAGAATTTTCTTTTATCACCTCTATTTATATTTCTGACTATTCCACCACATGGGGATGTATAAAAAACACCAATATTTTTTTTATCTTCAAAGATTTTTTGTCCAGCTTTTACAGAATCACCCTCTTTTACAAGCATTGTTGGTTTCATACCTACAAAGTCATTAGATAGCACTGCTACAGATGAAACCTTTGGTTCATCTGAAACTATATTTAATGGCGCTCCTGATATGGGTAAATCAAGACCTTTTGATATTTTTATCACTTTTTGTGTGCCTTTATAAAGTTATTTTTGTAACAATAAAAACAATAGAATTATAAAGCTAAAGCGTCTTTGATTCTATGTTTTTATTTAATTGGTTTAGGTAATCTTGGTAAATCAATTTTAGCTATTTTTTTTGCTAAACTTATAACTTGTTTGGTATAACCATATTCATTATCGTACCAACAATATAGTGTAATTCTGTTTTCATTCGTTATAGTGGCTTGAGAATCCACAATTGTTGCAAAAGGTGATGAATAAAAATCTGTAGAAACAACCTCTGAAGAATTCACATATCCAATTATTTCTCTATATTTTGAATGAAATGCAATTGAACGAAGGAAATTATTAATTATCTCTGTAGTGACTTTTTTATTTAATTCAAGAGACAAAATTGCCAAACTAACATTGGGTGTGGGTACTCTAATTGCATTACCGGTTAATTTACCTTCTAATTCAGGTAGAGCTTTTGCAACTGCTTTAACGGCACCAGTAGATGTAATAACCATATTTAAAGGAGCTCCTCTACCTCTTCTATCTTTCTTATGAAAGTTATCTATTAGATTTTGGTCATTAGTATAAGCATGAACAGTTTCAATATGGCCTCCTTTTATTGAAAACTCATCATTTATAGATTTTAATATTGGAACTATTGCATTTGTAGTGCATGAAGCAGCTGAAATAAGATTATCACCTTCACTGATAATAGAATCATTGATTCCGTTGACTATATTTTTAATTTTACCTTTAGCAGGTGCTGTTAATATGACTTTTGATGCGCCAGATTGAATATGTACGGATAATTCTTTTTCATCACGCCAAATACCAGTATTATCAATAACAATGGGATCATTAATATCGTAGTCTTTATAACTAACTTGATTAGGACAAGATGCATAAATAATCTTTACTGGGTTACCGTTTATAACTAAGCATGAATTATCTTCATCAACTCTTACAGTTCCATCAAAAGGACCATGAACAGAGTCTTTAGTTAATAAGCTAGCCCTTTTAAATATATCATCATCGGTAGCTTTACGAATTACAATTGCTCTTAATTTAAAATAATTACCTGGACCTGTTGTTTGTGTCATCATTCTTGCAACAAGTCTTCCAATCCTTCCAAAACCATAAAGTACTATATTTGCGGGTTCCTCAGGCCTATCAGATTTTTTATCTATTACAGATTCTAATTCCTTATTTAAATAGGCAGGCAATTTAGAGGGATCTTTTTTAATATCCTCAAAAAAAGGACATTTAACTGCAATTTCACCAATATCAATTTCACAATCAGCAAGATTTAATGAACTTATATATTCTAGGATAGGGAAAGTTTCTAATTCACTCAATTCATTGTTATCAGATTGTCTGGCAAATCTATGTGCTTTCATAATTGCAACAGGAGACTCATTTACAAGAGACTTTCCGTAAATAAGAATATTGATACCGTTTCGATATAGTGACCCTATTATAGGAACCATTAGTTCAGCCAGACCTTCTCTCCATTTCCAATCACCGAAGGAATCCTCTGGTAATAGGCGTTTTTGTCTTTTTGAAGACTGGAGATTGATATCCCTATTATCGCTCATTCTGTGATTATAAATGGTTTATAAAGAATACCTAAGCAATCTATGAAAAAGAATTTAAATGATAGTCTGCGTTTCCAAATAGTGCGTCTATTGAAACCATTTTTTTTAAATAATGACCAATCATCATCTCTTCACTAACTCCCATACCTCCATGGAGTTGAACAGCTTCTTTTGCAGAGACTTTTCCGGATTTACCAATATATGATTTAAGTGCAGAAACATGTTTGTACATATCATCAGATCTATTATTTACTTCAAGCATAGCTTTAATAAGAAGAGATTTGGCTAATTCAGATTCAATAAACATATCCACCATTCTATGTTGAAGAACTTGAAAACTTGATATTGGTTGACCAAATTGTTCTCTACCTTTTGTATACTCCAAAGTTTTTGTATAGCATGATTCCATACAACCAACAGCTTCTGCGCTAACACAAAGTGTTGCAAGATTTATTGTTTGTTTGATTAAATCTATTGCGTTTTCGCCTGAAGATATAACGCTTGTTTCGTCCAATTTGACGTTTTCAAAAGATATCTCAGCACAAGATTGACCATCAACAGTTGAGAATGAGTTAATTGAAACACCCTCAGTTTTGGAGTCAAGAATTACAATATTAAAAATATCATCTTTAACACATGTAACTATTAATTTTTCAGCATTTGCACCATTCAGAACAAGAGTTTTTGTACCATTAAGTATATTATTATCAAAAGTTGTATTGGAGGATAAATAATCATAACCTTTTTCAGCTTCAGCATATGCCAAAGAAACTTGAATATCTCCATTACATATTCGTTCAATAATTTCTTTTCTATCTTTATATGTAGAGTTATCTAATAAAGTGCCTGATAAAACAACAGTAGACAAATATGGCTCTATAACCAATGCTTTACCAAATTCCTCAAACAATATAGACAGCTCTATGGGCCCAAAGCCAAGACCGCCTGATTGTTCAGAGAATGGCATGGATAGCCAACCCTGCTCTGCAAAAAGCTTCCAAACATTCTCGTCATAATCAGCCGATGATTTAACAATATCTTCTCTTTTATAAAAATCATATTCAGACTCACAGAATTTTTGAATCTGTTCACGAAGCATGGTTTGTTCTTCGTTATAATTGAGGTTCATTATTAGACACCGAGAACAAACTTAGAAAGAATGTTTTTTTGAATCTCGTTACTTCCTCCATATATAGAAGTTTTTCTTAAATTCAAAAATCCTGATAATCCCTCTGCAGCATAGTCAGGTCCTGCTGGTTTATCATTATTCTCATATCCTTTAGGACCAGGATACATAAGAGCATATTCCCCTGAAGCTTCAACAAATAATTCAGATAAAGCTTGCTGCATTTCAGTTCCTTTGATTTTCAATATTGATGATTCTGCACCAGGATGACCACCATTTTCTAATGCAGATAGCAATCTTAACTCGGTAATTTCAATTGCTGAGAGTGCAACTTCTAAATCATTAACTTTCCTTTTTAAATCAGGATTATCTAATTTTGAAATAATATCTTTTAGTCTATTAAGTTGTCGCATTGATGCTCCAACACCTGCAATACCAAATCTCTCATGCGCTAATAAAAATTTTGCGTATGTCCATCCCTTTCCTTCCTCACCGATAAGATTTTTGGCTGGAACTTTTACATCAGTTAAAAACACTGAATTTACTTCATGATCACCATCAATAGTTATAATCGGTTTAACTTCAATACCTGGAGACTTCATATCAATTAACAAGAATGAAATACCCTCTTGTTTAATTCCACTATTATCTGTTCTTACAAGACAAAAAATCCAATCTGCATTTTGCGCAAGAGTTGTCCATGTTTTTGAGCCATTCACAACATAATAATCTTCATCAAGATCGTTTCTTAAAACAGCTTTGGTCTTGAGTGACGCTAGATCCGATCCTGATCCTGGTTCTGAGTAACCTTGGCACCACCAAGTATTAAAATTTAGAATATCAGGCAAAAATCTTTCTTTTTGCTCTTCATTACCAAAGGTATAAATAACAGGACCAACCATTCCAACACCAAATGGTAGTATTGGAGGACAACCTGCCAAACCAAGTTCCTTATTGAATATATATAATTTTGAGGCAGACCATCCAGTTCCACCGTATTCAACTGGCCAGTTATAACCCATCCAACCCTTTTTAGATAATGCTTTATGAAAATCAACTAAATCCTCTTTAGTGATTGTTATACCATTATCAGTTTTTTCTTTTACATGCTTAGGATAATCATTAGAGAGCCAATCCCTAACCTCATCTCTAAAAGCACTATCTTCTTTGCTAAAGTTTATATCCATAATTATTTCTTTATATATTTAAATTGATTGATAGAATAAGGACCTCATTATACACAACTAGATGCTTAAAAATAAACAAATTAATTATCAAAATTATGCATATTGTATTAGCGAATATTTTGATAAATCTTCTAATTCTATATGCCTGATTGCAAAGGATAGCTTTGAATCAAAATATATTTATAACGAATTATGTCTATTAATGGATAAAGAGTTAATAAGTTACTTTCCTGAAAATGATATTCTTCCATATGATCACTTTTCAATTCCTGAAAAAATTACGAAAGAAAGATTTAAAATTATTAATGAAAGCAAAAAAACGAAACATATTTTAATAAGTTCCGTAAAAAATTTATTTGAGAAATTTCCTAATAGGCACTTTTATAAATCAAGAGAAAATTTTAATTTAGGTGACAAACTATCAACAGAAAATTTAACTAAAATTATTGAATCATTAAACTATCAAAAAAAAGTAAATATAGAAAATATCAACGAATATTCAGTAAGAGGTGGAATAACAGATATTTATTCTCCTATGTATAAAAACCCTTTAAGAATTGAGATATTTGACGAACAAATAGAATCAATAAGATTCTTTGATGTTGAATCACAGCTCTCTATCAAAAAATTAGATAAATTTTCTCTATCCAAAGGAAGTTTTTTTAACCTTGATGATAATAAAATATCAATGTTTATTGATAGATGGAGAGATTATTTTGTCAATGAGGATGAAAGATACTGCAGTATTTTTCAAGAAATAAAGAATTTTAAAAACCCTGAGGGTGTTGAGGTGTATTTCCCCTTTTTTTTTAATGAAACATGCTCATTTAAAGAGCTTTTTTGTGAATATGACTATATAAAGTGTGATGAACTAATTGATGAAGTTGGAAATTACGAATTGTTAATAAATGAGAGATTTGAAGATGAAACAAATGATTCAAATAGACCACTAATAAAACCATCTGATTTATTTGTAAATTCTGATGATATTTTTGAGTTTATATCATCAATACATACTTTAGAAACTGATGAAATTAACTTTAAATATAATTCTTTTAAAGAATTAGAAGAATCTCTTTTATCAAAAGTGATTGATAAAAAAGTTGTAATCATCACATCTATTCCATCAGAACTTGAGAAATTAAAAGTGAAGTATTCCACTAAAGCTTCAGTGATTAATCATATAAATGAAATACATAAAGATATATCGATAATGTATGGTGAAATTGTAAGACCTATGCATGTTCTTGATAAAAATATACTAATTATCCATAAAGAATTCGTAAATAAATCAACCTATAAAATCCAAGTTTCAAACAGACAAACAATTAAAAAGGAGAGATTATATGATTTGTTTGATAAAAAAGATTTTGTCATTCATGAGGATTATGGATTAGGTATATATGACGGATTGGAGTTAATTGAGGCAGATAATAGGTTTGGTGAATATCTTAAAATAATTTATGCAGACAATGAGATTTTATATGTGCCCTTAAAAAATATAAGTAAAATTTCAAATTATCATAAAAATGCTGATGTTGATGTTAATTTAGATTCACTTTCCTCATCTAAGTGGTCGGTAAAAAAGAAAAAAGCTGCTAATAGAGTATTTGATCATGCTGCAGAAATATTAGATATTGAATCAAGAAGGAATAACTCAAACTCAACAAGTTTAAAAGTTGATGAGAAGTTATTATCAGATTTTGAAAATGAGTTTCCCTATATTGAAACTCCAGATCAATTAGAATCAATTTTATCTATAAAAAAAGACTTATCTTTAGTCAAACCAATGAACAGAGTTTTGTGTGGTGATGTCGGATTTGGTAAAACAGAAGTCGCAATGAGATCTGCTTTTATTTCAGTTTTTTCTGATAAACAAGTTATAGTCATAACTCCAAGTACAATCTTGTGTGAGCAACACTATAATTCATTTTTAAAAAGATTTGAAAACTTTCCAGTTTCTATTCAAAAATTAAATAGGTTTAACACAAAAAAAAATAAAGATAAGATTATTCAAGAGTTTAATAGTAAAAAAATTGATATTTTAATAACCACACATATTGTTTTTAACAACAATATCAATTTTGGCAATACAGGACTTCTTGTGATTGATGAAGAACACAAGTTTGGTATTAAACAAAAAAATTATATTAAAGATAAACAATCAAATATTCATATTCTTTATTTATCAGCAACGCCAATACCAAGAACAATGAATCTAGTATTTTCAGGATTAAAGGAGTTTTCATTCTTGCAGACTCCTCCAGCTAATAGAGTCAGTATAAAGTCATTTCTTAAAGTTCAAACATCTCAACTTCTTAAAGAAGCTCTTTCACGGGAGAAAATTAGAGGTGGGCAATGTTTTATTGTTCAAAATGATATAAGTAAAATGGAAGCTCTGAAAAAAGAAATAGATTATATACTCCCTAATTTCAATGTAGCAATCGCTCATGGAAGGTTATCTAAAGTAGAGATTAGAAAAATAATGAATGAATTTAAAAATGGTGAAATTGATGGATTGATATGTACAACAATTATTGAGATGGGTTTAGATATTTCAAATGCAAATACTATGATAATAATAAATTCACATAATTTTGGGCTCTCTCAACTTCACCAATTACGTGGAAGAGTCGGAAGATCTCAAAAACAAGGTTATTGTTACTTTTTAATACCGACTATGGATATTCCAAAGTTATCAAGAAATAGGTTAGATTCAATAATAAGACATTCAAATCTTGGAGAGGGTTTCATGATAGCTCAAGAAGATCTTGAAATAAGAGGTGGAGGCGAGATGCTTGGTGATAAACAAAGTGGTCATATTGATAATATTGGAATGTCTTTATACTTATCAATGTTAAAAGATGCGATTAAATCTCAAAAAGAAGGGGTTAACAATATAAATCTCGATATAGAAATTAATTTTTATGATTCAGCTTATATAAATGAGAATTATTTGCCCTCGCCTATTGAAAGATTAAAAATTTATAAAAAAATAAATAATGTTGAATCACATGATGACCTTAAAATTTTATCTTCAAATTTAGAAGATAGATGTGGAAAAATACCAAAGGAAACATTAAATTTAATTGATAATAAAAAGATAAATTTACGATTAGTAAAAAATGGAATCAAGTCTGTCAAATCTAATCAAAAAAATACCAATATAGAACTAACAAATAATATTAGTGACTTGTTATTAAATAAGCTCATTAATTTAGCTGCTAAGTATCCAGAAAAATATCAAATTGATCGAAGTCATAAGTTTATATATAAATTAAATGAATTAGACTCAAATATTAGAAGAAAAAATGTTAATTTACTTTTAGATGAACTGTTATAAATTTAATTTTCTTTTTTTATTTATGTTGCCATGTCTTTTATTCGGTCAAGATAATGTTATTAATGAATTCAAAGTTGAATTAATTATTTTCAAGTACGCTGACTTTGAAACTAATGAAACCTTCAAAAGCACATTAGAGATACCCTTTGAGGATATTATTTATTTGTCTGATCAAAATTCTTCAAAAAAAGAATTCCAATATAGTAATTTTTCAAATATGTCTAGCTATTATGAAAATCTATTCAGTAATAATGAGCTTAGTTTATCGATGCTACCAGAACCTATTTTTAGAGATAGTTCAGACTTAAATATATTAGAAAAATTAAAAAATAAGATTAATCAAAATTCTGAATATCAATTAATTGACTCCAAATCATGGATACAAACAATACCAAGTTTAGAATCATCAAAATTTTTACAATATGAAGACAAAAAAAAATATGGATTTTTTCTAAAATTTTATAAAAAAAGATTTATGCACATAGTTCTAAAATTGTATTTAGGCACTTTAGAAAATAGTAACAATAATATAAAAATATTTATTGATGTTGAAAAAAGAATTTTTGATAATGAGATTCACTTTTTTGACCATCCCCACTTTGGAGTTATTGTATCTATAAATGGAATTTAGTTATTTATAATATGCGTTATCATTTACAGAATGATCTGTTGTGTCTTTAACTGCTTTTACTTCAGGAATCTGTTCGACTAGAGTTTTTTCAATTCCATCTTTTAAGGTTAAGTCAACCATTCCACAACCTTGACAACCACCTCCAAATTGTAAAACTGCAATATTTTCATTATTGAATTCTACGAGACTGACCTCTCCACCATGAGATTCCAACATCGGATTGATTTCATTATAAATTACATAGTTTATCCGATCCTCAACAGGACTATCAGGTGAAATATTTGGCACTCTAGCATTTGGGGCCTTAATTGTAAGTTGACCCCCAAAAGTATCATTATCAAAATTTACTTCGCAGTCTTTCAAAAATGGTATGCTTCTTTTTTCAAGATTTACATTAATAAGCTCCAAATTGATAATTATGTCATCAGGCATTGATTCATCTGGTTTACAATATGCTAGACAAGTCTCAGCTTTGGGAGTACCAGGATCAGATATGAAGATTCTTATTGATAAATCTGTTTCGTTTTTGTCTTGTATTAATTTAGCAAGATATTCTTCAGCAGACCTTGTAATGTTAATTAATTTACTCATGTATAAATGTGGTTATTAAGAATTATAAGTTCTTTTTTAGGAATAAGGAAAAAAGAACAACTTTCTAAAGATCTTAAAAATATAACTTTGATGAAAGTAATATTTTTATTCATAACACTTAATATTGTTTTTATAGTACTAATTTTAATTATTACAATTTCAATTATATGAATAAATTAGAAAGATTTAAAAAAGAATTAAATTCTATATTTCCCAATAAAGTAATTACATATTTTAGTCCATCCTCGTCTTATAGAAACAGATGTGAATTTACTTATCAAAATGATAAATACGTTATGTATCAAGGCTCAGAAAAAATTTATATAGCTACTTTTAGGAGTGCTGCTAGGCAAATACAATACTTAATGCCAATTTTATTGGAGCAAATAAATAAGTCAAAAATGATCAAAACTAAACTGTTTCAAGTAAATTTTAGAACAAATAATTTAAATGAGGTAATGGTAACTTTGATTTATCACAAAGAAATTAGTGATGATTTGATAAATGAAATTAAAAATTTGTCATCACAACTTAATATTAAGATGATATTAAGATCAAAAAACTTTTTATTCTCAACCTCAAGTAAATATTTTAAGAGTGCTATTGAATATAAAAACATAAATCTATACCAAACAGACAATTGTTTTTATCAACCTAACAAGTTTTTGTTGGATTATATGATTAAAAAAGTAGTTGAATTCATAGATGATGCAGATGATATTCTTGAGTTATATTGTGGTGTTGGCACATTTACTATGCCGATATCATACTCTTGTAATAAAATTTTAGCTTCTGAAAATAATAGAGATTCTATTAAATGTATAAAAATAGGATTAGATAAAAATAATATTTTTAATGTTACTAATGTGAGGCTTTCAGATGATGAAGTATATGAATTATTAATGGGAAGGAAGTTCAATCGAACAAAAGGTATTAATATTGATAAATATAATTTTTCTCATGTACTTGTAGATCCTCCAAGATCAGGTTTGACTAAAAAAACAATTGAAATGGTTGGTAATTTTAAGAATATAATCTATATTTCTTGCAATCCTGAAACTTATTTAAGAGATATCAATTTTTTAAGAAAACACAAAATCAAAAAAATAGAACTTTTTGATCAATTTCCTAATACCCAACATTTAGAAATCATTTCTCTGCTTCAAAAAAATTAATCTAACTTTTCATATTCTATCCAATCAATTAACAATCTTTTAGAATCTGGATCTTCATTAAAGTTTGAACAATTTGGATCATTACAAATTTCTGAGGGTTCAACACGACCACCGTCAAAATTACCTCCAACAGCTACATTTAAGATTAAGTAATATTCTCTGTTAAATGGATAATTATATTGATTTAGAGGATAGATAAATGGGTCAATTGATAGATGTGGTGATGTCTCACCATCAATATAAATATCAATTTTGTCTTGAAGAAAAATTAAAGTGACTGAATGAAAATAATCTTGAAATGAATTATCTATAGATGAATTAAATTCATTAACTATATACCTATGATCAGGCCATTCTGTTCCAAAATGAACAGCTGAACTGACGATTGTTGATTGATCGGGGAGCCCATCAACAGGATATGATCGACCTTTTGCTTCTAATAAATCAATTTCACCACCGCTAGGCCAAGGAGTATTATCAAATGGCAACATCCATATTGCTGGCCATAAACCTGTTCCTTCAGGTACTCTAAAACATGCTGTTACTCTGGAGTTAACTTTAATAGCAAATTTCTCTTTTGTCATAATTTTTGCGGATGTAAAATTCTGAGTGACGTTATCAGAGCCTGTATTTATCTCATATATTGGTTGAATTTTTAATAATCCATTTTCAATAAACAAATTTTCTTTATCGTTTGCAGTATAGTTTTGATATTCATTATTTCCGTTGCACCCTCCGCCGTTATTGTTGCAGCCTTCATCATATGACCATTTAGAATTATCTAATTCTGAGTTTGTAAAATCTTCTTGCCATGTAGCATTGGTGCTTTTTGAAACACAGTTTTCATTAGATTTACCAGTTGGTGGGATATAAACATATCCAAATTCAGAATTATCAAAAGTATTTTCATTATCTATTACAGACGATGATCCTCCACCACATGAAACCACTATAAGAAAAATAAAATATCTTAAGTTATGCATTATGAATAAATTATGTATTTTATTTAATTACAAATTCGTCTGATAAAATCTTCATTTCTTTTCGAAGAAAAAACATAGCAATTAGATTAGGAATTGATACCAATGCAACAACTACATATGCAATATTCCATACAACAGTAGTATCAATTACAGCTGCAAGCACAAAACAAAGCACATAAAAGTTTCTATACCATATCACACCCCTTTCTCCGAAAATGTACGCAGTTGACCTATCACCGTAATAACACCATGTTATCGAGGTAGAGAAAGCAAATAACAAGAGAGCTATTGCAACAAGTTTTCCACCCCATTCACCCATAATTCCCTGTGAGAATGCCTTTGCTGTTAGTTCAGCAGAACTAACAAGAGATTTTCCACTAAATACAACTTGTTCTGCCAATTTTCCGTTTACTACTTTAACTGAGCCTGAATATAACTCACCATCAAAATCACTATCTCTTACAGTTATATCTTCAGCAATAGATCTTGAATGAATAACTGTAATATTTTTGTCAGTTATTGATCCCTCTATAACTTCGAGTAGTCCATTATATTCAATTACATTCGAACTAATTGATTGAACATAATTTGTAAGCTCATTGATTTGATTAGGATACAAATATGTTCCATCAATATTTTTTTCATCACTGTAAGTACCTTGAAGAATAACTAAATCTGTTTTTGAAAAAGTAGTATCAAATTTTTGTGTCCAAACCCCACTGGATAAAATTACTAATGCTGTAACACTACATACTACAATTGTATCTATAAAAGGTTCTAAAATTGAAACGACTCCCTGATCAATTGATTTATTCTTTGACGATGCATGGGCGATTGGTGATGAGCCCTGACCAGCTTCATTTGAATAAAGTCCTCTTGCAACTCCATATTTTAAACTCATTGCAAAGCTGGCGCCTAGAAATCCTCCAACTGCTGCAGAGCCAGTGAATAATTGTGAAAATATTGCATTAAATGATGGAATAACATTCTGATAATTTTCTATGAGTATTATCAAGGCGCCACCAAAATATATTAAGCCCATAATAGGAATAATTTTACTTGCTACTGATGCAATTCTTTTTATTCCGCCAATAATAATTATCCATAACAAAATTCCTAGAAATAATCCTGTAAATAACTTTGGTATTGAGAATTCTGTATTCATTACAAGCGCGATATTGTTGATTTGTGGCATATTTCCAGAACCAATAGCAGTTATCATCATGAAAAAAGCAAATAAAATTGCTACGAATTTGGATGGAAACTTTATACCATTCCATTTAAAGTCAAGACCTTGTTCAATGTAATACATTGGTCCACCTGATATTGAGCCATCACTTAATTTAGTTCTGTATTTATGTCCAAGTGTTACTTCAACATATTTAGTTGTCATTCCAAATATTGCTGTAATCCACATCCAAAATATTGCTGCCGGACCACCTGTCCATATTGCTAAAGCAACTCCACCAATATTTCCAGTACCAACAGCACCAGACATAGCAGTTGTAAGTGCTTGAAATCCTGTTGTTTCTCCATCTGATTCATCTTTATTTTTACCAGAAACAATTTTAAATGCACTCTTAAAGTATTTAAATTGAGGAAAACCTAAGTAAATAGTAAAAAATATACCTGTGCCTATTAAAAGTGCAGGAAACCACCAAGAACCACTAAGATTGCTATCAAGCAATACTAAAAAAGTATTAAATTGTTCCATGTTTTTTATTCCGTATAATTTTCGACTAAATCAGTATAACCACCAATTAATTTATCATCTATAAAAATTTGAGGTACGGTTCTTGCTTGAGGATTTCTTGTTAACATTTCTTGAAAAATATTAGGATCATCACAAGAATAGACATCGTACTTAATGCCCTTTGCATCAAAAAAATTCATTGCCATAACACAAAATGAACAATTAGATTTAGAATATATTTCAACTTTTTTACTCATAATTTATTATAACAATAGTTATTAATAAGGTTGTAACTATATCTTAATAGAACTCTTTAACTCACTCAAAAAATAATTTAGAACATGAGTTTCATTTATTTGAGGGACCTTAAAATAATCACTTCTTAAATCGTTTAAATCATTCAATATATTTGATAACTTTAAATTATTAAATTTTGAGGCATTAAATTTCTTATATAAACCAGATAACTCCTCTGATAACATTCGAGATTTAAGAATGATTTTTAGAAATTCAACAAGGTAATTTGTTTTTGTAATTAGATCAATATTCAAATTACCAATTTTTTTAATTGCAAAATTACAATCAATTTTATTTTCAATAAAATCAGAAATGATTTGAATAAAATCTATAAAATTTAAATGTTGATTATCTTGAATCTCTTCAAGAATTTTCAATGGAGATATAAAACTTGGAAAATGACTTGAATTATAGTCAGAAATTCCGTTTTTATTGAGCCATTGGTCTTTTGAGGCCTCATCTAGACTTGGAATACTTATTATTTGACATCGACTATAGACAGTTTTTAACATTGACATTGGTCTGTTAATTGTAAAAACTATAAATGAATTTGGTGAGGGTTCCTCAAGTGATTTAAGTATTGCATTTTGAGATGCAAGATTCATATTTTGGGCATTCAATATAATTACAACTTTATTAATTGCTACAGAAGGAGTTACTGATAAGAACTGGTTAATATTTCTATCTCCCAACTGTTCGTCCCAGTCTTCTTTTTTAACAGTTTTTCTATATGTTATATGTTTCAGAAGAATTTTATCTTTATTTAAAATAAATAAATCAGGATGAGTATTCGAATCAACCAAATCCTTGTTATAAGTTTTTGTTGTTTTATTCAATAAAAGGTTTTGAGCAATATGTGTTGCGAGTATTTGTTTACCAATACCATCTGGACCATTGATGATTATTCCATGAGGTAATTTATCAAAATTTATTCTGTTATAAATTTTTTCAAGCCAATCGTAATTAGATATATTCATATTTATAGGTTTATATGATTAATAATTGAGTGATGAATTTCTTCAATATCCATAGAGGCATTTATTTTTATAAATCTATCTTTATGATCTTTAGCAATCTTAATATAGCCTTCTCTTACGTGTTGAAAAAAAATTTTGCTTGAGGATTCTATCCTATCAATTTGGTCATTTGTTTTTCTTGAAAAGCCTTCTTCAACAGAAATATCTAGCAATATACTTAAATCTGGAATTGGGCAATTAATAAATGAGATAAGCGACTCGATAAATGAGATAGATAACTTTCTTCCGTATCCCTGATATGCGATTGAGGCATCATAAAATCTATCTAAGAGTAAATAATCTGACTTGCTGGTTTGTATTTTCTGTTTTATGAGTTCAGCTCTTGAAGCAAACATTAATAAAAGCTCGGCTTCATCTGACAATTGATTTTTAGAATTTAACAAAATATCTCTTATTTTTTCACCAGCATCAGTTGAACCAGGTTCCCTATACGTATCAACAAGAAAATGTTTTGATTCAAGATAATCTTTTAGCAGTTTTATTTGAGTAGATTTTCCAACTCCCTCAATGCCCTCAAATGAAATAATTTTCATTTATCAAGACCTAATTGATTGATCATTTCAAGATGCTCATCATATGACTTAGAAAAATAATGTGAGGTTGGCGAATCAGCAACAAAAAATAGATAATCTCCAGGGACTGCATCAATTGCTGCATCTATAGATGACATGGATGATATAGATATTGGTGATGGTGGCAATCCGTTAATCATATATGTGTTGTATTTATTATTTTTATCTAGAATATCAGATTTTTTTATATCGCCATCAAAATTGGGTAATAAACCATAAATGATAGTTGGATCAGCTTGCAGTCTCATGCCTATGGATAATCGTTTAAGAAAAACACTGGCAATATTTAGCTTTTCATTATTATTTCCGGCTTCTTTTTCAATAATTGATGCTAATATTAATATATCAGCTTTTTTCAATGATGTTTTTGTATCTTCTGCATTAAGCTTAAAATTTAAGTAATCATCTAATCTTTCATAACTTTTTATTAATATATCAGATGACTTCATTCCTTTTTTATAAAAATAGGTGTCTGGATACATAATGCCTTCTTTGAATGGTAAATCTGTTTCAATACATTTTAAAAAGCTGCAATTATTATCTAAATATGAATTATTAATTAATCTTTCTAACTCATAAATTGTAATTCCTTCATTTATTTTTAATTTATGCGTTATCGTATCACCATATTGCAATGCTGAAATAATTTCTGAAAAAGGTTTATTACCAATTTGATACTCACCGGTTTGTATAGATTGTATGTTGTTAAAATATAGATATATTTTTGAAAAAAAAATATTGAAATAGTTCATGGGCAAGAATTTTGAAAGAACTTCATTAATGGTATCACCATTATTAACCTCTAATATTGAATTATCTTTATGAGGTATGTCACCAATAAATGCTTTATAAGGCGCATATATTGAGATTGATAATATGAATAAAAATAGAATTAATCTTATTAAATACATTTTAAATGTTTGAATAACCTAGGTTATTGTAAACATTAAATTCGATTGATAAAAAATATATTTATTAAGAGTTAGAATTAATATAATCAACCGCTTCATTAACTGTTGAAATTTTTTCAGCATCTTCATCTGCGATTTCAAGATCAAATTCTTCTTCAAGAGCCATTACAAGTTCAACCGTATCTAAAGAATCAGCCCCAAGATCATCAACAAATGATGAATCGCTCTCAATTTCATCAACTGACTTTCCTAATTGATCGCTAACAATTTTTTTGACTCTATCTTCAACACTCATAAGCACTCCAAAACCCTATTAATTTGACTCATTTTACATCTAATAGTTCAAAGATGCACATATAAATTAGTACATCAATAAACCGCCGTCAATTGAAATTGTTTGACCTGTTATGTATGAAGCTTCATTTGATGATAGAAATGAGACTAATTTTGCAACATCCTCTGATTTACCAAGTCTTTTTAATGGAATAGTTTCCAAAAGTTTTTTCTTTTGATTCTCATCAATATAAGAAGTCATATCAGTTTCAATGTATCCAGGAGCAATACAATTAACTGTGATATTTCTTGAGCCCAATTCTTTTGCTAAGGATTTAGTAAATCCATTTAACGCTGCTTTTGATGACGAGTAATTAACTTGTCCTGGATTGCCCATTAAACCAGAAATAGAAGATATATTTATAATTCTACCTTCTTTTTGTTTAATCATATTTTTTACGAAAATCTTTGAAAGGTTAAATACTCCATTTAAATTGGTATTTATTACATTGTCCCAATCCTCATTTTTCATCCTTAAAAATATTTGATCTGAAGTTATTCCAGCATTATTTATTAGTATTTTAGGTAATAAATCTTTCGATTTCAGCATTTCAAAACAATCAGCAACGTCATCTCTTGAAGTAACATCTAACTTAAGAGGAATTAAATTATCGCTTTTTTGATCAAATTCAAATTCGTTTCTTGAAGTACCAACTACAACAAAGTTATTATTTGCAAAATGATGGGCTATTGCTTTACCAATTCCTCTTGATGCACCAGAAATAAAGACATTTTTGTTCATAATAGAGTCCTTATATCATCAAAGAAACTATCAGATGAAGTTGAAAAAACATTATCAATTCCATTAGCTTTTGCTAATCCAGATAATATTTTACTTGGTCCACACTCAATAACGATACCATTAAATTTTTGAATATATTGCATAGTTTTTGACCATTGTACTGGCATGATGAGTTGATTTAATAATTTATTCTTTAAATTTTCGACATTATCTGCCGTTTGACAGTCTACATTATGAATTATTTCATATCTTGGATTTGTAAATTTTAGTTTATTAATTTCATCTTTAAACTTACCCAAAGTTTCATTCATTACTTCTGAATGTGACGCGACACTTACTTTAAGTTTGATGCATTTTTTATGACCTGCATTTTTTAACTCTTTTATAACCTCAGCAACTCCCTCGTTTGTTCCAGAAATGACAGTTTGAAATGCAGAGTTAAGATTTGCAGGAGCAACAATAGTATTTAATTTATTTTTAACTTTTAAGCATAAGTTTGTAATAACATTAATATCTGTATCCAGAATAGCGTACATTGAGCCCGCTTTACATTTTTCCATTAATATTCCTCTTTTGTTAACTAACGACAATCCGTCTTTAAGTGAAATACAATCAGCAGCCACCAAAGCTGAATATTCACCCAAAGAATGTCCACAAACAATATTAGGAATAATGTCTAATTCCTCACAAATGTTTTTAAAATAAAGGTAAGACGTTAAAAGTATTGCTGGTTGTGTAATAGATGTTCTGTTTAAATCTTCAATTGGTCCGTTATCAATAATATCTATTAAATTGAATTCAAGAGAATCATTAATTTCGCCTATGTGTGAGTGTAATAAATTCTTTAGATTTTCATCCAACATTCCAAGATGTTGAGAACCTTGACCAGGAAATATAAAGCTTATATGCCTAGGCATAACTATGATATAACTTCTTCAGACTCTTCTTTAATAGGTTTTCTAAGATCTTTTATCAATCTGCCCTTATAAAAACCATCTTTTGTCATTTGATGACGTAAATGTTTTTCACCTGAAACAGGATCTATTGATAATGTTCTTGATTTAAGGGCATCATGAGATCTTCTTTGCCCCCTTCTAGATCTTGTAACTTTACTTTTTTGTACTGCCATAATAAGCCCTAAAAGACGCTATCCTAACAAAATTTTATAAATATTCATAGAAATTTTAATTAAGATTCATAAGTAAATTCTTAAATTCAATTGGATATTCAGCATTAGTTTTAATTGTTTTATTGTTTAAATCTGGAAAACTTATTTTTTTTGAGTGAAGTGGCATTTTGTGAATACCTGTATTTAATTTTTCATCAAACATAGTATCTCCATACCTTTTATCATAAATGATTGGGTGCTTCATCTCAGCAGCATGAATCCTTATTTGATGTGTCCTTCCTGTAAAGATTTGAATATCTACTAATGTAGTCTTTTTTAATTTTTTTTTAAAAATAAATTTTGAAATAGCTTTTTTTGTATTTGAGTTTATATTTTTATATACAGGCATATTGATAAGACTAACTCCCTTAAAAGATCCTTTTAAAATTGCAGAATAAGTTTTTTTAACCTCATTAGCTGATAAGCATTTACTAAAATGTTTTGCAGCCTTTTTACTTTTTGCAAAAACAATACAACCAGACGTATGCTTATCAAGTCTATGACATAAATCAATATTTTCACCATATTTTTTTCTAAATATATCAACTAAACCTACATAATTTTTTGAACCAGCATGAACAGCTATATCATTCCTTTTATTAGCAATAAGAAAATTTTTATTTTCAAAAAGTATATCTTGGGTATGTTTTATGATTTCTTTTGGTTTTATGGATTTGAGGTTTTTATCTAAAATATTAAGATTAGGAGGAATTCTAACTTGATCACCAATCTTAAGTTTATAACTTGGTTTTATTCTTGAAGAATTTACTCTAACTTCTCCCTTTCTAATAATATTATAAATTTTACTTCTTGGGACTGATTGGAGTATTGATATTAGAAAATTATCAATTCTTCTTCCTTCATTATCTGTATTTATTTTAATTTTTTTGACAGTCATCATACAAATCTATAGGATATATCATTAAATAACTAGGTATTCCTAGTAAATTAATTAAGAAAGATATATACAACAGTTAATAACTAAAGCTCACTAAAGAGCTATTCACGTAAGCAAAAAATATAAGACTTACTGAAAGACGCTTAGCATAGAAGCATACTGCTGAATTATCTTCCTGTTATAGGGAGAAAAAATGAAAAGAATATTAATAAATTCCTCATATGGAGATGAATTACGCGTAGCGCTGGTTGATGGCGCAAAGCTTTATGATTTTGATACAGAATCACCGGAAAAGACGTTACTAAAAGGAAGTATCTTTAAAGCAACTGTATCAAGAATTGAGTCAAGTTTAGATGCAGCATTTGTAAATTTTGGATCTGAGAGACATGGCTTCCTTCCACTAAAAGATCTATCAAAAGATTTTTATAAAAAAGATAAAAAAGGAAAATACCTTTGTACACTTGAAGAAGGACAAGAGATTGTTGTCCAAGTCACAAAAGAAGAAAGAGGTACAAAAGGAGCAGCTCTAACAACTCAAATTGGCTTAGCTGGAAGATTTTTAGTTTTAATACCAAATTCTTCAAGATCAGGAGGTATTTCAAGAAGAATTAGTGGTGAAGAAAGAGATCAAATAAAAAATACTCTTGATAAACTAAATATCCCTGAAAATATGAGTGCGATTGTAAGAACAAATGGACTGGGAAGAAGTGTAGAAGAATTAAGTTTAGATTTAGCATACTTATTGGCACTATGGGATGAAATAAATAACACAACACCAAATGCTAAATCACCTTCCCTTATATTTAGAGACGATAAATTAATTGTAAGGGTCGTAAGAGATTATTTTAAAGAAGATATCGAAGAAATTTTGATTGATGACGAGCAAATTTTCAATGAAGCAAAAGAATTTACAGAGGCTGTAATTCCAGATCATGCTGAAAAAGTAAAATTCTATAATGAGGAGATTCCACTATTTAATAGATATCAAATTGAGTCACAAATTGAACTTGCTTTTCAAAGAGAAATATCTCTGAATTCTGGTGGATCAATTGTAATTGACCCAACAGAAGCAATGACAACAATAGATGTGAATTCTGCTAGATCTACAAAAGGAAAAGATATAGAAGAAACAGCTTTTAAAACAAACTTAGAGGCTGCCTCTGAGATTGCTAGGCAACTCAGATTACGGGATGTTGGTGGTCTAGTTGTAATAGACTTTATAGATATGTTAAAAGAAGAAAATCAAAATAAAGTTGAATCAGCATTTAGAAAAGCAATATATTCAGATAGAGCAAGAGTTCAAATATCAAACATATCAAGATTCGGCCTTCTAGAGGTTTCTAGACAAAGGCTTAGACCATCCTTAAATGAATCGTATGATATTGAACATGTGCTTGTTAGAGGCCCAAGATCAATCGGTATTTCCATCTTACGAATTATTGGTGAAGATGCAGCTAAAGAAAATACAGGTGAGATTCATGTTTATGTCCCCTCAGATGTTGCAAGCTATCTTTTGAATGAAAAAAGATACGATATTATTAACATTGAAAAATCTAATAAAATCAAAGTGCTAGTCATTGCTGATCCTTATAAATCCAGACCATATTATAAAGTCATACGAATTAAAGCATCTGAAATTAAAAATACAGATTCATATAATCTAACACCAGAAAGTCCAGAGCCTGATATTAATTGGAGAGATGCAGATAACAAACCTAAAACTATGAAACCATTAGTTGATGGTGTGAAGCCTCCTAAAATGCCTAAAACTAAAAAAGCTAGTTTAATGAAATGGTTAAAATCAATAACTGGTCTTGAAGTTGAAGAAGTAAAACAAAAGAAGAAACCGCGCAGAGTCAAAAAAAGGACAAATAGTATTAATAATAGAAAAAAACCTACAAATAAGAATAAAAAATTTCAAAATAAGTCTAATAAGCCAAAAACAAATAATAAAAGCAAAAATAAAATCAATGAAAATTTAAAGAATAATGTTAAACCAAAAAATAATCCTAGGAGACAAGAATTAAAAAAAGACGATCAAAACAAAATTAAAAAACAAGCAAATGTTGATGAAACTCCATTAAAAATTAAAAAGCCAATTATTAAGGAGATAATTAAGGATAAGAAACTAAAAAAAGATATACCGACAAGAGCTAAGAATGATCCTCGACAAAAGAATTAATTAACAATCCTGATAAACTAGTGGGAGGTGGTACATATGGCAATTCGTCATATCTATACCAGTTTGCTTCTGCAATCTCTTTCTCATCTACTTTAATTTCTCCTGATTCATACTCACATGTAAAACCTAACATCAGCTGCGATGGAAACGGCCATGGTTGACTTCCAAAATATTTAAGATTTGTAACTTTTAAATTTACTTCCTCAAGAACTTCACGTTTTACTGTATCTTCTGCAGACTCTGAGACTTCAACAAAACCAGCTAACACACTAAATAATCCCTCAGGAAATAGATTATTTCTTGCTAATAAAATTTCATTTCCTTTGGTAACCATAGCCAAAACACAAGGTGCAATTGCAGGATAAATAATTTTAGATGACGTAGGACACTTTAGTGCTTCCTCTTCAATATCAAATTTATTTAGCTTGCCTGAATAACCTGAATATTTATTACTTTTTATCCAATAAAGAAGCTGATTTGCTCTACCCATTAAAGCAATATCTTCAGGTTTTGAAATAGCCAACAAATGTCTTACATCTAATTCAATTAAAGATTCATATCCAATATTAATATCAGTATCTTGTCCAGATATATCTACCCCATATATTTTTTTTTCTGACTCAGCTATACCAATAAAAAGAGCATTTTTAGTGTCAATATCTAAATAATTACTCTCTAATAAGAATGTTTTTAAATCTGGTTCATAGATTATTTTATTATCTTTAAAAACAATAAAATGATTGTTTTCTTTAACATTTATCTCTAAAAATCTTTTAAAATGCATAATGCTAATATATTTAAGATGTCCTAATGTTTAATGAAATACAAAAACTATTCCTTGGAAATGCTCCTGGCTGGTATAAGTCTACCATAATAGGTTTTCTCTTAATTAATCCAATATTGTTAGTGGTACTCAATCATCTTGGTTTAGACGGTAATTTTATAATTGGCTGGGTTTTTCTATTAGAGTTCATTTTTACATTAGCTTTAGCTTTAAAGTGCTACCCGCTACAACCAGGTGGATTGCTAGCAATAGAAGCTATTGTATTAGGTCTGACATCAACGAAATCTGTTTTTCATGAAATTGAAAACAATATAGAAGTAATACTTTTACTAGTTTTTATGGTTGCAGGAATATATTTCATGAAAAATTTAATGTTAACAATATTTACTAAATTATTATTAAATATTCGTTCGAAAACCCTTCTATCACTTTTGTTTTGTATTTCCGCTGCAGTTTTGTCTGCTTTTTTAGATGCTTTAACTGTTACCGCTGTTTTAATTGGGGTGACAATAGGTTTTTACAGAATCTATCACTCTGTTGCATCAGGAGGATCGTTTTCGAACGAATCTCATGATTATCATAATAATGCGGCTATGAGTGATTTAAATCTCGAAGAGCTTGAGGATTTCAAGGCTTTTTTACGAGATTTAGTTATGCATGGAGCTGTTGGTACTGCTCTTGGAGGAGTTTGTACAATTGTCGGCGAACCTCAAAATTTATTAATTGCAACAATTGCAGGATGGGAGTTTGTTGAATTCTTTTTAAGAATGGCTCCAATAACAATGCCGGTTTTTGTTGCTGGTATTCTTACATGCCTATTTATTGAAAGATTTTCCATCGCAGGATTTGGTAATCAATTACCGCCAAACATTAGAGAAATTTTTAATGACTACTCGATATACAGAGAGGAAAATATTACAGCAAAAGACAAAGCTGAACTTTTAATTGAATCTTTAGTAGCAGTTTTCTTGGTTATTGCACTTGGATTACATTTAGCCGCTGTTGGTTTAATTGGGTTAAGCGTAATAATTTTATTAACAGCATTTAAAGGTGTTACTGAAGAACATCATCTTGGTGAAGCTTTCCATGAAGCTCTTCCATTTACAGCGTTGCTTGCTGTATTTTTTGCAATTGTTAGTGTTATTCATGACCAACATCTCTTCTCACCAGTTATTGATTATGTTTTATCTCAAGACCCTTCAACGCAACCCTCATTATTTTTTGTTGCAAATGGTTTTCTATCAGCTATAAGTGACAATGTTTTTGTAGCAACAATATACATAAATGAAGTTAAAAGCGCTTTTGATAATGGAGTTATAACCGAAACGCAATTTAACAATCTTGCAATAGCAATAAATACTGGAACAAATTTACCTAGTGTTGCTACTCCTAATGGACAGGCAGCATTTTTATTTTTGTTAACTTCATCACTAGCTCCGTTAATTAATCTATCATATCTAAGAATGGTGTATATGGCACTTCCATATACTATCGTCTTATCAGTTGTTGGATACATGGCTATCAATATCTTTCTTTAGTGAATAAATTAAATAGAAAGTTTTGCGTTGCTCCAATGATGCAATGTACCGATATGCATGATAGGTACTTGTTACGTTTAATATCAAAAAGAGTATTTTTATACACTGAAATGATTGCTACAGGTTCATTAGTATATGGTAAATGTTTTGATCAACTAGAATTTAACGTAGAAGAACATCCAGTAGGTGTTCAACTGGGTGGTTCAAATGTTTCTGATTTAGTTGAATGTTCAAAAAGGTGTGAAGAATATGGATATGATGAAATTAATCTTAACGTGGGATGTCCCTCTGACCGAGTACAAAAAGGCAAGTTTGGTGCTTGTTTAATGCTTGAGCCAAATTTAGTTGCAGAATGTCTGAGTAACATGAAAAATGCTGTAAATATTCCTATATCAATAAAATGTAGGCTTGGAGTAGACAATCATGATGATTATGAATTTATTCAAAATTTTGTTTCCATTATTAAAGAATCTGGAATTAATGTTTTTGTAATTCATGCAAGGAATGGAATTTTAAAAGGTTTAAGTCCTCGTCAAAATAGAAGTATTCCACCTTTAAAATATGATTATGTCTATAAACTAAAACAAGATTTCCCAGAATTAGAAATCATTATAAACGGTGGAATTAAAAATATTGATGATTCATTAACTCACCTAGATAAAGTTGATGGGGTTATGATTGGAAGAGCAGCATATGATAACCCTTTCATGTTAAGAGACATTGAAACTAAATTTTATAAAACAGATTCATCTATAAATTCAAAAAAAGAAATACTTAATTTGTATCTTGAGTATGTTGAAAAGCAAATGCTTAATGGACATAGTCTAAGTAGAATGATGAAACATTTGTTTGGTTTATCAAGAGGTGATAAATATGCTAAAACTTTTAGAATTAAGATCTTAGAAATAATAAAAGATAATAATTTAAAAAATTATAAAAAAGAATTAGAAGAACTTTTAGTCTATTAAAAAATCTTCCATATCATCAATAAAATCATCTTTAACGTCGATACCATCTGCGATTTCATAATTTAATGATTGAATATAGGCATCTTTGACAAATGAATATTTGTCGCCCGAAAGTAACGACTCAACATCTAACAACCTCTCTCTGGTTTCTATAGCATCGATAGTCTTTAGAGTAATATTTACATCCGTGTCAGTCATGTGAAAAATAACTGACGAAAATGATGACACAGGTCTGCTTAAGGTATCTCTTAAAGTTGAAGGACCAAGCCCAGGTAACATAATATAAGGACCTTGACCTACCCCCCATACAGCAAGTGTTTGGCCAAAATCTTCTTCATGTCTATCAAGCCCCATTTTTGAGGCAACATCAATTAAACCTGCTAAGCCAATCGTTGAGTTTAAAATAAATCTTGAAAAATCATTAATTGACTTTTTTGGTTTACCTTGAAGCAATTGATTGATTGAAGTCTCAACATCTTCAAGATTATTAAAAAAATTAGTAATTCCATTTTTAACTTTAGGAGGTAACGTTGAATATGTCTCAGCAATTGGTTTTAAAATCTTTTGATCAAGTTTTTCATTTAATTCAAAAGTTTTTCTATTGAAATCTTCATAAGGATCTCTTACTTCATCTGTTAGTGCATAATTGATCATGAAAAAAATTAAAAAGAGATATAAAAATTTCACAATTAATTATACATCTGACATGATAATTTTAGATATCTTGTTAGTAATGAGACAATTAAAGTCTAAATTAAGGTCAAGGATATTTTTATCAAACTCATATGTTCCAAGATGATCAATCTTATTTGATAAAAAGAAACTGTTATCAAAATTTTTAACATTAAAGATATTATTAAAAATAAATCCTAAAATATTAATATTTAGTTTTCTTAACATTGTTATAGTTTTTTGTGTATCTGAGATTGCTAATTTATTTGGTGTAGTAATTAATATAAATTCATCGATAATAAGTTCTTTAAAAACAGTTAAATATGCATCGCCAGTTCCAGGTGGCATATCAATTAATAGATAGTCTAAATTATCCCAAACTGTATCATTTATTAATTTTTTTATTGCGCCACTTAACATTGGTCCTCTCCATATAGCAGCATCATCATAATTTAATATATTGCCCATAGATATTATTTTTATACCTTTCTTTTCAGCTGGCATAATTTTTTTATTAACTATATTATTCTTTGAATCAAGATTGAATAAAATATTTTGGTTTGGCCCATATATATCAGCATCTAAAATGCCAACTTTTTTATGTTTTGATAAACTAAGTGCTAACAAAGCTGTGATTGAGCTTTTACCAACTCCACCTTTTGCAGAACCAATCGCGATTATTTTTTTTATAGGCATATTAACTTTGGTTTTCACATATAATACAGTTTATAAATGGACAATTCTAAGAAAACTAAAAGAAAAATACTGGTTACACAAGCATTGCCATATGCAAACGCTCCTCTTCATTTGGGGCATATTCTTGAAGCTGTCCAAACTGATATCTGGACCAGATTTCATAACCTTAATAATAACGAATGTTTGTTTTTTTGTGCAGATGATACTCATGGAACACCGGTCATGTTAAAGGCAAATGAAATGGGAGTTAAACCAGAAGAATTAATTGCAGATGTATATAAAGATCACAAATCTACATATAAACTTTATGATATAAATTTTGCAAATTTTTACTCAACACATAGTGATGAAAATAAGAAATTCTCTGAATATATATACGAATGTGCGAAAAATAATAACTTAATATCAAAATCATCAATCGAACAATATTATGATAAAGAAGAAAAGATATTTTTATCTGATAGATACATAAAAGGAACATGCCCAAAGTGTGGAGCAGAAGATCAACATGGAGACAATTGTGGAGTATGTGGAGCTTCATATGATGTATTAGACGTTAAAAATCCTGTTTCAATTTTATCTAATTCAACTCCAATTAAAAAAAAGAGTGATCATATATTTTTTGATCTTCCTCAAAAAAATAAAATGCTTAAAGATTTTTTAAATAAAGTAGACCTACAAGAGTCTATAAAAAACAAATTAAGTGAGTGGTTGTCTGATGACCTAAAAAAATGGGACATATCAAGAGATGCTCCTTATTTTGGTTTTAAAATACCTGGTGAGGAAGATAAGTACTTCTATGTGTGGGTTGATGCCCCAATTGGTTATCTTGCATCAATATCTAATTGGGCAAAAAAAAATGACTTGAATATGGAAGATTTATGGTCTGAAAAATCAGATTATGAGATATATCATTTTATTGGAAAAGATATAGCTTATTTCCATGGACTATTTTGGCCAGCCCTTTTAAGTGCTGCAAATTTTAAGTTACCTGATGGTATAAATGTTCATGGTTTTCTGACCATAAATGGAGAAAAAATGTCAAAATCAAAGGGAACTGGTATTTTGGCAAAAGAATTTGCAAATGTTACAAACCCAGAAACTTTAAGGTATTATTTTGCTGCAAAACTCAATAATAAAGTTGAAGATATAGATCTAAATTTTGAAGATTATGTTCAAAAAATTAATTCTGACTTAGTTGGTAAATATTTAAATATCGCATCCAGATCGGCATCATTTCTTAAAAAGAATAAAAACATTTTATCTACTAATGTTGATGATAAGGTGCTCAATAATCTTATATTAACGAAACATGAAGTTATAAAATTATATGAATCTAAACAGTACTCTAAATTAATAAGAGTAATTATGGATTTAGCAGATAAAATAAATAAGTATATAAATGAAGAAACTCCATGGAAAAAAGACCATCATGAAGCTGTTGAAATTAGTTCAACCGCTATGAATGCCTTTTTAATTCTTTCTGTATATCTCAATCCAGTCATACCAAATATAACTAAAAAAGCATTTGAGTTCTTA
>CACIJE010000001.1:575000-879985 GCA_902586925.1 uncultured SAR86 cluster bacterium | reverse complement strand
TTGAAATCGAATTGGGTGCAAGTGTTATTGCAAAAGGTACTGGCGGAGCGCCGCCGCCGCCACCTCCACCACAGGAAGAAATCAAAAATAATACAAGAAGATACCTTAAATAATTCACTCGTAAATTATAACGTAGACAAAAAAAAGAGGACAATGAATGTCCTCTTTTTATAAATAAAAACTTAGAAACTTACTCTAAAACCAGCTTTAACAATTGGACCATGATCTTGGTATAAAAATGTCATTTCTTTATACCTAGAATACAGTTCAACTTCTTCATCTGTAATATTAATAGCTTCAAAGAAAAGTTGCGTGTTTTCAGAAACTATATAAGTTGTGTTAAAGTCAACTTGAGCTCTTTCAACAACATATAAAGGATTATATTGATCGGAACCAGCGTATGTTTCGCCTTTATAGTTTACTGAAAGCCTTGTTCTCCATTTGTCATCTTCATAGAAAACTGATAAGTTAGCAGCATCACCAAATCCTGGAAGCGCAAACTGTTCACCAAGCGCGGCAGGGTCTGCATCAGTATCTCCACCAACAAATGTAGCATTAGCGAGAATACCAAAATTATTTTCAAAAAGATGCTGTATTGAAACTTCGACGCCATCTAAGCTTCCGTCATATTTATTAACTGGTTGTGCTAAGTTAAAAATATAGAATGGATCATCAGAATTGCCTATAAATATAGCATTTCCAGTATTTGGATCAGGAATACAATCTGTTGATCCATTACATCCGAACGAAAATCCAGTATTTACAAGCCATGCCCAATCGTATGCATTAGACCAACCACATGCCCAATACCCTTGCGGTGCAGTCCATTGACAAAGAGCATCATCATTTTCTGGAACAATCAATTCACCTCTTGGGCCTCTTGTTACATCTCTTACACCATTAAACGGACCACTATTAAGACCAGCGCCATGATAATCTTTAATTTCTTTTCTAAAATAATTTATAGCAAAATAACTGCCTTCAGCATAATAATATTCATATGCCAAATCTAAATTTATTGACTCGTAAGGTTGCAGATTTGGATTACCTGTACCCAAAGTCAATGGATATCTTGGATCAAATGCTCCAACACTTACAGTTGAATCTAGCTGCTCAAGGTCAGGTCTTGCAATGGTTTTACTTAATGAAGTTCTTACAACAGTATCCTCATTAACATCAACTGAGACATTTATATTTGGTAGTAAATAATCAGAATCGCCTGTTCCTGTATAAACTGTAGGTTCAGTTATAACTCCAACCTTATTTCCATAAACAAATGCACCGAGACTCCAAGCAGTATTTGTTGGAACAGTGGTTGTGGCAGTTGAAGCTCTCTCTTCATCTTCGTACCTTAATCCTATTTGTGCTCTGACTGACATTCCATTCATTTCTGTATCGAAATTAAAGTTAACAAATACTGAATTAAGTTCTTCGGTTATTATTCCATTAGAATCTCTTCCTCCAAAACAACCATCAACAACTCCTCGTGTTGAAGTTCTGTTTCCATCGTAACCAACATTTGAACCTAATCCGTTTGGATTGCCATCAGCATCAAAGGCATCATTTGCTAGACACTCTGCTGGCCATGTATATGGCGTGTTGCTGTTATTCCACCAACTTCCATCCCCTCCAGAAAAATCTCCAACAAAGCCAGCTGCACCAAACCAATATAAAGCGTCAGCTTTAGATATGTTTAGGTAATAAAATTGAGTTCCTGATCCAAGATAATCTGGAACATTAACAGTTGTCCAAACATCATCTGGCATAAAAGCATATGTCATCATAACAGGATTACCATCAGCAATTTTTCCATTGATAAGTTGATTAAACCATTTTTGATTAGTAAAAGTAGTATCCATTTGTGATACGCCAAACTCAATAGATGACAATGATTCTATAAAAATACCGTCATTGTTATCCCATGTACCAATTAATTGAAGTTGATTTAGATCACTATCTCTATCTTGATAATTTAAAAATGCTTGTCTTGGGCCCATATCACTTCCGTCAAACTGAGTAACATTTATAGGAGTTCCTTGAAAACTTTTGTCCATCTCCCAAGTAAGTGCTCCAACCTGATTACTAAAATCAAAAGATCTTGCTCTTAAATAACCTGAAGCCTCTTGAACCGGCCACCATCCCCAACCTTGCCAAGCACCATTAGAAAACTGAAGAATATTATTTTGAGTTCCACCTGGAGTTCCTTTAAAACCAGCTTGAGAATCATGATAATCAAGAGTAATGTTTAAATTATCATTAATTTGATAATCAAAATTAATACCAATTGATTTGTTATTATTTGAAGAGTTTCCATATTCGAAATCATTTTGAAAACTTTCTCCATCACCAGGTGCCTCAGATGTAGCGCTAATGACAGCACCTTTTTCATTAATAGTCATTTGCGTTGTATTCCAACCAGCAAAATATGAACCTGTTGTAATGCCTGTAAAATCAAAACTTGTACTAGACGCAGTATAGTCAACTGTCATAAGTAAACCATTTGACCACTCGTATTGAAATGCTGTTTGAAGATTATCTCTTTCACTTTGGTTATCTTTAAACTTGTAAGCTAGTGCTTCTGGGTAAAAATAGACTCCATCAGCTCTTTGATTTGATGATGTAATGACGGCACTAGATGGAACAGTTCCACCTCTTACGTCACTTGGTAACCATGTAATTTCGTTAGTACCTTCTTCTCTATTATGTCGCTCTTGATGAGATCCAGAAATAGAAAATCCCCATTTATTTCCACCATATTCACCATTAGTTATATAAATAAAATCTAACTCTGGGGTAAAATCGTCACCATTCACATTTTTTGAATGTTGATTCAATCTAAAACTTACCGCACCACCATCATCTGCTCCAATTGGCTTAGCTGTAACCATGTTAATTGTAGAGCCAAGACCACCGGTTGGTAACACAGCATTTGCAGATTTGTAAACCTCAACAGCAGCTACACCATGACCAGAAATATCTCCAAAATTAAAAGATCTTCCTCCACCATATTGAGGGGGAACTGTTGGCATAGTTCTTCCATTTAAAGTGACCATATTAAATTCAGGTCCTAATCCTCTTACAGATACCTTAGTACCCTCATCATTAGATCTCTCTGTTGTAACGCCTACTAATCTTGACAAAGCCTCAGCAAGGTTTCCATCTGGGAACTTACCCAAATCCTCAGCTGTTAGTGCATCTACAACACCTACATTGTTTCTTTTTATTTCAATCGCATCTTTAAGACTTGATTTAATTCCAGTGACTACCAACTCTTCTACTTCGTCATCTGAACTATCTTCTTGAGCAAAAATTGGAAATATTAATGGCACGGCCATCATTAATGACAATAGGTACTTATTCACGTTTACCCCCTAGGTATTTGTAATTTGTATAGTTTTTGTAGTCTTATTAGACTTTTTTGAAATATTAATGTCAAGATAAAAGGTATATATATTATTTATAATACTGCATATAAATTATATTAATAATTTATAAATCAATGAATTTTAATGCCTCGTCACCAAACTCAGACCACCACTCCATACCCATAAGATGAATTTTTTCTAAGTTTTCCTCAGAATTATCATCTAACATTTTGTTTACTTTGCCCAATGGTGAATTTATTCTTAGATAGTTCTCATTAAATAAATTATCAGATATTTCGTTATGAATCTCAGAATCAAGCATCATTCCCATAATGTCATTTCTCAACCAGCCAACTCCTCCCCAATGAGTAGAACTTTGGCCTTCAATTTTGGTCTTATTTTGACCAGCGCCTATACTTAGTATTTTTATATTATTAGTTTCCAGTATTTTTTTTGAATAAGCATAACCAATTAATGTCGGATTATTTGTTACGATGCTGCCATCTATCATCCAGGAATTATTTTGCATTTTGTATGAAGGAAAATACATAGGTGCAGCACTTGAAGCAGCAATGGCATCTTTAAAAGTAATTTCTGGAGTGTTTTTAGTATCAAAAACTGAATGCATTCTATTTTCAATATCATAGGCATAACATAAAAATGGTTTGTTAGATTCTTTAAGTTTATGGGACTTGAAAACTTCATCTAACATCTTTAATCTGCCTTGATTCTCATATCTTGGTCTTGCCTGAATTAATGAAGCTTTGTCCCAAAAAAAAGAGCTTTTCATAATTTGATCCAAGTAGCTCTTTGACCAATATCTCTTAATCTTTTCAGCAGTAAATCCCCCATAAGCGAAACATGCTGCATTGAATGCGCCTGCACTAGTACCTATAAACATATCGAAACAATCTGCAATCTTTTTCCCAGATTCTGCTTCAAGTTTTTTAAGAAAAATAAGCCCCGCGATTGTTCTTACACCGCCACCATCAATACAAATAATTTTTTTATAACTTATACTTGAGAGAAAGCTAAAAAAATTTTTCATTTAATTATTTTTTTATCTAGAAAAGTGGCCGCGTCCTTAACTCCACCCAAATTGGTAACATCTTCATAGCCAAGATCAATTAGAATATCTGTTGCTTTTTGAGATCTATTTCCACTTCTACAATACAGATATAATTTTTTGTTTTTTTTAATATCTTCTATAATTTGTGAAATATCTTGCCACTCTATGTTTAATGCCTCTTCAACATGGCCAGTTTTATATTCTTGCCCTGTTCGTACATCAATCACCAAATAATCATTTGCAAATAAACTCAAGTTAAATAGTGCAAAAAAAATGGTTAATGTTTTCAATTGTATCTAATTCCAATCATTTAGAATCATGTCTGAGGCTTTCTCTCCAATCATAATGGTAGGAGCATTTGTGTTACCACCTACAAGTGTTGGCATTATTGAAGCATCAATTACTCTTAATCCTTTGATTCCATGAACCTTTAGTGAACTATCGACAACTGACATTTCATCAGAGCCCATTTTGCATGTTCCCACAGGATGATAAACGGTGTCAGCCTCTTCTCTTATTGCCTGTTCAATTTCTTGGTCACTATTGATGTCAATTGGCCTTATTGAATTAGATGTATATTTTGAAAAAGAATCAATATTCATAATGTTCATCATTTTTTTGTATCCTGCTATCATATCCTTCATATCATCAGGATGTGACAAGAACTTTGGATCGATATTTGGATCTTCATAAGGATCTGATGATTTTAATGTTACCTCTCCTCTGGATTTTGGTCTTAAAAGACACATGTGGCAGCCTAATCCATGACCCCACATCTGCTTTCGTCCATGGTCTACTACCATAGTTGGAAGAAAATGGAGTTGTATGTCAGGAATCTCAATATTTTCCCTTGATTTTATAAAGCCACCAGCTTCAGCGACTGTCGAAGTAAAAATTCCAACTTTGGCAAAAATATATTTTAAAATTTCAATTGGGAATTTGAAAAAAATCGATTTAAGCGAAATCCCAATTAATTTAATAGAGTTATATCTGTGCACGGTAAGATAATCGATATGGTCTTGAAGATTTTTACCAACACCTGGTAGTTCATGATTTAGTTCAATTCCATGTTTTGTAATTTCTTCTTTCGGTCCAATACCAGATCTAAGCATAATTTGAGGAGAGCCAAATGCACCTGAAGAAAGAAGAACCTCTTTATTTGAATTTAAAATAAAATATTCACCATCTTTATTTATACACTCCACACCGATCGCTTTTTTATTTTCTACGATAATTTTATTTACGTTTGTATCTGTAATAACAGTCAAATTATCTCTATTTAAACAAGGAACTAAATATGCTTTAGCAGCACTGCATCTTTTTCCATCTTTTTGAGTGCATTGATAAAAACCGATTCCCTCTTGTTCTTCACCATTAAAGTCTTCGTTAAATCCATATATCTCAGAACCAGATTTTACAAAATCTTTTACAGGTTGATTTTCATGACGAATCTTTGAAACATTCAATGGTCCATCCTGTCCGTGAAACTCATTATCAAACATTTCATTATGCTCGGCTTTTGTAAAATATGGCAATACTTCCTCATAAGACCAGCCCTCGTTACCTAATTGAGACCAATGATCATAATCCCATTTATGACCTCTGACATATAGCATTGCATTGATTGAACTTGAGCCACCAAGTGTTTTGCCTCTAGGTTGAAACCCTCTTCTATGCTCTAAAGACTCAGTCTCAACTTCATGAATGCCTCCAGTTGAATCTACAACTGCAGTTGCAGGTTCGGCTATTGCAACTTTTTCAAACTCTTTTTGAGGAACAGTTTCGTAGTTCCAACTCACAGGATTATTTGGACCAAAGAAGGCAAAGCCAATTGGGATATGTATTCTAATATCACTATCTTTTGAACCGGCTTCAATTAAACAAACTTTGTTATCAGGATTCTCACTAAGTCTGTTTGCAAGAACACATCCTGCAGATCCAGCGCCAAGAATAATAAAATCATATTTTTCCATAAATATATTTCCCAAAAAAAAACTCAACAATAAGTTTATGATTTAGAATCAAAACTGTAAACTTTGTTTATATACTTTTATGGAAAATTTTTACATCTTTCTTTTTATTTGGGTAGCAATAGGTTTGATAACTTTCGTTTATTTGTTTTACGAAAATGCGCCGTATGGAAGGCATATTAAAGATGGATGGGGAATAAAAATCCCTGCAAGGTTTGGTTGGGTAGTTATGGAGTCACCCTGTGTTATTTTAATGGTAGCCTTAGCTTTAATTGTAAGAGAACAATTAGAGATGATTCATAAAATATTTCTTTGTATATGGCTAACACACTATATACACAGAACTTTTATTTATCCTTTTGTAATCGAAATGACTAATCCAAAAATGCCAATTTCAATAGCTTTATCAGCATTTTTATTCAATGTTATAAATGTTAGCATTCAAGCCTTTGGAATTTTTTACTTTACTCAATATTCTGAAGACTGGTTTATGAGTCCTGCTTTTATAATTGGATTATCAATCTTCCTCTTTGGTATGTTTATAAATATTAAATCTGATTACATAATTAATAGTATGAAAAGAAATAAAGGTCCTGGATATCATTTACCTGATCAATTTTTATATAAGTATTTGTCTGCGCCTAATTATTTTGGAGAAATAATAGAATGGTTGGGATGGGCTATATTAACTTTTAGTATTTCAGGTTTTGTCTTTCTAATATGGGTTATAGCAAATCTTTTTCCTAGGGCAATTGCACACCATAAGTGGTACATAGATAAATTTGATAATTATCCAAAAGAACGAAAGGCAATCATCCCAGGTATTATTTGATTAGCCCCATGTCTTTTATTTGATTTGCTATTTCTAATATAGATTCTTCTGAAGGCCTTGGGTTCCACCCTAAAATATCTTTAGCTTTTGTCGTTTTGGCAACACTTCTTACTCGACCTAAATATGGAGCCGTTACTTTTAACTGCTCATTAAAATTTGCCATTATTTTTGCTAACCATACTGGTACCGCAAATGTTGGGGCTTTATTAAATCCATTTTCTCTTAAAAGCTTTGCAATATCTTTGTACCACAAATCACACTCTGCTAAAGCAAATCTTTCTCCGTTACTTGATTTATTCTCCATTGCAAGAACATGAGCAGATGCCACGTCTCTAACATCAACAAAACCAAATTGTATGGGAATTGCAACAGGCATTTTACCAGTTACAACCATTTCTATTGCTGTATTTGAGACACCAAGATCTCCTGAAAGTGATGGTCCTATAACTAAGGCTGGATTAATTACAGTGAATTCAAAGGGATTATCTTCTTGTTCTACAAAATTCCATGCAGCTTTTTCAGCAAGAGTTTTACTTTTTGCATAATTGCTTATTTTTGGACTATTTGGATCAGACCAATCACTTTCATCATAAAAAACCTTTTCTGTTCCTGTCTCAAAAATTGCAGCAACGGATGATGTTAAAACTACCTTTTTTACATTATGTTTTTTTGCAAAATTTAATGCCCGCATTGCTCCTTCAACAGCAGGTTTTACAAAATAATCTTCTTCATAATTCTGAAGAGCAAGAGGAGATGCTATATGAAGAAGGTAATCACAACCTTGCATTCCTTCATCCCAACCCTCATCGTTTGTAAGATCAAAATTAAACAAATTTAAATTTTCAGTCGAAGTATTACATTGTTTTAGTGCATCTATCACTTCGTTCTTTCTTTCAGGAGACCTTATTGATCCATTTACTGCATATCCTTTGTATAGTAATTGTTGAATACAATGAAGTGCTATATAACCAGTAGCGCCAGTAACTAAAACTTTTTCCATAAGTAATCCTTTATTCTTTACTTTAATTATAAATTAATTTAATTTGGTTTTCTCTATAGCAGCAGCGTATTTAATTATTGATTTGTCATCCCAGCGTTTGCTAATTATTGAAATTCCAATTGGAAAATTATTTATCTTAAAATAAGGAATTGTGATATGTGGCATTCCATTATGTGCAGCAAATCCTCCACTACTTATCAGTAGGGTATTTTTCATTGCTGGCCAATCACCTCCTTTATAATTTATCTTCCAAGGTGTTCCTCTTGTCAAACCAATAAATCCATCTAAATCATATTCATTCCATAATTCCAAAGTTGCCTTATATGAACGATTGGTTTGATATTTTGACCATAAATATTTTAAATAGTTATTACTTTCAAGAGATTTATAAAAAATATCTTGGCCAAAATAAGGCATTACAGTTTTTTTATTTAAGTTGTTAAAATTAATAATGTCTTCTAAGCTTTTCATTGCGGAATTTGATTGATATAAATACTCCTCTAAACCAGTTCTAAATTCATATAGAAGGATGTAATACTCAGCATCATCTGGATAAATTCTTTTATCGTTGATATCAATAACAACTCCACCCAAAGAAGAGACGATTTCTTTTATTTCATTATGCAGGTTAACAATATTCTGATTAGTATTATTTGAATTTAATAGTCCAAATCTCAATCCATCAAGCCTTTTGTTTTTAACAGCGATAGTAAAATTAAAATCGAAATCATCAGGAATTAGTAATGTTGACCTATCATTCGTATCAACTCCAGAAATTGCCTCTAAGGTTTTCGCAACTATTGCAACATTTTTACCCATTGGCCCTGCAGTATCCTGAGATGCTGAAATTGGAATAATTCCTGATCTACTTACAAGACCAGTTGTTGGCTTCATTCCTACTATTCCGTTAATAGAAGATGGACATGATATTGAACCATTTGTTTCTGTCCCAATAGCAATATCAACTAATCCAGTTGCAACAGCAACTGCAGAACCTGAAGATGACCCACATGGATTAAATTCATCATCATTAAAGTGCATTGTTTGTCCACCATAACTAGACCACCCACTAACAGAATCCTCTGATCTAAAATTTGCCCATTCAGAAAGATTAGCTTTGCCTGAAATGAAATAATTGGCTTGAATTAATTTATCGATAATAAAGGCGTTTTTATCTGCAATATTATCTTTTAATGCTAATGAACCAGCAGATGTTACTTTGCCTTTAATATCAATATTATCCTTTATAACGATATTTATTTTATTTGGATAAGATGAATTCTCATAACTCTCAATTAATGCATTTTTAGAGTCATTTCCAATTAAAGAAACAGGAAAATATAGAGATAATATTAATAAATACCTAATCAATTCTTAATTATTTTGATTCAAGGGCTTCCTTAACACCTGGATGTGCAATGAAACCATCTTTGATGTTTAAACCATTTTTTAAATGTTTATTTTCATCCAAAGCACTTTGAATTCCTTTGTTAGCAAGCTCTTTAATATATGAAGGAGTTACCTTATTAAGTGCTTCCGTTGCAGTTAATGGAACTGCGCCTGGCATGTTTGTAACGCAATAATGAACAATGTTATTTTCTAAAAATATTGGATTATCATGAGTTGTTGGCCTGCTTGTCTCAAAACAACCACCCTGATCAATTGAAACATCAACCATCACAGTCCCTGGCTTCATTTGAGATAACATATCTTTCGTAATTACTTTTGGAGCCTCTTTGCCTACTACGTAAACACTTCCAATCACTAAATCTGATTCATTAATTGACGATTGGATTGAGTCTTTAGTAGAAAAAATATATTCAATGTTATCTGAACCAAATTGTAATTTTAGCTCATCTAATTTTGATTGAGATGAATCAACTACTTTCACAAAAGCATTATTATCTAACGCTTTTATAATTGATTGAGTCCCAGAAACTCCAGCGCCGATAACAGTAACAACTCTTGGATTCATGTCCTGCATTTGTCCTATCAAAACACCTTTTCCCTTATAAGGTTTTAATAAATGATATGAACCAACAATAACAGCAAGCTGACCTGCAATATTGCTCATTGGAGCAAGAAGTGGCATTGAGCCATCTTCAGATGTCACAGTTTCATAAGCTATGCCTGTAACACCAGTATCAATTAATTTTTTTGCATTTTCAGGATCACCGGCGAGATGTAAATATGCAAATAGAGTTAAATCATTTCTAAGAAATTTATATTCATCTGGAACAGGTTCTTTTACTTTTACGATCATCTCAGATGAGGCATATAAAGCTTCTGCAGTTTCAACTAATTTCGCACCTGCATTGATATATTGGTTGTCTAGATATCCAATGTTAGCACCAGCATTTGATTGGATTTTGACTTCATGTCCTGATTCGACAATAGTTTTGACAGAACTCGGAGTTAAACCCACACGATTTTCATTATTTTTTACTTCTGATGGAACACCAATAATCATAATATGTAAAATGTAACACAAAAAAAAGAAGCTGCGTCAAGCAGCTTCTTTTTAATTTTAAATTAATTCATGGATGTAAAATCTGGCATAAATTCTTTTGCAGAACTGTTATAAAAAGTCCAACTATTATAAACATCTGGCATTTCTGCACAGGTTGCAAATTTACTAAATATTGGAAACATTTCATCTCTAACATCTTTTTCAAAGGATGCTTGAGCTTTATCCATAGATTCTTTACTTTCTGTAAAATTTGCCCACAAAAAATCTACATCAGGATTGGCATGAGATCCATTTTCATTTTTAAATGGAAAATAGTTTCCAATTGAATAATTAGTTCCGCTATAGTCAGCATTGCTTACAGCATTGCTAAAACCGGGTAAAAATTCTAGTGCATCTGTTTCATCGGAACCCTCAGTGAAACTGCAAAGATAGAATTCGCTGTAGAAATAACCACTTTCGTTTGTATCACCATAGGTACCAGGTGAAATTGGATATTCTGCTATAAAAGAATTTCTTCCTTCTCCATCACAAGCCATAACACTTGAGTATTCCTCTGCCCAAGCTTGTCCATCTGCATTTTCAGACCATTCACTCCAAGCAGAATCAGCATCTTCTTTTGAAGACCAATTTAGCTCCCACCATAAGGTTTCACCTGAGCTATTTGTTTCTGCTGCAGGAACATATCCCCATGCACCATAAAGTGATTCAGCTGTAATTAATTTTCGCCATTCACCAATCATTTTCATAGCATTTTCAGCATTAAAATCTGGGCCTGCGGTACAGGCCATAAATTCAGCAAATGCTGAACCCCCGCCATCAGAATTCTCACTTGAAGTCTCAACTTCCATTTCATTAGAACAGCTTGTGACAAACAGTACACTTATCATAGCAGTTGTAATTAATTTATTTTTAAACAACATATTTTTCCTCCTCTAAATTTATGCGTCATATTATGGACTCAACATGGAATAGCTTTGTATAAATTCTCCATGTGTTGTCTTTTTTCAAAAAGGAGAACGAATCAATAAAGATCATTCCCAGATATTCTTCTCTTATTTTAACAATTGCAGTATCTCCAACTACCTCACTTGAAATTATTTCTAAAAATTCATTATCGCCCTTTTCTTTTGGTGAAGGTTGTTGAGCAGATACAAATCCTGCGAAGTCATTTAGATTCATTTCATGGAGTCCATCTGGTAAATATCCACTAATCATTGCACTTTCATCAAAAGCTTCTTTAATTTTTTTACTATCTGACTCGCAACAACCTTCATAGTAAAGATTAATACATTGCTCAATTTGTTCCAGATTTGTCATTCTAAACTCCAAGATAAATCTTATTTATTCTTTTCATATAAGATACTACTATAAAAAATTTAAATAGATATTATTATATTTAAATTATATTAATATTTAATGTACTTTTAGTTGCAGCGTGGAAACATTGAGGAAACTTATGGAAAATGCAAAAACATTAATCAAAAAATGGCACAAGGTAATTGAATCAAATAATCTTGAATTATTAAACGAAATAATTGCAGATAATGCAATTTTCTCCTCGCCAGTTGTTTTTAAACCTATGGAGGGAAAAGAAATAACAATGATGTATCTTCATGCAGCAGGTGAATCCTTTAATATGGAAAAATTTGAATATACCAAAGAAATTCATGACGATATGAATTCGGTGCTTGAGTTTGAAACTTTTATTGATGAAATTTCTGTTAATGGTGTAGATATGATTGAGTGGAATGAAGACGGCAAAATATCCAACTTTAAGGTCATGATCAGACCATACAAAGCTGTACAAAAAGTTCAAGAAAAAATGATAGAGGCTTTAGATAATTTAGATTAGCTTTTATCTTTGGGTCTTGATTCATTCACAACAAGTTCTCTACCATCAACTTCTGTTCCGTTTAATGCTTCGATGGCTGCTTCAGCTCCATCACTCATTTCAACAAAACCAAAGCCTCTAGAGCGACCAGTTGCTCTGTCTGTAATTATTTTTGCAGATGTTACTGTTCCGTATTCAGCAAAAACATTTTCTAAATCTTGGTCTGTTAATCCCCAAGAAATATTTCCGACATATATATTCATTAATTAATCCTTAGTAAGAAAGGCAATCTTACATTAAATATGAAGAGAATAGTAAAAAAGTTTAACTTAATTTACAAAACCGAAATAAACAAATACTGACCAAAGGCTATAGTAAATAATTGCGCCTGCTGCCAATCCAATTATTAGGGTACATATTTTTGTATATAATTTGTTCATGCATTCATAATATCAAAAGTTATACTATGTAACTATGAAGATTGATTGGATATTAATTGGCTGGATTATTGATATGGTCTTGAATGGAATTGTGTGGCTTGTAATTGCTGTAATTGCCGTACCCTTAATTGATAAGACTGACAAATGGACAAGAAAATCTGTAAAATTAATGGGTAAAGTTGATGATTGGGCAAGAGAATTTTTAGAAAAATTGTTTGAATGGATAGAAGAAAAGAATCTTACAATTTTATTTGCTTTTTTATTAATGATTATTTTGGGTATCCTGGCTCAAATAGGCTTAATACCAAAATTGATAAGTTAATTAGTTCATTTTCACTAATAAAAATTATTTCCAAGTGCCGTATTCACTTCTTCCTTTTTTTCTCAGTCCATAAGGTCCAGCAATATATAATGTAATTGGCTTAATGCCTGGTTCTAAGTCAACTCGGTGTAAATTATCAGCACTTCTAAAGCCTATGTAAAATTTTCCACGCCATTTTCTTTCTTTTTTAATGTTTGTCTCCCAGTAACCACCACTTAAAATAATTGTAATATATGGAAAAGGATGATTATGCAGTCCAATACCATGGTCATTATCTATAATATGATTAATTAATATGTTGAAAGGAAACCATTTTGGTCTTTTTCTAAATAGTAAATAATACCTGTGAGTCCATGGTTTAGCTAAGTTATATTCTGGGTGTGAAAGACCTCTGTCCATCACAACTCTTTTTCGTCCTAATTTCTCTAGTATCTTTAGAAAAAACATATAAATAATAATGCCAGAACAATTTGTCAAAATAAAACGCATTGTTTAGGATGTAAATAATGTTTGATTTTATAACAATAACAGTTTTAATTATTATATTGATAGTTCTTATCTATATAGCTAATCAATTAAGATACCTTCTTTCTATGATAGATTCTATGTATGCCATGATTATTAAAAAACTTAAGGAATTGGTGGAGAAATAAGGTTATGAATATATTCTTTGGTTACATTGCTTTCATCACTGCCTTTATGGCAGTCGGATGTATAGTTTTGTATACAGTAGAAAAACTAATTATCTTTTTGTATCAACAATTAAAAGAGTTCTTCTTCCCTACCCCACAAATACCTGAGGATGTTTACGAACAAATCTGTAAAGAAGCATCAGACTTTGTGTGGGCTAAGCATAGACCATGGGGTGAAGACCCTATGTTCGCTGAATATATGTGCTTAGTTAATGATATGTGTATAGATAAATGGAATGAATTATATGGGAGTTCTGGCAAGAGAAATCTATGAATTTATAGTTGGTATTCCATGGTCACAGGTTTGGCCATGGATTATTTTTTCTATTTTTATCATGGCCGGCTGGACCTTTATGGCATTCGTTCTAGAATCAAAGTCTCCAACTTGGATGAAATATTTAATTGTTCTTGGGGGAGCCGCTCTTTTTGGATGGATATTAAGAGGCTATTAACTTAAGTGATTTCTTATAGTATTAATTACTTTCCCAGGCATATGAAGATACTATTTCTATTTATTCTTATAGCACCAATCACATATGCCGATAACGATAAGCTTGATTTCCATCTTGGTGGATTTGATTATTTTTATGAGGTTGATGAAGATAAACCTAAAAGACTTAGCTGTGAAGAATTTGTGCAATGGCGTTCTGAAAAATGGCAAACATATAGCCTTTATGAAAATGGCTTCCCAGAATGTCAAAGTGAGGAAGTTCCTGATGCATGGGTAGAGTCCAAAAAAAGTATTAACAGCTTCAAAGTAATAAAGTGCGATATACCTTGTACTGTTTATAGAATGCCATTCAAAGGGTCAGAATCAGGCTACTATATGGGTCACATTAGGAGCACACAGGAAATTTATATAAAAGATGAAATCAAAACTATTGAAAATGCTGGATGGGCTGAGATTGCGTATCCTTGGTACAGAGAATGGTATTCATTTGAATATAAAGGAGATATCTATTACACAACCAAAGCTAACATTATGTTGCCATAAAACTAATTAACACTCCAAAACCTCTCAAAATTCACAACCACTAGATATATACCCACCCCACCCGGCTGGTACTCCTGCCCCGTGGACACATTTTTATTAGGTATGGAAACATTTGTGGAAACATGCGTTTTATAGAAATGCTTAATCTATCAAGGTGGTGCATGGAAACACTATGGAAACATACCCCATAAAAAAAGCCCACTAGTGTGGGCTTTATAGTAAATTGGCATCCCGTAGGGGAGTCGAACCCCTGTTGCCGGGATGAAAACCCGGTGTCCTAGGCCTCTAGACGAACGGGACAGGATAAAAAGTGTATTATATGGAATCAAAAAAGATTATCAAACCAAATTATTTTAATTTTTTCTTTACTCCTGAAAGAAAACCTCTCATAAAACTTGATTCCATTTCATCTGGTTGAAGACGCGTAAACATTCTTTTAATTCTAGAGATAATCTTCTTTGGATTGTCTGGATCAATAACATCAATTTCTACTGCGGTCTCTATAAAATGATCGATTAATTTTTGAAGTTGATCTGAATTAACTTCTGGATAATCTCGCCACTCTTTTTTGATTGAATCTGAAGATGCCTTAAAAATTTCGTAGCAAATAATTTGTATGGACATTGCCAAATTCAGAACAGGGTATTTTGGATTCGCTGGTATCTCAATAAGTTTATTTGCTAACTCAAGCTCTTTATTTGTAAGACCCCTATCCTCTTTACCAAATATAATTGAAATTTCTTTTTTAGAATTTATTTGTACACATATATCATCTGCTGCTTCTTGAGCATCCAATATTGGCCACTGTATGGTTCTATCTCTTGAGGATGTCGCATAAACAAATGTACTTTCTTTGACTGCTTCTCTAATTGAACTATAAACAGTAGCATTATCCAGAACATCTGTTGCATTTCCAGCTAATGCAGTTGCATCACTGGATGGAAAAACTCTTGGATTTACTAAAGATAGTCGTTTAAGTCCCATAGTCTTCATTGCCCTAGCTGCTGAACCGATGTTACCTGGATGAATTGTGTCAACTAAGACTATATTTATTAAATTAGTTTCCAAAGACATATAACTATTATCCTCATTTCTATTACAATAGCGACATGTCAAAACAAGCTTTATTAAATATAAATATTTTAGCTGCTCAAAAAGGTGCTGCTGAATTAGAGTTTGCTGTTAAAAAAGTTCATAGTCTAGATTCTTCAAAAGGTCCAGAAGGATATGTCCTTGCTATTGAAAGAAGAGTTGAAGATTTGGTAATGGAAGAAGTACAGAAATTTCAAACCGAAGATAACTTTCTTAGTAAGCAAAGTGGGCATATTTTAAATAACTCAAATGTTACATGGATTTTAAAGCCTATTGATGGGGTAGAGAATTTCATAAACGGTTATCCTCATTTCGCAATTACACTTTGTTCTATGGTTGAAGATGTTATCACTTCCGCAGTTGTGATAGACCCCATTAGAAGAGAGCAGTTTTCAGCATCAGTTGGAGGCGGAGCTGAGCTTAATAATAATAAAATTAGATCAAGCAAACAAAATGCTCTTGATGACTCAATGATTTCTTTTAAAAAATCTAATGAAAGTGACGAATTTGAATTTAAAAAAACATACAAAGAACTCTCAAATCAAAAATTAAATATGAGGGAAAGTGGATGTTTGTCTCTTGATCTTGCATATGTTGGTGCTGGCAGACTTGATGCCGCATGGGCATATGATGTCAGTCTAATTGATTTTGCTGCAGGAAGCTTGATTTCCCAAGAGGGAGGCTCATTAGTAAGTGACTTTACTGGGAATCCTAAATTTTTAAAGAATAATAGTATCCTTTCATCAACCTCAAAAATTTATAAAACTATACTTAAGTCGATTAAATCTTCTTATAAAAATTAAGGTAATTCCTCAAAATCTTTTCCCTCTGGTTCTGGTATAGCAAGATCATCCTGAGTTAAACCAAGAGACATAAGCATATTTGCTACAACATAAATTGAAGAATATGTTCCAATCACAACTCCTATGATTAAGGCAAGACTAAATCCTTTTATCAATTCACCTCCAAATATGTATAGAGCAAAAAGAACTAAAAGTGTTGTGAAAGAAGTTACAAGTGTTCTGCCTAGCATTTGATTAAGTGATAAATCAATCATATCTATTGGCTCAAGAACTCTTTCGTTTCTGAAATTTTCTCTAATTCTATCTGAGACCACTATAGTATCATTTAATGAATAACCTATTACTGCAAGAAGTGCTGCAAGAACAGTAAGATCAAAGTCCCAAGAAAAAATAGAAAATAGTCCAAGAATAATTATTACATCATGCGCAAGAGCTGTAACCGCACCCAAAGCAAATTTATATTGAAATCTAAAAGCCACATACATCAATATCATAAATAAAGCTATTAGCATGCCCAATCCGCCTTGGTCTCTTAATTCATCACCAACCTGAGGGCCTACAAATTCAACTCTTTTCAGCTCAATAGGTATTTCTTGATTATTCAAGATATTAAATATATTTTCTCCTACAGAACTATTACCACTTTGATCGGCTACTTTTATTAATACATCCAAATTTGTTCCAAAGTTGACAACTTGAGAATCAGGATAACCATTTTGTTCAAGTTCACTCCTTATTGATTCAAGAGAGACTGGTGAATCATATGAAACCTCTATCAATGTGCCACCACTAAAATCAAGGCCAAGACTTAATCCTTTAAAACCAAGCGATATACATGATATTAAAAATATAAAAATTGAAATCAAGCCAGCGGCCTTTCTAAATTTCATAAATTTAAGTTCAATGTTCATTATATTTTCAAAGCCTTAATATTTTTATTGCCATAAATGAGATTTACCATTGCCCTAGTGCAAACTATTGCAGTAAACATTGAAGTAACTATTCCTATTGAAAGCGTTATTGCAAAACCTTTAACCGGCCCAGTTCCAATAACATATAAAATTAAGGCTGTTATTAATGTTGTAATATTTGCATCAAAAATTGTAATGAATGCTCTTAAAAATCCATCTCTAATTGCTGTCTGAGGTTCTTTCTCTCTAAGCTCTTCTCGAATTCTTGAAAATATTAAGACATTTGCATCTACTGCCATGCCAACTGTTAATACAATTCCAGCCATACCGGGTAAAGTTAATGAGGCTCCAAGTAATGACATTATTCCAGTTATTAGAACTAAATTAAGTATTAGTGAAATATTTGCTGCAATTCCAAATATTCGATAATAAAAAATCATAAAAATTACTACTAAAGCAAAGCCTATCATTATCGATGTCATACCAAGTTCAATATTTTCTTTGCCTAAGCTTGGACCAACAGTTCTCTCTTCAACAAATTTCATTGGCGCGGCAAGAGCACCTGCACGAAGTAATAAAGCTAATTCACTTGCTTCAGCTGGAGATCCAACACCAGTTATTCTAAAACTTGTTCCAAGCACCGCCTGAACAGTAGCAAGACTAATGATTTTTTTTTCTATGTAAGAAGTTTGCTCTATGACTGTCTCACCTAAATTGTTTAAGACAAGCTCAGACTTAGTTTTTTGTTCAACAAAAAGAACTCCTAGACCTCTACCTATATTTCCTGTTGTTGCTTTTTGCATTGCTCGACCACCCTCCATGTCAAGCGTAATGTTTACCTGTGCAAAGCCGCTTTCATCAAAACCAGTATTAGCATTAGTTACTCTATCTCCAGCAACAACAACTGCCTTCTCTAGAAAAGCAGTTTGAAACTCATTTTCTTTGAAAGCAAACTCCTCTTTTCTTAATGGTGAAGTTCTTGTGTTTGCCTCCATTCTAAATTCAAGATTTGCAGTTTTACCTATTATTTTTTTTGCTGCAGTTGGGTCTTGGACTCCTGGTAACTGGACAACAATTCTATTTGAACCTTGTCTTTGAACAATAGGCTCAGACACTCCCAGTTCATTTACTCTGTTCCTTAAGGTTATTAGGTTCTGACCAACTGCATAATCTCTTATTTCTCTAAGTGCAATATCAGAATATTCAAGCAACAAAACATCTGAGCTGGGTCTTTCTGTAATAATGTATTGAACGCCATTGATAACAGGACTATCATCTCTAAATTTTTTTAGCCCGCTGTTATAGCTTTGATTATCTGAAAACTTAAAATATAGTTTTAAATCATCAATATAAGATTCATCAAACCTTATTCTTTCTTCCTTGAAGGATTTTCTATAATTATCTATGAGGGTCTCAAGCCTGGCTTGTTGCGCAGAGTCGATGTCTACTTCTAATAAAAAATGTACGCCACCAGACAAATCAAGACCTAATTTAACAGGATTTGCTCCAATGTCTCTTAGCCATTGTGGAGTTGATGGCTCAAGAAATAGAGCAATGATGACTTTATCTAAAAGAGCCTTTTGCAATATTGTTTTTGAGCTCAGTTGAGAGTCAACATCATTAAATTTAATAATTATTTTATTCTCACGTAGAAAAATTTCTTCATAATTTGTATTAGAATCATCAAGGATGTTTTCAAGATCATCTAAAAGCATCTGATCTGCAGATTTGCCAGAATCTGTATATGCAACTTGAATTGATGGTTGTGTAGGATAAAGATTTGGTAATGCGTAAATTGCTCCAAGAATCAATACAGTTAGTATTAACAAATATTGATAAATTGAAAATTTATTCACTTTTACTATTTAATTGAATCTATGGTGCCCTTCGGCAAAATGTTTGCAATTGCAGATCTTTGAAGTTTAAAAACGACACTTTCACTTACTTCAAGTGATATATACTCACCTTTAATAGCTTTTACTTTTCCGATAATACCGCTTGCGGCAATGATCTCTGACCCAATCTCAAGTTTTGATAACATATCATTAATTTCTTTATTTCTCTTATTTTGTGGTCTGATTATTACTATATACATAAACAATAATAAAAACCCTAGAAAAAGTAAGGGCGACAAAAGTGATGTTGATCCGCTATCCATAATTATTCCTATATTGGCCCATCGGGCATATCTAAATTTCGACTATTATAAAAGTCTTTTATAAACTTCGCGAATATATTATTGGTAATTGAGTTTCTGATATCCTTCATTAACGACTGATAGTAATAAATATTGTGATATGTAGCTAACATAGAACCTAGCATTTCATTTGTTCTGTGAAGATGATTTAGATATGCCCTACTGTAATTCTGAGAAACTTTAGAGTTGCAATTTTTATCAATAGGATCATCACTATTTTTAAATTCTGCATTCCTAATATTTATAACGCCCTCTGAGGTAAACAATTGTCCATTTCTAGCATTTCTTGTTGGCAAAACACAATCAAACATATCAATTCCATACCTTACAGCTTCTACAATATCCTCAGGTGTCCCAACACCCATAAGGTATCTTGGTTTATCTTCAGGTAATTTGTCAGACATGTGCTCTAATATTGCAGTTTTTTCTGATTTTGACTCACCTACACTCAATCCTCCAAGCGCGATACCATCAAAATCTATTTTTATTAATTGTTTAAGGGATTCCTCCCTCAAATCTTTATACATCCCACCTTGAACAATGCCAAATAATGCCGAGTCTGATTTATGAAATTCTTTACATCTTTTGGCCCACCTCATTGAGAGTTCCATTGATTGTTTTGCCTGTTGATATGTTGAAGGGTAATCGGTGCATTCATCAAAAGCCATTACAATGTCTGATCCCAAATTTTCTTGAATTTTCATCGAATCTTCTGGAGTCATAAAAATTTTTTTACCATCATATGGTGATGAGAATTTAACCCCTTCTTCAGTTATTTTTACTAAATCTCCAAGACTCCAAACTTGGAAACCTCCTGAATCTGTTAGTATTGGCCTATTCCAATTTGAGAATTTATGAAGCCCACCCAAGTCTCTAATAGTTTCATCTCCAGGCCTTAACATTAAATGAAAGGTATTACCAAGAATTATTTCAGAATTTGTTGACTCTAGGTCTTCTACTGTCATGCCTTTTACAGTTCCATTTGTGCCAACAGGCATAAATGCTGGAGCTTGAATTGTGCCTCTTTTAAATTCTAATTCTGATCTTCTTGCAAAGACAGATTTGTTTATTAATTTAAATTTCATGTCTAGTTAAAAGCATAGCATCGCCATATGAAAGAAATCTATACTTCTCATTAACAGCACTTTTATAAGTTTCCTTCATGTTTTTGTGACCAATAAATGCTGATACCAACATTAATAACGATGACTTTGGCAAATGAAAATTAGTAATAAGTTTATCAACTGCCTTAAATTTATATCCAGGGTATATAAATAATTTTGTGTACCCCTTAAATCCTTTCTTCGTTTGATCGATATATGCCGTTTCTAAAGCTCTTGCTGTAGTTGTTCCTACTGCGAAAACTTTTTTACCAAAAGATTTTGTTGTCTCGATCATGTCTATTACCTCACCACTTACTTCTAAGTACTCTTTATGGATATCATGTTCAACAATATTCTCAACTTTAACCGGTTGAAAGGTCCCTGCCCCAACACTTAAATTAACTGAGGCTATTTGAACACCAATCTCCTCAATTACTTTAAGCAACTCATTATCAAAATGTAATCCTGCTGTTGGTGCTGCAACTGATTCTTGAAATTGCCTATCTGCATATACAGTTGCATACCTATCTTTATCTAAATCTTCATCAGGTCTTTTTATGTATGGTGGAAGAGGAATATGCCCTATTTCATTAAAAACTCCTAAAGGGGGCCTATCGAACTGAAGAATGAAAAAACTATTTTTTCGATCGATGCATTCAACCCTATATGAATCTAAAAAAATGTTAGAGCCTAGCTTTGGACTTCTTCCTGATCGTATTTGGACTAAAGCTTGATTGTGCTCCATGATCCTTTCAAGCATTACCTCAATAGAACCTCCTGACTCCTTCTTACCAAATATTCTTGCCGGAATAACAGAAGTGTTGTTAACAACCAGTAAATCTCCCTTTTCGAAGTAGTTAACAATGTCTTTAAAGGTCTTATGCTCGATAGAGTTTGAATATACTAATAATCTGCTAGAACTTCTGTTATCTAAAGGATAATTAGCAATTAGCTCATTTGGCAAGTGATAATCAAAATCTGAGGTTTTCATGAGAAGCAGATTTTAAAATAGATAATACTTAGCTACAATGCTTCGCTAGCCCCATTGGCGGAATTGGTAGACGCGCGCGATTCAAAATCGCGTTCCTTCGGGAGTATCTGTTCGACTCAGATATGGGGCACCAATGTTTTTAATCAAAAATTTTTGTATTTACTGAATCTTTAATGCTGGGTCTATTGTATCTAAAGTAATAATGTACTAAAACTACAAAAATATATGGCTAAAAAGGCTTTAATTAAAAAATTCACTCTAGGGATTGAAAAAATTTTGACAGTATATAAATAGTATTATAGATTAATAAAAATATCATATCGCTTTGCAGCAATCTTGATTTATTTGGGCACAAATCTTTCTTACAACTTGCTGACGCACGATAAATTTAAAAAGTTGGAGAAACTATGAATACTTTAAAAAAAGTAAACTTACTTATTTGTTTTTTTGTCATTACTGCTTGCGGTGGCGGTGGCGGTGGCGGTTCAATGGGCGATGGATATGGCAGTAATTCTGGAAACATGAACAGTGCACCAAATATTACAAATACAACATTTGCTATTTCTGTAGAGGAAAATCAAACCTCCGCTTTCACAATCACAGCAACTGACTCAGATGGGGATACGTTAACATATAGTTTGTCAGGGACAGATAGTTCTCAGTTTGCTGTATCAAGTAGTGGTGTTGTCACATTTAGTTCTGCTCCAGATTATGAAAATCCTGCTGACTCAAACACAGACAATGTTTATGAAATGACTGCTACTGTTTCTGACGGTTCTTTGTCTGACTCAGAAGATTTTAGCGTTACAGTTACTAACGATACGTCTGATGATGTAACAACTACTGGTTATGACGGTACTATTCTTGTAATGGGTCCAATTCAAGGCGCAACTGTTTGTATTGAAGCTAGTGCTGGGACATGTACTGGCGCTCAATATACAACTACTTCTGCTCAAGATGGAACCTTTTCTCTAACTGTCGATTCAGGCACTTCTGGTGTAATTCGAAGTGAAGGTGGATTTGATCCTGTGACAAATCTTCAATTCATGGAGAATGAAAGCCTTGCCTTGAGTCAACCAGTTACTGATCAAAATTTTTTAGTAACGCCTCTGAGCACAATGCTTAATGAATTTAATAGCACAGACTATGAAACTTTGAAATCTAAGCTTGGAATAGATTCTAATTTCATGATTAGATTTGATAACCCATTTTCAAACTTAGATTCGGCTACATACAATAAAGCTGCGGTCGTTAACACTCAGGCTGCTATTATGTACGACATATTAAATGCTTTAAATCCAAATCCAACTTCAAATAGTAATACTTATAAATTTACCGAAAGTGTTTTTAATCGAACTGGATCTGAAACATCATTGGGTGATACAACTTTCATAAAAGATTTTTTAACAAACCTAGATAGTGGGTTTTCTCCATCTAGTCAACAGCTTGTTGATTTATCTGCAGGAATATCAGCTTATATGCAAAAAATCTACGCGAACTCTTCTAACTCACTTTCGCATTTTACGAAAGCTGGTGTCACTGAACTAGCTGTACTAATGAGATCAGTCTTAGATGGGACCTCAACAACGGAAGAAATAGACAAGTTAGTCTTTAATACAATTAACTGGATAAATGAGAATACTTCATGGGCCGGTGGAACTATATCCGATAACGAATCTGACTTAAACATCACTTCATACACCCTGTCAAATAATGGTAGCAGCAATTACCTAGTCGATAGTGTAAATACATCTTCTACTGAAATGGTAATTTATGTTAGAGAAGGTGATGTTATAAAGTTTGAAGCTTCTAACTCTGTGACTGCAAGTCATCCGTTTAAAATGTCGACTGTCCAAAATGCTACCGCCTCAGATTCTGGTATCATTGGTTCAAGTGAAGGATGGGATGAGAGCACATTAACACTTACTGTTGGTGCAAATACTCCGGACACAATATACCCATATTGTGATTTTCACTCTGGAATGTATTCTGAAGGAAAGATTGTAAAAGTATCTTCATATACACAATCTAATATCGACGTAACTAGCTCAAGTACTGCAATGCAAGTGAAAGGTACCATTGCTTCAGGACCTTTTAAAGGAGCATCAGGTTTCACATATAAAGTTTATTTGTCATCACAAGGTGACGACGACCATCCACATACATTTTATGAGTATCCTGGATTAACCTTTTATATGCCAGATACAGGTGGGTATCATGGATCAGAAACCTCTTCTTCTGATGAACTATTCAAACCAAAATCACACTTCTCAACTTCTAGTTCTGGTGGAAGTGGCTATTAATATTTAAACTATACAACAAAAATGCGATCACTTTGATCGCATTTTTTAGAATTTTCTTAAATTCTTAGCCAATTTCTTTGCATATTTTTTAAATTGGTAGAGTGCATCATCATATGAACTTGTTTGATTTTTTTCTGCCAATGAGTAGCCATCCCAGTAGTACAAAACATAATGATTGTTCTTAAAAACTAATTCAACCGCAGCTGGATCTGGATTTCTTCCAGATGATTCAAATATTAGTACGTTTGTATCTGATATTTGACACTCAGTATCTTTTAAATCACTAAAAAATGATTTGTGTAAATTTGTAAACTTTAACTTATCTTTATTTATGTTTATTTTGGTCATAGGAATGATGTCTACCAACTTTGAAAGTTCTTAACTCAGAATGCTTTGTTTTCCTACCTCTTACTCTTTTTCTCCAAAGGTTGAAACTATTTTTTTTAAGGTTTTCTCTCATTACTTTAACTACTTTGTCTTGAGTAAGGCCAAATTGAGATTCTATCGCATCAAAGGGAGTTCGGTCCTCCCAAGCCATCTCAATAATTCTTGATATGTCTGATTCAGATAATTTCACTTAATTAGATAACAAAAAAAGATTATTGGCAGCATTATCGTAGAAAAAATAAGCGTCTTGAAGATGCCTCGCTCCACTAGGAATGAAAGGTTCACGTGCATGCAATACGCGAAGGCTTGCAACAACCAAAGCTTCTCCGCCATTTAGTCTAAAAGTTGAACGGTACTTATGATCATGAACTCTTCTAGAAACTTCATGATAAGCTTCATAAAATTCTTTAATGCCTTCTCTGAGTGGATTAATCATTTGCATAAGTTGATTTGAAAATCTGAAACTTTCAATAGCTCCTGTGCTTGAACATTGAATCAAAGGAGCTTCAGCATATGTTTCATTTTGTTCATCAAACTCTCTAAAAGGCACTTTAAATTTTTGAAGAATTGAAAAATGCTTGGGTTCTTCTTTTTTTAAATCTTCAGCAACCTGCCATCCATCAACAATTATAGATTCGCCACCTTCACATTCATTTTCTAACATATGCAAAACCTGAATACTTGGTTGAGACTTGTAGCTTGCAAAATCATTATGTGGTGGTAATCCTTTGGGAGTGTGTGCAACATTGTATACATTGCCAGTAACAGAAACATTATGAATTCTTTCGAAAAGGACTTCATGTATTGGTCCAAGTCTTTTAGATAAAAATTCTAGTGAGTTTGATTCTGTCGGAGCGTCTTCAAGGATGATTACACCATACTTTATAAATGTTTTAAGGGCATCTATCCCTATGATTTTGTTTTCTAGAAAATCATTCCAACTAAACTTTTGTGGAGAGAATTCTTCATACCATTTTTGGTGTTTAGGATATCTAGAGCGATGAGAATTCTTTATGAGCTTTATTGGAATTGTTGTTTTATGATTATCTTCCCAAAGTATCTCTAAATTATTTTTTAATTCCTTAGCATGCTTTGGAGCAATATCAACAGGAACTGTATGCAAGAGAAATTGTTTTTCTTGTGTTTCTGTTATTCTACATTCGTTACATTGGCAATTGTCTCGCAACCATAAGAATGGCAAATCATATTGATTGTTATCAACCGATAAAAGTATTGAATCCTTTTTAATTTCAATCATAAGAAAATATCAAATCTTGTTGTTTTTCCAAATACTTGATAATTAATATTACTATAAATATTTCTCTGTTTTAATGGCCTTTTAAAGATTATTTTTTTGTAATTGGTATCTAAAAAAATCTCAATTAGAGGCTGTGAATCCTCTTTTAAATTTTCTAACTCAAGTATCTTTTTTATTGATTCGATTTTGCCAGATTTTTTTATATATTTTTTTGATATTGGAAACATTGGATCAATATATATAGCATCAAAATCCTTTGAGATACTCTTATAAGCGTTAATAGAATTATCATTAATCAATATTAAATTTTTTAATTCAGGTATTTTTTTTTCTGCGCGCGAGACAGCATCTTTCACAAGTGAATATAGAATTTTACTTTGTTCGACAGCAACAACTTTATGCCCAAGAGATAAAAAAATTAGTGTGTCCGTCAGCAGACCAGCTGTAGAATCAAATATTAAAAGTTGTTTATCACTTTTACCAAGAGCCTTTTTTATATTTCCCTCATGACTAGCTCTTTTCATTCTCCAATCTACAGCACCTGTTAAAAAATCTAAATTTAATGCTTCTTTTGGATGAGTTGAATCTTTGATAAATGACAAACCATCAGTGTCGTAAACAAAATAATAATTAGAATTAGGTATTTCATTTACAAATTCTAATTCAGAAAAATTTGCTAAGTTTTCTTTTAATAAAAAATTGTTTTTCTCAACAATATAAATATACATTTACATTAGTATTAGAAATACACCTAGTAAAACTCGATAAGTAATAAAAGGGATCATGCCAATTTTTTCTATAATTTTGAGGAAAAGCTTTATTGTGAGAAAAGCAAAAATCATTGAAGTGAAAAAACCAATAATTATATTCATAACATTTAATTCTACAACTTCAGTTTTTAAATCAAAACTAAGTAAGAGCAAGGCTCCTAATATTGTTGGGATTGAAAGCAAAAAAGCGAACTTTGAAGCATCCTTCAAATTTAACCCAATTAATAGCGCTGCAGTAATTGCAGTTCCAGATCTTGAGGCCCCTGGAATTAATGCAAAGCATTGAAAAATACCTATGAATAAAGCGCTGTATAAAGTGATATTCATAAGATCTTTGTTGCTCTTATTTCTTACAAAGGCAAAAAATAAAACAGCAGCGAAAAATAAGTTTGCTATCGCAATACTATATGTATCGAATATTCTCTGTTCTATTAGTTCCTTAAAAAAGAATCCAGCAATAACAATAGGTAATGTTGCAATAATTAATTGGAATGCTAAATCTTTATTTTTATTAGGCTTATTTAATTCAACAAATAATGATCTTCCCATTAAAAATATTCTATTTTTAAAATAGTATATTACTGCAACTAATGTGCCTGCGTGGACAGAAATATCAAAATATAAACCCAAATCATTTGTTCCAAATAACAGTGACGGAAAAAGCAAGTGCGCTGAACTAGATATAGGTAAGAATTCTGTAAGTCCCTGAATTATTCCTAGAATAAAACTTAAAAAAATATCATTCATTTAGTTTTTTAAACTTAATTTTTGCATTATATGCAGGATTAACATTCCTAGGATCAAACTTATCGAGATCATTTTCCTCTGCCAAATATCTTTCTTTAGCAATTATAACTATTTGATCTGTTTCAAAATTATCCTCGGGCTTGTCTTCAATTGATATTAAGGGTTTATTTAATGCAGTAGCAATGCCTTTTAAATAGCTTGCAATAATTCTCGTGGCAGTAAATGAATTTTGGTTATTAGCAAATACAAATAAATCAATATCATCTAATTTAAAGATCTTATTATGGCCAACATTCTCTAAAAACATTTGCCAATTTGGTCTATCTTTTCGATTATGACTCATAGAGAAAGTATTTATTTCTTTATCGAGCATTACGCTAATAGCTGTTTTATCACCGCAACTTTTTATAGCAAGAATATTCATGCCTATAATTGAGATGAGACTTCTTGAAAAACGCTTTTAACCGAATTAGAACCATCAACTTTGAAAAATTTTAAATGTCCATTGTCTGATAAGTTCTTATAAAAAACAGTAAGAGGTTTTGTTTGCTCATGATATACACTGAGTCTTTTTAAGACCGTTTCTGGTTTGTCATCTTCTCTTTGTATGAGTGGTTCATTTGTCTCATCATCTAATCCATCATTTTTAGGAGGATTAAATTCAATGTGATAATTCCTGCCAGATGATGGATGAACTCTTCTTCCAGACATTCTATTTACAATGATTTTATCTTCAACAAATATTTCAATTACATGTGTAAAATTTATATTCATCTTTGCAAGTTTCTCAGCCTGTCCAATTGTTCTTGGAACGCCATCAAATAGTGAACCATTATTACAATCAGGCCTTATAAGCCTTTCTTGTATTAATGAGCCAATAATATCATCGGAGACTAAACCACCAGAATCTAATATGTTTGCAACTTTTATTCCAAGATCACTTCCCGACGCAACAGCCTCTCTTAACATGTCTCCAGTACTTATTTTTGGAATATTACACATTTTACAGATTAAATCTGCTTGAGTACCTTTACCTGCCCCTGGGGGACCTAATAAAATAATATTATTCACTTTTCTAGTATTGCAAATGCTATTGCATAATCGTTTTCATCTGAAAGACTAACATGGGTCTTGGTTATACCCAAGTTGGCAAGTACATTGTCTAATTGATTAATTGCATTAAAAAATGGCATTCCATTATCATCCCTAAGAATTTCAATATTATTGAAGGAAGTATTTTTGCTGATTCCTGTCCCAAGAGCTTTTGATATAGCTTCTTTACCAGCAAATTGTTTCGAAATGTATCTTATTCTTTTGGAATTATTCATCATAGCAAAAATGTCTTGTTCATTCTTGCTTAATATTTTTTTTGCAAATTTATCAAGAGAGGTTATTTTCTCAATCCTTTTAATCTCAACTATGTCTGTTCCAATACCAAATATCATTGCTTAATTGATTTAAAAATTTTTCGACTTCGGAGATCTTTTCCCTCAAGGCAAATACTTATAGCTTTTGTTGTAATCTCTTTAAGCATTTTAAGAGAAACATCTTCAAGTTTTCTATTTTTGATATTTATTATATCTTTTCCATAAAAATTTGAATTTTTTGATTTTCGAAATCCCTTTTCTTTGACAAATACATATGGTGTTTCAGGATCAATTGGCAGATTGAAATCAATATCTAATTGATAATCAAATCCATAGCCAAGCATATCTAATAAGTCTAATTCAAAGTGTCTAAGAGTTAATTCCAAATTATTTTTATCAATAATGCTTTTGAGAAATTTTTCATAAAGAAAAAATAATTCTTGATGTTTTGCATCTTTCGGAAGAAGCCTTATGAGAAGTTCATTTATGTATAACAAACTGTAGCTCACTTTAGAAAAAGTATTTGATGTTTCTGCAAGGTTTCTGTCTATGCTTGTAAGTGTTTTTAATTCAGATCTTCCAGAAAATGTTACGTTTAATTTTTGGAACGGTACTAAATATCCAAAGAATTTAGATCTTGGCTTTTTTGCTCCTTTAGCAATTATAGATATCTTACCGTAATTTTCTGTAAAAACATCTGCGATTATGCTTGTCTCACCATAAGACCTTTGGTGCAAAAGAAAACAATAATCACTATTACTTTGACTCATAGTTACTTCCAACTCCAAGACTATGAATAAAACTTGAATCCGTATTCCAATTTTTTTTAACTTTAACCCAAGTCTTTAAAAATACTTTTCTACTGATTTGTTGTTCTATTTCAATTCTAGCTTGTTTACCAATATCTTTTAGGACTTCTCCTTTTGTACCTATAACAATTTGTTTTTGTGATTTTCTATTCACAAATATAGTGGCATGAACTTCTGTAATATCATCTTTATCATCAATCTTATCAATTTCTACAAAAGTATCATGTGGAAGTTCATCACCAAGTTTTCTAATAATCTTTTCTCTAATTAATTCAGAATATACAAATTTTTTGTTATTTTCTTCTAACTCAAAATCATCATTATAGATGTGTGAATTTTCTGGTAAATTGTTCTTGATAACAGATACTAGATCATCAATTCCATTATTTGTCTTGGCAGAAATTAACATAATTTCCAAAAATTCTTTTTTTAATGAAATCTCGTTGATAAAAGGTAGTAACTTGTTTTTATCATCTACCTGGTCGATTTTATTAACTATACAGATAATTTTTTGATTGCTCTCTTGAAGCTTTTCAAGAATTAACTCATCATTTTTGTCAAAACTTAGCCTTTGAATTACAAAAAGAATAATATCAGAGTCATCAATAATACTTTGCGCAGATCTATTAAGAATCTTGTTCATAGTTTTCTCTGACTTTATATGCATCCCAGGTGTGTCAATAAAAATCATTTGTTTATCTTCAACTGTTTTAATTCCAAGAATGTTATTTCTTGTTGTTTGAGATTTTCTAGATGTTATAGAAATTTTCTTTTTAAGTATTGAATTAATAATTGAAGATTTACCTACGTTTGGCTTCCCTATTATGGAAACATAACCACAATATTTTTTAGACATTTTTGTTTTTTAGTTGTGTAAGTGCCATCTTAGCTGCAGCAATCTCTGCTTGCCTCTTTGAGTTTCCATTTGCAATAAATGTTCCTTCTAATAATTTGATTTCACAATCAAAGCCTCTAGCCGATTCACTTGTTTCATAAACAGGTGGTTTTAATTTTTTTGATTGCAACAGTTCTTGTAGTTCTGTTTTTGAGTCTCTGAATTCCTGATCAACTTTAATATTTATTAACTCTGTGTTGAATAAATTTAAAACAAACTTTTCTGCCTGCTGCCAATTGCTATCAAGAAATACAGCACCAATTATGGATTCTATTGAACCTTCTAAAATTGAATGTTTTCTTTGCTCAGATAAGTTTGCCGTTCCTTTAGAAAGTTCAATGTTTTGTGTAATATTCAATTCAGCAGCTTTTTTCGTTAAAGTTTCACCCTTTACTACAAATGAGCGTATTCTTGTTAATAGGCCTTCATTTATCTCTGGAAATTTTGAAAATAAATATTTTGAAATACAAGAATTAAGTATTGAGTCACCCAGAAACTCTAGTCTTTCATTGTTATTTTGATTGTTGAAACTTTTATGGGTTAAAGCTAATTTCAGGAGATTGATGTCTTTAAATTTATAACCAATCTTTTGCTGCAAATCATCTAATGACATTAATTAATTTTCCCAGCTTTCTTAAAAGTTGGAAGACACAACCAGCACTCCCATGTCATCCAAATGTAATCAGCTCTTCCAAAGAAATTTTCTCTTGGAACAAATCCAACATCTTTTGTGCTGTCATTTGAGTTATCTCTATTATCACCCATTACAAAATAATGATTTTTTGGAACAGTCCACTCTTGAGGATATTGCTCATTTTGACCTCTGGTATTTCTAATAACATATTCTGCATTTCCAATTTTTTCAGAATATAAATCACCTATTGCTTCAATTTCTCTCGTTTCAATGCTTCCATCGCTATATCTATATCTTTTTTTTAGAATTATTTCCTCAGATTCAATAAAGTCTCTATCAAGGGCAACTCCATTTATATATATCTGTTTATTTATAATTCTTACTACATCTCCAGGCATTCCGATAAGTCTTTTAATATAGGGAACAGGATTGTGTTTTGGAATAATCACAACGGCGTCGCCATACTGTGGATCTTTTCTAAAAAACGAAGGAATAGCAATTCTTTGAACTTTTAGCCCATAAGCAAATTTATTTACTAATAAAAAATCTCCTTTTTTTAATTGTGGTTCCATTGAGCCAGATGGTATCTGGTAAGGTTCATACAAAAAAGCTCTAATAATAAATATGGTAAAAATTGGTATAAAGTAACCTCTAGCGGTTGAAGTTATTTCAAAGTTTTTAAGAAAAACTCCAATAGTCATGACTATGAATGCAATTATCGAAGCAAAAAGTAATACTATATCCAGGTTACCTGAGTTATAAAAAATGCTGAGCAATATTGCAGCTCCTGATATAAAACTAATTGTTGAAATATATTTAACTATAAGTGGCTCTGCTTCATTCTGTTCGATTGAAAACTTTATCCAGCTATAAAGACATATAGTCATTCCAAGCAAACCTATAATAAATAATGGATCAGTAAACATACTATTGCTCCGAGTTAAAATAATTTAAAAAAGCGTCCTGAGGTATTGAAACCTTTCCCAATTGCTTCATTTTTTTCTTACCTTGCTTTTGTTTTTCCAGTAATTTCATTTTTCTTGTAACATCACCTCCGTAAAGCTTCGAAGTAACATTTTTTCTATAAGCTTTAACAGTTTCCCTTGATATAATTTTAGCACCAAGCGCTACTTGTATTGGTACATCGAACATTTGTCTTGGAATTAATTTTTGAAGATTTTTTGCAATTTCTCTTGCCTTAGATGTAGAGAAAGATTTGTGCACAATCATCGATAAGGCGTCGATCTTATTATTATTTATTAAGACATCTATTTTTGTTAAATCTGATTTTTGGAATCCAATCAATGAGTATTCAATTGAGGCAAAACCTTTGGTTGATGATTTTATTTGATCAAAAAAATCAATAATCACTGAAGACAAAGGCATTTCAAATATTATAGATACTTGATTGCCAAAATATTTCATATCTTTTTGAATGCCTCTTTTTGAGGTGCATAATGTAATTATATTTCCAATATATTCATTTGGAGAAATGATGGTAATATTTACAATTGGTTCCCGGATTTCATCAATCTCATTTGGAGTTGGAAGTTGAGATGGATTATCACACATTAATATTTCTCCATCAGTTTTTAATACTTCGTACTCTACTGAAGGAGCGGTTGAAATTAAATCCAAATCATATTCTCTCTCAAGTCTTTCACGAACAACTTCCATATGTAAAGTACCCAGAAAACCACATCTAAATCCAAAACCCAATGCATCAGAGACTTCTGGCTCATAGATCAATGAACTATCATTTAGGACTAATTTAGACAAAGCATCTCTAAACTTTTCATAATCATCAGAATTTAAAGTAAATAAAGATGCAAAGACTTTTGGATTTACTTTCTTAAAGCCTGGTAATGCTTCAGCAAATTCATTATTTGAATCAATAAGAGTATCTCCAACTGGGGCTCCTTTGATATCTTTGATTCCTGCCACCAAATAACCAACTTCACCAGCATAAAGTTGATTTTTTGATACTTTTTTTGGAGAAAATATACCAATATCATCAACCGTATGGGATTGACCATTTGAATGAATTTGAAATTTTTGCCCTTTTTTTATACTACCATTTTTAATTCTTATCAAAGAAACCACACCAAGATATGAATCAAACCATGAGTCAACTATTAAAGCCTGTAGGCTTGCATTGGGATCACCTTCTGGACTAGGTATATCATTTACCAATTTTTCTAATAAGATTTCTATACCCTCTCCAGTTTTTGCGCTAACTAAGGGTGCATCATTTGCATTAATACCAACCATTTCTTCAATTTCCAATTTCACTCTTTCGGGTTCGGCTTGAGGAAGATCAATTTTATTCACCACAGGTACAACCTCTAAACCTTCTTCAACAGCTGTATAACAATTTGCTAGAGTTTGAGCTTCAACCCCTTGAGAGCCGTCCACAACAAGAAGAGCTCCTTCACATGCGGATAATGATCTAGATACTTCATAGGAAAAATCTACATGACCAGGAGTATCTATAAAATTTAAAAGATACTCTTCTTCATCTTTCTTATATTTAAGTGAAACTGCTTGAGCTTTAATTGTAATACCTCGCTCTCTTTCAATATCCATTGAATCAAGAATTTGATCTGCCATCTCTCTTGATGAAAGTCCACCACAATACTCTATTAATCTATCTGATAAAGTTGATTTACCATGATCAATATGGGCTATAACTGAAAAATTTCTAATGTTCCTCATAATTTGCAGCTATTTTACAAGCAAACTGCAAAAATGAGTAAACAATAATACTTATTAATTTAAGGTTACTGAGCGAATAAGCCTCTGCCCATTTCTCAATAAATGCATAGCAATTTTGTCACCAGATGAAAAATTTTGAAGTGCTTCATTAAAGGAAGCCACATCGTAAATGCTAAATTTTTGACCTTTATGCTGAATAATTGAAATTACATCGCCGCGGTTAACTTTTCCTGAAGCAGCTGAATTTGGATTTACTTTAGAGACAATTACTCCATCAGGAACATTTCTCATCGATGGATTATCCCGATCAATATCTGCAACCTTTAACCCAAGTGGGTCTGAAGATATCTGTGTTTTGGCAGGAATAAATTCCTCATTATTAACCGGTAACTCTCCTAAAACAAAATCAAGAGTTATCTCTCTACCATCTCTAATTACTTTTGCATTTGCTTTTGTACCTGATTTTATTTGTCCAACAACATGAGGCAAGTCAGTGCTAAATTTTATTTCTTTATCATCAAATTCAATAATTACATCCCCTGGTAATAAGCCTGCCTCATCAGCAGAACCATCTTCTTCAACATCATTTATTAGAGCACCATATGGTTTTCTCATACCAAGTGCCTCAGCAAGATCGCTATCTACTTCACTCATTCTTACACCAAGATAGCCTCTAGAAACTGTTCCAACTGAGATAATTTGTTCGGCAACATCAACAGCAACGTTTATTGGTATTGCAAATGCAAGACCTTGATATCCTCCACTTCTTGAATAAATTTGTGAATTAATGCCAACAACCTCTCCATTTAGATTGAATAATGGGCCTCCAGAATTGCCTGGATTAATGGCGACGTCAGTTTGTAAAAAAGGAACATAGTTACCAATATTATTATTTTGAATACTTCTCCCTTTAGCACTAACAATTCCGGCAGTAACGGAAAAATCAAAACTAAATGGTGATCCAATAGCTACCACCCAATCTCCAACCTTCAACTCATTACTATTACCAATATTTACTGAAGGTAAGTCTTCTCCGTTAACCTTTAAAACTGCAAGATCAGATAATGGATCAACTCCAATAACTTCCGCTTTAAATTCTCTTCTATCTGATAGAGATACCAATACTTCTGTAGCATCTTCTACAACATGAAAATTTGTCATAATAAAGTTATTTTTTAAGATAAAACCAGAGCCATAGGACACCGTCTCTCTTTTTTGCTGAGGTGATTCTCTAAAGTCTCTTGGAATTCCAAATCGCTCAAGCATTTCATCAGGAATACCTCCATATCCAAAGGAAGACCTTCCAGATAATTCTTTTTTTGCAGTAATGTTAACTACAGCTGGTGCAGACTCATCTACTAAATCTGAAATATTATCTGGTAACTTTCCTAATAGATTTAGTGAAGAAGTCGTTAACAGAATAATGAGTCCTTGATAAAAATTTTTCATGATGTTTGTTATTAATTATTTAATGATTCAGCAATATTTAAAGCTGATGAAATTGAAATGTTTCCATAGAGCGTTACCAACCTCTCTCCTTTAATGGGTATAAGATATATCATTTTATTTCCATGTTTCCAATATCTAACCTTTTTAAGTCCAAAGTCATTATTTTCAATACGCAACTGTACATTTTCATTTCCTTTTGAGTAGCTGTTTGTTCCAATATTTTTATAGTTGAAACCAACATTGCGTAAATCAACATTTTCTTGTGAGTTCATATAACTTGGGTCATTTAACACTCTCATTATATGGTCAGTAAGATACTCTTCAGATCTTTTGATTATATTTTGAGCTTCAATGCTGTTAATTGCAGATGTTATCTTATTAGAGGAATCGATATTTTCATCTAATCTAGAAAAATCATTATTATTTGTGACCGTGAGTGTAAGAAGGACGGTTGCAGCAGCCGTTATTATGTTCGAGAACCATATTTTATTAAAAAGAAAATCTTTAATACGAATTTTTTTTGTATTTATGTGTTCTGTTTCTTTTATATTATAGTTTGATGCAAATTCAATTAGATTGTAGAAAGATAGTTTTTTTTGCAAATCTTTATCTTCGTTAATAATTTTTATGAGATCATCAATTTCTGAATCTTTGAGTTCACCATCATAAAGTGCAGAGATCTTTTCGTTAATATCAATCATTATTTATAATTTGCTCATTAATAAATTCTTCTACCATTTCTCTAGCTCTAAATATTCTTGATCTTACTGTACCAATTGGTGTATTTGTTATATTTGCAATCTCTTCGTAACTTTTCCCATCATTTTCTCTCAAGACAAAGGAAGTTTTTAATGTTTCAGGTAATGTATTAATAAAATTTTTTATATTTTCTAAGGATTCTGAATGAATAATTATGGATTCAATATCATCAAAAGAACTAATGTCTAGTTCTGTATCTTCAATAGAAGTATTTACTTTTTGTTTTTTAAAACCAGAACTTGAAAAATAATTTTTAGCTAAATTAATTGCTATGCGATATATCCATGTAAAAAATGCGCTATCGCCTCTAAATGAATCTAATTGTTGCCAAACTTTTAAGAACGTCTGTTGAGCCAAATCTTCAGAATCTTCTCTTGATTTTGTGAATGAAAATAATGATGCATAGACTCTTGGATAATATTTATTCATTAAAATTTTAAATGCTCCATGATTACCATTTTTTGCTTTTTGTATTAATTGGAAATCAATATTATTTGAATATTTTTTCATACAATTTTGTTTCCTATGTTCTAAGACAATAAATATGCCTAAAAGTTTCCAAGTTTAGAAAAGGTTTTTAAATTCTTTGATATGAACTTCTCATGCTCTTCATTTCCAATTGAAGTGTTTTTAAAAATAAAATCATATAGCTTCTGATCGTCGTAATTTAATATTTCCTCAAATATGGACAAATCACTTTTACTCAAATTATTGAGAGAAGTTTTTGAAAATTCCCTCAAAAGAAGATCGATCTCTCTCATGCCCCTTCTGCATTTCCAGTTTATTCTGTTTATTTTATTATTCATTAGTTAAAATAGATTTTAAGGATTTAATTTTACTTGAAAATAGACATTGATAATAATCTAATAAAAACTGGTTCACTATTAGTCAGTGATTGGTGTGTTCTAGCGGTTACTGGAGAACAAAAAAAAGTTGAAGAATTTCTTCAAGGTCAGTTAACCTCAGACATAAGTTTGCTTTGTGATAAAAATCCACAATTATCATCAATATGTGATCATAAAGGACAGGTAATTGCAGACTTCTTTGTTTACAAACAAAATAATGAATTTTTTATTATCATCAATAGAAACTTAATTAATGTGTTTATTGATGAATTAAATGTATTTGCAAAATTCAGCAATGTGGAGTTTAAAAAATTAGATAAAAAAGTAATTGGAGAAATCTCTAAAATAGATAGCTCAAAAGGATGCTATCTTAAAAATGATAGATTTCAATTGAATGTTCACACAAAAGAGTCAGCCTTTAGCTTTGAAAATACTATAAATCTCCAACAATGGAATGCTGCTAACAAGATTTTAGGTGTTTTCTTTCTTGCTGTTGAAGATTCGTTAAAATTTAGACCAATTGAGATTAATTTTGATAAGCAAAGAGTGTCTTTTGATAAAGGTTGCTATAGAGGTCAAGAAATTGTAGCAAGAATGGAATATTTAGGTTTAAACAGAAGAAAATTTTGTACCTTCATATCAAAAGAGAGCTTCAATGAACATCCGAATATTAAAATAATTGGTGAAACAGTGGTCTTAAACAACTCAAAAATTTTCAACGGTATTGTTAAAAGAAAAGATTTAGCAGAAATAGAAAATAATCATGAAATAATCTCAATTATTTAAATTTACCAACTAATCTGCTCAATATTATTTTTTTTTAAGTAATTGTTACATTTTGAAAAGTGCTTGGATCCAAAAAAACCTCTATAAGCTGATAATGGAGATGGATGAGATGTTTGTAAAATTAAATTATTTTTCTTATTAATGAATTTTGAATATTTCTGTGCATTACTCCCCCATAAAAAATAAACAATGTTATTTTTTGTATTTAAAATATCTAAGACATCTTGTATAAAATATTCCCATCCAATTTGTGAATGTGATCCAGGTTTTGATTTCTCTACTGTTAAAGAAGTATTTAATAAAAGAACCCCTTGAAGAGCCCAGTTTTTTAAACATCCGTTTAAATTAGATATACCTCCAAGATCATTTTCAAGCTCTTTATAAATATTTTTTAAAGAAGGTGGGATTGATTGGTTTTTCTCTACTGAAAATGCTAATCCATTTGCAAGACCCTTTTGAAAGTACGGATCTTGTCCAAAAATAACAACCTTAGTTGATGAAAAAGGGCAGCATTCAAATGCTCTAAAGATTTGATCAACCGGAGGATATATCTCCTTACCTCTTAAGATTTCTTCATTAACTGCACTCAATATCTTCTCAAGTGAATATGAATTAGTGACTTCATTTAGAGCATTTTGCCAGTTTTTTGGCAATCTAATTTTTTTAGAAAAATTCTTCATTTTTACTTAAAATTTTATCCACAGAAACTGTGGATAAAGTTATGGATAACTTTATTTATACCACATTAAAAGCCTTAAAATAAGGTTTTTATTGAAGTTGTGTAAAAATTATACAAAAAACATAAAAATAACCTTATATCAGTATTTTAAGTAAATTTTATGAATATATGTATAAAAGTTATATTTAAAAATAAACCTTTTCAATAACACTATTTATTTCTGTTGACAAGTCTTTTTTTATTAAAACTTTACAAAATATAATTATGGACAATTGTTTTTAAAAAATATGCTACTTTTTTGAATTTTTAGCACATGCGAATGCTTACCACCTTTCTCATTTTTTCTATGCATTTGATAAGTTTTTGAGATGGCTCAGTTGCAAGATCAATTAATGTAATAGCATTTTCATTCCTACTTTTATTTATCATATCTGAGATATTTAAGTTCTCATTAGCAATTTCACTCGTGATTTTCACAATCATTCCTGGCTCATCTCTATGAATAATCACCAGTCTAAATTTAGACGTTCTACCTAATCTGATGTTTGGAAAATTTACAGAATTAGTAATAAAACCATTTTCAAGATAATTTCTTGCTTGCTCACATGCCATAACAGCACAATTTATTTCTGCTTCTTTTGTGCTTGCTCCAATATGCGGTAATAAAATCACTCCTCTATTTTGAACTGATCTCTTAATAAGATCAGGCGTAGGAAAGTCAGTTACATAAGTGCTAATTTTTCCATTATCCAATGCAGTCAATATATCGTCATTATTTACAATTCTTCCTCTGGACAAATTAATTAATTTTGCGCCAATTTTGAAAGCCGCAGTATTTTTTTTTGAAATAAAGTTTTCAGTATCTTTAGTTAAGGGTATATGCAAAGTAACATAATCAGAGTTTGATAATAAATACTCTAAGCTGTCAGCTTTTTGAACTTCTTTCGGAAGCATCCATGCGCCTTCAACAGATAAGTAAGGATCAAAGCCAATAATTTTCATACCAAGAACATTTGTTGCTTGTGCTAATAGCGAGCCAATAGAGCCCAGTCCAATAATGCCGATGGTTTTTCCGTTCAACTCATTACCTTTAAAATATTTTTTTTGATTTTCTATTAATTTATTTAACTCATCACTTGATTTATTCTGAAGAGATTCTGCATATGCATTACCTTGAATAATTCCTCGAGATGCCAAAAGCATTCCACACAATACAAGCTCTTTAACAGCATTTGCATTTGCTCCAGGAGTATTGAATACAACTATTCCCTTTTTTGTTGCTTCATCAATAGGAATATTATTAGTTCCAGCTCCAGCTCTTGAGATACATTTTGTATTTTTTGTAATATCCTGGCTGGATAAGGGAAAACTCCTAAGAATAAGAGCATCAGGTCCTGAATCATCTTGAATATACTTTGCCTCAGCAAGAACATTAATGCCCTCTTCAGCTAAATTGTTAAATATTTTGTATTTGTACACTTTGAAGAAAATAAATGGGTTTGTATTGTAAAACAGAGGCATTATATACAAAATTGTCATATATTAATTAAATAAATGAGTATAGAAGTTAAAAATTTAAGTTTTTCTTACAACGAAAGGCCTTTTGTTAAAGACCTATCTTTTAATGTATCTAAAAATCAAATAGGTCTAATAAGTGGTGTTAGTGGAGTTGGTAAAACTACTTTATTAAATATTATTTCAGGTTTAAAAATGCCTGACTCAGGAACAATACTACTTAATAATATTACTTTAAATAATGAGGGTACTAATTTGCAGACAGAAAAAAGGAACATTGGTTATGTTTTTCAGGACTTTGCTTTATTTCCGCACATAAATACAAAAAAAAATATGCAATATGCTATGTCTAAAAAAGATGAGAACTTATTTAAAGATTTAGTATCTGATTTAAATATGGATGAACATTTAAATAAAATGCCTCATGAATTATCAGGAGGACAACAACAAAGAGTTGCTTTAATTAGAGCTATTTTAATGAAACCTAGTATTCTATTATTAGATGAGCCTTTCTCAAATCTAGATGAAAAAAATTTTTTAGTCTGCAAAAGTGTAATAAAAAAAATTATAAAATTATTTGAAATACCATGCCTTTTGGTGTCACATAACTCATCTCAAAATAAAGTCATTGGTATAGATCATGAGATATTAATTAAATAGTTTCTATTGATTTTGAAACATATGACTTCCAATTATCAAAATTGGTTAAATTAACATCTTGTAAACTTGAATTTGGTCTATAAGAATTCATTTCTTTTGATAAATTATTGATATCTATTTCAGAAGATAACATGCAAACCTTGCAAGCCCCAATTGCGGTTGATTCAACATTTACTGGAGTTAGTATTTCCTTATTTAATGCATTTGATAACATCTGACAAAATGTTTTATTTTGAACCATTCCGCCATCAACTAATAAATTATTTATTTTTATATCATATTTTTCCAAAATCATTGTGATTTCTTTTGTCTGAAAGCTTATTGAATTAAATGCTGAAGTTACCATATCATTTATAGTTGTATCTTGCGTGATACCATAAAAACCACCTCTTATGTCGGAATTCCAAAAAGGAGCACCTAAACCATTAAAAGCAGGTAAAAAAAGAACGTTATTGGTGTCACCATTCATATTTAGGTATTTTTCACTATCATGAGTGCTGTTAAAAAAGAGCATCTTATCTCTTAACCACTTAATAATATTCCCACAAGAATAAATACTACCCTCTATAGCATAGTGAACATTTCCGTTTAACTTATAAGCTACTGTAGTTAGCAATCCCTCATTGATAAAAATTGGTTTATCCTCTGTATTGACCATTAAAAAACAACCTGTCCCATAAGTTGATTTCATGTCGCCACTTTTGAAGCACCCTTGCCCAACAAGCGCAGCTTGTTGATCACCAATTACACCTCTTATTGGTATTTTTTTATTATCAAAAACTAAATTGCCAAAATTGCCATCACAACTGAGAACTTCTGGCATCATTGACTTTGGAATTTCAAATAAATTCAATAAATCCTCATCCCACTCCATAGTGTTTATATTGAAAAGTAATGTTCTTGATGCGTTTGTAACATCGGTAAAATGATTCTTTTCTTCTGTCAGCTTATATATCAAATATGTATCAACTGTTCCAAATAATAAGTCACCTTTTTTTGCCAAATCTTGTGCACCGTCTACGTTTTCAAGAATCCATTTTATTTTTGTTGCTGAGAAATATGGATCAAGAACAAGTCCTGTCTTTTCTCTAACAATTTTTTCATAACCCTTAGAAATTAATTCTTTGCAATATTTGTTAGTTCTCCTATCTTGCCAAACAATTCCTGGATGAATTGGTTCGCCTGTTGATCTCGACCATACAATTGTTGTTTCTCGTTGATTTGTTATTCCGCAGGCCTCGATATCAAAATCATCTGTTAAAACCTTTTCAATAGTATCTTTGACAGTTTGTATTATGCTTTTTGGATTAAGTTCCACCCATCCATCATTTGGATAGGCAAGATCATATTCCATTTGAGCATCCTTTATTGCCTTTAAGTTCTGATCAAAAACAATTGCCCTAGAGCTGGTAGTTCCCTGATCAATTGATAAGAATTTTTTCATAAAGTTCTCCCATAAATACTAATTATCCACAATTTGTTAACTGAATTCCAACAGTAAAAATACACCTTTTATACATGATCTTGTGCATAAAATGTAAATTGTCACAATATATTGTGTTTTTTACTTGATTCTTTATCCACAACAAGTATAGTTAGTTCGTAAGAGAAAAAATTTACGTTACTGCAGAAACACATAAATTTTTCCAAACAAAATAAAAAAAGAGGATAACTTAGTCTATAAGTTAAATATATGGTGGAATGAAAAAAAATGGAAGTACAACAAGAAAAAACTAAAGAATCAGTAAATCAGGCTATATCAGATATAGAAATAACAGCACCTGGCAAACTCAGAGTAATAAAAAGAAATGGAAAAGTAGTTTCGTTTGAGGATGACAAAATCAAAGTTGCAATAACTAAAGCATTTTTAGCATTAGAGTCAGGGAATGCTGCAGCCAGTGAAAGAATCCATAAAAAAGTTACACAACTTACTAAGAGCGTTGTTGAGGTCTTTGAAAGAAGGATGCCATCTGGAGGAACTTTACATATTGAAGAAATACAAGATCAAGTAGAACTCCAACTAATGAGATCTGAGGAATTAGAAGTTGCAAAAAGTTACATACTGTATAGAGCTGAAAGAACACAGGAAAGAAAAAAAGAAAAAGTCGAAATAGATATTCCTGAGTCTCAAAAAATTAATATAACAAAAAGTGATGGAAGCCTTGTTCCCTTAGATCTTGAGAAGGTAGCTGGACTTATAAGTGATGCCTGTGAAGGACTTGATGAAGTTTCAATCAACGAAGTTCTAGAAGAGGCCTTAAAAAATTTATATGATGGAGTATCCATTTCTGATATGAGGACAAGTTTAGTCATGTCAGCCAGAACAAAAGTTGAAAAAGAACCAAATTATTCTTTCGTAACTGCAAGAATATTAATGGACCAAATAAGAAGTGAAGCACTAAATTTTCTGGATGTTGCCGAAGAATCAACTTATCAAGAAATGGAAACAAATTATCCAAAAGCCTTCAAGGCTTATATTGATAAAGGAATTGAACTTGAAATTTTAAATCCTGAACTGAAAAACTTTGACATTGAAAGACTTGCGGAGGCAATTGACTTCACACGAGATAATCAGTTTACCTACTTAGGGCTTCAAACTCTTTACGACAGATATTTTATACATTGTGATGATGTCAGATATGAGCTACCACAGGTATTTTTTATGAGAGTCTCCATGGGTTTAGCTATAGAGGAAGATAAAAGAGAAGAACGAGCCATTGAATTTTATAAATTACTATCAAGTTTTGATTATATGAGCTCTACACCAACTTTGTTCAACTCAGGAACCAAACGACCTCAGTTATCATCATGTTATTTAACAACAATACCTGATGACTTAGATGGTATTTTCTCTGCGATGAAAGACAATGCATTGCTATCAAAGTGGGCTGGTGGATTAGGAAATGATTGGACACCGGTAAGAGCTATGAACTCATATATTAAGGGCACCAACGGTAAAAGTCAGGGTGTTGTACCCTTCTTGAAGGTAGCAAACGATACAGCAGTTGCTGTAAATCAAGGAGGCAAAAGAAAAGGAGCAATGTGTGGATACTTAGAGACTTGGCACTTAGATATTGAGGAGTTTCTAGAACTAAGAAAAAATACAGGTGATGAAAGAAGAAGAACTCATGATATGAATACAGCAAATTGGGTTCCAGATCTTTTTATGAAAAGAGTGGAGCAAGATAAAAACTGGACACTTTTTTCTCCAGGTGAAGCACCAGAACTCCATGATTTAACTGGTAAAGCTTTTGAAGAAAAATATGAAGAGTATGAAGAGAAAGCCAAAAATGGTGAAATTCATCAACATAAGTCCATACCAGCAAAGGAGCTATGGAGAAAAATGTTAACAATGTTGTTTGAGACTGGTCATCCATGGATCACCTTCAAAGATTCTTGTAATCTAAGGTCGCCTCAACAGCATTCTGGTGTGGTTCATTCATCGAATTTATGCACTGAAATAACATTAAATACGAGTGCGAACGATGAAATAGCTGTTTGTAACCTAGGGTCTGTAAATCTTGCTAATCACATGAAAGATGGCAAATTAGACGAAGATAAAATTAAAAAAACTGTCTCTACAGCAATAAGGATGTTAGATAATGTAATTAACATTAACTACTATTCTGTCGATACAGCAAAAAATTCTAATCTCAAGCATAGGCCTATTGGTTTAGGGCTAATGGGTTTTCAGGATGCTCTTTATCTTCAAGATATACCATACTGCAGTGATCAAGCAGTAGAGTTTGCTGATAGAAGCATGGAGTTAATTAGCTATAACGCTATATATGCATCAACTGAATTAGCAAAAGAAAGAGGCGCGTACGAGAGTTTTGCAGGATCATTATGGAGTAAGGGAATATTACCAAAAGATTCACTTGATATTCTACAGAATAATAGAGGGGCAGAATATCTTAATGTTGACAAATCTGAAACATTAGATTGGGATAATCTTAGAGAAAAAGTAAAAAAAGATGGTATGAGAAACTCTAATGTTATGGCAATAGCACCTACAGCAACAATATCTAATATAACAGGTGTTACACAATCAATAGAGCCCACTTATCAAAACTTATATGTTAAATCAAATCTGTCTGGAGAATTTACAATCGTTAATCCTCATCTGGTTAGAAAATTAAAAGAACTGGATTTATGGGACGAGGTTATGATCAATGATTTAAAATATTTCGAAGGTAGCTTATCAGAAATATCCAGAATACCAGATGACATAAAGAAATTATTCTCAACAGCTTTTGAAGTAGAACCAAGATATATAGTTGAATCTGCAAGCAGAAGACAGAAATGGATTGATCAAGCACAATCATTAAATTTATATATTGGAAATGCTGATGGTAAAAAATTAGATATAACCTACAGAATGGCATGGTATTCGGGTTTAAAAACAACATATTACCTAAGATCAATAGCAGCTACTTCAACAGAAAAATCTACAGTACAGCAGGGAAAATTAAACGCAGTAAGTTCTGAGGTAAATCAGACTTCAAAAGAGGAGCTAGGTGCTGCTGCACCAGTTCCTTCAGCATGCTCTTTGGATGATCCAGATTGCGAGGCATGTCAATAATTTAAAAGGAGAAATAAAATGTTAAATTGGGATGAATATGGAAAGGATGAGAATCAAACTCCTCCTATAGTGTCAGAGCCAAAAACTGAAACAGCAAATACTGTTGCGGAAGTTAAGCAACCTGAGCCTCCTCAGCCAGCTGTGTCTGCAGTATCGACTGAACCAAGTAATATTGGTGAAGGATCTAGAGCAGAAGCAGCAAGAAAAGCAGTAAATGAACTAGATGAAACAGCTGGCATAGAGGAACTTGATGAAATGATGGCTAATGGAAGAGTACAAGTAGATCAAAAGATGATGATTAATTGTAAAGCTGATTTGAACCAACTTGTTCCTTTCAAATATGATTGGGCATGGCAAAAATATCTTGATGGAAGTGCAAATCACTGGATGCCACAAGAAATAAATATGACAAATGATATTGTTTTATGGAAATCTGATGATGGATTAACAGAAGATGAAAGAGTCATAGTAAAGAGAAATCTTGGTTTCTTCTCAACTGCGGATTCTCTTGTTGCAAATAATCTCGTTTTGGCTCTATACAGGCTAATAACCAATCCAGAATGTAGACAATACATTTTAAGACAAAGTCTTGAAGAAGCGATTCATACTCACGCTTATCAATACTGTATTGAATCTCTTGGTATGGATGAAGGAGAGATTTTTAATATGTATAGAGAAATTCCTTGTGTAGCAAGAAAAGCTTCATGGGGTCTTAAGTATACTCAGGAAATTTCTGATCCTGATTTTAAAACTGGCACAGAAGAAACAGATAAACAACTATTGAAAAACTTAATAGCATTCTACTGTGTATTAGAAGGAATATTCTTTTATTGTGGTTTTACTCAAATTCTTTCAATGGGCAGAAGAAATAAGATGACTGGTACAGCAGAACAATTTCAGTATATCCTCAGAGATGAGTCTATGCATGTAAATTTCGGAATAGATGTTATAAATCAGATTAAAATCGAAAATCCTCATCTTTGGGATGATCAAATGAAATCTGAGGCTGCTCAGATGATACTTGAAGGAACTGAACTGGAGATTCAATATGCAAGAGACACAATGCCAAGAGGTGTCTTAGGTATGAATGCATCAATGATGGAGGAATACCTAAAGTTTATTGCCAATAGAAGACTCACTCAGCTCGGTCTTGATGAAGAGTTTACTGGTGTTACTAATCCATTCCCATGGATGTCAGAAATAATTGATTTAAGAAAAGAGAAAAATTTCTTTGAAACAAGGGTAACTGAGTATCAAGTTGGCGGTGCTTTAAACTGGGAATAAATTAAACAGAAAAACTAGGTCTTTCAAAAATCTGTGTGACGTATTCATTCAGGTTTTTGAAGTCCTTAATGTCTAGCCTATTAAGTCTTACTAGAAAATTTAAATTAACTGCCATCTGAATATCTGCGTATGAAAAGTTGTTACCAGCTACGAATTTCCTAGAAGCAATAATCTCATCAAAAGTATTTAGTGCCTTCACACCTATTTCTCTTTGAGCTAAGCCAAATTCATGGTTTTGATTTTCCATCTTGCTCATATGAGGATGTGTATGCCTAAAACCATGAGCTAATGGAGATACAAGTTCATAAGTAACTCTTGAATACCACATTTCTACTGACGCAATTTCCATAGGACTTTTACCAAACATATTAGGTTCTGGATATAAAGATTCTAAATATCTACAAATTGCTGTTGTTTCTAAAATAATGGACCCGTCATCTAACTCGAGAGCTGGGACTCTGGAGTTTGGAGCAATAGCCAAATATTCTGGTTTTTTATGTTCCAGCTCTCCAAGATTAAGATTAATAATTTCAATATCTTCGACTTTTTTTTCAGCCAGAAAAATTAATACCTTTAAAGGACTTGGGGCAAGTTTACTAGAATAAAGTTTCATGAATTATTCCTTGTTAATTAATTCAAAAAACTTAAGGGTCTGTTCACCGCCATTTTGAAGTTCTCTAGCGTCTTCCATATTTGAGATCTTATCCCAATTTGCTTGAATATTCTCTGGTGTCATATCTTCACCCATACCTAAGGAAACACCCATAGTTTCATGAATAAAAATTCTTGAGAATACTCCGGCACCTGCAGCCATAATTGCGCCATTAGGTGCATTTTCACTTGCAAGATATATAACAGCTGGGGTCACAAATTCTGGTTGTAGATTCTTTACAAAATCTTCTGGTATTAATCCTTCAGTCATTCTTGTATATGCAACGGGGGTTATTGAATTTGAAAAAACATTTTTATTTTGGCCTTCAATTTTTAAGGTATTCATCAGTCCAACCATTGCCATCTTTGCAGAGCCATAATTAGTTTGACCAAAGTTACCAAAAACACCACTTGATGAACTTGTAAAAATAATTCGGCCATATTCTTGCTCTCTCATAATTGGAAATATTGTATGAGTACAATTTAAACTTCCCTGAAAATGTACATCCATAACCAAATTAAAATCATCTAAGGTAACCTTGTGAAAACTTTTATCCCTCAAAATTCCGGCATTGTTGACCAGAATGTCAATTCTTCCCCATTCTTTCATAGTTTGTGCAACCATAGCTTTTACAGCTTCAAGGTCTGTAACACTTGCACCATTTGCAATGGCCTCACCACCCTCAGATTTTATTAGTTCAACTACCTCATTTGCCGCATTACTTGCACCACTTCCATCTACACTTCCACCAAGATCATTTACAACAACTTTTGCTCCCCTTTTTGCAAGCTCTATTGCATGCTCCTTTCCAATTCCTCCTCCAGCGCCTGTAACAACTGCAACCTTATCGTCAAATCTAATTGTCATAATATTTCTCCAGATAATACATTGAAACTGAAGATATTTTAATCAAAAAAAAACACATTTACTATGATGCAAATTTAAGGATTACAGATTAAATAAAGAATATAATGTGAAATGAAGTTATTTAAGTAAGGAATAAAAATGAGCGAATCTATTAAAGTTGTAGTCACAGGAGCGGCAGGTCAAATCGCATATTCTTTAATACCAAGATTGGTTGATGGCAATACATTTGGTAATAAAGTTGTAAATCTAGCATTAGTTGAAATTCCTCAAGTGGTTCATAAGCTTGAAGGCCTAGTTATGGAATTAGAAGACTCATATTTTCCTAAAATGGGTGAAGTTTCATTTACTGATAATTTTAAAGAAGCTTCTAAAGACGCTGATTGGTTTTTGCTTGTTGGAAGTATTCCTAGAGGCATTGTATACAATGGAAAAAAAATTGAAGAAAGGTCTGATCTTCTTAGTATTAATGGAGGAATTTTTGTAGAGCAAGGAAAGGCAATTGGAAAATATGGGAAGGATGATGCAAAAATTCTAGTTGTTGGAAATCCTGCAAACACAAATGCATTTATCGGAAAGCACGCTGGTTGTAATGATGATCAACTATGGATGGCGATGACTATGCTTGATTCAAATAGAGCTAAGTCAATTTTAGCAAAAAAGACAAATAATAGTATTTCTGATATTAAAAATATGATTATATGGGGAAATCATAGTCCTACGATGTATCCTGACATAGAAAATGCACTTGTGTCTGGAGAACTAGGAAGTTCAGCAATTAATGATATGAATTGGGTAGAATCTGAGTTCTTACCAACAGTGCAACAAAGAGGAAAAGCGGTAATAGATGCTAGAGGAGCTTCTTCTGCAACATCAGCTGCAAAAGCTGCAATAGATACTGTAATAGCATGTGAAACTCCAACTGAAGAAGGTGATTCTTTTAGTGCTGCTATTGCAAGTGATGGAGCTTATGATGTTCCAGAGGGTCTTATATGTGGTTACCCTTTAATTTGTCTTGATGATGGAAAAATTGAGATAAAAAGAGATATTGCATTGTCCGAATTTGCAAAATCGAAATTTAAGCTGTCCATAGATGAATTAGTTTCAGAAAGAGAGGCTGTAAAGCATCTAATGTAATGACAAAAAAAGAAAAAATTCTGCATAGCTATATCACAAATATAATCCAAGATGAGAAGCCTAAAAAAATATTTATTTATACATCTCTAGATGTTTCAAAACTGGTAAGAAGAATTGAAAAATTAAATGTGAATACTTTATCAATTGGTCCTGAAATTCAAGGAGTATCTGAAGAAAATTTTGATTTATTTATAATTTTAGATGATATACAAACCTCAGAATCAAATATTGGAATAATCAAGAATCTTCTAAGTCAAAAAATTGCTATTTTCACAACTTTTGAGGATGATGAAACAACAAATGACACAATGCTTAAGCTTGGGTTCCAAACTGAATTATTTGATAAAAACAATAACGTAAAATGTTTTTCCTATAATCTTAAAACATACAACAACAAAAGAACCTGGAATAATCCAGACGGTTGGGCTAATCCAGAAAACTTTGATAAGTTTAGATGGTGAGCGTTTCTTTTTTTAAGATTTCAATTGAGGAAATAGTAAAACATCTCTTATTGAAGATTGATTTGTGAGTAACATCACTAGTCTATCCACTCCCATTCCAACTCCAACAGCAGGTGGCATTCCATGTTCAAGAGCAGTTATGTAATCATGGTCATAATCCATTGCCTCTTTGTCACCAGAATCTTTAGCTACAACTTGATCTTCAAACCTTGAAGCTTGATCATCAGGATCATTAAGTTCACAAAAACCATTTGCAAATTCTTTTCCGCCAATGAATAACTCAAACCTGTCAGCATAATCTGGATTACTTTCACTGCGTCTTGACAGCGGTGAAACTTCAACAGGATACTGAGTGACAAAGGTAGGATCAATCAACTTGCTCTCAACTGTCTCTTCAAATACTTCCAATAACATTCTCCCTATTCCCCAACTTTTCTCAATTTTTACTTTTTTGTCATTCAAAATATCTTGAAGTTTTTGCTTATTATTCAAGTCATCTTTAGTTAAAGATTTATTGAACTCAATAACTAAATCAGAAAGGCTAGATTTTTTAAAATTATCTAAATTAATTTTTAAATCGCCCCATTCAATATTTGATCCACAACCAGCTGCAGAAGCAGCACTTAAGATTATATCTTTAGTTAAATCCATTTGATCTTGCATACTTGCATAAGCCTGATACCACTCCATCATAGTAAATTCAGGGTTATGTTTAGTTGACAGGCCCTCATTTCTGAAGCTCCTATTAATTTCAAATACTCTCTCAAATCCACCAACTAAGAGTCTTTTTAAATATAGCTCTGGAGCTATTCTTAAGTAAAGATCCTGTCCAAGAGCATTATGTTGAGTTATAAAAGGTCTTGCTACAGCTCCGCCAGCAAGAGGATGCATCATTGGAGTTTCAACCTCTAAATAATTACATTCATTCATCTTTTTTCTAAGAGAATCAATGATTCTAGTTCTTTTGATGAAAACATTTTTAGTTTCATTATTAGTCATTAAATCTAAGTATCTCTGCCTATATCTGGCTTCAATATCTGTAAGGCCTTTAAATTTCTCTGGCATAGGTCTTAATGATTTAGTAATCATTTCTAGATCCCATACATCAATTGTTAGCTCATCAGTTTTTGTTTTAAATAATGACCCAGAGACACCAACGATATCACCTAGATCCCAGGTTTTAAAATCTTCATAAACAGTTTCATCAACATTATTTTTTGTAACATAAATTTGTATATCACCTGACGCATCACGTAATGTAGCGAAACTTGCATTACCCATTACTCTTTTTAAAACAATTCGTCCTGCAATTGAAATATCCTTCACATCCTTCTCTGCTAGATCTTCTTTTGAAAACTCTCCGTACTCTTCTTGAAGTTTAAAAGCATTATTCTGAGGTTTAAACGAATTACCATAAGCACCGCCTCTATCTCTAAGCTGCTTTAATTTTTTCCGTCTCTCTTCAATTAAGGCTTTTTCGCCACTTATGTTTTCATTATCCATTTATATGCCTGCTTTTAGTGATGATTTCATAAAATCGTCTAAATCTCCATTTAAAACTGCTGAAGTATTTCCTGTTTCATGATTTGTTCTCAAGTCTTTTATTCTTGATTGATCTAATACATAAGATCTGATTTGACTACCCCATCCGATATCAGATTTACTATCTTCTAGCATTTGCTGTTCTTCATTTTGTTTTTGTAATTCTAACTCGTAAAGCTTAGATTTTAGTTGTTTTAATGCATTTTCTTTATTTTTATGCTGTGATCTGTCACTTTGTGACTGGGCAACTATTCCAGAAGGGATGTGAGTTAATCTGACCGCTGAATCAGTTTTGTTAACATGTTGTCCTCCAGCACCTGAAGCTCTATAAGTATCTACTCTCAGGTCTGCCTTGTTAATATCTATTTCTATGGAATCATCAATCTCTGGTGAAATAAATACTGAGGCAAAAGAAGTATGTCTTCTGTTGCCTGAATCAAAAGGTGATTTTCTGACTAACCTATGGATACCTGTCTCAGTTCTAAGCCAACCGTAAGCATGATCTCCATTAACATATAATGATGCAGACTTAATTCCGGCAATATCTCCATGAGATATCTCAACAATTTCAGTAGAAAATCCTTTATTTTCAGACCATTTTGTATACATTCTTAAAAGCATTTCTGCCCAGTCTTGTGCCTCAGTTCCTCCCGAACCAGATTGAATTTCTATATATGCTGAAGATGGATCCATTTTATTGGTGAACATTCTACTAAATTCAAATTCTTCAATAGATGCCATGACCGCATTAGCTTCTTTGAGAATATCTTCAATAGAACTATCATCATTTTCTTCAACAGAAAGCTCAAGTAAAACAATTGAGTCAGAAAGTTTATTTGAAACCTCTTCAAAAGAGATTAGGGTTTTTTCAATTATTGTTTTCTCTTTACTTAGTTTTTGTGAAAGCTCTAAATCTGACCAGACCTCTTCCTTTGATAGCTTTTTGTCTATTTCATCTAGTCTTATTTTTTTACTTTCAATACTTAAAACATTATCTTTAATATCGTCTAACCTTTTCTCCATATCAAATAGCGAAATCTTTAATTCTTGCAAGTCCATTATTGATTGTTTTCTTTTATAAATTCAAAAATTGAATTATTAGAAGTACTTAATTTGAATGAAACTTCTTTTTTATTCATTACTTTTTCTAAATTTTTAGGAATGTTTTTCAAATTAATACCAGCATTTTTAAGAGGAAGTGGAAATTTTGCTGGATGAGCTGTTGATAAAATAATAGTTTTTTTTCTTAATTCGGTCTCAAGCTTTGTAACAGCATTTGCTGCAACTGCTGTATGAGGATCCATTATATATTTTAAATTGTTGTAATAAAATTTCATACACTCATAGGTTGAGTTATCATCAACACTGTAGCTTAAAAATAGGTTTGTAGATTTTTTCCAAATACTTTCGTTTAAATGGATACTTTTTAAAGGGAAATCTTGATATAGCTCTGAACAAAGATCTGAGTCTCTATCAAGATAATAATCATATATTAGTCTTTCAAAGTTACTTGCGACGCTTATATCCATACTTGGTGATATTGTTTCATTTACTTTATCTTTTGAATAATCATTGCTTTTAAAAAATCTATCTAAGATATCATTACTGTTTACTGCAACTATAATTTTTGATAATGGCATTCCCATTTTTGAAGCAGCATAACATGCAAAGACATTACCAAAATTTCCAGTGGGCACAGAAAAATTAAGTGGCTCGGAGAATTTATTAACTTTTAGTGATGCATAAAAGTAATAGCAAATTTGACCAATAATCCTTACCCAGTTTATTGAATTTACTGCTAATAAATACTGATCATTTTTTAAAAAAGATCTGTCACTAAAACCCTTTTTTACAATATCTTGGCAATCATCAAATGAACCGCTGACTAAGATTGGAAAAACGTTTGGTTTATCAACAGTTGTCATTTGTTTTCTTTGAATTTCAGACATATTTCCATCAGGAATTAGAATAAAACTTTTAATTACACTAAATTCCTTACATGCATCAATTGCAGCAGAACCTGTATCACCTGAAGTAGCTCCAAAAACTATCGCGGTTTTGTTCTTATCCTGTAATGTTTTATTAAAAAATGCAGCAGCGAGTTGTAAACCAAAGTCTTTGAAAGCTGCAGTAGGCCCATGAAATAATTCTAAAATTGATGAAGATTCATCTATTTCAAAAATTTTTATTAGATCTTCTTCCTCAAAATCATGCCAAGTATCATCTAGAACTTTACTTACTTCTTCATCGGTAAATGAGGAGTTAGTAAACATTGGCACAATGTATTTAGCAATATCAATAAAAGACTTTAATTTTTTTATTTCTTCTAAATCTACTTGTGGCCAGTTATCTGGCATAAATAAACCACCGTCATTTGCTAACCCTTGCATCAAAACTTCTTCAAAAGTCTTATTTTTATCCTTTCCTCTTGTGCTATGAAAAAGCATTTTACTTTTCAATTCTTATAGTCTTTAAACTGTTAATATTTTCTAATTTATTTAGTTTATTGATAACATCAAGCTTTGTGTTCTCAGTTATTAATTTAGAAATAATGATTAATGAATCATCTTCATTATTTTTATTCTTTGGTTCAAAAACATCGGTCTGAACATTAAAACTTTCAAAAATTTTGAAAACCGATTTTTCAATATCATTAGCACTATTAGTTTTTATATGAAAATAATTTCTAAATTCTATATCTTTAAAAGGAATCAATTTTGTCTTGTTGATCTTATTTTTTTGTTTTAATACATTTTTATTTTTGTTTGCAATAAAAACTAAATCAGAAATTATTCCAGATGCTGTTGAGCCTTGTCCAGCTCCTGATCCAGCTATATGCATTTTCCCAATTAAATCAGTTTCTATTTCAATTCCGTTTCTAACTCCTTTAAGGTTAGATAAGTACTCACTTGAGCTGATAAGTGCTGGGTGTGCTCTTAATTCAACATTATAATTATCGATGATTGCTGCAACTGCTAAATGCTTTATTGTATAACCGTATTCAGCTGCATACATAAAATCATCACTTTCAATGGATTTAATTCCTTCGATATAAAATTCATTTGGTGGAAGGCTTGTTCCAAACGCAAGAGATGAAAGGATTCCTATTTTGTGAGCAGCATCCATACCTTCGATATCAAATGAAGGATCTGGCTCAGCATAGCCATTCTCTTGTGCAAGAATAAGAGTATCATCAAAATTTGCTCCCTCCTCCATTTTTGTCATTATAAAATTGGATGTTCCATTGAGCATCCCAGATATTTTTGAAATTGTATTTGCAGCAAGCTCTTCCTGAAGTAACTTAATAATAGGAGTACCTGCACAAACTGAAGATTCAAATAAGATATTGACATTTTTATCTCGTGCCTTTTGAAAAATTTCATCTCCATGATTAAAGAGAACTGCTTTGTTTGCAGTTACAACATCGATACCTTTATCTATAGAATTCAAAATTAGCTCACGTGAAGTATCAACTCCACCAATTAGCTCTATCATTACGTCAATTTTGTGATTTAAAACATCAAAAATATTTCTTTCAATCACAACATTTTCTGGGACACATTTTGGATTATCTCTTCTAGCACCAATAGCAACAATTTCAATTTCTAAATTAGATTTAGAATAGATTTCATCTTTATTCTCCAAAATGGTTTTATAAAGACCTGTTGCTATATTCCCCCAACCACAAATTCCTATCCTTAGATTCTTCATAACTAGCCTTTAAGTTTTTGAAGCAAATCAGCTGGCGAGAGATATCCTGGTAAAAGCTCGCCCTTATTATCTATTATCGCAGGTGTTCCAGTAATGCCTAGCTTTTTTCCAATTGCGTAATGTTTTGCAACAGGTTGTGAATCACAAAAATCTAAATTTATTTTTTTACCATCTTTTAATTCAGTTATTACTTTGGATTTATCATTTGAACACCAAGCACCAACCATTTTTGAAAAAGTTTCTGTACCCAATCCTGATCTTGGAAATGCAGCATATCTTATTGTTATGCCTAATTCATTGTATTCTTTTATTTCGTTATGAAGTTTTCTACAATATCCACAATCAACATCTGTAAATACTATTAAGTCGTATAATTGATTTTCAGCCTCGAAGCTAATTAATTCATTTTTATCAATTTGCTCCATTAAAGATAATCTTCTACTAGAGATATCTAAATCTGTTAAGTTTTGAATAATAGAATTAGTTCGACCATTGCTTGCACCGATATTTTCATCTGACAAATAATCGTCATTTTTAATTTTAAACATACTTCCATATAAAAAATAAGTTCCATCTTCAGAAACATAAATTGGTTGAATATCCCCAAAATATACTTTATATATTCCTGGGAATTCAGACTTTTCGACAGTTTCAATTTTTGATCCTTCAGGAAGTACTAATGAAATTTTCTTGGAAATTGATTCAACAATCTTTTTATCTACAAGACTTAAAGAATCATCCGAAATTGAACTTGTTGAGAATATTAATAAGAAAAATATAAAATATTTATTTTGCATTTTAACCCCTAGGATGATGTTTTTTTAGAACATCACTTAATCTTTGTTTTGCAATGTGAGTATATATTTGAGTGGTTGATAAGTCACTATGGCCCAGTAAAAGTTGCACAGATCTTAAATCTGCTCCCCTGTTAAGTAAGTGTGTTGCAAATGCATGTCTTAGTGTATGAGGAGAAATGGTATTCTTTAAATTTTCTCTTGTAAGATATATTTTTATTCTTTGCCAAACAGCAACTCTTGAAAGCTTTGTTCCTCTGTTTGATAAAAATATTTCCTTACAAGATGATTTTTCTCTATTACTTAAATATGTTGAAAGTGCGTCAAATGCTGCGTCGCCAAATGGTATTAATCTCTCTTTAGATCCTTTACCCAACACTTTCACTACATTTCTCTTCATATCAATGTCAGTAACCTTAAGATTAATTAGCTCTGATATTCTCATCCCAGTGGCATAAAGCATCTCAATGATTGCTTTATCTCTTTTTTCAGTTTTATTAGAGGTTTGAGGACTTTTTAATAATAAATCAACTTCAGCTTCAGACATTGATTCTGGTAAGTATTTCTCTTTTTTTGGTGATACCAAATTATCAAGTGGAAAGTCTTTCAACAAATTTTTTTTTAAAAGAAAAAGATATAGAGATTTAATTGATGATATTTTCCTATTTACAGATGAGCTTTTTAATTTTGAACTAAAAAGGTATGAAATATAATTATTTATATCTTCTTCCTTAAGCTTAAGGTAATCGAACTTACTTTTTTCTACCCAACTTACAAATGAATATATGTCATTTTCATAAGCCTTTACTGTATTGCTAGATAATCCTTTTTCAACGAACAGATAATTAAAAAAAGACCTAAGAATAGAATCTTCCTTAATTAATTTATGCATCTTATTCTAAGCGTTCTTTGATTCTTGCTGACTTTCCTGATCTTTCTCTAAGATAGAATAATTTGGCTTGACGAACATCCCCTTTTCTTTTTACTTTTATAGAATCAATCATCGGACTATGAGTTTGAAATGTTCTTTCCACCCCTATACCACTTGAAATCTTTCTCACTATGAAAGATGAATTTAGTCCTGAGTTTTTTACACCCATTACAACGCCTTCAAATGCTTGTAACCTTGTTCTTTCTCCCTCACGAACTTTAACAGAAACAACTACTGTATCACCTGGTCTAAATTCAGGAAGGTCTGATTTCAATTGTCTTGATTCAAAATCTTCAATGATTTGTGATGGTGTCTTTTCTACTAAAGAAACTTTTAGTTCTTCTTCAGCTGGAACTTCTTCTTCGGCTGGTGCTTCTTCGGCAGGAACTTCTTCTTCGACTGGTGCTTCTTCTTCGACTGGTGCTTCTTTTTCAGCTAGAGCTTTATCATCAGGAGCCTGAACTTGGCTTGATGCAGATTCAGCCATTACAGTAGCAGCATCTTCAACTGCACTTGGTGACGATAAATTAAAGTGTCTATCCCAAGCATCTAGAAGTTGAGCTTTTGTAAGTTTAATGTCTAATTCAAGATCATTTTCTTTTGCGACAGCAACAATATCTGCTTTCTTCATTTTATTTAAAGCAGACTTATTTGGAATACTTATTGTTTCAGCTTCAGTTGATTGTTCTTTTTTGGCTTCTTTAGGTTTTGTTTCTTTAGGCGCACTGAAACCTCCAAATATTCTGGAAAAAAAGCCTTTTTTCTTATTGTCGTTATTATCACTCATTATAATTGCCTAAAATCGGCTATAGGATAGCCTTAGATGACCATTCTTCCAAGAGTTTTTTTTGTTTTTTTGTTAGTTTTCTATTTTTTAATAAATCAGGTCTTTTTGAATAAGTTTTAATTAATGACATTTCTGATTTCCATGCTTCAATTTTTTCATGGTTGCCTGATAGAAGTATGTCGGGTACCTTAAAGGAGTCATATATTTCTGGTTTTGTATAGACATCCTCTTTTAAGAGTCCATTTGAGAAGGTATCTTTTAAATAAGAATTTTTATTTCCTAACGTGCCTGGTATGTGCCGAGAAATTGAATCTATTAAGCAAATGGCTGCATACTCTCCCCCACTTAGAACAAAATCACCAATTGATATTTCTTCATCAACATAATTGTCAATTACTCTTTGGTCAATTCCTTCATATCTTCCACAAATTATTGTTAAATTTTCAAGTTTTGATAGCGAAATTACTTTGTCTTGATTTAATTTTGTCCCTTGGGGAGACATATAGACAATATGTCCTCTTTTTGATGTGTTTATATTTTTAATAGTCTTAATTAAAGGCTCTGCCATCATAACCATGCCTTCTCCACCACCATAAGGTTTTGAATCAACTTGATTGTGTTTATTGATGGCATTCTTTCTGATATCACTAAGATTTATAGTTATCAGTTTTTGTTTTATTGCTTTAGAAACAACTCCTGAATTTAAAACGTTAAATATATCTGGAAAAATTGTCAAAATATTAATATTCATAATTATTTAATAATCGCTTTGCCAATTAACTTTTAAAATTTTTTCTTTTTTATCAATTAATTTAATAAACGTTTCTTTTATGAAGGGTATTAATCTTTCTTTATCATCAACAGATTCATTGATAGGTTTTATAACTAAGCAGTCGTTTGCGCCAAAATTATTAACCGCTTTGACTTCACCTAATATTTCATTTTTGTTAATTCCAATTACTTTCATACCAACTAGGTCATGCCAATATATTTGATCCGATGGGAGTTCTGGAAGACTTCTTGAAGGTATATACAAATTTATATTTGTAAATCTCTTTATATCATCAACATTATTAATGTCTTTAATTTTAGCTAAAAATTTTGAATTATTCTTTTTAATATAATCAAACTCTATATTGTGGTCATTACATAAGATATGTTTTTTATATTCAATAATATTTTCAGGCGGTGAACAAAAAGAATTTATATAAAATTCACCTTTTAAACCTCTAGGTTTACCTATATTTGCAATACAAATTAAATTACTTTTTTTCATCTTCTGAAGAATCTTTATCAGATGCTTCTTCTTCGGCAGGGGCTTCTTCTTCGGCAGGAGCCTCTTCAGCAGGAGCTTCTTCTTCGGCAGGAGCCTCTTCAGCAGGAGCTTCTTCAGCAGGAGCTTCTTCAGCTGGTGCTTCTTCAGCAGGAGCTTCTTCAGCAGGAGTTTCTTCATCAGCTGGTGCTTCTTCAGCAGGAGCTTCTTCTTCAGCAGGAGCCTCTTCAGCTGGTGCTTCTTCAGCAGGAGCTTCTTCAGCAGGAGTTTCTTCTTCAGCTGGTGCTTCTTCAGCAGGAGCTTCTTCTTCGGCAGGAGCCTCTTCAGCAGGAGCTTCTTCAGCAGGAGTTTCTTCTTCAGCAGGAGTTTCTTCTTCAGCTGGTGCTTCTTCAGCAGGAGCTTCTTCTTCAACAGGAGCCTCTTCAGCTGGTGCTTCTTCAGCAGGAGTTTCTTCTTCAGCAGGAGTTTCTTCTTCAGCTGGTGCTTCTTCAGCAGGAGCTTCTTCTTCAGCAGGAGCCTCTTCAGCAGGAGTTTCTTCTTGTGAAGCGGCTTCCGCGGCTTCTTTGGCTAATTTTTCTGCTAATGCTGCCTTTTTAGCTTCTGCTTTTACCTTCTTTGCCTCAATCTTCGCTGCAAGTTCTTCTGGAGTTAATTTTGCTTCTTTAACAAGTGAATTGACTCTATCACTTACTTTAGCACCTTTTGATATCCATTCTTCAATTTTTTCAAGATCTATTCTTAACCTTTCTTCATTTCCACTTGCTGATGGATTAAAAAAGCCTAATCTTTCAATAAATGCACCATCTCTTGGACGTCTTTCATCTGCGACAGTGATGAAATAATATGGATTTTTTTTTGCTCCACTTCTAGCTAATCTTATAATTACCATACCAAAAATATTTAATTTTGTTTAAAAAGATGTGTATTTTAGGTTAACCTTGCTAATATTGATAGTATTATTATGCAAAGTTTTAATTAATCTTTATTTTTAATGAGTTTTATAAGCCAAGTGACTATAAGTATAGTCATATACTTTATTATTAGATTTTTCTACAAACAGGAAAAATCGCTCTACATAGCAGGATATATAGCAGTTATTTCCTATATTTTAATTTATTTAACAGCCTACGAAGTGATATCTTTAATGCCAACAATTCATTTTATGGTCACAGGACTAAGCTTACTTATTATTTTCATCGCCTATTCTGAAATTAGTATTCTTGAGAGAAAAATAAGGAATTTAAAAAAAGGCGAACTCCTAAATATTGAGCCTTTTTCTGTTGAGAAAAATTATAAAATTGTTTTCAAATTACTTGGTATTGGATTATTATTTTTATCTTTCTCTTTAGTGTCAGGTTTCAGCTTACAAACAGTTTTTTCAGCAAATATAATTTTTAAAGCGCTTTTTACATTTATTGCGTGGTTCATTTTTGTGATAACGGTTGTTGGCGTTAAGTACTTCAATTTTCCAATAAAATATGCAACCAGAAGTCTTTTTGTTTCTATGTGTGCTGTACTTGGTGCATATTATATGAATTCATATTTAGTTGGAGCATAATGCAAGAAGATCCCTCATTACTAGTTCTTTTTTCAACACTTATATTTTTATTAATACTTAGTGGATTTTTTTCTGGTTCAGAAACTGGAATGATGGCTGCAAATAAAATTAAGCTTAGAAACTTATCAAAAAAATCTAAAACAAGTGCCAAAAGAGCATTAGATCTGCTAAAAAGACCTGATCAGTTACTTTCTGCAATTCTAGTAGGAAATAATTTTGCTAACATTTTAGCTTCGGCAATAGTAACCATAATGATGCTAAATTATTTTGGTGGAAATGTTGTACTTGGGTCAATAATTCTTACAATTATTATTTTGATTTTCTCAGAAATTACTCCAAAAACAATGGCTGCTATAAAACCAGAGAGCTTTGCAACAAGATCATCTTTTATATTAAAGTTTCTTGTTTATGTTTTTAAGCCTCTAATATTTCTTACAAATTTTTTAAGTAAGCAGATCCTCAAAATATTCAAGTTAGATGCAAAAGATGCAACATTGAATGAAAACCTTAATACAGAAGAGCTTAAGACACTCTTAGAAGAGTCTGGTGACCTTATACCAAAGCAATACAGAAAAATGCTCTCATCAGTTCTTGGAATGGAAGAGCTTATAGTTGAAGATATTATGATTCCAACATCAGAAATAATTGGTATAGACATTAATCAAGATTATGTTGAAGCTACAAAGATAATCAAGTCTACTGAATATACAAGACTTCCAGTTTTTCAAGACACAATTGATAATATGATAGGAATTTTGCATCTTAAAGACTCATATTCATTTTTAGATAAATTAAATCAAGGAGAAATCAGAAATATTAAAGAGATTCTTCAAAAAACTTATTTTGTTTCTCAGTCAACATTACTTATGAAACAGCTAAGAGAATTTCTAGCTAGCAATCAAAGCATTGCACTTGTTGTAGATGAATACGGAGAGATTGAAGGCCTGATATCTGTTGAAGATATATTTAAAGAGATCACTGGTAAATTTGGTGGTGATAAAGAAGAATTAGAAAAAGAATTTACTAAATTAAAAGATGGATCTATTTTAACTGATGGCAATTCAAAAATAAGAGATCTAAATAACTATTTAAACTGGTCTATTCCTGAAGATAATTCTAAGACTATTAATGGACTTATAACAGAATATTTGGATCAAATTCCTCAAGCAAATTTGTGTATTGAAGTTGATAATTATCGTTTTGAAATACTAGAACTTGATGAAAATTTAATATCAAAAATTAAAATTAAAAAAAATAATTAACAATCAAATTCATTAATACTTTTACAATAAGTCTGTAATAATTTTAAAAACTACTGCTAGCACAAATGATGATGTGATAACAGCCCTTACACTCGCAATGGCTGGCAGCATCTTGCCCCAAATGGCATTTGCTTCAATTGCAAAGATTATTGCTAAACCAATAATTAAACTAGTTGCACTCCAATTATCTAATGCTAGATAGGATCCCTGAGCGTGCGCTGAATAAACCATATACATCAACATTGGAACTGAAAAAAGAGTATTAGTTCTTGATGCAAGTCCAGCTTTTGCAGCTGCTTTCGCTACATCACCCTCTTTCATCCCAAGAACAATTTTTTGATTTCTCCAAATAATACCCCAAACATTTAACATCATTAAGGTACCCATTGTTGCACCTAGTATAATTTCTGTTCCAATTCTTGCTGTAATTTGATAGAAAAGAATTAGGCCTGTTAAAAAAGTAAAAAAAGCAGCCCATCTGAACCACCAAAGTGCATTAGGAGCAAGTTTTTTCATTACATCTGCCTTGGCATCAGGATCTGCAACTTTTACGTATTCAGTCTGAACAAAATTAAAGTAATATAAAAGACCAATCCATGCTATGCCAAAAAGAATATGAAAAGATCTAAAAAAAGCCTGATCAGTAAACAAATCCATAATTACTCCTCAAAAGTGTGTATATACATATTAAAGTAAATAATAAATGAAATCTAATAAAAAACGGGGATAAATCCCCGTTTTTTAATTAAACATCAAATATGGATTACATCATGCCGCCCATGCCGCCCATGCCGCCCATATCTGGCATTGGTGGCATTGGAGTTTCCTCTTTAGGAACGTCAGTAACCATTGCCTCGGTAGTGATCATCATGCCTGCAACAGAGCCTGCTGCTTGAAGAGCAGTTCTTGTTACTTTGGCTGGATCAAGAATACCCATCTCAATCATGTCTCCAAAATCACCAGTAGCAGCATTAAATCCAAATGAATCCTTACCGTCGATAACTTTATTAACAATTACAGATGGTTCCTCACCTGCATTAGATACAATTTGTCTTAATGGTGCTTCAAACGCTTTTTTAGCAATGTTTATTCCAACATTTTGATCGTCATTATCACCTTTCAGTTTTGCAACTGCTTCTAAGCACCTAATCAAAGCTGAACCACCTCCAGGAACTACTCCTTCCTCTACAGCAGCTCTTGTGGAATGAAGTGCATCTTCAACTCTTGCTTTCTTCTCTTTCATTTCAACTTCGGAACCTGCTCCAACTTTTATAACCGCAACACCACCAGCAAGTTTTGCAACTCTTTCTTGTAGTTTTTCTTTATCATAATCAGAACTTGTTTCTTCAACTTGAGCTCTTATTTGATTTACTCTGGTTGAAATTGAGTTTTCGTCTCCAGCTCCATCAATAATAGTTGTATTGTCTTTATTTAAAACAACTCTTTTTGAAGTTCCCAAATCATCGATGGAAGCACCTTCCAATGAAAGGCCAACCTCTTCAGAAATTACAGTTCCACCAGTGAGTATTGCAATATCTTCAAGCATTGCTTTTCTTCTGTCACCAAAACCTGGTGCCTTACAAGCTGCAGCCTTTACAATACCTCTCAAGTTATTAACCACAAGAGTAGCAAGAGCTTCTCCTTCAATATCTTCAGCAATGATTAGCAATGGCTTTCCAGCTTTTGCAACAGATTCTAATAATGGCAAAAGATCTCTTATGTTAGAGATTTTTTTGTCAAAAAGAAGAATATATGGTGAATCAAGTTCAACTGTCATATTATCTTGGTTAGTAATAAAGTATGGGGATAAGTAACCTCTGTCGAATTGCATACCTTCTACAACATCTAGCTCATTTTCTATGCCGCTTCCTTCTTCAACAGTTATTACACCTTCTTTTCCAACTTTTTCCATCGCCTCTGCAATTATTTCTCCTACAGCGGTATCACCATTTGCAGAGATAGTACCAACCTGAGAAATTGCATTATCATCAGTGCATGGAACACTTAGACCTTTTACAAACTCAACTGCGCTCAATACTGCTTTATCAATACCTCTTTTTAAATCCATTGGATTCATTCCTGCAGCAACAGCTTTATTGCCTTCATTTACGATTGATTGAGCTAGAACAGTTGCTGTTGTAGTTCCATCACCCGCTTCATCTGATGTTTGAGATGCCACTTGTTTTAACATCTGTGCACCCATGTTTTCAAACTTGTTTTCTAGTTCAATTTCTTTGGCAACTGAAACTCCATCCTTAGTAACAGTTGGAGCTCCAAATGACTTATCTAAGACTACATTTCTACCTTTTGGACCAAGTGTAACTTTAACAGCATTAGCTAATGTATTAACACCATCAAGCATTTGAGATCTTGCATTATCTCCAAATTTCACATCTTTTGCTGACATATTTTATCTCCCTATTAAAAAAATTTATTCAACAACGCCAAAAATATCTTTTTCACTAAGAATAAGATACTCTTCACCGTCAAGCTTTATTTCATTACCGCCATATTGGCCAAAAATAACAGTATCGCCAACAGACACATTCATTGATACAGATTCACCTGTGTTTGAAACCTTACCAGGTCCAACTGCAACCACTTCACCTTGTGATGGTTTTTCTTTTGCAGAACCAGAAAGAATTATACCGCCAGAGGAGGTTTCTTCCTCTTCAGTTCTCTTTACAAGAACATTGTCATGTAATGGTTTTAACTTCATTTATCTCTCCATATAAATAACTAAAATCTATCTAAATCACTAGTTAAGGGCTAAAAAATATAAATCAATAGTAAAATTTAACTTTTTAATTTATTAACAAGCTGCGCAATTGTAACTCCAATTAGGTTTGCAAGTAAGTCAAAATATTCAAAAAATCTATATGGATGAAAAAAGTGAATTATTTCAATAAAAAGTCCAAAAAAGAATATCAATAGGGATAAAGTTAATTCCGATGTATTAAATCTACTCAGAATAGCCAAGTAGGTAAGAATAAAATAAACTATCGCGTGCACAATTTTGTCAGCATCAAATGAAAGATTTTTAAAAGTAGGTATGCTTTCAGCATTTACAATACTTAAAATAAATACAATAAAGATGGATACATAAAATACACTTCTAATAAACATTATTATTTTTGCAACAAAAAGAATTTTTTATTGAACAAAATTATTACAATTGCCGGAATTGCTAACATTGAGGTAAAAATATAAAAGCTCATCCATCCATAGTTAAAACCAAATAACATTTGAAAGTTTTCTACAAAAACACCAGAAAAACCTCCAAAAAATTTTCCTAAGAATGCCATAAGTGATGTCAACAATGCATACTGAAATCCAGTATATTTTGCAGAAACCAAGCTAGTTAGAAAAGTAATGTTTACAGTACCTACGATTCCAGCTGCGAGGCTATCTGAAGCAACAATACATGCAAGTAATGCAAGATTTTTTTCATTTATGGAAGCATAAGAAAACAGTAAATTTGTGATCATTACCAGAAAAGCTCCTATTAAAAGGGATTGATATAAACCAAATCTCTTTATAAAAATACCTCCAACGAATACACCTATAATAGTTGCTATTAATGCAACAACTTTTACAACATAGCCTATTTCAGATAATGAATATCCCATATCTATGTAAAAAGGGTTTGCCATCGGGCCCATTACAATATCAGTAAGCCTATATGTAGCAATTATCAATAACAACATAGACGCAATTTTTACACCAAATCTATTAAAGAAATCTTTTACAGGTTCTATTAAAGAATCCTGATACTTTAATTTAACAAGGTCAGGATTTGGTTTTTCTACAGAAATGTATATTGATAGAAATATATTTATTCCCAAAATAATTGCCATCAATTGATAAGTTGAAGACCAAGAGTAATTTTCAGCATAAATTAATGCAAATGAAGATCCAACTAAAATAGCTAACCTGTAACCAAATTGGTAACCTGCAGCCAAGTTTCCTTGATCTGATAATTTTGCACTTTCTATTCTGTATGCATCAATTGCAATATCTTGAATAGACCCAGCCAAAGCGATAAAGAAAGCAAATAAGGCAAAGACTATTAAATCAGTTTCTGGATTAATAAATGATAGAACTATTAAAGATACTATTATTTGAAGCTGCATTGTAATAATCCAACTTCTTCTGTGACCAAATTTTTTAAATAGTTTTGTTGGCGATTTATCAACAAGTGGAGCCCATAAAAATTTTAGTGAATATGTCAGCATGATCCAACTAATAAATCCAATTAAACTTAAATCAATACCAGCATCTCTTAACCATGCTGTGAGAGTAATAAAAATTAGTACATAAGGAAGGCCAGAAGCAAATCCATAGCCAGTAAATGAGACTATTTTAAGAGAGTTTTGATTAATCATAGTGCCTCAAAATATCTATTCCACTCGAACTTATTTCCTGGATCAGTTTTTCGACCAGGAGAAATATCAGAATGCCCTACTATTTTTTCTTTAGTTATTTGAGTGTAGTTTTTTATGATAGATTTTGTTGTTTGAATTAGCGTTTCGTATTGCTTATCTGTAAAGTAGTCATCATCCGATCCTTCAAGTTCTATACCTATGGAATAGTCATTACAATCCATGATACCTTTATATGAAGACTCTCCAGCATGCCAAGCTCTCATGTTTAGTGGAACAAATTGAATCATCTTTCCACTTCTCTTGATATATAGGTGTGATGAAACTTTTAAATCTTTAATCTCATTAAAATAATCGTGGTCTAATATATTAAGTTTGTTCATAAAAAAATCTTCTACATAATCATTGTCATACTTATTTGGAGGTAGGCTTATTGAATGAATAACTATTAAACTAATATTTGAGTTTTCTGGTCTTTGATTAAAATTTGGAGAATTGAGGAACTTTATATTTTTAAAAATATGATTTTCAATTTCCATTTATCTCAATCCAGGAGGCATCTTGAAATAAACATTCTCAGTATCTTCACCATCTTCGATAAGCTTTGCACCAAAATAGTCTCCTAGAGATTTTGCAATTTCCATAACTCTAGATTCTGGAGCAGATGCTCCAGCAGTTATAGCAATATTTTCACACTTTTTAAGATCCTCTAAATTTAAATCGGAAAATTCATCAATTAAAGTTGATTTGCATCCACATTTTTCAGCAAGCTCTTTCAGCCTGTTTGAGTTAGAGCTATTTTTTGAACCAACTACAATAATAAAATCTGATTCAAGTGCTAGTTGTTTTACGGCATCCTGTCTATTTTGTGTTGCATAACAAATATCATCTTTTTTTGGAACTTCGATATTTGGAAATCTTTTTCTAAGAATATCTATTATTGATAATGTTTCATCGACACTAAGTGTTGTTTGTGTAACAAGAGCAAGACTTTCACAATTGTTTATACTCACGCTTAATGCATCATTTTCGTCTTGAACAAGATAGATTGTGCTATTTTCAGAATTTATATGGCGACCCATTGTGCCTTCTACTTCGGGATGACCCTCATGACCAATTAAAATAATATCTCTGTTTGCCTTAGCGTGCTTTCTTACTTCCATATGCACTTTAGTAACTAATGGACATGTGGCATCAAAGAAATTAAGATTTCTAGCTTTGGTAGTTTCCTCAACCTCACTTGATACCCCATGGGCACTAAAAATTACTAAAGAATCATCAGGAATTTCGTCAATTTCCTCAATGAATACTGCGCCCCTATTTCTTAAATCCTCAACAACTACTTTATTATGAACAACCTCGTGTTTTACGTACACAGGAGCTCCATATATATCAAGAGCTTTATTAACAATGTCTATTGCTCTATCAACACCAGCACAAAAACCTCGTGGATTAGCTAATTTTATTTCTTTTGTCATTTCAAATAAACTTTAAATTCAAAGTATATAATTAATACTGCACCTATCGTTATAAATGCATCAGCTAAATTAAATACAAAAAGCGAGTAATTATATATTTTCAAATGAAGAAAGTCAGTTACGCTTCCATCATTAATTCTGTCAAGAACATTACCAATTGCGCCACTAACTATAAATGACAAAGCAGTTTTATATCTATATCTTGTCTCTGTAATTATCATCCATAGAAGATACAGGGTTATTAATATTGTCAATATTAATAATAAATTTGAAGCTAAGTCTCCTCTATCATCAAAAATTCCGAAAGCAATTCCTGAATTATAAATTAGCAATAATTTGATAAAAGGTATAAAGGTTTCTGTTGATTGACCGAATAACAAATTGTTATTTGCAATAACTTTAGAGAATATATCAAAAGCTACCAAGACAAGAATAATTGTTATAAATCTATAGTTATATAGATTTTCTTTGCTCACCATCATTTTCTATATTATCAATACACCTGTTACATAGCTCAGGATGTTCTTTGCTAGATCCTACTGATGAACATCTGTGCCAGCATCTTACACATTTTGTATTTTTTGAGGGACTGACCTTAATTTTAAAACTTTTTCCCTCAGTTATATTTGCTTCTGAAGAAATAAATAAAAAATGAAGTTCTTTGCCTAGCTTCCTAAGAATATTTATGTCGCTTGAATCTGCTTGAATATCTACTATTGAATCAAGTGATCCTTTAATTTTATTTTCATTTCTCATTTCTTCTATTGATTGATTAACAGCATCCTTAATTTCAAAAACTCTTTTCCATTCAGATTGATTGATATTAGATTTAAAATCTATATCAGAAATATCAAAATTTGAGAGAAAAACAGATTCCTCTTGGCCATTCAATCTATTGCTTATTTGCCAAATTTCTTCTGATGTATAAGAAAGAATTGGAGCAATAAGTCTTACCAAAACATTTAAAATAAAATCAAGGCTTGTTTGACATGACCTTCTTGCTGAAGAATCATTTTTGCAGGTATAAAGCCTATCCTTGACAATATCTAGGTATATCCCACCTAATTCATTAACACAAAAATTATGTATTTTTTGAATAGCCCTATGATAAGAATATGATTTATATAATTTTAAAACTTCTGTTTGAAGAATTTTTGTTTCATTAATAATCCACTTATCTAATTCAACTTGTTCTTCAAGAGAAATTTTATATTTGTCACTAAAGTCGCTTAAGTTTCCTAAAATAAATCTAAAAGTATTCCTAATACGTCTATATTGATCTGAGGTTCTCCTTAATATTTCATCAGATGCAACCATTTCACTTCTAAAATCCGTTGAAGCTACCCACAATCTTAAAATGTCAGCTCCTAAGCTATCCCAAACTTTCTGAGGAGAAACAACATTTCCAAGTGATTTTGATTGTTTTCTTCCTTGTTCATCAACAACAAACCCATGTGTCAGAACTGTTTTATATGGCGCTTGGTTATTCATAGCTATGCTTGTTAATAATGATGATTGAAACCATCCCCTGTGCTGGTCTGAACCCTCTAAGTAAAGATCTGCAACAACATTATTACCAAATTTCTTTGCAGAAACTGCATAGTGAGTTACTCCAGAATCAAACCAAACATCAAGTGAATCAGAGGTTTTAATATATTCTTCATAATCATCTATATAATCTTTTAAATCCAGATTATCCCATGCTGAAATCCCATCTTTCTCAATAATTTGTGCAAATTTTTCAAATAAATCCTTCTGATCAGGATGAATTTCTCCCGTATCTTTGTGAACAACTAAAGTTATCGGAACACCCCAATTTCTCTGTCTAGATATACACCAATCTGGTCTATCAGTAAGCATAGATTCAATTCTTTGAAGACCCCATGAAGGTTCCCAATTAACGCTTTTTATATGTTTAAGAGCATCTTTGTTTAGATTATTTTTATTCATTGAAATAAACCACTGAGGAGTGGATGTAAAAATTAGAGGCGTTTTTCGTCTCCAACAATGAGGATAAGAATGATGATAGTCCTCTATATTAATTAAAGCATTATATTCTTTTAATTTTTCAACGATTAATGGATCTGCTTTCATAGCAGGAAGTCCTGCAATGAAATCCAATTCATCTTTGAAAAAAGCCTTATTATTTAGAGAGTGGATTATATCAATATTATTTTTCTTACATATTAAATAATCATCCATGCCATGAGCAGGAGCAGTATGAACACAACCTGTTCCTGTTTCGGTTGTTACGTGATCTGCATGAAGAAGAATTGATTTTCTATCTAAAAAGGGATGGACAAGATCAATATCACACAATTTTTTACCTTGCGTTGTCGATATAACATCAAATTTTTGCTTCCATCTATTAGAGCACTGTTCAATCATTTCATATGCAATGACATAAAATTTGTTATTCATTTTAATTAGTGAGTATTTGTATTTAGGATTTATACATACAGCTACGTTTGATGGAATCGTCCATGGTGTTGTAGTCCATATTACAAATGACACTTCATCTAAATCTTCAGCATTAAAAACATCTTTCAACTTTTTTAAAGATGAATGATGAGCCTTGAATGCAACATCAATAGCTTTTGAAGTTTTATCAATATATTCAACTTCTGCCTCTGCAAGGGACGATCCGCTTTCTTGACACCAATGAACAGGTTTTTCACCTTTTTCAAGGTGACCTTCTTTATAGATAATGCCTAAAGATCTAACGATATCTGCTTCAAATTTTGGATCTAATGATTTGTATGAATTTTCCCAATCACCAAGTACACCCAGTCTTTTAAAGTCATCTAACTGTTTATTTATTTGACTCTCAGCATATTCTTTACAAGCTTTTTGAAAACTCTCTTTATTTTTTACAAGCTCGCTATTTTTTCCATGTTTCTTTTCAACATTTAGCTCGATTGGAAGACCGTGGCAATCCCAACCAGGTACATAAGGAGCATCAAAACCTTGAAGAGTTTTATATTTAATAGTGATATCCTTCAGTATTTTATTTACTGAGTGTCCAAGATGTATGTCACCATTTGCATAGGGAGGCCCATCATGTAAAAGAAATAATTCTTTACCCTCATATTTTTTTCTTATCTTTCCGTATAAATCTGTACTAGACCATTTATCCAATATTTCTGGTTCTTTTCTTGGCAAACCAGCTTTCATTGAGAAATCAGTGTCTGGAAGATTTAATGTATCTCTGTAATTAACTGTCATTTGGAGTACTTAAAATATTTTTTGCTATTGATATATCCTTTTGAATCTGGGATTTTAACATGTCTAAATTTTCAAATTTCCTTTCATCTCTTATTTTTTCTATAAATTTAACTTGAAGTCGTTGAGAATAAATATTTTCATTAAATTCAAATAAGTGAACTTCCAACACAGGTTTTTCTCCCCCAACAGTTGGTCTAACTCCCATATTTGCAATTCCTTTAAGATTTAAATTATTTAATTTACATTTAACAGCATAAACTCCTGTAATTGGTAGTCTTTGATTAGGAAGCCATATATTTGCTGTTGGAATATTAATTGTTCTTCCTAAGTGTTGACCATGAACAACTTTTCCAGAGAAGGTATATGGCCTTCCAAGTAATTTTTCAGCATTATTAAAATTATTATTTAGGAGTTCCTCTCTTATTCTAGTACTGCTAACTCTTTGCCCATCTAAAATAACTGTTTCAGTATTTTCAACCAAAATTCCATTTTTTTGTCCCCAATCTTTTAATAAATCGGTATCGCCTTTTCTATCAGCACCAAATCGAAAATCATCACCTACTGTGAAACTCACTAAATTAATTGAATCTAAAATTTCAGATATGAAATTCTCTGGAGACATTGTTCTTAAAGCATTATTAAATTTTAGGAAACACGCGAAATCTATCCCACTTTTTTCTAAGAGTTTTACCTTCTCCCTCCAGGGACATATTCTTGGAGGAGGATTTTTATTCGAATTTTGTACCTTAGAGAAATACTCTGATGCATGGGGTTCAGTGAAAAATACTATAGTTTTTGCTCGAAATTTTTTAGCATTATTTTGTATCTTATTTAAAATTGCTTGGTGTCCAATGTGTAATCCGTCGAAATTTCCAATGGTTCCTGACAAAGAAATATCAGGATATCTTGATTTAAATAAACTGAGATTATGTTGGCCTCTAATTAAATACATACTAATTTAATAAAAATTTTAAAGGTTTCTTTAATACCAATCTAGAAATAAAAAAATATATTGAGATAGAGACTATAACTTCAATTAATAAATAAAAAACTCTTTCATATTGAGTTAATTTTAAAAAATTTATTTCTGATGTATAAAAATATAAGAATGCGATTAAAAATAAACTCGAAATAAAAATATTAAAATTAAATTTATTAAAAATGCTTCTAAGCTGAATAAATCCGTTTTTGTACAAGGCTATCTCAAGAACACAAACACTTATTATTGCTGCTATTGAACTTCCTAATGCAATACCTATGTGTCCCAGATCTAAAATAAATGCTAAATAAAAATTTAAGAAAGCATTTATAAATAATGACATGCCTGCAACATACATTGGAGTTTTAGTATCTTTTCTAGCAAAAAAAGCAGGAGTCAATACTTTCATTAACATAAAAAATGGTAATCCAAATGAAAAAGCCATTAAGCTATATGAAGAATTAATAACATCTATTCCAGAAAAAGCTCCTCTATAAAAAATTGTACTTATTAAATCTTCAGCACAGAAAAATAAGCCTATCATTGAAGGTATTCCAATATACAAAATAAATTTCTGTCCTTTTCTTATACCGTTAACAAATTTATCTTTCTCATGGTTTAAATCAAACTTTGATAATGTTGGTAGAAGTACAGTTCCAATTGCTATAGCAAAAATACCCATTGGAAATTGAATCAATCTATCAGAAACATATAGCCATGTTGGACTTCCAGTTTCAAGAAAAGAAGCAAAGATTGTATCAACTAAAAGATTAATTTGAATGATTCCACCTGCAAGAATTGCAGGAATAATTAATTTAAAAAATTTATTTAAGCCAGGATTTTTTAAATTAAACTTTGGCACTGGAAGCCTATCAATTCTTTTAAGGGGTAATATTTGAATTAAAAGTTGAAGTATTCCCGCCAAAAATACTCCCCATGCGAGAACATATATTGGCATCTCATATATTGGAGCAATAAAAATTGCAGCAATAATAAGACTAAGATTAAAGAGTACTGGTGTATATGCAGGAATAGAAAATTTTTTATGCGTATTTTGTATTCCTCCAGCAAAAGCTACCAAAGATATAAGAGCAAGATAGGGAAACATAATTCTGAGAATATCTACAGATAAGTCTTTTTTGACAGGATCGAAATAAAATCCAGGCGCAAAGACAAAAATAAATATAGGTGCAAAAATTAAAACTAGTATTGTAAATATAAATAAAGAAGTTATGAGTACGCCCAAGAGTGAGCTAAGAAATTTGTTTGTTTCATCAATATTATTTACTCGCTCATAATCACTGTATATAGGAATAAATGCTTGATTAAATGCTCCCTCAGCAAAAAATCTTCTAAAAAGATTTGGTATTTTTAAACATATCACAAAGATGTCATGAAATAGTGATGCACCTAAAAGATTTGTAGTAGATATATCTCTTATGAGACCAAAAATTCTTGATAAACTAGTTCCAGATAAAACCTTCTTTAGATTATTAAATAATCCATTAGAAATATCATTATGATTTTTACTGATTGTCTTCAAAATCTAAAGAGGCAGAATTTATACAATATCTTAGGCCAGTTGGATGAGGGCCATCATTAAAGACATGCCCAAGATGGGCATCACAATTCGAGCATTTTACCTCAACTCTTCTCATTCCAAGAGAATTGTCTTCAAACTCATTTATACAACTTTCGTTATGAGGAATAAAAAAGCTGGGCCAACCACACCCAGCGTCAAATTTTGTTTCAGACTCAAATAGACTTTCGCCACAACAGATACATTTATAGACACCTTCCTTGGAAAAATTCCAATATTTCCCAGTAAAGGGTCTCTCGGTTCCAGATTGTCTAGTTACACGATATGATTCTGCATCCAAAAGATTTTTCCAGTCATTATCTGTTTTGGTATTCTTTGTCATACCTAATTGTAATTAAAAAGATGGTATTTAGGTAGGTAATAGATTTTATGCGGAAGAACTATTATCGCGGAGTATAGATTCTGAGTATTCTAAAAAATCTTTAATTAAGATTTCTGTGGGTTCATAAATTCTTCTCCTTTTGTCAATTGAAGATGACTTTTCACTTATGTAACCCAGAGTTACCGCTTGTTTTAATACCTGGAGACGTTTAATCCTTGATGCATATTTTTTTGGTACCAGTGAAATAGCGTACTCTTGCGACATCTCATTTTCTTCAATGTGTTCGTTCATAAAACTCATAAGAAAATAAAATCTGTATGCATCTGCTTGAAAAAAATTAAGTGATTCAGGTTTCATAGGATTATCCATATTTTTTAAAATGGTATTGATCAGAATCTTTGCTTTCGAAATGTGACTATCTTTTTTTAATAAACTCAAAAAAACCTCCAGTTGTGAAAATAATCAAAAAAAAGAGAAGTACTAACCTATTGTATGCAATTAATATGCCAATATGTTTATATTACATAGTATATATTTTTAATATAATTGTTTTTTATATATACAAAGTTAGTTAATGGGTTTCGTTTGGTGAAATGATGCTTTTTATCCAATTCAAAAATGTATTATTTTTTAGTGCATATTTATCAAGCATTTTAAAATCTTGAGCTAGTTTTTTTGGATCTTTAAAAAAATCCTCTCTTGTATTGAAATCTCCAGCATCAAGTTTTTTAACTAGCTTTGCTGGGTTTCCTGCAAAAACACAATTATCAGGCACATCTTTGGTTACAACAGATCCTGCGCCAATAATACTATTTTTACCAATGGTTACGCCTTTACAAATTATAGCGCTATCTCCTATCCAGACATTATCTTTAAATTTAATTGGTTTGGTTTTACCTACTGGCTCAGCTCTATCGTATATTCCATGCCAGTCAGCGTCAGAAATATATGCTCCATGAGCAATCATACATGCCTTACCAATTTCAATTTTTTCCGCAGAAATTATTCTTACTCCAGGTGTAATTAGAGAATATTTTCCAATAATTATCTCCCCTTTGTGATCACCAATATTCCATGCAGTAAGTTGGACATTGGCATCACTTGCACCAATAATTGTAGGATAGTCATCAATACTTACATTAAAACCAAATACCTTTATGTATCTTGGTTTAAAGAATGCACCTCCTTTTCCTAAAAATTTAAATTGTGGCTTTAAAAAATGTCTTACATACAAATTATTTAATTTGGTTGTATATTTTTTGAGCCAGTATGGTCGGTTATCTTTTCTAATAATTTTCTCCGAAAATTGGTATTTTAATATGATAAAGTACTCAAAATTTAATTAATAACAACTTTATTTCTGTATGGCGAAGTATTTATTTGAATTTAAACAACTTATAAAGATTGGCGTTCCAATATTTGGTTCTCAATTATCTTATACACTTATGGGAGCTACTGACACCATAATAGCTGGCAGAGCAAGCGCTAATGATCTTGCAGGGTTAGCAGTTGGTACAGCTTTTTCAAATACGATTTGGTTTTTTTTCACAGGAATTATTTTTGCAGTTACTCCAATTGTTGCTCAACTATATGGAGCAAAGAAATTTCTAGAAATTGGGCAAAAACTTAGAGAAATTATTTGGGTTGCTGCAGGACTTGGATTGTTGATGGCATTTATTTTTTATAATATGGATATCATTATTGAGCTTCTTCCAATTAAAAATTCAATTACATCGGTGACAATTGGCTACTTAAAAGCTGTTTCAATTGGTTGGTTTTTTGTAACAATTTTTACCTGTCTTAGATGTTATAGCGAAGGTATGACATTTACCAAACCAGTATTTTATATTGCTTTTTCAGGAATGCTTTTAAATATTCCTCTTGATTTGATATTTGTATATGGATGGTTTGGCGCACCAAAACTTGGAGGTATTGGTTGTGGAATTGCAACATCTATTGTTTCTTTTATCATGATGATATCAATATTTGTTTATATAAATTACTCAAAAAATTATAAAAAAACAGAGCCATTTTCTAGATTTTCACTTCCTTCGTTAAAGACTACAAAAGAAGTATTTAAATTGGGCCTCCCAATTGGTCTTGGAATTTTTATCGAATTAAGTATGTTCTCTGGTGCTGCAATAATATTGAGTGTTCTTGGAGAAATTGTTGTAGCAAGTCATTCTGTTGCTATTAGTATTGCAAGTTTATTTTTTATGGTGCCGCTGGCAATTGGTTTAGCTTCATCAACAAGGGTTGGTAACTTGATTGGTGAAAAAAATCCATATCAAGCAAAAATAGCTGCAACTTCAACAATTTTACTTTGTATTTCTGGTGCGCTTATAAACAGTATAATAATAATTTTATTTGGCTCATTTATTGTTGGTTTATATACTACAGAAGTTCCTGTTCTTGAGCTTGCTATAAGTTTGATATTGTTTGCAGCAATATTTCAATTACCTGATGGTATTCAAATGGGAGCTCTTGGAAGTCTAAGGGGATATAAAGACACTTTTATCCCAATGATACTTTTAATGATATCTTACTGGATTTTTGCAATGCCTATTGGATACTATCTTACTAATTTTGGATTTGGTACTCCTTTAGGCGCCAAAGGAATGTGGTTTGGAATGATTATTGGTCTAACAATTTTTTCTTTTCTTGCAATTTTTAGGTTGAAATGGGTTGTAAAAAATCAAATTAAAAAAACCTCAATTAATAACTTCAGCCACTTTACTGCCAATTGAGACTAAGTTGTCTGCAATATGAACACCACATTTTTTTAGCTTTTCAATTTTATCTTTTGCGGTTCCCTTTCCTCCAGCAATAATAGCTCCAGCGTGACCCATCCTTTTCCCAGCTGGTGCAGTTTGTCCAGCAATATATGATATTACAGGTTTTGTAATGTTATTTTTAATATATTCTGCAGCAGCTTCTTCCGCTGATCCTCCAATTTCACCAACCATCACGATTGCTTCAGTCTTATCATCATCCTCGAATAATTTCAGCATATCTATAAATGATGAGCCTGGAATAGGATCGCCACCAATTCCAACACAACTGCTTTGACCGAAACCCAGGTCTGTGGTTTGTTTTACTGCCTCATATGTAAGTGTTCCTGATCTAGAAATAATTCCAATAGAGCCAGGTATATGAATATCTCCAGGCATTATTCCAAGCTTAGCCTCTCCAGGAGTAATAATGCCTGGACAATTAGGTCCAATTAATCTAATTCCAAGATCATCTATATGCCTCTTTACATCAAGCATATCAATAGTCGGAATACCTTCTGTGATACAAATAATTAACTTAATGCCTGCATCTGCTGCTTCCATTATTGAGTCTTTACAGAATTTTGCTGGCACAAAAATTATAGAGGCATTTGGATTTAACTCTTTTACTGCATCATGAACTGAATTAAAGACAGGTTTTCCAAGATGTTTAATACCTCCTTTCCCAGGAGTGACACCGCCTACAATATTTGTTCCATACTCAATGGATTGCTCTGAATGAAGAGTACCTTGAGAACCTGTAAATCCTTGAACAATAAGTTTTGTATCTTTGTTTACTAAGATACTCATTTTGCAAAATCAACTGCTTTTTTTGCTGCATCAGCTAAATTATTTATGCTATCAATTTTAATACTTGCCTTTGATAAAATTTGTGATCCTTTTTCGGCATTATTTCCTTCCAATCTAACGACAACAGGTATTTTCACATCAACCTCTTTGATTGCTGAAATAATTCCCTCGGCAATTAAGTCGCATCTTACAATGCCACCAAATATATTAACAAGAACAACTTTAACATCAGGATCATCAAGGATAATTTTAAAAGCCTTAGCCACTCTTTGTTGAGTTGCAGTTCCTCCAACATCGAGAAAATTTGCAGGATTTCCTCCATAAAATTTAATGGTATCCATCGTGCCCATTGCCAAGCCAGCGCCATTTACCATACAGCCAATATTTCCATCCAATGAAACATAACTAAGATCATTTTTTGCAGCCTCAGCTTCTTGAGGATCTTCTTGGGATTGATCATACATTTCAGCTAAATCAGGTTGTCTGTACAAAGCATTTGAATCAATATTTATTTTTGCATCTAAACAATGCAAATCTCCATTTTCAGTTATTACTAAGGGGTTTATTTCTAAAAGGCTTAAATCTTTTTCTACAAATAATCTCAATAAATTCTCAATCATAGGTATAAATTGATTTGTTTGATCTTTATTTAATTTAAGTACCTTAGCTATATTTTCTGCATTTTCTGAAAGGGCTTTATCTCCATAAACTACACCTTCGTAAATTATTTTTTCAGGATATTTTTTAGCAACATCTTCAATATTTACACCACCCTCGCTTGATCCTATAAATACTATTTTTTGGGATTCTCTATCAATTACAGCACTTAAATAAAGTTCTTTAGCGATGGTCATACATTCTTCAACTAAAATAGAATTGACTGGTTGTCCTTTTTTGTCAGTTTGATAAGTGATTAAATTTTTACCAAGCCATTTTTTTGCAAATTCTACTCCATCTTGAGGGTTATCAATCAACTCTACACCCCCTGCTTTTCCTCGTCCTCCAGCATGAACTTGGGCTTTCACTACCCATTTTGAACCACCTATTTCGTTACATGCATCAATAATTTCATCTGCATCGAAAACAACCTTACCTTTTGAAACAGGTAAATTAAATTCAGCAAATAAAGCTTTGCCCTGATATTCGTGAAGATTCATCTTCTTTTATTTCCGATATGAATTGCCTGGTTATTTGCAGCAAGAGCAGCCTCATGAAATGCTTCCGATACTGTTGGATGACTAAACATTGTAAGAGCAATATCTTCAGCACTAGATCCAAATTCCATAGATATTAAAGCCTGTTGTACTATTTCGGCGGCAGCAGGTCCAATAACATGAACACCAAGAATAGTGTCTGTTCTCTCTTCAGATAAAACTTTTACAAATCCAACAGATTGATCTACAGCCAAAGCTCTTCCACTTGCAGCAAATGGAAATTTACCAACTTTATAATTTACACCTTCAGATTTAAGTTCATTTTCATTTTTACCAACCCAAGCTATTTCTGGATGTGAGTAGATAACAGACGGTACTAAGTCATAATTTACCTGCATAAATTTATTTGCTATTCGTTCTGCAACCATAGTACCCTCCTCGCTCCCTTTATGAGCAAGCATTGGTCCTCTGACAACATCTCCAACCGCCCAAATATTATCAATTGATGTCTGGCAAAATTCATTTACTTCAATAAATCCATTATTTATTTTTATATTTAAATCATTTAAAAATACTTCTGATGAATTTGGTTTTCTTCCAACTGCAACAATTAATTTTTCAAAATCTACTTCAACTTCTTTATCTTTAAGATCGTATTTAACTTTAACAGAATTCTTTAAATCCTTCGTGCCTGTAACCTTTGCTCCTAATTGAATATTGAGACCTTGATTGTTGAACTCCTTGAAAGCATCTTTTGAGATATCTGGATCCGTCATTGGTAAAAAATCATTCATTGCTTCTAAAACTGTTACATCTGAACCAAGTCGTGACCAAACACTTCCCAGCTCTAACCCAATTATTCCAGCACCAACAATTCCTAATGTCTTAGGCACAGTTTCAAATGAAAGTGCCCCAGTACTATTTACAATATTTTCACTAAAACTTGCTGAAGGTATTTCTATTGGAGTTGAGCCAGTGGCAATAATAATATTCTTAGTATCAATTTCCTCATACGATCCATCCATTTTTTCAACTCTAATTTTATTAGATGAAACTATCATTCCTTTTCCAGAAATAGCCTCGACTTTGTTAGATGCAAAAAGACCATCAATTCCGCCGGTCAATTTTGAAACGATATCATTTTTTCTTTTCATCATTGATTGAAGATCTAATTTAATGCCTTCAATTTTGACACCATGTGAACCAAGATTTTTTTTAGCTTCATGATATCTATGTGATGAATCTAACAATGCTTTCGATGGAATACATCCAACATTCAAACAAGTTCCACCAAATGTTGGTTTTCCTTTCTTGTCGAGAGCTTCCTCGATACATAAGGTCTTTAGGCCAAGTTGGGATGCCCTAATTGCAGCAACATAACCAGCTGGGCCACTTCCTATTACAACTACGTCAAACATATTTTCAATATTATAAATTTAATAGTAACCTTTCTGGCGATTCAAGCTGCTCTTTGATAGATACAAGAAAAGTTACAGCTTCTTTGCCATCAAGTAATCTATGATCATAGCTCAGAGCTAGATACATCATAGGCCTTATAACTATCTCGCCAGCAATGGCAATTGGTCTTTCCTGAATAGCATGCATTCCAAGTATTGCTGTTTGCGGCGCATTCAGTATTGGTGTTGACAATAACGAGCCAAAAACACCACCATTAGATATTGTAAATGTTCCACCTTGCATTTCATCAATGGATAATTTCCCTTCTTTTGCCTTTTTTGAGTATTCAAGAATTGATTTTTCTATTTCAGAAAGAGATTTGGTATCTGCATCTTTTATAATAGGCACCACTAAACCTCGCTCTGTTGATACTGCAACACCAATATCTTGGAAACCATGATATACAATGTCATTTTTATCAATAGATGCATTTACCACTGGGAACTTTTTAAGAGCTTGAACTGCTGCTACAACAAAGAAACCCATAAATCCTAATTTTACTCCATGCTCTTTTTCAAACTCTTCACCATATTTTGATCTCAAGTCTTTAATAGGCAACATATCCACTTCGTTAAAAGTAGTTAACATTGCAGTATCTTGCTTAACAGAAACAAGCCTTTTGGCAATGGTTGATCTTAGCCTTGACATAGGCACTCGTTTTTGAGGCCTATCATCTTCAGAGAATTCAGATAACTTAGAACTTTCTTCAATATCTGAACTTATATGATTTATGACATCAGCTTTAGTAATTCTATTATTTTTACCAGAAGATTTTATATCTTCTGTCTCTATATTGTTTTCAATTACTATTTTTTTTGCAGCTGGGCTTATTTTTTTGTGATCGCTTTCTAGTTCTTGCTCTTCATTTTTGTCTTCTTTTGACTCAACAATTGTTTCATTATTTTTCTGTAGGGTTTCTGGCTTGCCTTCAGATTCACTGAATTCACCAATAACCTCTGAGCTCAATACCGTTTCACCTTCTGCTTTATGAATTTTTGATATTATTCCATTAGATTGTGCAAGCACCTCTAAAACAACTTTGTCAGTTTCAATTTCTGCAATTACTTCATCTTGATTTACACTTTCTCCTTCTTTCTTAATCCAATTAGCAATAGTTCCATCAGCCACTGACTCTGGGAAAGTTGGTGCTTTTATTTCAATACTCATTTAACAAATTGCCTCATTTATTAGATCTTTTTGTTGTTGAAGATGCAGCTTCATCAAACCAACTGCAGGTGCTGCTGCAGGTGGCCTGCTAATTAAAATGGCTTCTTTACTACCTCCAAGTCTATCTAAAACTCTCTGAATTCTATGCCTGTGACTGAACCATGCTCCTTGATTGCTTGGTTCTTCTTGACACCATATATATTCTTCTACATTTTGATACTTTGTTAAGATTTCTTCAAGGTCATCATAAGGAAAAGGATACAATTGTTCTATCCTGATAATTGCTATATCGTCATACTTTTCTTTATCTCGTTTATTCAATAAATCATAATAAACCTTCCCTGAACACATTATTACTTTTTTGACATTCTCATTTTTCTTAATTTCATCATCAATGACACATTCAAAAGTCCCATTTGTTAATTCTTTTATACTTGAAACGGCCTTTGGGTTTCTTAAAAGACTTTTTGGTGAAATAACTATTAACGGGGTTCGCATTTTTCTAATAACCTGTCTTCTGAGCAAATGAAATATCTGTTTTGGAGAACTTGGCACACATACTTGAATATTTTCAGTAGCACATAGTTGTAAAAATCTCTCAATTCTTGCACTGCTATGTTCGGGTCCTTGACCCTCATATCCATGAGGTAATAACATAACCAAGCCAGATAATCTTTCCCATTTATGTTGAGCAGAGACAATAAACTGATCAATGACAACTTGTGCGCCGTTTGCGAAATCACCAAATTGAGCTTCCCAAATTGTTAAGCCACTTGGCCAAGTAGCGGAATAACCATACTCAAATGCAAGAACAGCTTCTTCAGATAGTAATGAATCATAAATATCAAATTTTGTATTATTTTTTTCTGCTATTTCGTGAAGAGGTATAAAGCCCATTCCAGAATCTGAATCAAAAACACATGCATGTCTGTGAGAAAAAGTGCCCCGCCTCACATCTTGTCCTGTAATTCGAATTGGATAACCCTCTTCAAGTAAGGATGCATAAGCCATGCTCTCAGCATATCCCCAATTAACTGGGATATCACCATGATTCATTTTTTTTCTTTCTTCAAAAATTTTCTTAGCCTGATTTCCTAAAACAAAGGAATCAGGTATTTCACAAATTTCTTGTCCAAGTTTGTTTAGCTTTTCTGCATTAAACTTAGTATCAACTTTTGACCACCACTTTACATTAAGATATGGCTTCCAATCAAACCAAAGTTCATTATTAGGATTCTTTGACAAGTTTTTTGCAACAGACTCTCCAGTCTCAAGAGATTTTCTATAATCACTCTTAATTTTATTTACTTTATCAGGTGTCAAAACTCCAGTATTAATTAAATAATCTTCGTATTGACTTAATACTGAAGGATGTTTTGAAATTTTTTGATACATCAATGGTTGAGTTGCAGAAGGGTCATCTGCCTCATTATGTCCTCTTCTTCTGTAGCAAAATAAGTCAATAACAATATCTTTTTTAAATCTTTTTCTATATTTACATGCTATTTTTGCAGCGTTAAGAACCATTTCTGGGTCATCACCATTAACATGGATTACCGGAGCTTGAATAATTTTTGCAACATCAGAGGAATAATCAGTAGATCTAGAATCATTAACATTACTTGTTGTGAAACCGATTTGATTATTCACAATAATATGAATAGTTCCGCCTACATTAAATCCTCTTGTTTGTGACATCTGCAATGATTCCATTACAACCCCTTGGCCTGAAAAAGATGCGTCTCCATGAAGAAGAATTGGTACTACTTCAGTTCTGTCTGTATCACCAATTCGATCTTGTCTTGCTCTAACAGAACCAAGAACAACTGGATCTACAATTTCAAGATGAGATGGATTATTAAACAATGATACGTGCACTTCTCCACCAGGTGTCTCAAAATTAGAAGAAAATCCTAAATGATACTTAACATCACCAGTGCTAGCTCCCTCTAATTCAAAATCCTCATCAAAGGCAGAAAATAGCTCACTTGGAAGTTTACCTAAAACATTTACCAGAAGATTTAATCTTCCCCTATGTGCCATACCCAAGCAAATTTGTGATGCACCAATTGAACCACAATTTTGAATAACACTTTCTACTAGAGGTACTAATGCTTCAGCGCCATCAATTCCAAAACGTTTCATTCCTGGATACTTTGCAGATAGATATTTAGCTAATCCATCTGCAGAATTTAGTCGTTCGAATATATTTACTTTTTCATCATCATCAAATACATATTCAGTTAGCTTTGATTCAAATTTTTTTTGAAACCATCTTCTCTCTTCTGAATCAAGAATATGATTACACTCTATGCCAATTTTTCCACAATATACCTCTTCGAGGGTTTTAATAATGTCTCTTAATGACAATTTATTGCTTTCAGTAAAAGTATCTGTAAAAAAATCTCGATCTAAGTCACTATGAGATAGGCCATGAAACTCAATATTTAAATCTTCTATCTCCCTTCTTTCCATCATACCCAAAGGATCAAGCTTTGCCTTGAGGTGACCTCTATTTCTGTATGACTGAATCAATCTAATGACTTTACCCTGTTTATCATCAAGCGTAGTCTCATTTTTTGGAGTAGCTTTGCTTCTTGAAAAATTTTTAAACTCTTTGATAATCTCAAGATGTGATATTTCACCATTGGAATTAGGCTGTTTTGGAAGATTGTTAAAAAAATCTAGCCAGTCTTCTGATAAATGTTCTGGATTTTTTAAGAAAGTATCGTAGAGGGTTTCGAGGTATGCTGCATGCCCTGCCGAGACATGTGAGCTCCCCCATAGCTCTTTCATTGATATTGTCATTTTATGTATACTTAATCTTATTTATACCCCATCCGAGACAATTATATCCTTTTTATTTTTATGTAACATTGATTTTATTTCTCCAATTGCCTTATTTGGATTAAGGCCTTTTGGACAAACACTTACACAATTCATAATTCCATGACATCTGTATACACTGAACGGATCAGACAGTGCTTCAAGCCTTTCTTTAGTTTTTAGATCTCTTGAATCTGCAAGAAATCTGTATGCTTGAAGAAGTGCAGCAGGACCAACAAATTTGTCCGGATTCCACCAAAAAGATGGACAACTTGTTGAACAACATGCGCATAGTATACATTCGTATAATCCATCTAATTTATCTCTTTCTTCGGGAGATTGGAGTCTTTCTTGTTCTGGTGCTGTAGTTTCATTTTGTAGAAAAGGTTTAATTTTTTCATACTGTGCATAGAATTCAGTCATATCTACTACTAAATCACGAATTACTGGAAGACCAGGCAAAGGTCTTAATTCAATTTTATTTCTTTTTACAACTGAGGAGATTGGTGTGATGCAAGCAAGACCATTTTTGCCATTTATATTCATTCCATCAGAACCACAAACACCTTCTCGACATGATCTTCTGTAGGATATTGATTGATCCTCCTCTTTTAGTAAGTGTAGAAGATCTAAAACCATAATATCTTTTTCAGGTTTATTAATAGTGTAATTTTTCATATAAGGGAACTTATCTTCTTCCGGATTGTATCTATATAGGCTGACTTGTAATTTTTTATCAAACATTAATAAGTCCTTATCTTTGGTGGGAAAGCTTCAACCTTCTGTGGTTCAAAATTAACTTCTCTTTTGGATACTTCTTTTGATATTGGATCATAAATAGAATGGCATAACCAATTATCGTCATCTCTATCTGGGTAATCGTCTCTAGCGTGGGCACCTCTACTTTCAGTTCTTCTATATGCAGAAATTGCAGTTGATTCAGCAACTTCGAATAAGTTTTGTAGTTCAATAGCTTCAACCCGATTAGTATTAAAAGCATCACTCTTATCTTTGAGATGTAAATTATCAACTTTTTCTCTCAGCTCATTTAGTTTATCGAGACCTTTTTTCATATATTCGCCTCTTCTGAATACACCAAAGTAATTCTGCATACATTCTTGAAGTTCTTTTTTGACTTCAGCTGGATCAAATCCTTCAGAGGACTCATTTAATTTGTTTAATCTCTCGAGCGAGCTATCAATATCACTTTTAGATGCTGATTCAACTCCTCCTCCAGACTTTAATTCTCCTTGTATGTGTTTGCCAGTTGCTCTTCCAAAGACAACCAAATCCAGCAAAGAGTTTCCACCAAGTCTATTTGCTCCATGAACAGAAACACATGCTGCTTCACCTGCAGAGAATAATCCAGGTATTAAATAATCTTGATTATCAACTCTATTAAACGCCTGTCCTGAAACATTTGTAGGAGTTCCTCCCATCATATAGTGACATGTTGGTACGACAGGGATAGGTTCATAAATTGGATCTACATGAGCAAATGTTTTTGAAAGCTCACATATACCTGGTAACTTTGAGTTTAAAACTTCGGCACCTAAATGGTCTAGTTTAAGATAAATATGATCGCTATTTTCACCACAACCTCTTCCTTCTAAAATTTCAAGTACCATTGATCTCGCAACAACATCTCTGCCTGCAAGGTCTTTAACGTTAGGTGCATATCTTTCCATAAATCTTTCGCCGTCTTTGTTTATTAAAAAACCACCCTCACCTCTACATCCCTCAGTCACTAATGAGCCCGCACCATATATTCCAGTTGGGTGGAACTGCCACATTTCCATATCTTGAGCTGGAAATCCTGCTCTTAGGGCCATTGCTAAACCATCGCCAGTATTTATTAGAGCATTAGTTGTCGATGCATATATTCTTCCAGCGCCACCAGTCGCTAAAACAGTTGCCTGTGCTTTTAAATATGCCACCTCACCATTTTCAATAGAAAATGCAATTACGCCAGTTACCTCATCTTTTGAATTTTTAACTAAATCAACAGCGAACCATTCATTAAGAAAATTAGCTCCTTCTTTAACATTATTTTGATATAGGGTATGAAGAAGAGCATGGCCTGTTCTGTCAGCAGCAGCACAAGTACGTGCAGCTTGACCACCTTTTCCAAAATCTTTCGACTGTCCTCCAAATGGCCTCTGATATATTCTTCCATTTTCAAATCTTGAAAAAGGAAGGCCCATGTGTTCTAACTCAAAAACTGCTTTAGGACCTTCAGAGCATAAATATTCGATAGCATCTTGGTCACCAATAAAGTCAGCACCTTTGACAGTATCATACATGTGCCACCTCCAATCATCATTTGGATCAGCACTTGCAATAGCGCATGTTATGCCACCTTGAGCAGACACGGTATGAGATCTTGTTGGAAAAACTTTTGATACTACCGCTGTTTTTAATCCAGATTTAGCAAGTTCTAATGAGGCACGCATTCCAGAACCGCCTCCACCAATGATTAATGCATCAAATTCAATTTTTTTAATGTTATTTGTGAATATATTATTCATAAAATTTATAATTAAATATAATAATTTATTATAACCATATTATATAAAAAATGGCAGTTAAGTAAACAAAACCTAACAAACAAAAAGCACTAAAAAATACATATCTTAAAAAATCTGCCCTCCTTGCAAGATTTTTACTTAGAAATCCTAAAGTTCTATTTGTTAAATAATCCGTTCCAACTGTCCACAGCCCTATAAAAGCATGTGTAACAATTAAAAGAAAAACTAAAGTTGTAATAAATCTAATTTCAAATGATAAAAAGAAGTTAGACCAAGAAAAAAAATTTAATTCATTTCTAAGAACAAATGTGACCACATAAAAAATGTAACTAAGGACTATCAACGAGCTATACCTTTGTATATTCCATATTATTGAGCCTTTCATACAAAAATATATCCAAAGAAAATTAAAGAAGAACTAATCCAAAATATTATTGTAAAAATAGATGAATAGTGTGCACCTTTTAAAGACTCACCCAAATGTAAAAAATCCATAATCAAATGTCTGATTCCAGTAAGAATGTGATACCAAAAAATAGAGACACTTAAAAATATGAACATTGAATATAAAGATATTGAACTCATATCCATAATTAATCTTTCATAATTTGCTTTTGAGGATGTAGATTGATCAATTACAAACAATAATAAGGGTAATGTAACAAAAAAAATATACATGCCTGATAGCCTATGTGTTATAGAGATCAAAGCAGACATTGGGAGTCTAATTTTACTTAAATCTAAATATACTGGTCGTTCTTGCATTGTGTGCTAGATTATAAATACTAATAATTTACTAAGGAATTATACAGTAGATTTTTCTCTCTAATTAAATAATAAACATTACTTCTTTGATTTTTTTATATGTTTAATTAAGCGTTTTCTTTTTTTAGTCTGTCTCTCTGATAATTGATTTTTTTTAGATTCAAAAGGATTATCAGATTTTCTAAATATGATCTTTAGATGAATACTTTTGAAGTTAAGTGCAGATTTAAATGAATTTTCCAAATATCTTCTATAATTTTGAGGTATTTTCTTATCTTGACTTGCGTAGATAATTAAAGTTGTTGGATTAACTCCACCAAAGTGAACATATTTAAATTTAATTTGCCTTCCAGAAATTGATGGCGGAGAATTTGCGTTTACAAATTTTTCAAGCATCTTATTAAGTGCTGATGTCGTGAAAGTTTCTTGGGATTTTTTTAGGATTTTATTTGTTAAATTAAATATTTTTTTAAAGCCCTTTCCCTTGAGGGCTGATATCTCAACACGCTCATAGTTATCAAAAAAATCACTTTGCATTTTTTTTGAATCATATTTTTTTTCTAGTTCTGATTTTGAAATTAAATCAATTTTATTGAGCGCCAAAATAACTGGTTTTCCATTTTCAACAACCATATTTAGTATCTTTAAATCTTGATCGACAACTCCCTCATTTATATCGCATATGAGAATTACAATATCACTTTGATCGATTGCATGTATTGCTCTGACATAAGAGAAGTACTCTACTTTGTGATTATATTTGTATCCTTTTCTTATTCCAGCGGTATCAATTAGGATAAATTTTTCGTTATCAAATTCAAAAGGGATACTTATAGCATCTATAGTTGTTCCAGCAATCTCACTTACTATTAATCTATCTTCATTAATTAAGTTGTTGATGAAAGTTGATTTGCCTGAGTTTGGTCTTCCCAGAATTGCAACCTTTTTACCATCTGGCACCTCAATGGCATTGTGTATTATTTTCTTTTCTAGCACAGACTTTAGATCATTAAGATTTAATGAATGTTCTGAGCTTATCTCAATAAAATCTTTAATTCCGTTTTTTTCTAAATCAACTTTTATTGATGATTTTGATTTTTTGTCAAGCTTATTTAAAACACTTATAAACCGTTTATTTAATTTTCTCAATTTGGATATAATTTCATAGTCATAATTATTAAGCTCCTCAGAGCCATCCATTAAAAAAATTACAAGTTCTGATTCCTCCACAGCTAACCATGCTTGATTTGAAATTGCCTCAATTATCTTATCCTTTTCGCTTGCTATTCCACCTGTGTCAATTAAAAGCGTTTTTTTATTTTTAAGATCAATATATCCGTAATTCCTGTCTTTAGTTAAACCAGGAAAGTCAGAGACAATTGCGTCTCTTGAATTTGTTAATTTATTAAATAAGGTCGATTTACCTACGTTTGGACGCCCTATTATTGCAATTGAGGTAACCATTTCTGAGAATCATTTATATGTTAATTGAAATTAAATTAAAAGCCTCGTCAACTACATACAAGCTATCACTTCTACTAAAAATTGTCTTAATTGGTTTTTTTGAAACTTTTTTTCTGCTAAGCGTTCTTCCATTTAATAGATCGATAATATGAATGTGTCCTTCAAAGTCACCAACAACCAGACTACCTTTAAAGTTGACAGCATTTGATAGTTCTCTATTTAAATATTCATCACTTACCCATGATTCTTGCAATGTTTTTAATGCAAAAGCTCTAATAGTTGAATCTGTCTCAACAACAGCCATCATGCCTCTTGATATTAAAGGCGAATAAAATGATGATGTTTCATAATTCCATATAGATCTTCTTTGAGAAGTATCAAAAATATTAACATTTCCCTGATAATTAGTGGTGTATATAAGACCTGAGTCAACAACAGGATCTGAATCAGAATCAATTAAATTTTCAAGTTCTGACACTCCTCTTACGTAAGATATAGCACCGTCCCAAATTTGAAATCCTGAAGCAAGCTCAAAAACACCCAATCTACCATTGTCAAAAGATGCATATATTAAATTGTCTTCAATTACAGGGCTGCTACTGCCTCTTATAGTTAATAATGGTAATTTTGATCTATATGACCAAATAATATTTCCATCACTTTTATCTAAACCAATTAACTCGCCTGAATTTGTCTTTACAACAACCACCTTTGCATCAATAGCGGCCCTACTTAAAACCTCTCCTTGCACATTTGTAGACCATAATTTGCTTCCATCCACTTGATTTAAGGCAATAACATTTCCATCAACATCAGAAACAATTAAAATATCAAATCCAGCAGATGTTCCAGCAGCTAAAAAATTAAGTTCAACAGACCAATTTTCTTTTCCAGTTTTTGAATTTATTGAAGATACATTTCCTGTTGAATCACTAAAATAAAGATTTTCTTTACTAAAACCAGGTAAAAAATTTCCAATTTCATTTAAACCATCAAATGAATTTTTCCACAAAATTTTAATATCTTGTTGATTAGGTATTTGAACTAGTTTTTTTGGCTCATCTGGATCAATTTCGTCACTTTTCCAAAATCTTAGACCATCAATTGTTGAGCACGAACTTAAAACAATAATCAAACTTAAGTAAATTGATGGATATATCTTTTGGAAATTCATGTTAGTTATCTATATTAGAGATCTTCATTGAAATAATAGATTTTGATGTTTCATCAGTATATTTCTCAGCAGCCATTTCGTATTGAGACATAGCAAGTTCATTTTTTTGCTGTTTATATAAAATATCACCCATTAATTCATGAATGTATGCATTCGTGTCTGAAGAAGAATAAATATCAAGCATCTGAAGCGCTTCTTCATATTTATCAGAAGATAAAAGCAGTCTTGATGCACTCACTCTAGCAATTTTATTAAAAATTTTATTTCCACTATAACCGTTTGTGAGTTCAATAATTTCTTTGAAGTTCTTAATTGACTCTTCATAATTTTCTAATTTTGCATCTAAATTAGCTTTGCTTAAAAGAGCAAGTTTTGTGTAACCAGTTTTTTTATAATCGTTTAAAAAAATTTTTAACATTTTGTTAATTTCTACTGTATCAGGATTATCCTCTGAAAATATAGTTAACCATTCCTTATAAAGATCAGAAGCTTGTTCTGATTTTTTGTCCTGAATTTGATTATTAATAACAAAAAAAACTATGATTCCCAAAAGTAAAATAGTTAAAGATATTAACAATATCTTGTATTTATCTAAAAACTTTAATAATGGTAAAAATCTTATATTATTTTCGTAAACATTATTCATTATCTAAACCTACTCTAAATTTAAGATAAACTTTTTAAGTTCATCAATCTTCAAAATCGACTGCTCAGAATCCTTTTCTTTCAGCGATTTCAAAATTGCAGTATTTGAAGTCAACTCTTCATCTCCGATAATAACGGCATAAGAAGCATTATTCTTATTTGCCTTACGAAGTTTTGACTTTAAACTTCCATATGACAACTGGACATCAATATTAATTTGTTTATTAAGTGCCCTCAAGTCGTGCGCTATTTTATATGCTTTTGGCTCCTCATTACCAGATATTATTATGAAAGATATCGATGTTTTATTTTTATGCTTATAATTTGAAATCAACGCCAGTCTCTCAATTCCAATAGCCATACCAATTGCCGGTAAATCTTTACCTCCTAAATTCTTGCATAAACTATCATATCTGCCTCCACCAAGATATGCATCTTGAGCTCCTAAATCTGAGGAGATTGCCTCAAAAACCAACCCTGTGTAGTAATCCAAACCTCTGACTAAGTTGTAATCAATTTGTATATTGCAATCATCTGAAAAAGTTTTTTTTAGTTTCGTTAACAAATCTATACTGCTTGAAGGAAGAAAATCTGATATAGATGGTGCATTTACCAATATCTTTTTTATTTCCTCATTTTTTGAATCTAAAATTCTTAATGGGTTCTTTTTAAGCCTTTCTTGATCTTTTTCATCTAAATCATTTTCCATAGGTTTTAAAAAATCTCTAAGAGCCTTGCAATATTCTTTTTTTGCATCTTTATCTCCTAAATGATTAATCTTTAAAATTGGTTCATGAATTTTTAACTCTTTGTTAATGCTGCAAATCAAAGAAACTAAGTCAAACTCTGCAACACCCTCTTCGTATCCTAAAATTTCAACTCCAGCTTGATTGAATTGCCTAAATCTCCCTTTTTGAGGTCTCTCATATCTCCACATTGGTCCTAGGTACCATAATTTATGAAGTTGTCCATCAAGTTTTTTTTCAACAACTGATCTTATGACACTTGCAGTTCCTTCTGGTCTTAGACTAATACTTTTTTCATTCTTATCTAAAAATGTGTATAGCTCCTTATTTACAATATCTGAGGTGTCTCCAACTGATCTTTTAAAGAGATTTGTATTTTCTAGAGCAGGTGTTCTGATTTCACAAAGAGAAAAATTTTCAAAAATCACCCTCAGAGACTCTTCGGTAGAAAATATCTTATTTGCAAATTCATTTTGATCTGATTTACTGGATATTAAATCAAGCATTCCTGTCAAAGAGTTAATTTTTTCCATGTTAGCTTCTTAGTATAATTTTTTCTGATTCAGTTTTATTTTTAGAAATCTTAACTCTTATTTGATCTTCAAGCTCGTCCACCAGGTTTTCATTCGCAATTTTCTTATTAGGTGCCCCATCAATATATAACAAATTATTTGGGCTAGCGCCTGTTAATCCAATATTTGCTGCTTTACTCTCACCTGGACCATTAACATAGCATCCAATTATTGCTACTTCTATATCATCAGAAATGTCTTCAAGTCTTTGTTCAAGTTCATTCACAACTTCTATTACGTTAAAGTTTTGTCTTGAGCAGCTCGGACATGCAATAATTTTTACTCCACGACTTCTAATGTTAAGACTCTTTAAAATATCCCATCCGATTTTAATTTCATCAATGGGATCTGAAGCTAATGAGATTCTTATAGTATCACCGATACCCTCTGACAAAAGCATGCCTACTCCTATTGAAGACTTTACAGTTCCAGCTCTGAAGCTTCCTGCCTCAGTTATTCCAAGATGGAGAGGTTGATTTATGAGTGTAGAGATTTTTCTGTATGCATCTACAGTCATTTCAATATTTGAAGCTTTAAGACTCATTTTGTAATTTTCAAAATTGAACTTATCGAGTATTTCTACGTGCCGAAGAGCAGACTCAACAAGAGCATCAGCATTTGGCTCTCCATATTTTTTTTGCAGATCTTTTTCTAATGAACCAGCATTTACACCAACTCTTATAGGAATATTATTATCAATTGCAGAGTTTATGACTTCCTTGACCCTATTCTCTTTTCCAATGTTGCCTGGATTTATTCTTAAACAATCAGCCGTATCAGCTACTTCTAAAGCAATTTTATAATCAAAATGAATATCTGCAACTAAAGGAATATCTGCGCCCTTTTTAATCTCTTTAAATGCTTGTGCTTCCTCAAAACCTGGAACTGAGACTCTTACAATATCTGCACCGGCTAATTCAAGATTCTTAATTTGTTTAATAGTTGATACAACATCCTTAGTGTCAGTATTTGTCATTGACTGAATAGAAATCGGATTTCCACCGCCAACTGGAACATTACCAACATTTACAACCTTGGTATTCTTTCGTTTTATCCAATTACTCATTTAAAATAATAGTGCTCACTCCTGATAGTCTATTAGCATCAGCAATAAAATCAATTTCATAACCATTATATGTTCCTTTCACAAAATCAGCATTACCAACAACAATTTTAAATGATCTTAAAATCTCTCTTTCAAACGAATCTCCTGCATTAAATAGTTGTGCTACGCTTATTTTATTTTCGATATAAATTTCCATCCAGGACTCTCCTTGAAATTGGAGTTTGAGTACATTGTTGGCATTTTCAATTGGTGCTACTAGCTTTTCAGCTTCGATTAATTCAATTATCTCAGCATTATTCTGATAGTCTATTTCATTTACAGGTTGATTTTCTATATCGGAAATGCTCTCTTCATTTAGATTTTTATATGAAGAATCAAGTGCAAAAAAAAGATATATTGCTAATATCAAAGAAATTGCTAAACCCAACGAAATAAAAATTTTCTTTACATCTCGATTCTCATTAATAATAATTTCTTGTGATATCTTTGGTTGATTTGTACTTGGCTTTAAGTCAAAAACGCTTGGAAATTCTTCTTTAATTTTTAAAAAGTCTTCATATTTTTTAAAATATGCCTTTGCAAATGATTCGCTTGGAAAAATATTATAAGTCCCAGTTTCAATTGCTTGAAGATAGTCTTTATTTATATATAAAATTTTTGATGCTTCTTTTATTGAAATACCTAAATCTTTTCTTTTTTCCAAAAACTTTTTACCCGTTTTAACTGAACTTGCAGATTTTAATTCTATAGTCATTATATTGTTCTGTGGTTTATCAGATTTTTACCTTTTATGGTATTAGATAAGTCGCCTACAAGCTGGCCACAGGCAGCACTAACTGAATTACCCCTTGTGGTCCTCAAAGTAGTAATATAGCCTTTTCCCATAAGATATTTTTTGAAAGAATTCATTTGTTTATTCTTAGGTCTTTTGTAACTTGACCCTTCAAAACTATTGAAAGGTATTAAATTTATTTTGCATGAGACATCTTTCAAAAGAATAGAAAGTTTTTTTGCATGGTCGATAGAATCGTTCACTCCATCTATCAAGACATATTCCATTGTAATATTTTTCTTATTACTAAAACTTTTTAAATAATCCTCGCATGCTTTTATTAGAGATTTGATAGGATATTTCTTATTTATTGGAACTATTTCATCTCGCAAGTTATCATCTGGTGCATGCAATGATATTGCAAGCGAAACATCAATATCTTTTGATAATTTATCAATTTTTGGGACTATACCAGAAGTGCTAATAGTTATCCTTTTTCTCGATAATCCATATGCGCATTGATTTTTCATAATCTTAGCTGACTCAAGAACTGCATCATAATTTAAAAGAGGCTCACCCATACCCATAAAAACAACATTTGTAATGGGATTTAGTTTTTTAGTCATGAAATTTGCCAGCCATAGTTGTCCAATAATTTCATCGCTTCCTAGATCCTGATCAAATCCTTGAGCTCCAGTTGCACAAAACGTGCATTGCAAAGCACAGCCTGCTTGAGAAGAAACACATAAGGTTGTTCTACTTTTTTCTGGAATAATAACCATTTCGATCATTGAGCCTGAATCCAATTCAATAAGAAATTTTTTTGTTCCTTCATCAGACAAAAATTCTTTGTGTATTTTTGGAGGCTTTATGACTGCGATTGAATTTAATTTTTTACGCAAAAGTTTATTGAAATCTGTCATCAAATCAAATTTAGTAACTCCTCTTTGATGAATCCAACTTAATAATTGTTTGGCTCTAAACTTTGGTTCCCCGAGATCAGAAAAAAAACTTTCGAGCGATTCAAGTGAGAAGCCCAAAAGATTAATTTTTTTTAACAATTTATTTATTCAATATTTCTTCAGCCTTAAAGAAATACTCAATCTCCCTATATGCACTCTCTACAGAATCAGATCCATGAACAGCATTTGCATCTATACTAGATGCAAAATCTGCTCTTATTGTGCCATTATCTGCTTCTTTAGGATCGGTGCTTCCCATTAAATCTCTATTTTTTTGTACTGCGTTTTCTCCTTCTAGTACCTGAATGAATACTGGGCCCGAAGTCATAAACTTTTTTAAAGCATCAAAAAAGGGCTTCCCTTGATGTTCAGCATAGAATCCAGATGCGGTTTCATCAGATAATTGAATTAATTTAGCCGCAACAATACTTAGACCATTTTCCTCAAATCTTGATATTATTTTTCCAATAATGTTTTTACTTACTGCGTCAGGTTTAATAATTGAAAGAGTTTTTTCAGTTGACATATTTAGTAACCTTTAAAAAATTATTCGCTATTATATTAGAGTTATTGATATTCTTCTATCCAATGCATCTGAATAGCTTCTAATATCTTTTCATTAGACTTATCTTTATCGCCTTCAAAATTATCCAGTTCACAGATTTTTTGGTGTAGATCAGGAAAGCTTATCCATTGAGGATCAAGTTCTGGAAATTTTTCATTCAGTTGTATTGCAATTTCTAAAACATCGAGCCAATCAATTTTTTCCATTAGTGATCTTCTGAAACCATGTTGATATTATATTTTGGTAGTTCTATCTCTATCTCTTCATTTAAGGGCGGAACTGCCTGGCAGCTTAGTCTAGATGTCTGCTCAAGACCCCAGGCTTTATCGAGCAAATCTTCCTCAATATCACTTGCAGATTCAAGGCTTTCAAAACCTTTTCTAACTATACAGTGACAAGTAGTACATGCTGCTGACATCTCGCAAGCATGTTCAATCTTTATATGATTTCTAAGAGCTGCCTCACATATAGTCTCATCTGGAAGAGATTCTATTTCTGCACCATTAGGACAAATTTCCTCATGAGGCCATATTTTAATTTTTGCCATAATTTAAAGAGTGAAACTTTCGCCGCAACCGCAAACAGCTTTAGCATTTGGATTTACAAATTTGATACCTTGATTTAAACCATCATCAACGTAATCAATTAAACTACCCTTGAGAAAAGAAAAGCTATTAGAATCAACAAAAATCTTACATCCATTTTTTTCAAAAGCTATATAATTGTCTAAAACTTCATCAACAAAATTAAAAGTATATTCATAGCCAGAACAGCCAGCTTTTTTGATACCTAATCTTACGCCCTCACCTCTTCCTCTATCTTTTAAAACCTTGTTGAAATGTGCTATAGCGCTATTTGAAAAGTTTAAATCTGAGGCAGTAAATGTTTCCATTATCTATTGTTTTGTTTCGTAATCCTCTATTGCTTGTTTGATCGAATCTTCTGCTAAAACAGAACAATGAATCTTTATGGGAGGTAACTCTAAAGCCTTAGCAATTTCTATGTTTTTAATTGATTTAGCTTCTTCGAGAGTCTTCCCAATAAGCATTTCTACCAATTCACTGGACGAAGCAATTGCAGAACCACAGCCATAAGTTTTAAATTTAACATCTTTAATAACATGAGTATTACCTTTTGGTTCACACTTAATTTGAAGTTTCATAACATCGCCACATGCAGGAGCACCTACCATGCCCGTACCAACATCAGAATCTTTTGGATCAAATCTTCCAACCTTGAAAGCTTCTGGATTATTGAGTGTATTTTCAAATTTTTCTACTACTTTTTTGCTATAAGCCATAATTATTCCCTAGTGTGCATTCCATTCAACAGTATCTAAGTCAATGCCGTCAAGATGCATTTCCCATAAAGGTGAAAGCTCTCTTAATCTGTAGACAACATTAGCTAATATATCCAAAGTATTATTGACATCATCATCGCTAGTAAATCTACCAAAGGAAAATCTAATTGAGCTATGAGCTAATTCATCTTTTCTACCTAAAGCTCTTAAAACATATGAAGGCTCTAAACTTGCTGATGTACACGCAGAGCCAGAGGATACTGCAATGTCTTTTAAACCCATGATTAATGACTCGCCTTCTACAAAATTAAAACTTATATTTAAAATGTTAGGGACTTTATTATCGAGATCACCGTTAATATAAACATGATCGATTTCTTTTACTTTGTCTAAAAACTTTTCATGAAATTTTGATATCTTATTGCAATCTTGATTCATCTCTTTATTTGCGATACGAAATGCCTCGCCCATTCCTACTATTTGATGAGTAGCTAATGTACCAGATCTCATGCCTCTTTCGTGTCCTCCTCCATGAATTAAAGCTTCTAGTCTAACTCTTGGTTTTCTTCTTACATACAAAGCTCCAATTCCTTTTGGTCCATAAGTTTTATGAGCAGAAAATGACATCAAATCAACATTTATTTTCTCAAGATCAATATCAACTTTACCTGTGCTTTGTGCAGCATCTACATGGAAAAATGAACCATTATCTCTAGTTATATTCCCAATTTCTTCAATGTCATTAACAGTTCCTAACTCATTATTAATATGCATAATTGAAACTAGAACAGTTGTATCTTTAATTGCTGACTTTACTGCGCTTGGGCTAATAACTCCTTTTTCATCTGGGTCCAGATATGTGACGTCAAAACCTTCTCTTTCAAGTTGTCGGCATGGATCTAACACAGCTTTGTGTTCAATTTTTGACGTGATAATGTGATTTCCTTTAGATTTATAAAATCTTGCAACCCCTTTTATTGCCAAATTATCTGCTTCAGTAGCACCTGAAGTCCATACAATTTCTCTTGGGTCGCAATTTACAAGATTAGCAACATGCGATCTTGCTTGTTCAACAGCCTCATCTGCTTTCCAACCGAACCTGTGAGAACGTGATGCAGGATTACCAAATTCACCTTCAGGTGTTAAAAATTCCATCATTTTGGATGCAACTCTGGGATCAACAGGAGTTGTAGACGCGTAGTCTAGATAAATTGTAGATTGTGTGCTCATCTAATTAATCTCGTTTACCCTTATATATGGGTTATCATTCCTTTCTACAAGGCTTTCAATTGTTATTTTTTCTAAATAATCTTCAACTACTAAGTTAAGATCATGCCATAAATCATGTGTGACACATTTTTTTCCATTTTGACAAGCGAAAGTGCCATTACATTTAGTTGCATCAAGAACTTCATCAACAGCAAACATAATTTCTTTTATAGAAATATTAGCAGGATTTTTGGCATAAACGTAACCACCATTTCTACCTCGAATACTTTTAACAATTCCTGCAATTCTTAGCTTCCTAAAAATTTGCTCTAAATAACTCAAGTCAATATTTTGATTTGTTGATATATCACTTAAAGATACTGGTCCTCTAGATTGAAGAAAACTTAGCTCTGTAAGTGCATTTACAGCATATCTGCTCTTAGTAGTTAATCTCACGGAAGAGATTATAAATACCTGACTAAATTAGTCAAGTTTCAATATTCATGCCAAGCCTTTCTGCAACTTGATGATAGGATTCGACAACATCTCCTAATCCTTGCCTGAAGCGATCCTTATCCATTTTTTTCATTGTTTTTGAATCCCACAATCTACATCCATCTGGTGTGAACTCGTCTGCTAATAAAATTTTATCTTTGTAAACACCATATTCGACTTTAAAATCAACTAATATAAGACCTGAGTCTAGAAACAATTTTGACAATATTTCATTTACTCGATAGGTTTGTTTTTTCATTTCTTCAATTTGTTCATTGTTTGCCCAACCAAAAGAAATTATATGTTCATCATTAATTAACGGGTCACCTAAATCATCATCTTTTAAAAAAAACTCAAATAATGGATTTTCAAGAACTAGTCCGTCTTGAGTTCCCAGTCTTTGACATATTGAACCTGATGCCCTATTTCTAATAACGCATTCGATTGGAAACATGTCTAATTTAAATACAAGAGAATCTGTACTATCAATTACATCTATAAGATGCGTTTCAACACCATTTTCTTTGAGGTGTTTCATAATAAATGCATTAAATTGATTATTTACTGAGCCTTTGCCTAAAAGCGCTTCCTTTTTCTTACCATCAAAAGCAGATGTATCATCACTAAAATGCATAACCAAATGATCATCATTTTCAGTTGTATACATGGACTTTGCTTTACCTTTTGTTATCTCTTGAATTTTTTTCATTAGCTTAAAGATTCATTAATTTTTGATAAAAGTTCTTCGGATTTTTCAATATTACCATCTTTTGATATTGCTCTTACATATGATTTGTTATCTTCAGGTGTAATTATGATCTCAAATTCAGCATCCTCACTTAAAATTAAACTTTGAGAACTATCATTTGAGTTTCTGCCACCAAAAAGGCCAAAAAATCTTCTCTCCTCATCTTTGGCTAAACTTACAAAAAATATTCCTTTACTTCTATCTCTATCGTTTGTTACCACTTCTGCCGCATCTAAAGCTTTACTTACTGAGGACCAAGCTCTATCAAAATTTAGATCAAGTGCAATAACTGTTTTTCCATTTTCAGAAAATATGCTTGCCTTTTTCATTTCATTTAGATTTTGTGCTGCTAGTGATGTACCTGAAAAAGTTGATAATGATTCAGCATAATAATTTAGCATTTTTTCCATTTCAGCCTGAATAAACTCAGGATCGCTTTCAATTTCCATACTGGTTTTGTTGACTTTAAATAAAAATATCTCTGTTGATGCTTCTTTGATACCATGTTCTACTCTCATTAATAGTTTTGAAGATTGATCATAATCAATGTCGATCTCTCCAGATAGTGGATCTGCTTTTGTAACATCATATGAAGAAGTATCCCAATAATTTTTAGAAATGGGCCATGATGTTGAAGGAAGTGTTTCTATATAAATCCACATGAGTTCTCCAAGCCTTCTTAACTGAACAGAACTATCTCCAGCTGATGCAAAAATTTGTCTGGGCTTAGGTATTTCTAAATTTTTATCAACTTCTAGAATTTTGTTAACTGGGTAATGATTCTCAAGATTAGGGGAATCTAGCTCATCTGGAACACTTATTGTTTCTTCAATCTCTTCTTTGAGAAAGTCATATTTTTTATCAGGAAAATAACCATCGGGGCCTCCTAGCATTGAACAAGAACTTATCATGAGTATTATAAAAATTGATGATGTTTGCTTAATCATAATAATTCTAATTTTAACATCTCATTTAAAACGTTTTCTTGATATTTTTTGTTTAGTTCTAATAATGGAAGCCTTATTGAATTTTGAATAAAATTCATTTTATATAACATCCACTTTACTGGAATGGGATTAGATTCAATAAACAAAAGATCATAAAGATTGCATAGTTTCTTATTAATATTTATAGCTTCTTCATTTTTGCCATTATTAATTAGTGAGCAAATATTTGAAATAAAATTAGGCACAACATTTGCAGCAACAGAAATAACACCATTTCCGCCTTTTTGCATCATTGAAAGAAATGTTGGGTCATCTCCTGAAAACAACATAAAGTCATAATTATCTTTTGAAATATCTAACAAATCATTTACTCTTTTATCAGTGTTTACTGCCTCTTTAATTCCAATAATATTTTTATGTTCCGAAAGCACTTTTACTGACGAAGGTAATAAATCACATGCAGTTCGTGAGGGAACATTGTATAAAATTTGAGGGATATCAACACTATCAGCAAGTTTTAAATAATGTTTTATTAAGCCATTTTGATTAGGTTTATTATAATAAGGGGTAACTATTAAAGCATAATCTGCTCCATGCTTCTTTGATTCTTCAGTCAATTCAATAGCTTCGGTTGTGGAGTTAGCACCTGTGCCAGCAATAATGGGGATTCTTGAATTTGCATAATCAACAGTATGTTTAATTACATCTAGATGATCTTTTACATCAAGTGTTGCAGACTCTCCAGTCGTGCCTACAGATACTATTCCGTTAGTTCCCTGTTCAATATGCCAGTCTATTAGACTTTCTAACGATTTATAGTCAATGTCATCATTTTCCATCATTGGTGTGACTAACGCCACTATACTTCCTTTTAAAGCTTGCATCATTTTCAAAATAAGTAAAAATATGACTATACACTATTTTATTTAAAAATTATTCAAAGGAAAATATGGAAAAAAAACTTGAAGGAAAAAAATGCCCGGAATTTTCGGGTGAATGTACTAGCAATAAGAGTCTTTCTTTAGCAGATTTTAAAGGAAAAAACTTAATTATTTATTTCTATCCTAAGGACAGTACTCCAGGATGTACTGTTGAAGGAAATGACTTTAGTGATAACTTTAAGTCTTTTCAGAAACTAAATACTGAAATACTAGGAGTATCAAGGGATAGCGTAAAGTCTCATGAAAACTTTAAACAAAAACAATCGTTTCCTTTTGAGCTTTTATCAGACCCTGATGAAAAAATGTGTAAATCTTTTAACGTTATAAAACTCAAATCAATGTATGGTAAACAATATTTGGGTGTAGATAGATCAACGTTTTTAGTATCGGAAGAAGGAAAAATTATCAAAGAATGGAGATCGGTTAAAGTTAAAGGACATGTTGAGGAAGTTCTTGAAGCAGTGGAAAATCTTTAATATACTCCGACACTCAAAGCTTTCTTGTTAGTAATACTTCCTCTTATCATGCCGTCTGTATTAAATGGTGTTGATATATTTGCTTCTTTATCGATCGCGATTAAACCTCCTGATGCACCAATTTCCTCTAACTCATTGATTATATTTGAAGACGATTCTTTTAAAGATTGATTTAAATACTCCATTCTTGTACAAACTTCACGTGCAACTTGATATTTTATGAAAAACTCTCCGTGACCAGTTGATGATACTCCACAAACCCCATTCTGAGCCCAGGTACCCGATCCTATAATTGGAGAGTCGCCAACTCTCCCAGGCATCTTATTGGTCATTCCTCCTGTTGATGTTGCTGCTGAGATATTACCATCTTTATCAATCGCAACTGCACCTACTGTTCCTATTTTATCTTGAACTGTTGAATTTTTTGCAACTTTATTTTTTAACATTTTTAATCTTTTTAAATTTTTTTCAGAGTAAAAATAATTTGGATCAACAATATCTAATCCATTTTTTTTTGCAAATGATTCTGCTCCATCACCTACTAGTAATATATGAGATGTTTCTTCAGCTACAACTCTTGCAAGTTTAATTGGATTCTTGATGACTTTTACTGATGCCACTGCCCCAGCTAATCTATTTTTACCAAACATGATTGATGCATCCATTTCTTGAGTCTCATTTGAAGCATAAACAGAACCTTTTCCAGCATTGAATAATGGTGAATCTTCGAATTCTGACACAGCAAACTCAACTGCATCTAAACTAGACCCTCCATTTTCTAAAATTTGATATGAAGCAATAAGTGTTTTTGTAAGTTTTTGCTCAATATTTTTTTGCTGAGCTTCAGTTAGATTCGACAATACGCCAGCACCGCCATGAACGACTATTCCATAATTTTCGCTAGTTACCATAAGGGAGTGAAAAAATAATAATATAAATAGCTTACCCTTCATTTTTAGGTGAAATTCCTGGCCATGCATTCCAAACAGCTTTTATGAATGTCGCAAGTGGTATTGAAAAAAATACTCCCCAGAAACCAAATATACTTCCAAAGATAAATACAGCAAGAATAATCACTATTGGGTGAAGTTTTACAGCCTCTGAAAATATTATTGGAACAAGAAGGTTACCATCGATGAATTGAAGTAAAAGGTATAAACCAATTAATAAATAAAACTCTGTTCCTAGACCAAATTGTAATAACCCAATAATTACAATGGGAATAGTTACAGAAAATGCACCAACAAAAGGTATAAGAACTGAAAGACCAACTAGCACTGCCAAAAGAGCTCCATAATTTAAACCAAATGCAGCAAATAAAATTCCTGCTGCAATTCCAACAATAAATATTTCAAGAACTTTTCCTCTAACATAGTTACTTAATTGAATATCCATTTCTGACCATACCTGTGACAACATAGCTCTATCACCAGGAATAATTTTAAGACAACCTTCTATAATATTTTTCCTATCAAATAAAAAAAAATAAACAAGAATAGGAAATAAAATTACATAAAGAAGAACAGTAATTGTGCTTTGTATGCCTGAAATAGAGGATTTAACTATATTTTGAGTTATGGAACTTAACTCAGATGATACAGCTTGAAAAAAAACACTAATTTGATCTGAATTCACTAACTCCGGAAATGCAGTAGGTATTGTAGATACAAAACCTAAAAATTCATTGAATAATCTCGGTATATCTAAAACAAATGATTGAAGTTGAACGTATATAAGAGGTATTAACCATGTGAACATTGCAGCTCCAACGATAATAAATATTGAAAATGCGATAATTGTGGATATTGGCTGAGAGATATTATAGGTCTCAATATTTTTTTGCAGTCCAACTAGTAAATAGGCAACAATAATACTTATTATAAATGGAGTTAAAACCTCAATAAATAAACTAAATGCTATTAGAGAAAAGATAATAATTATAGAAAATATTATTGTCTCTTCATTATTAAAAATGCGTTTAAATATATTTGATAAATTTTCAATCATAAAAATTAATTTACATTATATATAAGAATTTATTGAAAATATTAAACTTTTACATTGTTATAATGTTCTAATTATTTATTTTATATATTATTTTTGTAATGAAAGTCTTATTTCAATGCTTATTAGGAATATTTTTTTGTTTAAATCTTTCTGCATTTAATGATGAGATTGATGAAGTATCTTTGCCAGAACTTGGAGATAGAGTTTCTGGAGCCGTATCTTACTCACAAGAAAAGGCGATTGGTGAAATGTTTCTCGAGCAAGTATACTCCCAAGCACCATTAATATCCGATCCACTCCTATATGAATACACAGAACATCTCTTATACAGACTTTCTGAATATAGTCAGGTAAAAGATAGGTATTTTACCCTACTCTTAATAGATGATGATTCTCTGAATGCTTTTGCTGCACCTGGAGGTGTAATTGGTGTAAATGGAGGACTTTTTCTTTATTCAGATAACGAGGGCCAATTTTCTTCAGTTATTGCTCATGAGTTAGCTCATTTAAGTCAAAGACACTTTGCCAGAAATGTTTTAAAATCACAAGACAGTAACCTTGCGTCTGCTTTAGTTATGGTATCCTCCATAGCAATTGCCCTAATTAGTAACAACCCAAATGCAATGGCTGTTGGACCAGCAATATTGCAGTCACAAAATTTAAGATATAGTCGTCTTTTTGAAAAAGAAGCTGATAGAGTTGGCTTCTCTAATCTTGTAAAGGCAGGATATGACCCAAACTCAATGGGCGAAATGTTTGAAAATATGAATGAGATAAGAAGGCTTTCTGGAGATTTACCACCTGAGTTTTTACTAACACATCCCTTATCTTCCTCGCGAATAAGTGACGCATTCAATGCTGCTGAGAATTTATCAAGCGAAAATACAAAAAGAGACTCACTAGAATTTTCACTAATGAAAACAAGACTTGAAGTATATTACGAAAATATACCCTCAAATGCTTTGAGAAGATTCCAACAAAGAGCTAAAGAAGAACAAACAGATGCTAACTTATATGGTTTAGCCCTTGCATATAAAAAAAATAATGATTATCAAAAAAGCTTAGATGTTATCAATAAAATTATTTTAAAGTATCCTAAAAATCTCGTTTTAAACAATACAAAGATTGATATCTTGTATGAATTTAATAAGAATGAGGAGGCTTTTTTACTCGTAAATAAGTTTTTAGAAATATCACCAAGAAACTATCCACTTTCAATTTCAAAAGCGAAAATTCTTTTAGCGATGCAGAAACATTTTGAATCTGAAGAAATAATAAGGGACCAACTTTTAACAAAAAACAATAGTCCTGAGCTTTGGCTTCTTTTATCCGAAATTCAAAGAAGTAGCAAAAATATCGTAGGGTATCATCAAAGTAGAGCCGAGTACTTTTTGCTACTAGGTCAAAATGAAAGAGCTCTTAATCAACTAGAATTTGCTCTAAAGCTTACACAAAATAACTTCCAAATATCTGAGCGGATAATGACCAAAATAATTCAAATAAAAAAAGTTATTAGCAACTCTAGAGGTCTTTAGTTTTTAAATCTTTTGAGATTCTTGATCCAAATATCGATAGTATGCCAGTGATTGGTATAGCAATTATTGGATAAATATTAGCAGCAAGTGTTGTCAACTTTCCTAATGCGATAAAACCACTGCCTGATAAATCCCCAAATCTAGAGATAAACGTATCAATAAAGACTGTTGATTTATATCTATCATTCTTTTTTAAAGCACTAAAAATCATCTCTCTCGTTGGTTTATTTATACCATACTCAAAGACTCTCAAAAGCACTGTAACAATTCCAACAGATACTATTGATGGAATTAATCCGTAAAGTAAATATGCTAAGAAAAATAAAAATCCATATGATACTAAGATATTCTTAATTCCAATTTTTTTGATAATTAAATTTGTGAAGAAAAGTTGAACTATCAGGGTTATTGGAGATGTTACTTGTTCAACAGTTGCAAAAAATATAATTCTCTGGCCGGAATCTTGTGACCATTCTTCAACTATATTTATTGCTGTAATCCATTGTATTGTCATTAAAGCAGTCCACAACCAAACATAATAAGAAATATTTCTTATTTCACTAATTTGAATAGAATTTTTTATAGCATCAAAACTTCCCCCACCAATATTATCTATTTCAACAGCTTCATCGTTGTTTGAAGTCGATAACATGTATATAGCTAGTAACATTGCTAAAAACAGAAAAAGTGCTGCTGATATGCTAAATAATTCTAAGCCAAGCTCATTAAATGAACTTGAAAATCTTTTCGAAATTTCGGAACCAAATACAGCACCTAAAGAACCACCAGCCATTATAATGCCGTAAAAAGATCTTTTCTCAGCAGTTCTATATAAATTAATTATTACAACCCAAAAGATAGAAACAACAAAAAAAGAATATACATTACACCATACATAGAAAATTCTACCTAACCAAATTGAATCACCAAGATCTAATATTTTCCAACTAAAGAGGAATAGCATTAAGTTTAAAATCAAAAACGAATAACAAAAAAGTATTATTTTTTTTAAATCTGACTTTGAGGCTATCCAAGAATACAATGGATTGACAATGAGCATTGCTATGGCACCAGCTGCTAAAAGGTAAGGAAGTTCATTTACATTAGCTACAGCCATTTCATTTCTAACAGGCCTTAAGGTATACCAAGACGATAAAACTAAGAAAAATAGTGAAGAACCAAGAATTGATTCTTTAGATATGGAGCTTTTTATAAAACTAAACAAATTTACTCCAAAAAGTGGTGGGTCGCACAGGATTCGAACCTGTGACCAATTGGTTAAAAGCCAACTGCTCTACCAGCTGAGCTAGCGACCCACATTTATAAATGCACATATCAAAAGATGGTGATTATTCCATATTTTTCAATAACTGCAAGGCTAAAGAAGAGGCGGTATTATTAGGATACTCCCTGACAACAAAATTATATTTTTCTCTAGCGTTCTCAGTTTGACTAGATTTTAAATAAATATCTCCAATCTTTTTATGAGATAAAGGAATTCTATAATGACTTGGATATTTGCTTATTAGTTCCATAAAAAAAACCTTAGCATTTTCAAGATCATTATTTATCATGCTTATTTCTCCTAACCAAAAAAGTGATAGTGGCCTTTTCTCTTCATCATTGAAATTATCAACAAAATATTTGTATAAATTAAAAGCTCTTTCAAAATTTTGACTCTCAAGAGCTTCAATGGCTGAGTCATAAATTTGTTCTTTGCTCCTTAGATCATCAATACCTTCAAACCTAATATCAGAATTGAGTGTCAATTCTTCAATTTCATCTTCTTTATTATCTACCTGATTATCAAATGATTCTTGAATTAATTTTTCAATTAGAAAATTTTGAGACTCAATTCTATTTCTTAGATCAGCAATCTCTGATTCTAATTCTTGAATTTTTAGAAATAAGATATCTGTTTTAATATCTTCGTTTTCATTCGCAACAATATTATTAGAAGAAAAAAGTATTATAAAAAGATATTTTGAGATTAGAAATTTCAATCTCATTAATTGATTTCAACCCTTCTATTTTTTGAGTAGCTATCATCATCTTGGCCTATTGCTAATGGTCTTTCTTCACCATAGCTTTTAACACTTATTCTATTTTTGCTTATACCATTCAATATAAAATAATCACTAACTGTTTCTGCTCTTCTTTGACCTAATGCAAGATTATATTCTCGTGTTCCTCTTTCATCAGCATGTCCAGCAAGAGTAACTTGAATGGATTTATTTTCATTTAAAGCACTAGCCACACTTTTTAATATTTGGATTGATTTGCTTGTCAAATTTGATTTATCAAATTCAAAATATATTGTTGCGCTAGCGAATACGGCTTTATTATCATATTGAATACTATCGCTTGATGATGCCTCTACAGTTTTGACATCATCTGAGTAAACTCTTTCCTCAGTAACGTTCATACTTGAACATGAAGATAGAAAAATTACTGCGATTAAAAAATTTATTTTATTTCTTAAAAACATTTTTTTCTCCATAAAGTTATCTTAAAAAACCTGACCAAGCTGGTTCTCTGACACTACCCATTTTTGCTGGAAGTCTGAATTTAACTCCACTCAAAGTTATACCAGCAAGGAGTCCCATTCCATCATCTTTTATAGCATAGACTATAACATTTCCATTAGGTGAAATGCTAGGCGATTCGTCTAATTGTGCTTGAGTTAAAGGTCTAACATAATTCTCGTCGAAATATTTGATTGCGATCTGAAAGTTTGAATTCTCTCTATGAACAAATATAATTCCATCATTATCAGGTAAATATGATCCTTTGGCATTGTAATTACCATCAAATGTTAATCTTTTTGGTTTTGAATTAGATCTCTTCAAATTTAATTCATAAATTTGAGGCGAACCCGATCTTCCTGACGTAAAGATTATTTTTGATCCTTTTGGTGACCAAGATGATTCGGTATCAATTGAATAGTGATTTGTAAGTCTAGTAAGCTTTTTGTTTTTCAAATTTAAAATATAAATTTCAGCATTGCCATCTTGATACATTGTTAATGATAAAAATTTTCCATCTGGCGACCATGAAGGTGAACTAATTTGAGATGAATTTTCAATTGCAAGTTCTCTTTTTCCAGTTGCTATATTTTGTATATAAACTTTTGCCATACCTGTCTCGAATGACACGTAAGCGACTTTTTTTGAATCAGGAGACCATGATGGAGAAATTATTGGATCATTACTTTTTAAAAGGATTTGTTCATTGCTTCCATCAGCATCAGCAATTACAAGATTAAAATTATCTTTTTCTGTTACATAAAGAATTTTTGTTGATGAAATTCCCTTAATACCAGTGATTTCTTCATAAATCCCATCACTAATGTAATGACTTAGCTGTCTATTCTTATTGGGAATTCCAAAAACCGTTGATGTTCTTATTTTTTTACTCATGTTGATATCATAAATCTCGTAAATAACAGAAATACCAGCACCTTCCTCGATAATTTTTCCTAAGATTAAATAATCTATATCAAGAATCTTAAAATCATTAAATATAACTTCTGTTTCATCTGATGGATTTGATATCAGATCATCATTTCCGAATATTTTAAATTCACCTGACCTTGTTAAATTATTTCTAATAATTTCATTGATATTTTTTGATATATTTTTATTTCCTTCAAATTGAACTAAAGCTACTCTATAAGGGTCTTCAGTTCCCTGTGTAATTTCAAGAATAAGTTCTGCATTCAAGAAATTAGAAAATATTAAAACAAGTAATTTTTTATTCATGATGGATTAAAGGTAATCACGATACTCCTAAAATTTGAATTGTATATACTCATTGGAATATCTTGTAAAAAACTAAAAGTTTCAACTCTTTGAACTGCTTTTAGAGCGGAGTTATCAAATCTCAAGTTTCCACTGCTTTTAATCAAATTAATATCTATAATTCTGCCATTTTTGTTAATTGATAATCTTAAATCACAAACCAAGCCGTCTTGTATATTTATTGGCTTTCTCCATGCAGATTGAATATTTTCAATAATATAAGAACTAAGTATATCTATTTGATTTTCTTCATAATCTGTTGAAATTGATTTATCTTCAGCAATAAGATCATTTAAACTAATTGAAGGAATGAGGGAATCAAATGATATAGATTTTTTGTCTATAGCACTATCTGGGATTTCATTGATTTTAAAATTCTTTGTTTCTAATATCGAATTATTTTTCTTAATTTCTTTTACATTATCTTGAAAAATAAGACTTACCTCAATCGGTTTGCTTAGTAATGACCTTTCCTGAGATTCAAAATAAAAAAATCCTAAGAGATATAATATAATTGAAGCATGAATTACAAAGGATACAAAAGATGCTTCAAGATATATTTTATTAATTCTCATAACCTGAAGTTACAATTCCTACTTTTGTGATGCCAACACTTTGAACAGATGCCATTGCTTTTGCAACAAAGTCAAACGCAACATCTTTATCGCTTTGAAAAACTATCTCAATTTCAGGATTTGCTTCAAAGATTACCTTAGATTTTCTTTTAAGTTCATCTAAAGTAATTGTTAGAGATTCATCACCAACGTTAAGGAAATAATTTCCATTGTTATCAATAGAAATTACAAGAGGTTCATTTTGAACGCTCATCTTGGTAGTATCTGTTTTAGGTAAATTTACTTCAATACCCTGAATTAAAAGAGGTGATAAGACCATAAAAATAATCAGTAAAACTAACATTACATCAATGTAAGGGACTACATTAATTTCTGCCTTGAGATTTTTCTTCTTTGCTAACCTGTATATCACTATTTTTTATTGATTGTTTGCTTGTAAAAAATACTCGCTAATTCTTCTGCAAAGATAAGTGTCCCCTGACTTATAGTTTCAGACTCGGATGTAAACTTGTTAAATGCGACAACTGCAGGTATTGCAGCAAATAGTCCCATGCCTGTTGCAATTAATGCTTCTGATATTCCAGGAGCAACTGCATTTATAGTTGCTTGAGTTGCATCTGATAATCCTATGAAAGATGTCATTATCCCCCAAACAGTTCCCAGCAAACCAACATATGGACTAACAGACCCAACATTGGCAAGAAATGGTAGATGTTTGTTCATTTCCTCCTCATCTGATGCTATAGAGACTCTCATTGATCGATTAATGCTTTCTAAATCTAATTCAGAAATATCATCAACTTCTTTTAGAGAGCTAAACTCATCAAAAGAATTTTTAAATAAGTTTCTTGCGCCGTATAAAAAATCATCCCTATTTATTTCTTTGAATAAGATATCTAGGTCTTTTCCTCCCCAAAACTTTTCTAAAAAAGCCTTATTTTCTTTTTTGACCTTTTTAAAAAAATTATATCTTTCGACAATCACTATCCAAGATAATATAGAGGCAACAAAAAGAAGTAGCATGACAATCTTAACTACAATACCAGCATCTAAAAAGAGATTTAATACTGAAACTTCTTCCATAAATTCTTCCTAATTAAAAATTAATAATAAATCATCTGGAAACTTTTTTGGTTTTTTTGTTAAAAGATTAATAAAACAAACTTCTACTTCACCATCTACAAACTCATTTCCATTTGCTTTATTGATAATCTTTTGATGAAAAATCATTCTTGCATTAGATTTTTTTTCTACATTTGATTGGACTATTATTTGATCGCCGAGTTCAGCTGCTGAAAGATAATTTATATAAATACTTTTAACAACAAATGCTAAATCTTTAAACCTTAGTTCTTTTTGAGAGATACCAATACTTGAAAGAAATCTCGATCTCGATCTTTCGAAATACTTCAAATAATTAGAATGATATACAACACCTTGAAAATCTGTGTCTTCGATATAAATATCAAAACTTAATTCACTACACTTGATAATTTTGTTCATGTAACTCAATATCCTCTTGGAATAATTCAAGTATTATTTGAATAAAATCTGGCCATAAAAGATCTACAGTGACAAGATTGTTGCTTATTTTGTTATTAATCGATTTTGCTAATATACGAACCTTAATTGGTCTATTATTAAATTTATATACTAAAGCTGGTCTGAAGTTATCTTGTCTTGCAGAAGCAAGAACCTGCTCCCACCAATCTGGTCTTGGTTCAGCGCCAGCACCATAAGCTTTACATTCAATGCACCATTTTCCTAGCATAAGATCAGGTAATTCTTTTGTACGGGTCTGCTCTAATATTCTTTTGACTGGATTTTTAAGATTTAGATCTTTTATAAGTGCATTTGCAATCTGTCTCTCAAATGCAGCACCTTTATTTCTTGAGTTAATAGACAAAGTTTATCCTTTCACCTCAAAATTTTCAGGAAACTCTGCATTAGTATAAACTTCCTGAACATCATCAAGATCATCCATAAATTCCATGATATTTAAAACTTTCTCAGACATGTCTTGATTTAAATTTACAAGCGTATCAGCTCTTAAGGATAATTCTGCATTCAAATATTCAATTTTATTTTGTTTAAAATACTCAATAATCCTACTAAATTGATTTGGGTCTGTTGTCACTTCAAAAAAATCTTCTTCTTCTGTGAAATCAATCGCTCCAGATTCAATGACATTTTCCATAAGTTCTTCTTCTGAATAATTTTTATTGATTTGAATAATGCCGAGTTTTTTAAATAAGTATGCGACAGACCCATCAGTTCCTAAATTACCTCCAAATTTTGAAAATGCATGTCTTACATCTGATACAGTTCTATTCCTGTTATCTGTCATTGTTTGTACTAAAATTGCAACGCCGCCCGGACCATACCCCTCAAATATAATTTCCTCTAGATCTCCTGTATCTCCAGTACCAGAACCTTTTTCAATGGCTCTTTTGATGGTATCTTTTGGCATATTTGCAGAATTTGCTTTTTCAAGAGCAAGTCTTAATCTTGGATTATCATTTGGATCTGGGCCGTCTTTTGCAGAGACAGTAATTTCTCTTATTACCTTTGTCCAAACCTTGCCACGTGAGGCGTCTTGCCTTGCTTTTCTATGTTTTATGTTTGCCCATTTTGAATGACCAGCCATAAATTATTCTTCCTTATGTGTGCTAATTATTTTTAATTCCTCTAACTGTTCCTTATCCACTTTACTTGGAGCATCCGTTAAAAGACATGTAGCACTTTGAGTTTTAGGAAATGCAATTACATCTCTGATATTTGTTGTATCTGTAACCAACATGACAATCCTATCTAATCCAAATGCAATTCCGCCATGGGGAGGACAACCGGAAGACAAAGCTTTTAAGAGAAAGCCAAATTTATTGTTTGCCTCTTCTTTTGAAATTTTCAAAACATTAAAAATTGTTTCTTGCATACCTTGTTCATAAATTCTAAGTGACCCGCCTCCAATCTCATATCCATTTAAAACAATATCATAGGCATGAGCTAAGACCTTTTCTGGCCCTTCTAAAAGTTCTTTCTTGGATGCATTTGGTAAAGTAAATGGGTGATGAAGTGGTGTTAAATTAGCTTCATTATTAAATTCAAACATTGGAAAATTAATTATCCAACATGGAGCCCATTTTTTTTTGTATAGATTCAGATCGCTGCCTAATTTTTTAATTAAGCTGCTCATTGTCAAATTTACTATTGCTTCTGAGCCAGCACCAAAAAATATTAAATCATCTGTCTTAGCTTCTGAAGTTTTAATAATATCTGAAATGGTTTGTTTATTTAAAAATTTTAATATTGGAGATTGAATACCATTTTCTAAATCATTTACATCATTTATTTTTATATAAGCAAGTCCTTTTGCACCAAGCTTAGATACAAACTTTGTATAGTCATCAATCTGTCCTCTTGACATTTTATTACCCATAGGAACCTTAAGAGCAACTACTCTTGAGCCATCTTTTTTTGCTGGTTCAGAAAATACTTTAAACTCTTCATCAATAACAAGATTAGATATTTCAATTAATTTTAGAGGGATTCTTAAGTCAGGCTTATCACATCCATAATCACGCATAGCATCATGCCAATTGATGACTTCAAATTTTTCAAGCTTTTCATCACAAAATTTTAAAATGATATCCTTTATCATCTTTTCACTTATTTTCATAATCTCCTTTTGATCAAGAAAAGAAGCCTCGATATCTATTTGAGTAAATTCTGGTTGTCTATCTGCCCTAAGATCTTCGTCTCTAAAACATCTTGCAATTTGGTAGTATTTATCAAGACCCCCAATCATAAGAAGTTGCTTAAATAATTGAGGGGATTGAGGTAAGGCGTAAAAACTTCCAGGCTGCACCCTACTTGGAAGAATATAGTCTCTTGCACCCTCTGGAGTGGCTTTTGTTAAAATTGGAGTTTCAATTTCGTGAAAGTCATTTTTATCAAGAAAATTTCTTATCAATGATGTGATTTTTGATCTCGTTATAATTCTCTCATTCATTTCAGGTCTTCTTAGGTCAAGCACTCTGTTTTTTAATCTCACATCTTCATTAACGTCCTGGTACCCATCTATCGGAAATACTGGTGTTTTTGCATTATTTAGAATATTTAAATTTATAACCTCTATCTCAACTTCACCTGTATACATATTTTTATTTATTGTTCCTTCTAGTCTTCTCTTAACAACACCATGTATCTGGACTACAAATTCGTTTCTTATTGATTCTGCTAATTTAAATGATTCTTTATTATCTGGATTTACAACTGCTTGACATATTCCTTTGATATCTCTTACATCTAAAAATATTACGCCACCATGATCTCTTCTTCTGTGTATCCACCCACAAATAGTTATATCTTCTTTAAGATTAGCTGCTGTAATTTCACCACAATAATGAGATTTCATGATTTTTCCCTATTTAATCTTTAATTTTATCTTGTTTAGGGCCTTTCTTGGAGTTTGTTTTAGAAGTTTCTTTAGTTTTATTACTTTTTTCAGACTCACTTGATACTAAATTTCTCTTTTGACCAGTTTTAAAGTCTGTTTCATACCAGCCTCCTCCCTTTAATCTGAAGCTAGGAGCAGAAATTAGTTTTTTAAAGCTACTTTTTCCGCATTTTGGGCAAATCTTTAAAGGTTTGTCACTTATCTTTTGAATTATTTCAACTTGATATCCACAATTGGAACATTTGTAATCATAAATCGGCATAAGTCCTCAAAAAAAGATAAAATTATAAACTATGTTAGTTTCAAAGCTACTTTTACCAACTCTTAAGGATTCACCTCAAGAAGCAGAGATTGTTAGTCATCAGTTAATGCTTCGAGCGGGTTTAATTAGAAAAGTTGCATCAGGCATTTATACGTGGCTGCCCCTTGGATTAAAAGTTCTTAAAAAAATTGAAAATATTGTCAGAGAAGAAATGGATTTATCTGGTGCTCAAGAAGTTTGTATGCCTATGGTGCTTCCAAGAGAACTATGGGAAGAAACAAATAGATGGGAAAAAATGGGTCCTGAATTGCTTAGAATAAAGGATCGACATAATAGAGATTTCTGCTTGGGTCCAACACATGAAGAAATCATAACTGACATTATAAGAAATAATGTCAAAAGTTATAAAGAACTTCCTTTAAATATATATCAAATACAAACTAAATTTAGAGATGAAGTAAGACCAAGATATGGAATTATGAGAGGAAGAGAGTTTTTAATGAAAGATTCTTACAGTTTTAATATTGATGAAGAATCGTTACAAGAAACATATTTAACTATGAGAGAAACATATAAAAAAATATTAGATAGAATTGGACTGGAATATAAAATTTCTAGAGCTGATTCAGGTTCCATTGGAGGAGATAGCTCTGAAGAGTTTCATGTTTTAGCAGAAAATGGTGAAGATATTATAGCCATAAGTGATAGTTCAGAGTTTGCAGTTAATAGTGAACTACTATTAAAAGACGGAGAAGATATAAGCTCTTTAGAGGGAAAGCCCTCTCCAGATGGTCAAGGTACAATTCAAATTAAAAAAGGTATTGAGGTTGGTCATATCTTCAAACTAGGAAAGATTTATGCTGAGTCAATGAAAGCAAGTGTTCTTGATTCAAATGGAAAAGCCTCTTTACTATACATGGGCTGTTATGGGATTGGGGTTTCAAGGTTGGTTGCAGCAGCAATTGAACAAAATTATGATGATAAAGGTATTATTTGGCACCATAGCATTTCTCCATTTGATATAAATATAATTTCAATAGGTCATGATAAAAATAAAGAAATCGCGACGGCCTCTAATAAATTATATAAAGATTTAAATGAAATGGGCTATTCGGTTCTTCTTGATGATAGAAAAGATGGGTACGGAACGAAAATAAAAGATTCAGAATTGATTGGTATTCCATTAAATATAGTTGTTGGAAAGAAATTTCTTGAAAATAAAGAGATTGAATTACTCAGAAGAAATGGAGATAGTTCAATGAATCCAATTGATGATGTAAAAACCATACTTGATTTTTTTAAAGATTAATTAAAAAATCTTGCATTAATTTCTTTATCTAATTTTATTAAGCCAAACTGAAAATCATCAAGCACTTTTAAAATTTTTTTATCATTTTTATATAAATCATCATATGAAAACTCAATTAAAAGCTCACTCATATATTTTCTTATTTTCTGAGATTTAGGTAAAAATCTTTGCACTTCTAGTAATTTGTCAACACAGTATTTTAAAGATCTTGGAAATAACTTCTCCATTACTATAAATTTAAGAACAATTTCTTGATTCAAGTTCTCTTTATTTTCAGTTTTAAATGATTCAAAACCATTGATAGATTTTAAAACACTACTCCATTGCAAGTTTTGATAATACTTATTTACAAAATTTTCTTTTCTTAAAATCTGATCTTCAATAATTCTTGAAAGCATATCAGCTCTCTCTATAAATCTTCCAAGCTTTATAAAATTAAAAACATCGTTTCTTTGCATTCCATCAGAAATAATTGCAAAAAACCTCTGAGAATTTCTAATTATTTGGTAAAGATCTTCATTATATGATTTATTTTTACTAATAAAATCAGTATATAAATTATTAAATTGCTCCCATGCTGACTTTGGAAGCATTGTTAAAAGGTATCTTGAATTCATCTTTGCCATCTCGATTGAATATTTAATAGAAGATGGATTTTTTTCGTCTTGAATTAAAAAGAAAAAAACATTTTCTTTAGTATTTTTTTTCTTAAAATCTTTTAGGTGTCCAGTTATTTGAATTAGATGTTTTAAATCATCTGATTCATCATGTGGTATGTCTAAGAGTAAATCTGAATTCACATTAATCAATCTTGATGTATTCTCAATTCTTTCAATATACCTTGAGAGCCAATATGTTTTTTCAGCAATACTTGATAACATTTAATGAATTATCCATGTATCTTTACTCCCACCACCCTGAGAAGAATTGACAATAGTAGATCCTTTAGTAAGAGCAACTCTTGTCAATCCACCATTTGTTACAAAAATATTATTACCGGACAATATGAATGGTCTTAAATCGATATGTCTTGGTTCTATACTCGTATTTATCATAGAAGGACTTGTAGAAAGTTTAATTAATGGTTGTGCTACAAAATTTCTTGGATTATCAATAATTTTTGCTTTATATTCATCCAACTCTTTTTTTGATGCCTTTGGCCCAATTAAAATTCCATAACCACCTGATTCATTTACTGGCTTTAAAACAAGTTTACTAATGTTGCTTAAAACATATTTCATGTCTTTTTCAAATGCGCAAAGGTATGTCTTGACCTGCTTAAGTTTTGGTTTTTCATTTAAGTAAAACTCTATCATCTTTGGGACAAAAGCATACACAGCTTTGTCATCAGCAACTCCTGATCCCGGAGCATTAACAATCGCAACTTTTTTTTCTTTCCAAGAATTAATAATTCCGGGCAATCCTAATGTTGAATCTTTTACCCATACATTTGGATCTAGGTAATCATCATTTACCCTTCTATAAATCACATCTACTTTTTTTCTACCAGAAATTGTTTTGATATATACATAATTATCTTTAGATAAAATCAAATCTGAAGACTCTACAAGATCAATTCCCATCTGTTGTGCTAAATATGCATGCTCAAAATAAGCAGAATTAAAAATGCCTGGACTCAAAATGACAATAGTTTTCAGTTTATCTTTTGAGTAACTTGCGTCTGACAAACATTTATATAATTGAGATGTATAATCATCGATAGGCGAAACCTGATATTTATTAAATAAATCAGTAACAACTTTTTTCATTACATTTCTATTTTCAAGCATGTAAGCTACTCCAGATGGAACTCTTAAATTGTCTTCTAACACATAAAAGTTACCTCGATGGTCTTTTATTAAATCTGTGCCAGATATATTTGCCCAAATCTTATTCTTAGGAACAACTCCTTTACATTCTTTTAAAAAATTTGGGGAATCTAAAATTAGTGATTTTAAAACAGGATTTTGGTTTAAGAACTCTTGTTTATGATAAACATCATGAATGAAAAAATTAATTGCTTTTATTCTCTGTATTAATCCATCTTTTACCTCATTCCATTCTTTTTTAATTATTATTCTTGGAACCAAATCTAATGGCCACTCTCTGTCAATTAATCTATTATTATCATAAACTCGAAAAGTAACTCCCATAGACCTAATAATAGAATCTCTTATATTTGAAAGAAGTTTCTTTTTGTTATTACTTAAGGCTTTAAAAAAATTAAATGAATCCTTAAAATTTTTTCTTGATGTGTTATTTTTGTTTATATACTCATCAAAAAATTTATCTGTATTATATTTTTTAGTTTTCATTATTAATAAATTCAATTAATAAAAATACTAGAAAGGGTAAAGAAATGCGTTCCTTCGGTTCTAACCTACTTCCGTCTTTTATTAAAAGATGAACGTTTAATCTACTTTAACAAATAGATGGTATAAAGATAGTAGATATTATGTATTTTTTTATTATATAAATATAGAATAAGTTCTTCTGGATAAATAAATTAAATATGACATATTGTGTTGGAATGAAAATGAATGATGGCATTGTCATGGCATCAGATTCACGAACAAATGCAGGTTTAGATAATGTGTCTACATATAAAAAAATGTTTACTTATTCTGTTGGTGATAGATCAATCATAATTGTTACTTCAGGAAATCTATCTACATCTCAACATGTTTTTAAAACACTAAAGAATGATTTAAATTCTAATAATCCTATTAATAGCTTAAATTTATGTAAAAATTTTGACGAGATTGCTGATTATGTTGGAAAAATCTCACTAAATCACTCAAAAACAGATGGTATTTCTGTAAATACTCATTTAGGTTCAAATTTTATTATTGGTGGCCAAATTGATGGTCAAGAACCGGACCTTATGATGGTTTATCCAGTAGGCAACTACATAAGAGCATCTGAGATTAAACCCTTTTTTCAATTAGGTGAAACTAAATATGGTAAGCCTATCCTTGACAGACTTATAAGAAATGAAACATCTCTGGGGGATGCAGCAAGATGTGCCCTTGTATCATTTGATTCAACTATGAAAAGTGATCTTACAGTTGGTCCACCGATTGATTTAGTAGTTTACAAAAAAGATTCTATTCAAATCTCACTAGAAGAACATCTTCAATTTAAAACACCATTTTTTTCAGACCTTTCAAGCAAATGGTCTGAGGGGTTGAGAAATCTTTTTGGAGAATTGCCTAAATTCGATTGGGAAGAATAAACTTAATGAAATTTAAAAATTTCTTAATTATTTTTTTTATAAGTATTAATTCATATGGCGATGATTTATCAATAGGCTTTATTGAAGAAACTTATTTAAAAAGTGGCTCTAACGAAAGAAGAATACAAATATATTACCCAGTTAAAACCGATATAAATTCAGAGACTAAATTCATAATCATGAATGATGGTGAAGAATTATTTTTTGAAAAAGATTCATGGAATGGACAATCATGGAATATTGACAATAGCTTCAAAGACCTCAAAAAAGAAGGAAGGGATCTTAACGTTATAGTAATTGCAATAGACAGTGCAAAAAGATATCGGGGTAATCTAATAGATGAAACAAGGAGATATGCTGAGTATTTTCCAAAAGAATCAATTAAATACATTAATGAAAACGTTAAAAGATCAATTTATTCTAATTTCATAGACACACAGAAATTCGATTATCAGTCTTTTATTATCAAAGAAGTCATTCCATACATTGAAAAGAAATTTAACTTAAAACTTAAAAAAAGTAACCTTGGCATTATTGGCGCGAGCATGGGAGGATTGGCAGCATTAAATATTGCAATTGAAAATCCTGAAACATTTGGATTTGTTGGATCGTTATCAACTCATTGGGTTGGTATAAAAATAACTGAATATCTTACGCTTCCTTTTAAAATGAATATGAGTGGTAATCAATCTACGACAGAGGCTCTTATTTATGGAGATGAAGCCACCACAGGTGCGATCAAGAGCTATGTCGAAGATAATATAAGTGAGTTATTACTTGATAAATTATATTTTGATCATGGAACAGTTGGATTAGATTCTCTTTATAAAAACCCTCAAGAAGACATTAATAAAATTTTAAATGATAACTACGTAAAATTTAAAATGGAGGTTCATTTAGATCACGATCACGAACCGAAATTTTTTGGAGAAAGATTCAAAAGTATCCTAGATTACCTACTATACGATTAATCTAGACGTTTTATGATTGTTGCATTTGCAGTGCCACCACCCTCACAAATAGCCTGAAGTGCGTATCGCGCTTTTCTCCTTTCAAGTTCGTGTAACATTGTTGTCATTAGTTTTGCACCTGTTGCTCCTAAAGGATGGCCAAGCGCCATTGCACCACCATTAACATTTAATTTATCCTTATCTGCTTTAAGCTCTTTGGCCCATGCAAGTGGAACAGGCGCAAATGCTTCATTAACTTCATAAATATCAATATCATCAATGCTAAGTTGAGCATTTTTTAAAGCTTTTTGAGATGCTGGAATTGGTCCAGTCAACATGAAAACAGGATCATCACCAACTACAGATATTGAAACAATCTCTGCTCTAGGATTAGATTGAATTTTTTTTAATCCAACTTCGTTGCATATAACAACTGCAGCAGCACCATCTGTAATTTGACTTGCATTTCCAGCAGTAATTTTTCCACCTTCACTGACAGGTTTAAGTCCTGAAAGTTTATCTAAACTAGCATCAAATCTTATACCTTCGTCAGACAGAACTAAATCATCTATTCCTTCTGCATTTTTACCTTCAACAGGAAGAATCTCTCTATAAAAATATTTTAGTTCAGTAGCACTTGCAGCTTTCTGGTGGCTTTCCAGTGCAAATTTATCTAAATCTTCTCGAGTCAAATTCCATTTATCTGCTACAAGCTCAGCTCCTGTGAATTGAGAGAAAAATACACCTGGATAGCGCTTCTTGATTCCTTCAGAATCAAATGGAAAACCGTGACCTGCTTTATGTCCATCTATTACAGATGCTCCTATCGGTACCATTGACATTACTTCAACACCACCACCAATAACTATATCTTGTGTGCCAGACATAACAGCTTGAATGGCAAAATGAATAGCTTGTTGAGATGATCCGCATTGTCTATCCACAGAAGTAGCTGGAACAGATTCAGGAAAAGAAGATGATAGGACTGCATTTCTCGCAACATTACCTGATTGAGCTCCAACTTGGTCAACACAACCAAAAATTACATCATCTACAATTGAAGGATCAATATCTAATCTTTTAACACATTCGTCAAGCACCTTAGCTCCCAAGTCAGCTGGATGCCAAAGGCTTAGTCTTCCATCTCTTTTACCGCCTGCTGTTCTAACCGCCTCTACAATATATGCTTTTTCTGTCATAAAAAAATCCCCACTAACTAATGTCAATGAGGATAATTGTATCAAAAAACTATTTCTATTTGCTTGTAATGTAAGAAGTTCTTATTTCTTTTACAAGCTTGTCTCTAACTTTGGCGTTCTCTTTAAGAAAAGTACTAGCTTTTACTTTTCCTTGGCCAATGCTTTCACCATCTAATTTATAAAAAGCACCAGACTTATCAACTAGACCAAGCTTATGACCAAAGTCAAGAATCTCACCCTCTTGATTGATTCCTTGGCCATACATTATCTGAAACTCAGCTTGTTTAAATGGAGGAGAAACTTTGTTCTTTACAACTTTAACCCTTGTTTCGTTACCCATGACTTCATCACCCTCTTTAACAGAACCAATTCTTCTGATATCTAATCTAACTGATGAGTAGAATTTTAATGCATTACCTCCAGTTGTTGTCTCTGGACTTCCGAACATTACGCCAATTTTCATTCTTATTTGATTTATAAATACAACTGTGGCGCCTGATCTTTGAATATTACCAGTTATCTTTCTAAGTGCTTGCGACATAAGTCTAGCTTGAAGACCAACATGATGATCACCCATTTCACCTTCTATTTCAGCTCTAGGAACAAGAGCAGCTACAGAATCAATTATCACCAAATCTACACTTTTTGACTTTACGAGCATATCCGCAACTTCCAAAGCTTGCTCACCAGTATCGGGTTGAGATAAAAGTAATTCATCTACATTCACACCAAGCTTTTCAGCATACTGAGGATCTAAAGCATGCTCGGCATCTATAAAAGCACATGTTCCTCCTTGTTTTTGACATTGAGCAATTATTTGAAGAGTTAAAGTGGTTTTTCCAGATGATTCAGGTCCATATATCTCAGTTACTCTTCCTTTTGGAATACCCCCAATTCCTAAGGCTATATCAAGACCTAATGATCCAGTAGAGATTGACGGAATATCTAAATTTTCTCGATCACCCATTCTCATGACTGTTCCTTTACCAAAATGGTTATCTATATCTGCAAGAGTATCCTTGAGTGATTTTGAAGTAGTATCTTTTGATTTAGGCATAATTAACTCCTTATATTACTGTATATTTATACAGTATATGATAATTTTATGTTTTTTTGAAGTCTTTTGTGTAAATTTAAAAATTACTAAGCTAAAATTCACACTTTCTTAAGTAATTATGACATACGTAGTAACAGAATCATGCATTAAATGTAAATATACAGATTGCGTTGAAGTATGTCCTGTTGATTGTTTTTACGAAGGTCCTGAATTTCTTGTAATTCATCCTGACGAATGTATTGATTGTGGTCTATGTGAGCCAGAATGCCCTATTGAAGCAATTTACGCAGATGACGAGCTTCCATCAGATCAAATTGAATTCATAGAAATAAATCTAAAACTTTCTGAAGTTTATGAAAATATTACTGAGTCAAAAGAACCATTACCTGAAGCAGAACAATTTAAAGACATAAAAAATAAGAAAGAGTTTTTATAAAAGATTATTAAGAGATTCTGAGAGATCTAATAGCCCAGCAGCAAGAATTAATCCTCCAAAAAATATCAATATAGATTTTCCATATTTCTCATAAGCTTTATTAATTAATCTTGGCATTATAATAAGCGCAATTAACATACCAAACACAAAAGGAACTAAAACTTCAAAATCTAAATTAGAAATACTTCCAATAATATATGGATAAATTCCTACTGCCAAAAGAAAAGCACTTCCCGAAATCCCAGGGAATAATAAAAAAGTACAAGCAAAAAAACCAAATATTACTAAAGCACCTGATATTGGAATAAATGGTCCATCAGGCGTATATAGTCCAGTCATATGAAATCCACTTAATGAAAAGCCAATTAAAATTGCTAGAAATACATTCAAATAGAAGTATCGGTCTTTAATAATATTTTCTCTCAATGCGGTGTTTATTAATAAAAAAAGACCGTAACCAACCATTAACAAAGTAATTGAGATATTGAAATATTTAGTAAAATTCTCGTAAAGAAAAGATATAAATGAAGAAAATGTAAATACACTTATCAACATTCCTAATAAGAGAGGAAGTATTAAGTTCAATTCTTTTAACTTAGTAAGAAAATTTAATATTTTCTCATATACTCCAAACATTAATGCTACTGTGGCTCCAGATATACCTGGTAATAATTCAGAAAGTCCAATAAAAATACCAGCTACAAAATATCTAATTTTTTCTTTCATACATCATTTCCATCTTCAGATTTACCAGCAAGCATTGGCACAAATGATACATCATCAAATTCTTCTTCTTTTATTTCATCTTGATTAATTTTTGTGATCATATTTAATTTTTGGGTTGCTCCGCCTACAGGAATTACAAGTTTCGCATCATTATTTAGGACAGAAATTAAATCATTGGGGTATTCTCTTGGTGCAGCAGCACAAATTATGCCATCATATTTTTTTTCTTTTTCCCAATCTTGATATCCATCGCCATGCTTCACTAAAACATTATTAATCTTCAGCTTTGATAAATTCTCTCTAGACTTCTGAACAAGTGGTTTAATCCGTTCAATGGCATGAACCTCTTCACTAAAAAAAGATAAAACAGCTGATTGATATCCACATCCTGATCCTATCTCTAATATTCTTTCAAATACCTTCCCTCTTGATTTAGTATGAGAAACCAGTAACTCAGTCATTTTGGCAACAATGTAAGGTTGAGAAATTGTTTGTTTATATCCAATTGTTAGTGATCTATTTTCATAAGCTCTTGACCAAAGAGCTTCATCAAGGAAAGTATGTCTGGGTATTTGTGATATGGCATCAAGAACCCTAAAGTCTTTGATGCCCAAGTCTAAAAGAGTTTCTATTAATTCCTCACGAACTCTTCTAAAGGTAAAACCTGAATTAGTCATCTAATATATTTTTAATATCATTTATGTAACTAGACGAACCGAGGCTGTAATCAAGAACGGATATTGAAACATAGCCATCTTTTACTGCTTCAGCGTCAGTTAAAAAGCTATCACTTAGTGGTTCTCCTGAAAGATTATATCTATATTTATAAGATTCTTTAGGTGAAGAACTCTCATCGATCTTGATAGGCTCTGCTGGTACATCCCTTTTTGATAATCCTGTGGCAAGGCAGCCTTTAAATTCATTTTCAGTAATATCCGGAAAATTAATGTTTATTATTTTGCCCATAAAAATTTCCTCAGATTTAATAATCATATTAATCAATTCTATTGATTTCTTTGATATAAACTCGATATCTTTTGCATCATATGTTGCTACTGAAATAGCTATGGGAGGATACTTTAAATTTCTGCCACCAACTGCTGCGCCAACTGTTCCTGAATAAAGCACATCATTACCAATATTTGCACCGTGATTAATCCCAGATATAACTATATCAAATTCAAAATCTACTATGCTCAAAAGTCCTAAATAACTGCAATCTGCTGGTGTACCATCAACAGCATAAATTTTATCTTCAATCTTAGTAACCTCGATTTCATTGAGATATGAGATTGCAGCACTCATACCACTGCAATTATTTTTTGGAGCAACAATCCAAACATCATGTTCTTTTTTTAATTGTGAATACAGGCTTTTAATATTTAATGCATCATAACCATCATCGTTTGTTAATAATATTTTCATATTTTATCTTTAAGATTAACTAGACTTTGGACAGCAATAGCTTGATTATTTCCAATAATTCCTATTTTTTCAGAAGTTGTTGCCTTTAGGCCAATTCTAGAAATAGGAACTTGCAATAACAAAGATATTTTTTTAAGGATTTTATCTCTAAATGGATTTATTTTTGGATTTTCACAAATAACTGTAGTATCAATATTGTAAATCTCAAGATTTAATTTTTTTAGTTGATCAAGACAATATTCAATAATTAAGCTACTGTCGAGGCCCTTGTTAGTATTATCTTTATCAGAAAAAAACATTCCAATATCTCCTATTCCAGCAGCACCTAAAATGGAATCTGCGATAGAATGAAGTAAAACATCGCCATCTGAGTGTGCAACAATTTTATAATTACACTTTATTTTACAACCGCCTAAAACAATTCCATCTCCTGGCTCATATTTATGAAGATCAAAGCCAGTACCACTTCGTGTAAGGAATTTATTTAGAATTTTTACATCTTCTTTTTCCGTTACTTTAATATTTGATCTAGCACCCTTTACTTTTGATAATTTTAAATTTGAATGCTCGATAGCGGAAGATTCATCAGGACTTTCAATATCTTCCTCTAAACATTTCTTAATAGATTTCTTGAGATCATTAAAATTTGATATTTGTGGTGTTTGTACTAAGTAAAATTTATTTTTATCTAATGTTTTATCTTGTTCATCAATTCCTCTAATTGATTCATAAACTGGAGTATATAAATATGAACAACTTGATTGAGATTTAATTATATCCTCGTATAACTTTACAATAACATCTTCATCTATATTTGGTCTTGCAGCATCATGAGTAATGACAAATTCATATTGATCGCTTGCTGCGTCGAGTGCGTTATAAATGGATTCTTGTCTGCTTGAACCTCCAACAACATATTCAATTTTTTCTAAATTATAAAAATTTTGATCTTTAATATGTTCGTCGTCATCAGCAACTGCAATTATTATTTTAGTAACATAAATAGAATCAACAAAAGGTTTAACTGCCATTTCTATGATGGTATTTCCATTAATTTTTTCATACTGCTTTGGTAAATGTTTACCAAACCTTTTACCAATTCCAGCTGCAGCAATAATTACTAGTAGACTATTCTTATTCATTATCTTGTATATCTTCATTTTTAAAAGATATAAATTCCTCATCTGGGTATGTTAAATTCAGTTTCTCTCTTGCAAAATTTTCTACATGATCATTTGAATTTTGAGCATTGTTAATCTCAAATTCAAGAATAGTATTTTGTTTCTTGATATCTGCATTTTTAGCTTTTTGAATCGAATTTTCTTCTATTAATTCGTTTCTTTTTGAGTAACTGTTTTCACTAAAAAAAATGCTATTTAATAAAAGAATAATTATAAAAATAAAAATTAAATAATATAGTTTATTCATTTAACAAAATATTAGTGCTTTCATTTTCTATCCAAAGCAATCTATTATATTTTGCAATCCTATCAGATCTGCAAGGAGCTCCAGTTTTTATTTGTGCTACACCTAAACCAACTGCTAAATCTGAAATTGTAGTATCTTCAGTTTCTCCAGATCTGTGCGAAATTATTGTTTTATAGTTATTTTTTCGAGCACTAAATATGGTTTTAATTGTTTCAGTAATTGTTCCAACCTGATTAAATTTAATTAAAATTGAATTTGCAATATTTTTACTTACTCCATCTAAAAAAATCTTTTCATTTGTTACAAATAGATCATCACCAACTAATTGGCACCGGTTACCTAATTTTTCTGTTATTAACTTCCAGCCAACAAAATCGTTTTCATCCATAGCATCCTCAATTGATATTATTGGATATTTAGTTATTAAGTTTTCAAAATAATCTACTAATTCTGAAGAAGAGTACTTTTTATTCTCGCCTCTGAAAAAATACTTACCTCCATCAAAAAACTCACTAGCCGCACAATCAAGTGCGATATTTACATCACTACCTGGTATTAAATTCGATTTTTGTATTGATTCAATAATCAATTTAACCGCTTCTTCGTTTGACTGAAGATTTGGTGCAAATCCTCCTTCATCTCCAACAGCTGTTGAGTGGTTCCTAGAACGGATGATCTGTTTTAAATTATGATATATTTCCGAAGACCACTGCATAATTTCTGAAAAATCATCAGCGCCATTTGGGACAATCATAAATTCCTGGATATCAATATTATTGTCTGCATGTTCTCCGCCATTAAGAATATTAAACATTGGCATTGGTATGCAACTATTAACATTTTCGCCTGTAATATCTGAGTATATTTTAGAAAAATGCTCGTAAAGATTTAAACCTTTACTTTTAGCTGCTACATGAGAGTTTGCAAGTGAAATGGCTAATATCGCATTTGCACCCATTAAGGACTTGTCATCTGTTCCGTCAAAATCAATAAGAATTTTGTCAAGTTCAATCTGATTATTTGGATCTTTACCTATTATTAATGGAGCAAGCTTATCATTTATATTTGAGACAGCTTTAAGTACTCCCTTACCGTGATACATTAGGTTATTATCTCTTAATTCAAGTGCTTCTTTTGATCCTGTAGAGGCACCACTAGGAACCATCGCGAAAGCAGATATCTGATTTTCAAGAGTTATTTTGCATGAAATTGTGGGGAAACCTCGAGAATCGAAAACTTGAATAGCTTTAACATCGGATATCTTTGACATTATTATTTAATCTCAAAATTATTTTGATTTTTAACGAAATCATCAAGATCTTTTATTTGACTGAGAAATTCATCAAGACATGATAATGGAAGTGCACAAGGACCATCACATTTTGCCTCATCAGGATTTGGATGAGCCTCTAGGAAAAGGCCAGCTATTGATTGTGACATTCCAGCTTTTGCAAGACTTAAAACAAACTCCCTTCTACCATCAGTAGAGGTTCCTAGACCTCCTGGAAGTTGAAGAGAATGAGTTACGTCAAAAATAACTGGTTTTGAAATTTTTTTTAAAATTTGAAAATTTAAAGTGTCAACAACCAAATTATTATAACCATATGAATTTCCTCTCTCACATAAGGTGATATTCTTGTTACCAGCTGATTCACACTTTTCAACAACATTAGCCATTTCCTGAGCAGATAAAAACTGTGGTTTTTTAAATTGAATAATCGATTTTGTTTGTGCAGCAGCACTCACAAGGTTTGTTTGTCTAGCTAAAAAGGCAGGTATTTGGATAACTTCACATATTTCACTTACTGGTAAAGCTTGCTCAGGTTCATGAATATCAGTTATGACAGGAACATCAAAGGCATTTGAAATCTCTTGAAGTATTTTTAATCCCTCATCCATGCCAGGTCCTCTAAATGAATTTATAGAACTTCTATTTGCCTTATCAAATGAGCCTTTAAAGATATACCCTATAGCGTTTTTATCAGTAACTTCCTTAAATTTTTCAGCAACGTTCATTGCTAAATCTCTTGATTCAAGAACATTCATGCCCCCCATTAGTATCATAGGTTCAGAGTTATCGATATCAAAGTTTCTTAGTTTCATTCCATTTATTTTTTAATTGTACTTTTAATATAGCTGTTAAATATTGGATGTCCATCTCTTGGATTAGAAGTAAATTCAGGATGAAATTGACAAGCTACAAACCATTTATGTTTTGGTATTTCTATCATTTCTACTAACTTACCATCAACAGATGTTCCAACAACTTCAAGACCCTTGTTTATCATATCATCTTTAAACAATGGATTTACCTCATAACGATGTCTATGTCTTTCAACAATTTCATTTCTTTTGTACATTTTATGAGTTTTTGAGTTTTTCTTTAGTTTACAAAGTTGTCCACCCAACCTCATTGTTCCACCAAGATCTGAGTTTTGGTTTCTTTTTTCTCTTTTTCCAGATATATCACTCCATTCTGTAATTAGGCCTATTACAGGATACTTAGTATCTTTATCAAACTCAGTACTATTTGCTCCATTTAAATTTAAGATATTTCTAGAATACTCAATAATTGCTACCTGCATACCAAGACAAATACCTAAGTAAGGAATATTATTTTCTCTTGCATATTTGCAAGCTAAAATCATTCCCTCAATACCTCTCGAGCCAAATCCACCAGGAACTAAGACTGCATCCGCACCTTTTAACATTTTTTTGATGTTTCTAGATGTTATGTTTTCAGCTTCAACAAAATTAATATTTACCTTTGCTTTATTTTTAATGCCTGCATGCTCCAATGCTTCATTTATTGACTTGTATGAATCTTTCAACTCAGTATATTTACCAACAAATGAAACATTTACTTCTTTGTCTGGACGAAGTTTAGCCTTAACAACATTTTTCCAATCACTAAGGTTAGGTTTTTTTGTTTTAATTTTTAATTTTTTAATGATTGTCTCATCAACTTTTTGTTTATTTAATAAAAGTGGTACTGAATACACTGTATCGACATCATGCATTGATATGACACTTTCTATCGCAACAGAACAAAAAAGTGCAATCTTTTTTTTCTCATCTTTAGGTAATTCTTGATCTGACCTACATACTAATACATCTGGGCCTATTCCTAATGATCTTAGCTCTTTAACAGAGTGTTGAGTGGGTTTTGTTTTTAATTCTCCAGAAGCGTTTATGTATGGAACTAATGTTAGATGAACAAATGCCCATGACGAACTTGGAAGCTCCAATGCCATCTGCCTAATTGCCTCTACGAAGGGTTGGCTTTCAATATCACCAACAGTTCCCCCAATTTCGACTATTGCAATGTCTTTATTAAGGCCACCTTCCTTAATTCTTTTTTTAATTTCATTAGTTATATGAGGTATTACTTGAACAGTTCCTCCTAAGTATTTACCTTTTCTTTCGTTGCGAATAACAGTTTCGTAAATCTTTCCAGCAGTGAAATTATTTTTTTTGGAAGCTTCGAACCTTACAAAACGTTCATAATGTCCTAAATCGAGGTCGGTTTCTGTTCCATCATTAGTTACAAATACTTCACCATGTTGAAAGGGACTCATTGTTCCAGGATCAACATTAATGTATGGGTCAACTTTTATAAGTGATACTGAAAGTCCTCTTGACTCTAATAAAGCTCCAATTGATGCAGCAGCAATACCTTTACCTAGTGATGACACTACTCCACCAGTTATAAAGATATATTTAGTTTTTGCCATCAGTAATCTTAATCATGATGGGATATTAGAATAACAGATTAATCTGCTCTTTTATATATTTTTTCAACCCTAGACTTAACTCCAGTCATCAAATAATAAGAAATTAGATCATTTGATTTGGCTATATTTGAAATCGATAGGTCTTTTGAAAAAAACTCACACCAATCACCTATATTACAATCATTTATGTTTGTTACATCTATTGTAGTTAAATCCATACTGACTCTTCCAAAAACTTTTGCTTTTTGACCTTTGATTAATACATTAGTGCCATCTTTTATGTTTAAAGGTAATCCATCAGCATAACCAAGATAAACAGTAGCAATTAGCATATCTTTTTCAGCAACAGCTCTTCCATCATAACCAACTCTTTCATCTTTCTTTATCTTTCTTAAATTTACAACTGGTGATCTAAGTGTCATTGCGGTTTGGATTTGATCGTCTTTAAAATAACCGCCATACATTCCTATTCCACATCTTACCCAATCATATAATTTATCTGGAAAATTCATAATACATCCAGTATTTGCAATACTTTTATCAACATCTTTATGCATCTTATTGGATAAATCTTTAAATAACTTAAATTGATTCTGATTAGAAATAGAATCTTTATCATTTGAGGCTGCTAGGTGAGTCATGAGAGTAAATCTTTTATTGCTAAGATACTTATTATAAATATCAATAAAATCATCTATTTCAAATCCCAATCTATTCATACCAGTGTTAATCTTTAACCATAAATTATTAAAGGTATTATTTTTTTTAACTATTTGAAATTGATCTTGATTATGAACAACCATATCAAGATTAAGATCCTTTGCCTCAAGGAATTCATCATTAGAATATATTCCCTGCATTAACAAAATTTTTTTATTAGATAAACTTCTTATTTTTCTTGCTTCATCAATCCTTACTACACCATATCCATCTGCAAGGTCATCAATATCTTCTGTAACTTCTTCAAGATTATGACCATAGGCATCAGACTTTATTACTGCCATAAATTTTGATTTATTTTCAAGCTTATTTTTTATATAAGAAATGTTTGTTCTTAAAACATTTCCATCGATAATTAATTCAGAATTTATAGCTGTCATTCATCAAAATTTTGTTGAAAATTTTCAGAGACATAATTTTCAAATCTTGTGAATTCTTTTAAGAAAGTAAGTTTTACTGTACCAATAGGTCCATTTCTTTGTTTGCCTATTATTATCTCTGCTTTTCCTTCAACACCTTCTTTTTCAGGATCATAAACTTCCTCTCTGTATACGAATAAAATAACGTCAGCATCTTGTTCAATTGCCCCTGAATCTCTTAAATCTGACATTATTGGTCTTTTAGTAGGTCTTTGGTCGACTGCTCTATTTAGCTGTGATATTGCAATAACAGGAACGTTAAGTTCTTTTGCTAAAGATTTTAAAGATCTTGATATTTCAGATATCTGATTGACTCTATTTTCTGTTGAAAGTGGGAGTTGCATAAGTTGAAGGTAGTCAACAACAATTAAAGAAAGGCCTTTTTTTTCACTTCTTGCAAGTCTCCTTGCCTTAGCCCTAAGCTCCATTGGAGATAAAATTGAACTATCATCAATCCACAAAGGTAAATGTTTTAATTTTGCACTCTGTAATAAGAGTTCTTTCATTTCACTATCTTTAAGCGAACCGGCTCTTACATCTTGTTGATTAATTTTTGTCATACTTGCCAGCATTCTAGTCGTCAATGATTCAGCAGGCATTTCAAGACTAAAAATTAAAACAGATCCCTCATGTTCTTCATTGGTGAGAATATTTTCAGCAATATTCATTGCAAAAGACGTTTTGCCCATACTAGGTCGGCCTGCAACTACTAATAAATCTCCTTTCTGCAAGCCTTGTAAATTTTTGTCTAAATCCTTAAATCCAGATGAAGACCCTATCAAACCATTTGGATTGTTAGATAGCTCATAAAGCCTATCTAATGAAGCTGGAACTAAATTTTTCATTGATCTTAGCGATTCATTATCCTGCGATGATTCCTCATTTAAGGCAAAAATCATACTTTCAGCTTTATCTAATAAAGAAGCCCCATCTTGTCCTTGAGGATTTATAATTAATTCGGATATCTCAGAATTTGCTTTCATCAATTTTCTTGTAATTGATCTTTGTCTGATTATTTCAGCGTATGCTTCTAGGTTTGCGGCAGATGGTGTAGAAGTCGCAAGTTCAATTAAATAATCTTTACCGCCAATTTTATTAAGAGAATTTTTGTTATCTAACTTTTCGGATACTGTAAGAGGATCAAGTGGTTTATTTTCTTCAATAAGCTCAGACATTGATTGAAAAATAATCTGATGATCTTTTCCATCAAAGTCATTCTCTTTTATAACTTGAATTACAGTATCAAATCTATGCGTCTCTAACATCAAGCCACCTAAAACAGCTTTTTCAGCCTCTCTTGCTTGCTCGCTTTGAATGATATTTGAATCTGACATTGAAATATGATTTTTACATCATATCTAAAAATATACAACTACTCTGGAGATACTTTTACTAGCACTTCAAAAGAAACCTCTGGATGGACGCTTATCATTACGCTGTGTTCGCCAACTTCTTTAATTGGTCCGTCTGGAAGCTGGACCTCACTTTTATCAATTTCTATATTTTTAGATGAAAAAGCATCAGATATTTCTCTTGTTCCAACAGAACCGTACAGTGCTCCTTCATCAGTAACAGGAACTGAGATTTCGCATTCCGAACCTTCTATATCTTTTGATCGTGATTGTGCTTGTAATAAAATATCTTCTGACAATGCTGCCAATTCATCTTTTTTTGATTCAACCTCGGCAATATTTTTTTCACTTGCAAAAGCTGCTTTCTTTTGGGGAATCAAAAAATTCCTTGCATAACCACTGTTTACTTCAACAATATCGCCTATGTTCCCCAATCGCTGAATTTTATCAAGTAATATAATTTTCATGACTATTTATGCATGTCTGTATAAGGTATTAAAGCTAAAAATCTGGCAATTTTAATATTTCTGGTCAATTTTCTTTGATTAGATGCAGAAATACCAGTTACTCTAGCCGGTATAATTTTTCCTGTTTCAGTTATAAATTGCTTAAGTATATTTACATTTTTGTAATCGAAATTCTTTGGTATCTCAAATTTATTCATTTTCGTGATTTTCCTCAGATTTTTGTTTTAACTCGCCAGTGCTTTCATTATCAGAATTAGCCACTTCTGTAACATTTTTTTCATTATTTGATAAAACATCCTTTTCATTGTCTTTTATTACAGTGGGTTCAGCTTCTGGATCATCTTTTTTATTTTTTGAATCAATCATTAGTTGCGAATCTTCGCCTTGATGATTTTTTACAGAAATAAATAAATGCCTAATGATTGAATCATCATATTTAATTTTATTTTCTATATTGATTAAGTTTACTGGATTACCTTCAATACTAAAGATTATGTAATGTCCTTTGTTATGATTATTTATTGAATAAGAAAGTTGTCTGCGGCCAATATCCTCAGTTTTATTGATCGAGAAAGAGTTTTGTTTTAAAAGGCCTTCAAAGTCTTTTTTAAATAAATCCACTTTTGTTGAAAGATTGGGATTTAATATTATTACAGCTTCGTATTTCTTCATTTTATCCTTATGGTTATAGATTTTTGTATTAACAAAAACCAAGGAGTGTGAATTCTAATAGAATTGAAATTTAATATCAATACTCGTTTTTAACTATTCTTAAAAGCTTTGAAAAGAAACTTTGGTTCTGTTCTGCAAGTATTTCATGATTAAGTTGCTTATAGCCATGTTCAATTAAACCGATAGACGTAGAATATATTGGATTTTGAAGAATTGTTTCCATGCCTTTAAATTTTGTTGGAATGCCCATTCTTACTGATGTCTGGAAAATTGATTCAGCTAATTCAACAACACCTTCCATCTTAGAAGTGCCTCCAGTGAAAACAATTCCTGCAGAAATTTTATCTTCAAACCCGTTCCTTGAGATTTCTGCTTTTATTAAATCAAATAGTTCAGAGTATCTAGGTTGTATTATGTCAGCTAATGAACTTCTGGAAAGTTCTCTGGGCGGTCTCCCACCAACGCCCAGCACCTCAACAGTTTCATCATCTTTTGTAAATTCGGTAACTGCACATCCATGTTTTTGTTTAATATCTTCTGCTTGCGGCGTAGGTGTCCTTAATGCTTGAGCAATATCGCTTGTTACTTGATCACCGGCAATAGGGATCACTCCAGTAAATACAATTGATCCTGTATTAAAAATTGCTATATCAGTAGTTCCTCCACCAATATCTACTAGACATACCCCGAGATCTTTCTCATCTTCAGATAAAATAGAGTGAGAACTTGCAAGCTGCTCTAAGACAAAGCCATCTACACTAAGCCCGCAATTTTTTATACATTTTTCAATATTTTTAATTGCACTACTTGCGCATGTAACAAGGTGAACTTTTGCCTCAAGTCTAACTCCGGACATGCCTAAAGGATCTAAACTTACTTCCTGATCATCAATCACAAAAGACTGAGGTAAAACATGAAGAACTCTCTGATCTGATGGAATCGAGACAGCTTGAGCTGATTCAATAACTCTATCGATATCATATGCAGAAACCTCATTATCTTTTATACCAACGGCACCCTGAGAATTGAGACTTTTTATATGATTCCCAGCTATTCCAACATATACGGATTTAATTTTCTCCTCAATCATTGATTGCGCCTGCTCCACAGCTTTGCTAATTGCATCAGTTGTCGCATCAATGTTAACAACCACTCCTTTTTTTAGACCACTTGATGGATACGCGCCTAATGCAACAATCTCAAGTTTGGCTTCACTATTAAACCTTCCAACAATACAAACAACTTTAGATGTTCCTATGTCTAAACCTACTATCAAATTAGAATTTTTTTTGTTATTTGCCATAATTCAATGCAACTCCATCTTTGTATCTCATGTCTATAATACTAGGATTCTTTCCATTCTCGAACAAATAATTTGAAGTATATTCAAAATTTTTGAATTTTTTTTCAGTCAAATTATTTCCAAATCTTATTAATGCTTTATCGGTAATAACATCCCATCCGTTTACGTAGCCATAATTGATTTTATTTACATCGAAATTAATATTTGAAACAGACTCGATTCTCTTTATTAATAATAGAATATCTTCTAGGTTTGTAACGGGTCCTTGCACAATAATTAAATCTCTTTCTGAATTATCAAATTTAAACTTGTTTAAATTAACATCATAGAAAAATTGATTATTGAGAACAAATATAGGTTCTCTATTTACAATACTTAAATAAACTTCCTTTTTAAAAGGTATGAAAACCAATGAAAAATCTTTAATCCAATCCTGTCTCCTTACAATGTTCTCAATCTGTTTTTTTGATGTTGAATTTTTTAGTTCAGTCAATAATATTTTTTGTGATTCAAATTCAAATCCTGATTCAAAATTTAAATTAATTAAATATTGAGAACTTACATTTAAAGTAGTAATTGATAATAAAATTGATATATATAATTTATTTGGATGCATCGATAATCTTTTCAACAACCTCTACATATGATAAATCTAAAAAACTTGCAGACTTAGGAACACAGCTATGACTTGTCATACCTGGTACTGTATTTATTTCTATTACATTGAATTCTCTAGTTTTACTACATTGAATTAAATCAACTCTACCCCATGCACTGCAATTTAATGCATTAAATGCGTTAATGGATGTCATTTTAATTTCTTCTATTTCATCACTGTTCAAATTTGCTTGTTTTAAAATAGTATCATCAGAAAGATATTTTGCATCGTAGTCATAGAAATCATTTTTATAAATAATCTCAATTGGGGGTAAACATTCGTTATCAATTATAGTCACGGTGAATTCTCTTCCATTAATGAACTCCTCAAAGATAAATTTTCTGTTAGGATAGACACACTTTTGGAAAGCCTCTTTTAGACTTTTATCATCACTAATTTTAAATATATCCACACTTGAACCATCTTCTTGTGGTTTCAGAAAAATGTAATCAAATGGTCTGAATCTATCAAAGGTACTTACTTGAAGCCCATTACTTACAATTTGTTTGTTAAAAGTAATGTCTAATGAAACAGGTGTTTTGATTTTATTTCTCTCTAGAATTTCTTTTGTAAATTTTTTATTCCAAGTATTTTTACATGCCTCTGATTTAGATCCAGAATACAAAATATTTAAGTCATCTAAGTTTTGCTGTAGCTTTCCTCCCTCTCCCTCAAAACCATGAAGAGCAATAAAAACAAAATCGTAATTTTTTAGCGTTCCCAGATCCTCAATGTTACGATAATCAATCAACTTAGAATCAAAACCTAATTCTAAAATAGCTTTATGAACTCCAAGCCCACTCTGCAAAGAAATTTCTCTCTCTGATGAGGAGCCTCCATAAAGAACTCCAATTTTGTTTATGCTTCCCATCGATTTTTAATAATCTGACAAACTTTTGACACACTTCCAGCACCTTGAGTAACTAATATATCAAATGTATCCTTTTTATCGCTTATCAAATCTATTATTTGATCATGATTTTTTAGATAGATTACATCTTTGTGACCATTTTGCTTTAAGGTTTCTACAATTGTCTTTGAGTTTATGCCTTTGATAGGTTTCTCGCTTGCTGAATATATATCGAGCATTATCAATGAATCAGTTTTTTTTAATACTTTTATGAAGTCATCAAAAAGCTGTGCGGTCCTTGAAAATCTATGAGGTTGAAATACCATACACACTTTTTTATTTTTATACTCCTCCTTGTATGCTTTAATATTTGATTCTATTTCTAACGGATGATGTCCATAATCATCAATTAATGTTATCGATTTTGAATTAATTTTAATATCATGCTTTTCGTATCTCCTTCCAACTCCAGTAAAATCTGAGATACCACTCTTTATTGAACTAATTGAAATCCCTTCTTCTAACGCAACAGCGATTGCAGCTGTTGCATTAAAAACATTATGCTTACCAGGAAGGTTAATTTTAAATTTGTGTATCTTTTTTGTTTTTTTATCAAAAATTTGAAAATCTTGCTTACCATTTTTTGGATTAATTTTAATAATTTTATAATCACAATCTTTTGATTCTCCAAAAAGGACCTGTGATCTAGATATTCTTTTTGAGATTTTTTTTATGTTTTTATCATCGCCGTTAATAACCATATATCCATAAAAAGGTACATTTTCTGAAAAAAGCACAAATGAATCTAAAAGATTCTCAAAAATATTATTAAAATGAACAAGATGATCGTCATCTATGTTTGTTAAAACTGCAACATCTGGTTGAAGATGCACAAACGAGCCATCACTCTCATCTGCTTCAGCAACAATATATTTTCCTTGTCCTAAATCTGAATTCTCATCAGTACTTAAAACTTTTCCTCCAACAACATAAGTTGGACTTAAATTTGCAACACTTAATATTTTTGCAATTATACTTGTGGTAGTTGTTTTCCCATGACTTCCAGCTACAGCAATACTTTCATATCCTATCATTATGCTTCCAAGCATTTCAGCTCTAGGAATTGATGTTATTGACTCTTTTTTTGCCTGAACTAATTCAGGGTTTCTATTGCTAATAGCTGATGATGTAACCAATAAATCTGCTCCATTAATATTTTTAGATGAATGACCTATAAATACCCTTGCACCATGTTTTTCTAATTTTCTTAATTCAAGTGAGTCTGATATGTCAGAACCTGATATTTTGTATCCCTTTTTCAGCAATACTTTGGCGATGCCTATCATCCCCGCTCCACCAATTCCTACAAAATGGATATGTTTTACTTTTTTAAAAAATTTCATTTATTGAGATATTCTTCAATTTGTTTCACTATTACATTTGCTGCGTTAACATGATTTGTAGTTTCATTTTTATTCCAATTAATATATTTTTTATCTTTAATAATTTCATTTATTTTATCAGTGAGATAACTTATATCTTCATCTTCTTCATGCAAAATACCCATACCCATATCCTCAATTTTTTTTGCATTTTTATATTGATGATTATCAATAGAATTTGGCAGAGGAATCATTAAGGCACCTTTCTTCATTGAAGTAATTTCAGATAAACTAAGCGCTCCTGCTCTTGAGACAACAAAATCTGACCATTTTATTTGTTCTTCAGGATTAGTGAAAAATTCTAAAACCTCTGCATCAATATTTTTTGATTCATATTCACTTTTTACTTTTTCAAGATTATCTAGCCCACATTGATGTTTTATTAACAAATGCTTTGACAATGGCTCCAATGCATGAGGTATGTTTAAATTAATATATTTAGAACCTTGACTTCCACCAGTAATATAAACTTTGATTTTGTTTTCAAATTCTTCGGTCGAATCTTTGTTATCTATAAAAGAGTCTCTAATTGGATTTCCTGAAAATATAGAATTATTTATGTTATTAATCTCAAATCCTAGAAAATTTATTGCAGCAAATTTTGAGAGTAACTTATTTGCTGAACCCATCACAGAATTTTGCTCATGAGTAAAAACTGGAATGCCTTTTATGAAGCATGCTATTCCTGCTGGTACGCTAATAAAACCACCAAAGCCAATCATGGCATCTATTCTTTCTTTTTTGATTACCTTTATTAAATAGAATATATTGGTAATGACTTGAAATAACACCTTAATCTTTATGAAAACATTTTTTCCTCTAAAGCCATCCATGTGAAGTTTATATTGCTGAGAATTTAGATCCTTGTATGCATTTATTTCAATTTTGTTTCCAGTTCCAATCAAAATAGTTTGATGATTATTATTTAAAAGTTTTTTGCTAACTGTTGCAGCTGGAAATACATGACCTCCGGTCTTAGCAGCAACGATTAAGAATTTCATTTAAAGAACTTTGTTTTCATTATTTATTCTCAGAACGATCCCCATTAAAGATAACATTATAATGATACTTGTTCCTCCATAGCTGATAAAAGGTAATGTAAGGCCCTTTGTAGGCAAAAGTCCAATGTTTACTGCAATATTAAAGAAGGCTTGGATTGATATTAAAAGAAATACGCCAAAGACTACATATCCCTGAAATAATCTATTTTTTTTAAAAGAATCAAAAGATATAAAAATCAATCCAATCAACAAAGTCATATATAAAAAAATTAAGAACAGGCCACCAATAATTCCAAGTTCCTCAACTAAAATTGCAAATATAAAATCTGTATGTGCCTCAGGTAAAAAAAAGCTTTTTTGAAAACTATTTCCTAAGCCCAAGCCTAGCCATCCCCCTTGGCCAATGCTTATTAGAGAATTAGATAGTTGCCATCCTGCATTTTGAACTACATCCAATGCAAAAGGATCTGTAAATGCTAGGACTCTGGCTAACCTCATTGGCGAAGAAGTTATTGCTAAATAACCTAACAAAATTATTAATAGAACTAACAAACAAATTTGGAAGAAAGATATACCTGCATAAAAAAGTATACCAACAACCAAGAAACAAATTATTGCTGTAGATCCAAGGTCGGGTTGACTCATTATTAATAAAGATATAATGAATAAAAGGAATAATGGTTTTAAGAAACTCCTTAGTGAGTTCATCTCAGATATTCTTCTAACAGAGTATCCTGAAATATATAAAATTAAACTGAATTTACAAACCTCTGAGGGTTGAATATTAATTGGTCCTATTCTTATCCATCTAATGCTTCCATTTACACTGGTTCCAACTTCAGGAATAAACAGAACAATCAAAAGAAGTATGCTTAATAACATAAATATCCAATCAGATCTTAAAAGAAACTCTGATGGCAATATTAAGAAAAAAATCAATGAAAATATTCCAACAGATATAAAAAGTGTTTGTCTTTTTGCAAAATGAAATGGATTTGAAGTCATTTCATCAGCAATATATATACTCGATGAAGTAACCATTACTAAGCCTATAACAAGTAAAAGACCTAGCGGAAAAATTACTAAAATGTCATTCCTGCTGATATTCATTTAATTATTAATCGCATGGAGGTTAAAGATTTTACCTCTTTCATTAAAATCTTTAAAATCATTACCACTTGGGTAACCTGGAGAAAAAAGTAAATTACTGTTGCTTTTATTAATATGAATAAAATCAAATAATTCTTTTAAATTATTAAATAATTTCTTTTTAGGATGTTTTATACATCTATTTATTTGATTAGAGTGCTCTCCAAAAATATAGACTTCAGTTGGACCTTTGAGATGAATTTCTTTATATTTTTCTTTTTTTGGATTGCCACAAACTATTAAAATATAATCATTACCAAAACACTCTTTTGCTTTTTTCATTGCGTAATTCAAGGAGTGATAATTTGTTGACTTCGAATCGTTTATAACATTCTCAGTTATATGTTCAAATCTAAATGGAAGATTTTTTAACTCTATTTTTTTTGCTTCTGTACCTGTAATCCAGTTAAATAGCTTATATGGATCTTTCTCAAAAGAAATGCTTTGATTGGCTGAAAGAATTCTCTCTTTTGCTTGTTTATAAGATTTAAAATTGCCATGATAATCAAGGTGATCCTCTTCAATATTGGTCAAAATGCCATAATCAAGACGATTGTGATCCATTTTATCTAGTTGAAAACTTGACAGTTCAATTATTGAGAATTTTTTTCCATTGTTGATATAGTCGAGCATAGTGTTTCCTATATTGCCTACTAAATTTGATGGTTTATATTTTTTAAATAGTTGATGTAAATGAAATGCTGTAGTGCTCTTTCTATTAGTTCCTGTAATACCAATTTTTATTGACCTATCTTCGTTAAAAAAAATATCAACATCTGTAAATATATTATTATTTTGAGTCTTTATATTCTCAAAAATATCTTTAGGTATACCAGGACTGCACAAAATTTGATCAAAATCTTGAAAGTCATAATTCAGATTGTATTGAGAAATATTTGTATCAAATATTTCATAATCATATTTTTTTTTGTCTAAGTATCTTTCAAATGATTTGCCTGTATCCCCATAACCGTATATTAGAGATCTCATTTAAACTTACCTTAACTTTAATGTAGATAATGCAATAAGAATTAAAACAAGTGTTATTATCCAAAATCGAACAATAATTTTAGGCTCAGCCCAGCCTTTCAATTCAAAGTGGTGATGAATCGGTGCCATTAAGAAAACTCTCTTGCCTCTTGTTTTGTATGAAATTACTTGGATTGCTACACTTAAAGTCTCCATTACAAATACTCCAGCCATGATTGCAAAAACTAATTCATGTCTTAAAATAATTGCAATAATTCCTAAAATAGCTCCCAAACTTAGCGAACCTATATCTCCCATGAATACTTGTGCTGGATATGTGTTATACCACAAAAAACCAATACCTGAACCTATCAGTGCTCCGCAAAATACTATTAATTCTCCAGATAATGGAAGATGGGGTAAATACAAATAATCTGCTATATTTTGGTTTCCCATTGCGTAAGCAATTAAGCCAAGCGCCCCTCCAATCAAGACTGAAGGAAGAATTGCAAGACCATCCAAACCATCAGTCAAATTAACAGCATTTGAAGAACCAACTAATACAAACATTCCAATAAAAATAAATACGAATGGAGACATTGGGATTATTAAATCTTTAAAAAAAGGAACAATAAACGATTGTTCTGGAATAATCTCAGCCGAGTAATAAAGATAAGTCACTGAAATAAGTGCAATTATGGATTGCATAAATATCTTTTGTTTTGATGAAAGTCCATCAGAACTTTTATTTATAATCTTTAAATAATCATCAAAAAAACCAATTATAGAAAAACCTATTGTTACGCCCAATACAACCCATATATATCTGTTTCCAAGGTCAGCCCACAAAAGAGTAGATATTATTAAAGATGACAATATTAGCAATCCCCCCATTGTGGGTGTGCCTGTTTTTTTATAATGAGATTCTGGTCCATCTTTTCTGACAAACTGTTCAAATTGCATTGATTTAAGAAAATTGATTATTACTGGGCCCATCAAAATAGATAGTAAAAGCGCAGTTACTGTTCCTCCAATTGTTCTTACCGTAAGATATCTAAGAACATCAAAACCAGGATCAACAGAAACTAAAACTGTCCCCAAATACTCAAACATCTATAAATCTCTCCATTTTCATTCCTCTTGAACCTTTTATTAAGATAACATTTTTTGAGGTTATATTTTTTCTTAAATAATTTTTTAACTTTGCCTCATCGTTAAAAAAGATCCCATTTTTTCCAAAAGCTTCAATTGAATGTTTTGTTAATTCACCAAATGCAATCAATTTATCAATTCCTTTAGATTTTGCGTATTCCCCTATTTCTTTATGTAGTTTCTTTTTAAACGTACCCAATTCCAACATATCTCCTAATAATAAGACAGTTTTTTTGTTGTAATTACTTAATAAATCAATAGATTTTTTTGTTGAATCTGGATTGGCATTATAACTGTCATCAATTAATGTAGATCCTTTAAGCCATTTATGTTTTATCTGTCTTAAATTATCTAGTTTTGATATGCGTATTGATTTTGAAAAGTGCTGTAAATTTTGACCGAGACAATAATGAACAGCAAAAGCTGAAAGAATATTTTTAATATTATGATATCCCTCAAGTGATGTAGATATTTTTATAGTTTTTTCAAGCAGTCTCGAAGAAGCTAAAAAACTTAGTCCATTTGATTTAATCTTAATATCAGTGGGATGAAAATCAGAGTCGCTATTCATACCAAACGAAATAATCGTGATATCTGATCTCATTTTTCTCCATGCGCTAAGGTGTTTCCTGTTGTCATTAGGTACAATTAAAAAGCCATTTTTCTTTATATTTTTAACTATTTCAGACTTTACTTGAAAAACACCATTAATATTCTTTAAAGACTCTAAATGTGAATTTCCAATATTTGTTATTACTCCAATATTAGGTTTAAGAATTTTACTAAGATAATCAATATCTTTAAATTTAGAAGCACCAATTTCAAAAATTAAATTCTTTGAATCAGACGAGGCATTCATCAAACTTAAGGGCATTCCAATTTCGTTATTAAAATTTTTCAAAGTTTTTGAATTGTTCTTTAGGGTTTTACCAATTATGTTTGTTGTTGTAGTTTTTCCATTACTGCCTGTAATTGCAATAACGTTACCAAGATAATTTTTGATAATATTATTTGATATTTTCCTAAGCGCTTTGATTGAATTATTGACGTAAATTATTCTTTTATTTTTATTATTCTTAAAACGCTTGTTATCAGCAATTACAACATTTGAGCCTTTTGCAAGCGCATCATTAACAAAATCATTTCCATCAAAATTTTTACCTTTTATGGCTATAAATAATGAGTCTTTTTTTAATGATCTTGTATCAGTTGAGATTGATTTTATAACTTCATTAAATTTAATCTTTCTATCAAGAAATTTTGCTACATCTAATGTATTACCTATAAATTTCATCAACTACCTCGTGATCACTAAAGTGATATATTTCTCCATTGATTTCTTGAGTTTTTTCATGTCCCTTGCCTAGAATTAACAAACAACTACTTTTGTCTAAAAACTTATTTGCATTGATTATTGCTTCTTTTCTATCCTCAATTATTATTACATCATCTAAATTATTTCCGTTCAAAGCATCTTTCAATATATCCTTAAATGCTTCATTTCTGGAATTATCAGATGTTAAAAAGATTTTTGACGAATTTTTTAATGCAATCTTCAACATCTTTGCCCGTTTAGATCTATCTCTTTCTCCTCCAAAACCAAAGACTAAAATTAAATTTTCGAAATAGCTTTTAAATGAGCTTAATAATACTTCAAATGAGTGAGCATTATGAGCATAGTCTATGATTATATTATTAGGTATATTATCAATGAGTTCGGTTCTGCCTTTTGGAAGCTTTATAAAAGAAAGGTCATTAACATATTTATCAGAAAATTCATCAAATCCTATTGAGCAAATTGCAAATACAAGATTTGAGATGTTAAATTCAGGGAAAAGTGCGCATTTGAATTTATATTTTTTATTTTTATATATTTCTTGTCCAAATGGTGGATTATTTAGAAAGATTTGGAATTCGGTTTTTTTAAAATTGTTTTTTGTGATCATATAAGAAATATCAGAGAAATTATTTTTGTTACTGATACATGTCAATTCTGTTTTGTCTAAAAAGTCATAGTCTTTAACAAAATTGTTACACTCATCATCAATAAGTTTTAAAGATGAATTTATTTTAAAAATGCTAAATTTTGAATTTCTATAAGATAAAACATTCTTGTGATAATCCAAATGATCCTCAGCTATATTCAATATTGATGCAGAATTTAGCCAGTTAATGCCATTAAGTCTATTTTGATCTAGAGCATGAGATGATACCTCTAAGCATATGCTAATTGGATCTAAACCCCATTTAAGTGAGCTGACTATTTCATATAATTCAAATAAATCTGGCGTTGTTTTATTTGAAAATTTTGTTTGGATTTTTTTATGATTATGTTGAATTCCAAGGGTGCCGACATATAAAGATTCATAACCAAAATCACAAAGTAATTGATGGCAAATGTAAGCAGTCGAAGATTTACCATTTGTTCCTGTAAAAGCAAAAAAATTATTACTATTGATTTCAATTGAATAAAAAGAATCTAAAAATTTTACAATATTTTTTTTAAGATCTTTTGCAAAAATTATTTTTTCATTATTTTTATCGTAAAAAGGATCATCATGTACTACTAAAGATGCTCCATTTTTAATTGCATCCTCAGCATAATTGCTTCCGTGAATGTTTACACCTTTAAGTCCGAAAAAAATTGAATCCTTTAGTACTTTTTTTGATGAATTAGTTACAGCTTTAATATTAGTATTATTGGGAATTTTGATACCCAATATTTCCTCATATTCACTCATCTTCAAAATATCCTAAGTGATTTAAAGAATTTTCAGCAATTTTTGCAAAAACAGGAGCTGCTACTGAGCCTCCTGTATATGAGTTTAATCCTGGATCATCTATAGAGACGAATATTGTTAGAGATTGTTTACTTAAGGGTGTTATTCCTACAAATGAAGCTCTATATAAATCTTCAGCGTAGCCTGATCCAGCTCTAATTTGATGAGCAGTACCAGTCTTACCTCCTTGAGAAAATCCATTTACATTTGCAGCTTTTCCTGTTCCGTCTATGGTTACCATTTCTAAAGCTTTTAAAATATTTGAGGCAGTTGATTGAGAAATTACTCTTCTTGAATGAACTTCTGCATCTTTAAGCAGCTTAAAATCTTTAAAAATTCCGTTATTTGCAAAAACTGAATAAGCTGATGCTAATTGAAAAGGACTAATAGTTAAGCCATAACCATATCCTAAACTCGCAAGTTCCTTATCAACAATTTTATCTTTAATGCTCATATAACCAAATGCTGATGAAGGAAAGTTAATTGAAATTGGTTTTGTAAAACCAAATTCATAGAAATTTGATTTTAGATCTTTGTATCCTAGTTCAAGAGCGATTTTAGAAGCTCCAATTTGACTAGAATATGAAATTATTTCTGCTGAAGTTAGTTTCTCATATTGTTTTGAATCTACGATAATTTTATCGTTAAGATTTAGTCTACTAGGAATATCTATATATTGATCTATATTGACAATATTTTCTTCAAGGGCTTTTGACAAAACAATAGGTTTTAAAACCGAACCCAACTCATATGCATCTACCAAAGCTCTATTTTTTTGTATTTTTCGTTGAGGATGATTAGGGTTATATGATGGATAACTAGCCATCGCCAAAACCTCCCCGTCTAAATTATTTAAAATAATTGCTGTTCCAGATTTCGCATTATTACTTTTTATTGCCTCGACTAAGAACTTATAGGCATAAAACTGCAATGTACTATCGATAGTTAAATATATATCATTTCCTTGAATTGTCTTGGATACCTCAATTGGCTTTGAAATTATTTCTTGCTTGGCGTTTTTGAAATATTTTTGTCGCCCCTTTTTACCAGACAAAACTGTGTCATAACTTTTCTCTAACCCCTCTTGAGCTCCATCTTTTCCATAAAAACCAATTAGGGGCGCAATTTGATCGCCTAAAGGATAATGTCTACTATGACGGACCTCGATCTCAATATTTTTAAATCTTGAGTTTCTGATTTTTAGTAACATTTCATTTGAAACATTTTTCTTTAAAAGTGTTTTTTTATTGAAAGTCTCAATCTTTGGATCAATATCTAGTTCGATCATTTCTGAAATATTAAGTAGTTGAGATTTTGTAAATCCTTTTAAAGCATAAAGATCATAATTAATAACTGATACCGCTAATGGGAAGTTATTTCGATCATAAATAGTTCCTCTTACCGGAACGATATCTTTGTATTTAACGTACCTTTTATTACCTTCATTCTGAAGAAAATTACTTTCAAAGAATTGTATTGAAAATATCTTAAAAATTATTGTTATCGAACAAGCTAAAATAACTGCAGCTATTAGAATAAATCTCCAATTTAAATAATTAAGTTTATTATTCATATTTAACTTTTTTAGGTCTTTTTTTAATCATTCCTAAATCTTCTTTAGCAATTTTTTCAATATTTGCTGGCGAGTTTTCTAAATAAAATTGTGTTGTTAGTTTAAGATTAAGATCTTTAAAATTTTCAAATTCAACTTTTAAATTCTCATTATTGTTATAAAGGGTGCTTATTTCCCAAGATAATTTTATTTTTTCAATACTTAGGATAAAGACTAGTGCTAGTAAAAATAAGTAATGAAGTATCATTTTCATTTTAACTATATCTTTTGAAAGACCCTCATTATTGCACTTCTTGATCTTAGGTTAATACTAATTTCATCTTTAGATGCCCTAACTTTTTTTGCAACACAAACAAACTTCTTTTCTTCTTGATTATTTAAAGGAATATCCTTTGGGAAAGAAACAAGGGACGGCTTAAAAAAATTCTTAATTATATTATCTTCTAATGAGTGAAAAGCTATTGTTACTATAAAACCTCCTAACTTTATAAGTTTTTCTGCAGCTTTTAATGACCTCGTGATTTCTTCAAGCTCATTGTTTATAAAAATACGAAATGCTTGAAAAGATTTAGTTGCTGGATGAATTTTTTTATCTTTTTCGGGATATATGTCTTTAATTATTTTTGAGAGTTGTGTTGTGGTAGTGATCTTATTTCTAATTTTGCTTATAAAAATTGCATTACTAATTAATTTTGCATGTTTTTCATCACCATATTGATAAAGAATGTCTCTAATTTCTTCTTCTGAAGCATTTTCAAGCCAATCTGAGAGTGAAATACCTATTTTATTATTAAAACGCATATCTAAAGGGCCTTCCTTATTGAAGCTAAACCCTCTTTCAGGCTGATCAAGATGAGTAGAGCATGTTCCGAGATCATAAAGAATGCCACTTATACTTTCTTCCTTAAAATATTTATCAATATTTGTAAATGAATCATTAATGATTTTGAAGTTGTTGTTTTTAAGTTTTGTTGCATATTCGTATGCATCAGGATCTTTATCAATTCCTGTCAAAAACCCATCTTTAGATAATTTCTCTAAGATTAACATTGAATGTCCGCCTCTGCCAAAAGTACAGTCAATGTAGTGACCATTTAAATCATTTAATAAAAAATCAACGGATTCTTCCAGCAAAACTGGAAAGTGAAGCATATTAGTCTACTTGCTTTCTCATAAAAGTCGGCACATCAAGGAAATCAATTTCCTCTGCAGACGACGTGCCAACTTTTTGACTAGTTTTATCTTTATCTAATCCAACAGGATTTAGTTTTATTGAAGGTTCATTATCAATTACAAGAGAAGGCGCTCTTTGATCAACGCCTGTTGCTACAATAGTTACTTTAATTTCATCTTTATAGCTTTTGTCAAATACAAGACCATAAATAATATTTGCGTCTTCACTAACAATCTCATCAATAATATCTGCCACTTCTGCTTGATCTCTAAGTGTCGGCTCCTTGCCAGTTATATTAACTAAAACGCCTCTTGCATTTTTAAGGTTTATATCATCAAGTAATTCACTTTTTACAGCCATATTAGCTGCAGATTCAGCTCTATTTTTTCCACTCGCTATACCAGTTCCCATCATTGCAATCCCTTTTTCAGACATAACAGCTTTAACATCTGCAAAATCAACATTTACATGCCCTCTTTGCATAATAATATCTGAAATACCTTGTACAGCACCTTTTAAAACATCGTCAGATTTGGCAAAGGCGTCTTTCATAGGAGTATCTAATCCCATTATTTCAAAAAGCTTTTCATTTGGAATGGTTACAAGGCTATCTACTTCTTCGACTAAAGATGCCAAACCTTTTTCAGCAGCTGACATTCTATTTTTTCCTTCAAATCTAAAAGGCTTTGTAACTACTGCTACAGTCAATGCTCCTAGTTCTTTTGCAATCGATGCTATTACTGGCGCAGCTCCTGTTCCAGTACCGCCACCCATTCCAGCAGTAATGAAGACCATGTCTGCTCCAGATAGTAGTTCTTCAATTGCCATTCTGTCACTTTCAGCAGCTCTTCTACCAATGTCTGGATCTGCTCCAGCGCCTAATCCTTTAGTTAGGCCGTTACCAAGTTTTAATGTGATTGCACTTTTAACAGATTTTAGTGCTTGAGTATCAGTATTTGCACAAATAAAATCCACTCCCTTAATATCGTGATTAATCATATGAAGTACGGCATTTCCACCGCCTCCGCCTACTCCCACCACTTTTATTTTTGCATTTTCTTGTTTAGTTTCAACTACCTCAAAATTCATCATATACCCCTTTTTAAAATGACATTTCTTTGATACTGTCAGGTAGGACTACATCAAGAATTTCTGTTGAAAGAGAGCCTCCCGTTTGTCGCATTTCCCAATTTTCAATATTCCAAATTTCAAATTTGTTTCCCATCCCTACTAAGGCAATTTGATTTTGATCTTTGATATCAGCATAGTTTTGAAGATCTGTTGGAATTCTTATTAACATTCTGCCTTCAATATCAATCTCAGTTTGATAAGCGTTACCCAGAATTGTCCATTGCAAATTTCTGACAATAGGATCTAGTCCTTGAAGAGATTGAAGTTTTGTCGAAATCTTTTGCCACTCTAGTTGAGAATAAAGCTTTAAAGATGGATATTGTGGGTCTTTAGTAATAACTATTTCATTTTGACTTTGTGTTTTAAAATCAATTCTATATCTTGCAGGAATAGCTATTCTGCCTTTGTTATCTTTTGATGGCGTATTAAATCCAAACATCTTCAAAATATAAAGGCTTTTCACACACTTTGCAACACTTTTACACACTTTTTCACACATATATGCAAGTTATATATTTAAAAAAGTGAAGTTGAGTTGGTTTATAAGCCGGATTCTGTTAAAGATGACCATCTATCTCGATATTATGTTGCCATAATACTCTAGCAACCTACCCAAATCTAAGGCGAGCAACCTTATAAGATTTCTATTTGGTTTTGCTTCGGGCTGGGGTTTACAATGCCTTAAGTGTTACCACTCAAGCGGTAAGCTCTTACCTTACCTTTTCACCCTTACCAAAAATGGCGGTATATTTTCTGTTGCACTAGCCGTAAGTTCACACTTCCCAGGAGTTACCTGGAGCCCTGCTCTCTGAAGTCCGGACTTTCCTCTAAAAATTTAGCGATCATCCAACCAACTCAAAGGCTATTATAATGATTTTTTAAGATTGTATAAGTTTTTTATAAATATCCCTTTTGTTTTCTCCTGTTATCAAAGAAATGAGTTTCGCAGAATCAGATGCTGAAAGCTTTGCAAGAAATTCTTTTTTTATTCTTGAATTAATTGTTGGAATTGTAGTTTTTTTTATTTTACCCTCAATGACAATTACCATTTCTCCCTTAATATTATTTTGATTTTCTTCCATAAATTTAATAATTTCTGAAACTGTTCCCCTAGAAATATTCTCATGTATCTTCGTCATCTCTTTACATACCGAAACTCTTCTATCAGACTTTAATAAATCTTGTATATTTTTCAAAGTATCCAAAATTCTCCTTGAAGATTCAAAAAGAATTGAAGTTTTAGTCTCCTTATCTAGATTTTCAAAAAACTTTCTTTTATCTGAGAGTTTTCTTGGAACAAAACCATAAAAAGCAAATCTGTTGGAAGGGAGACCCGACATTACCATTGCACTAATTACTGATGAAGGTCCAGGTATGAGAGTATATTTAATGTTTTCTGAAATACATTTTGTAATTAATCTATAACCTGGATCTGATATTGAGGGAGTGCCGGCATCAGAAACAACAGAAATTACTTTACCGTTATTTAATTGTTTCACTATATTATGTGTTACCTTTTCTTCATTATGCTCATGAAAGCTCTTACAAAGAATTCTTACATTTATAAAATTTAATAATTTTTTTACATTTCTTGTATCTTCTGCATACAAATAATCAGAATTTTTAATAACATCAATAGCTCTAAGTGATATATCATTTAAATTGCCAATTGGAGTTGAAACAAAATTTAACATTTTAAGATAATAACTATATGAAATTTAATTTAATAATCATTATAGCTTGTCTAATTTTTTTTATTTCTTCTTGTTCATCGATATCAAAAAATGAGATTTCGAAACAAAAGCTCAAATTAAATATTCAAACTAACAGCATAAATAAGGAAAGAATTATTGAGATCCTTTTAAAAGATAAAATTAACTTTGATGTTAATTTTACAAATAATAATTCATACTTTTTAGAGGATGACTTACTTAATTCAGATTTAAATTTTTTTTGTAATAGTCTGCTTCAAGATGAAAGAAAAATTATTGAAAAAACCTTATTTAGAGATAAAAAAGATTTCAATAAAAAAATTCTTATTATTTACTCAAAGAAATTTGATGATCTTGTCTTGACTCTAAAAGAAAAATATCCATATGAAGAGTACTTTATCTTAGATTCAAATGACTATGAAACACAAATTCAGAAAATACTTAATGTTGATAAAAGTAGCATAAAGAATAAAAAATTATCAAAATTAGATACAAAAATACAAATATCTCATACGCCTAGAGTTAGAAATGACATTTTAAGTATTTATTTTATTACTGACTACAATACTGGTAAGACAGTTGTTCCAATATTTAAAAGTTATACATTAGATATTAATTACTATTCTTCAAGTGAAATTTTTCATGATGCGACTGATTTTAAGAAGTTAGTTGATTTTGAAGGTACCTTTATACCAATTACTAAAAAAGTTTTAGAAAATCTTAATAATTCTCAGCAAACAACCATTAAAAGTGAAATAGAAAAAACTTTGCTTAAGGATTTTCTTACAATAGAAAAAATTCGACAAAAAAGTCTATTTAGAAATAGAATAAAACCAGACTCCGGGAATCTAAGCATTGAAAAAAATAGCTGTGTAGCTAGAGATTTAAATTTTTGGAAAGTTACCAGTTAAGATTTTAAAATTCAGACTTCAGATCTCTCTCAAGAGAAGAAAGACTATCTAAAAAGCCAGGTCTTTCAAAAATAGTATTTTGATAGTCTATAAGAGGTTTTAAGTGTCTATTAATTGGTAATTTAATGCCAACTGATGGTAGTCTCCATAGTATGGGGGCAAAAAAACAATCAACCAATGTAAAATCGTCACTCATAAAGTATTTAAACTCTTTAAAGGTTGGCGCAATTGATGATATTTCATGCAAAAGTTCTTCTCTGATTTTCATTGATTCTTTATCGGATTTTTTTCCTTCAATTAAGGTATCAATCATTGGAGACCACTCTCTGTCAATTCTTAACATTAAAGTTCTGCATTTAGCTCTTGCCACAGGATAAACTGGTAAAAGTGGAGGATGAGGAAATCTTTCATCCAGGTACTCCATGATTACACTTGGATCATATATTGCTAAATCTCTATCAACCAGAATTGGTAATTTAAAATAAGGACTGATAGATAATATTTCGTCAGATGTTTCATTCTGCTTAGACTCTCTAATTTCTGCAGAAATATCTTTTTCTGCAAGCACTATTCTGACTCTTTGACTATAGTGATCTTCTCTGTCTGAATATAAAATCATTTTATTTCCATTTTATGTATTATAATCTTTATGGAACTCACGATATAGTAATATTGATAAGGCAGTAAAAATCAAAAAATAAAAAATTACATACCAACCAATCCTTTCTCTCGTAGCCTTGATGGGCTCACCAACATAAACTAAAAAATTTGTTAAGTCATAAATCAATTTATCAAACTCTTCTTTTGAAAGCGTTCCAGTTCCCTCTTCAACCTCAAGGAATCCACATTTTTCCTCAAAAACTGTATTACCAAAATCGTCACGTTGTTCCCCACCATTTGAAGCAATTAACGGCACATTTTTGCAAACTAATTTTTGGTTTCCCTGTAAAGACAGTAAAACATTTGGCATTGCTGTTCCAGGATAGACCAAATTATTTACGCCATATTGCTTTGATGAATCCTCATAATATGCTCTTAAATAAGAATATATCCAATCATCACCTTTATATCTTGAAACAAGAGTTAGATCAGGAGGCATAACACCAAACCACTCAGCAGATTCGCTTGGCATGGCTCCGACCATTAAATCACCAGACTTAATTGAATCATCAAAAACAAGATTTTCAAAAAAGATTTCTTCAGGAATTTTTAAATCTTTTGCCACTCTTCCCCATCTAGAGTATTTTAATGAATGACAGCCATAACAATAATTTATGAATGTAGAGGCGCCTCTCTGAAGAGATTCAGTATCATTTAATGTATATTTAAACTTATCGCACTCTCCATAGTCCTTACAAGCTCCTCCCTCTGCTGCATCAATGGTTATGAAAAAAAATAAAAAAAATACGAATAAATTAATTCTTAAAATTAATTTATTTATCATCACAATCTCTCAGGAACTTGGTATGTTTTTTCGAACTTTGTATATAAAGGCATCAATAAAAAATATGCAAAATATATGACTGTGCAAATAATGCTCATTGTCTTTCTTACTTCAGTTACACCAACAGTTCCCAGATACCCTAAGGTTAGAAAACTTACACCAAATAAAGTTATAGCTATTTTGCTATATATACCTTTATATCTTATTGATGCTACTTTGCTTCTATCTAACCAAGGTACGACAAAAAATATGGCTACTGCAGCGGCCATTACAATTAAACCACCTAAAGGATCTGGAATTGCTCTTAACATTGTGTAGAAAGGCGCATAGTACCAAACAGGAGCAATATGATCTGGAGTAACTAATGGATTAGCTTCTTGAAAATTAGCCATTTCAATAAAGTATCCTCCACCTTCTGGAAAGAAAAACATTATTATAGAAAAAACTGTCATAAAAACACCAATAGCAATCAAAGCGTTTAGAACTTTATAGGGAAAAAATGGAACACTATCTAGAGGAACACCATCATCATCAAGATACTTCTCAATATCTACTCCTTCAGGATTACCAGCACCAACCTCATGTAAAGCAACTAAATGAAGAAATACTAAAGCTATTAGAACCAAAGGGAGAGCAACAACATGTAAAGCAAAGAATCTTGAAACAGTTATTCCCGAAATATAATAATCTCCCCTAACCCATAATTCTAAAGATTCACCAATGTAGGGTATTGCACCAAAAAGCGAAATAATTACTTGGGCTCCCCAATAGGACATTTGACCATAAGGTAAAACATAACCAAGGAAACCTTCAGCCATCATAGCCAAATATATTGTACAGCCAAATATCCAAACGAGCTCTTTTGGTTTTTGATATGATCCGTAAAGCAGGCCTCTGAACATATGTAGATAAACAACAGCAAAAAATAAAGAGGCTCCTGTGGTATGCATGTATCTTATAACCCACCCATAATCAACATCTCTCATGATATATTCTATTGAAGAGAATGCCTGTTCCTCTGTATTTGAATATGGCATTATTAACCAGATGCCGGTTACAACCTGAATTATTAATGTAACCGCCGCGAGAGCTCCAAATAAATACCAAAAGTTAACTTTTGATGGCACTGGATGTTTTGAGAGATGTCTTTCAAACGTATTTGCAATTGGAAGACGTGCATTAACCCATGTATATAATTTTCCAGCAATTTCACTCATCTATAACTCCCTATCCTCTCCAATTGTTAAAATACTTCCATCAAACATGTGTGGTGGTACCAACAAGTTTGTTGGAGCAGGAACACCTTTAAAAACTCTTCCAACTATATCAAACATTGAACCATGACATGGACAGAAAAATCCACCTTTCCAAGAAGCATCCCATGGCTTTGGCTCAATCTCTGGAAAATATTTTGGGGCACAGCCTAAATGAGTACATACTCCTGAAAATACTGAATATTCAGGACTCTTTGATCTTGAAAGATTTAAACCTCTATATGGCTCTTCAATTTGATCAGAATTTGGATCAGCTAACTTTGATACTGAAAGATCCAAACTTTTAAGACTATTATCTGTATGTCTCACTATAAACACTGGCTGTTTTCTCCAAGAAACTTGTATTTGTTGACCATATTGCATTTTAGATACGTCAAGTTTTACTGGTGCGCCTGCAGCTTTTGCTTTTGCACTTGGATTCCATGCAGCTATAAAAGGGGTTGCTGCAAAAGGTATACCCGACAATCCAACTGCACTTGTTAAACCAATTAACACTTTTCTTCTAGTTTTATCTTTATCTTGCATGTAGGGTGTGCGCTAATCAAAAATCTTAGATATTATAGCATATTTAAGTAATATAAAAGCTAGTTATAATATAAAATAACTAAATTTATATACTCTGTATTATCTTTTTGAAAACTGTTTACTTTTTCTAGCTTTGACCAATCCTGGCTTTTTCCTTTCAACTTTTCTTGGATCTCTAGTAAGTAATCCTGCTTTTTTTAATTGTGGTCTAAGTTCTTCATCATATGAAATAAGAGCTCTTGATATACCATGTCTTATTGCACCAGCTTGACCAAAACTACCTCCGCCCTTAACTTTTATTCTAAGATCAATTTTTTCAGAGAGATCAACAAGTTCTAATGGTTGTAAAACTAACATCTGAGCTACTTTTCTTCCAAAGTACTCATCAAGTTTCCTATCATTTACAGAAATATTTCCTTTACCCTTTTTTAAGTAAACTCTTGCTGAGGAAGTTTTTCTTCTACCGGTTGCGTAATAAATCTCAGCAGCCATTAGTTAGGATTCCATTCTATCGGTTTTTGGGAATCATGATCATGTAAAGGTCCCTTGAAGACCTTAAGTTTCTTAATGATTGATTTACCAAGCTTATTTTTAGGTAACATGCCTTTGACAGCATTAAAAATTATCTTTTCAGGATTTTTAATATTTAGTTCTTTGAAAGTTTGAGTCTTTAAACCTCCCGGATACAAAGAATGATGATAATATTTTTTTGTATCGAATTTAGAGCCAGTAACCTTAATTTTCTCAGCATTAATAACAATCACATAGTCGCCTCCATCTGTATGAGGTGTAAATGTTGGTTTATCTTTTCCACGAATCCTGTCAGCAATTTTTGTTGCAATTCTTCCAAGAACTTTATCTTTTACATCTAATACAAACCAGTTTCTTTCAACTTCTTCTTTTTTAAGAGTGTATGTTTTCATAATCATTTAAATCGAAAATCGAATATTAATGTTTAGAAAGAAATATAGCAATATATATTCATTTTTATTTTTAAATATTTAATCGAAAAAATATTCATTGGTTTGCATTTCCCTGAGTCTACTTTGACACCTTACCCACAAATTATCTATTTTAGAGCCACTATATATTTCATTAATTTCAATATTATTTAGGAAAAATTTTATTTTTGATTTTTTTTTGTAAACAATATCTACGAAGGAGATAAATCTCCTTACAATGTCAATTTGATCATCATTGGAAACAATAAAATTACTAATAAAAATCCAATCAAATTTTTCTGAAATATATTTATAATCTTTTGAACTTGTTGGTTGATCAAAGAAGCTAATATATTCTATCCATAAAATATTATTTAAAGCTAATTTACAGCTAAATTTTCTGTCATTAATAGTTATTTTGCTTGATTCAGAGGTATTTACTGTAAAATTTTCAGAGATTAGTTTAGATATTTTTTTATCAGAGAAATTTTTATTGCTAGGTTTGTCAATTAATTTAATTATATTTCTAGTCCTGTAATCAATTTCACCAGTTAACTCAAAAATATTAATATATTCTAAAAAAATATTTATTGAATCTAAGAACTTTTTTCTTTGAAGTCCATCTTTATACAAATTCATTGGATGTGCGTTTGAAGTTAGTATTACTTTTGTGCCTCTTTTTATTATTTTTTTTAGTAGCTCTCCAATAATCATTGCATCTGCAACATCTTCAACTTGAAATTCATCAATAAAAATTATTTTTTTGCTATAAGTAAGAGATTTGCAAACAATATGTAAAGGATTTTTTTTTCCAGAATGAGTATTAAGCTCTTCGTGAACAAAATTCATAAAATCAATAAAGTGAAAGCTCATGTAGTCATCTGATTTTAACTGACTTAAATATGAATTTACGAGAAGTGTTTTACCCCTCCCTACGTCACCCCATACATAAAGACCCATGTTTTTGTTTTTTAAGAAAAAATTTTTATAAGAATTGATTTCACATAAAGTGTTAATAAGATTTATTTGATTAAAATTTGGATTTGCGCCTTGGTTTTTTAGATTATCGATGATATTTTTAGCTTTAGGCATTATGAAATCTTTTCAAACAAATTTTGTAAATTATTTTTTAGTTATATTACTAACATTTGCAATGACATGGTACTTTTTATCTGATGATAAAAATAAATTAGTTTCTGCATCTGAAAAATCTATTCCATCTGTGGTTAGTATTTCTTCTAATAATAGTTCAGTCTCAAAAAATAGAAACGGTTTGGGTTCAGGAGTTATTTTTTCAAAAGATGGTTATATCGTTACAAATTTACACATAATTTCTGGCGAAAAAATTAGTGTGAAGCTGCACAATGGTAAGATTTTTCCTGCAAAGATTATTGGTTTAGATAAAAATACCGACATTGCAGTTTTAAAAATATCGCCTGAAGAAGACTTAAAGCCAATAGTTTTTGGAGACTCAGAAGTTCTAAAAGTTGGTGATAGTGTTTTAGCAATTGGAAATCCATATGGAATAGGCCTTTCTGTCTCCAATGGAATTATTAGCGCTACGGGAAGAGATTACGGTAATCCATATCTTCAATTAATACAAACAGATGCTGCTATTAATCCAGGTAATTCTGGGGGTGCGCTTATAAACGAAAATGGAAATCTTATAGGTATTAATTCAAAGATATTTTCAAGAACTGGAGCATATCAAGGAATTGGATTTGCAATTCCATCAAACTTAGTTGTTCAGATTTCTACACAATTAATAAGATTTGGAAAGGTTAAAAGTCTTTGGATAGGAAACTTTAGAGTAGGAAAGGTTGTAATAAAAAATGAAAACAGTTTCATCAATGGTCTAAGAATTATTGAAATGCAAGATAAAGGTCCTATGTTCGAAAAAGGTGTTAGAACAAATGATATTATTATAAAAATAAATAATGAAAGTGCGAGCTGGAAAAATCTAATTAGTTCACTAAAATTTGCAACTTTGGGAGAAAAGCTAAGTATTGACTTGATTAATCAAAGTAACAAAATAACCAGAGTTGAATTTGATTCTGAAATATTAGATCCTAACTAGGAAGTCTAACAATATCTGCACCTAAGAAGTTTAATTTTTCCTCAATACGTTCATAACCTCTATCAATGTGATAGATTCTATCAACAATAGTTTCACCTTTAGCACATAGACCAGCAAGTATTAAGCTTGCTGATGCTCTCAAATCAGTTGCCATAACTTCAGCCCCATATAAAGAATTAACTCCTCTAATAATTGCACGATTACCCTCAACAGAAATATTGCAACCCATCCTATTTAATTCAAGAATATGCATAAACCTATTTTCAAAAACTGTTTCATAGATATTTGCAGTTCCGCTTGAAATGGCATTTATTACAGAGAATTGTGCTTGCATATCTGTAGGGAACTCTGGAAATGGTGCAGTAGTTATGTCAACTGGATTAGGAACATTCTTTTTCATATAAATAGAAATTGAATCTGTATCCAAATTTATTTCTGCTCCTGTACTTTTCAATTTATCAATAACCACCATTAACCGATTTGGATTTATACCCTCAATAGTTATTTTACCTTTTGTAACAGCTGCTGCAGCAAGGTATGTTCCAGCTTCTATCCTATCAGCTGGAATTTCATACTTTGTGCCATTTAACTTTTCTACACCAGTAATTGTAATTTGATCTGATCCAGCTCCCTCTACTTTTGCTCCCATGGAATTTAACATATCTGCTAAGTCTATAATTTCGGGTTCCTTCGCAACATTTGTAAGAGTTGTTTTTCCCTCTGCAAGTGTTGCAGCCATCATTATATTTTCAGTTCCTGTGACGGTAATCCCATCAAATTTTATGTTTGCTCCTTTTAATTTAGCAGCTGTTGCCTCAATATAACCATTTTTTAAAACTATTTTTGCACCCATCTGTTTTAATGAATCTAAGTGATAATTTACAGGTCGCGAGCCAATTGCACATCCTCCTGGTAAAGCAATTCTTGCTTTGCCATACTTTGCAACCAAAGGACCAAGAACTAAAATTGAGGCTCTCATAGTCTTAACAAGTTCATATCTTGCTTCAATATCTATAAGATTTTTTGAAGTCACAGTAAAATCCATATTTTCATCTAATAGTATATCTGCTCCCATTGAGCCTAGAAGTTCAAACATTGTTGTAATATCCTGAAGGTAGGGCAAATTTTTAAGTATAACTTTTTCATCACAAAGAATTGTTGACGCAATCATGGGTAAAGCTGCATTCTTTGCGCCTGAACACTTTATCGTGCCTGAAAGAGAATTTCCTCCTTTAATTAAAAGCTTTTCCATTTATATTAGTTTTGTTTCAAGACTTAAAGCATGTAGCTCACCTGATTCAAACTTGTTTTCTAGGAGTTTCATAACTTTTTTATGTTGATCTAGTAGTGACATACCCTTAAATTCTGCAGATGAAACAATCAATTTTAGATTGCATGAGTCACCTTCAAAGTAACAATTTGCATCAGGTATATTTTCAAGAATTATGTTATTAATTAGTTCCTTCATTTTATGAGATACCAGCATCTCCAGCATCAGATACCCAGTTATTTAAAGTTGCTTCAATATCTTCGTTCTGCGAAATAGCTAAAGCTTGGAATTGATTTCGAAAAGTTAGACCTAAATTTACTCCATTTATGATGATATTAACTATCTTCCAATCTTTACCATTCTTTCTTAATTTATATGATATTGGATACTTGCTGTTTCCAGTATCTAGCACCTGTCTCACTTCAACATTTTTTAATTCCAGATTTGAATAATCATTTACAAATTCTGTCTTAATAGTCGAATCTCCCCACTGTGCAAGAGTTTCTGCATATGTATCAAGCAGAGAATCTTTAAAAATTAAAACAAATTCTTCTCGTTGTTCTTTTGTTGCAAGTAAATAGTATTTTCTACCCATTACACTTGCTGCAACTCTTTTAAAATCAATCATTGGTTCAAATATATCTTTAATTTTTTGTTCATATTTTGGTCTATCAGTATTAAATAAATCTGCTTCATTTTTGAGAACTTCAACCATTCTTTGAGCATTTGAGTCTATAAAATCATATGGATTAAATTCTTCATCCTCCTTTAAATTGTTCATTTCAAGTGTTGAATTTGCTGTTAAAGAGCTTGATATAACTATAAAAAGAAATAAATAATTTTTATGTGTATATAACATTAGTCTATTATAACATTAGGGATAAAATAAATTTTTTAATTAAATATGAAAAAATATAACTATATAGCATCAGCGAAAAGAACTTTAAAAATTGAATCCGATTCAATTAAATCTATATCTAATCAATTAGATAAATCATTTGAGGTTCTTTGCGATAAGGTGATCCGATGTGATGGAAAGATTGTAATAATGGGTGTTGGTAAATCTGGCCACATTGCTCAAAAAATATCTGCAACTTTATCTAGTACTGGTACACCATCTATATTTATTCATCCTACAGAAGCCGCTCATGGAGACATGGGATTAATTATTAAAAAAGATATCGTGTTTTTAATTTCAAATTCAGGCGAAACAGACGAGATTATTAATATACTCTCATCCCTAAAAAGACATGCAAAAGAAATAGTTTCATTGACTGGTGATAACAAATCAACAATTGCAAAATTTGCAGATGTTAAAATTCAACTTAAATCTAAAAAGGAGGCATGCCCTCTTGATTTAGCTCCTACATCTTCTACAACAAATGTGCTTGCTTTTGGCGATGCGTTAGCAATAGCACTTTTTGAAGCAAAAGGTTTTACAAAGAAAGATTTTGCTTCTTCACATCCAGCAGGAAAATTGGGTAAAAAGCTTATAACACAAGTTAAAGACTTGATGCATATTGGTATTAATGTCCCTAAAGTTGATCCAAATACCATGTTAGATAAAGCATTAATTGAGATTACCAAAAAAAATCTTGGTATTACTTTAATTGCACAAAAATCAAAAATAATTGGTATCTTTACTGATGGTGATTTAAGAAGATGCATCAATAATAAAATAAATATACAAAATACAAAAATTAAAGATGTAATGACTAAAAACTTTAAAACTATTAGCAAGGATTCCCTAGCAGTAGATGCTGCAAAAATTATGGAAAGTAATAAAATATTCACACTTGTTGTGATTGATAAAAATAGGTATTCGGGTGTCATATCGATGCATGATTTAATTGAGGCAAGGATTCTTTAATTGAAAAATATTTATCTTTTAAAAATTCTTTTTTTAATCGGATCGTCTTTTATTAATGCTGAGGTTCTAAGTAACATCGAAATAAGGTCTGATAAAGTTGAATTTGAAATTGATATTAATAAAATTAGTTTTTTAGATAACGTTTCTATTGATTCAAAATACATAAGCATAAGTGCCAATTCAGCAGTTTATGATGACAAAAATAAAGTTATTAATATGTCTGGAGCTCCGAGTAAAATTACATCAAATAAAGAAAATAATATTTTTTATGGATTGGCAGACAAAATACTTTTTTTCAATAACGAAAGAGTTCACTTAATTGGAAATGCAACTATGGAATACGAGGGTATATCTATTACATCAAATCTTATTATTTTTAATCCAATAACTGGCAACATTTCAACTGAATAAACAAGATGTTAGAAGTATATAAAATAGATAAGATGATCAATGGTAAAAAAATTGTTTCAAATGTTTCTTTTAATATCAACTGTGGAGAGATTTTTGGACTTCTAGGCCCCAATGGGGCTGGAAAGACTTCAATTTTTTATATTATTGCTGGATTAACAAAATCTAATAACGGAAAAATAAATTTTGCAGATAGGAATATATCTAAATTACCGATGCATTTGAGATCTAATCTTGGAATAAAATACTTGCCTCAAGAGCCATCTATCTTTAAAAATCTAACAGTGTATGAAAATCTATATGGTCTTGCTGAGTTATCCTTTAAAAATAAAAACGATATTTTGGATTTTATTGAATCCTCTGTTGAGGAGTTTGATTTGTCCAGTATATTAAATTATAAAGGAAGACAATTATCTGGTGGCCAAAGAAGAAAGGTTGAAATAGCAAGAACGCTTGCCTCAAAACCAAAAGTAATTTTATTAGACGAGCCATTTGCGGGAATAGATCCTATGGCTATTGATGATATTAAAAATGTATTAATGAATTTATCACAGAAAAATATAGCAATTTTAATTACTGATCATAACGTAAGAGAAACTTTAGAAATTTGTGACAAAGCTGCCATAATCCATGATGGCCAAATTATTGCAGAAGGTACCTCAAGAACTCTAATTGAAAATGATTTAGTAAAAAAAGTTTATCTAGGGAATATGTATTCGTAAATGAGCATAACCTTATCTAAAAGTTTAAAGCAAAAACAAAGTCTAAGACTTACGCCTTCTTTAAAAAAATCAATCGATTTACTCCAATTATCCAGATATGAATTAATTAAAAAAATTGATAAGGAAATAGTTGAAAATCCCTTTTTAGAAAAAACTGAATTAAATAATGATTCAAAGGATTTTAATACTAATGACTTTAATTTTGATATCGAATCTAAACTAAGTCTTAGAGAGTATCTAATTAAGCAACTTGATGATTTTCATCTGGATAAAAAAAACAAAAATATTGCAAAACTTATCATTGGATGTCTGGATGAATCTGGAAAGCTTAGTGAAAATACTGAAAACATTGAGGAGATTTCAAACTTTAAGTATTCTGAAAAAGAAATTGACACTGTTCTAAAAAATATTATTCATAAATTAAACCCTTTTGGTATTGGCTTTAGGAGTCATAAAGAGTGTATAAACATTCAGATTGATAATAAAGAGAATCTTTCAGATGTTCAAAGAAAGTTAATTAAAGAAATACTTTTGAATGAAAAACTTGATAATCTTAATGAAATAAAAAAATTAGTAATTGAAGATGGCTATTCTGAAAAAGATTTTAATTCAGCATTAGATGAAATAAAAAGTTGTGATTTAAGTCCAGGACTAAACTATGAAAAAACAGATTATATTGAAGCAGATTTAAAAGTTGCTTTTGAGGGTCATGATTTTAAGATTAATTTTAATGAGTATAATTTTCCAAAAATAGTTTTAGATAGTGATCTTATTGATAACGTGAAAAAGGAACTTAAGATAAATAAAAATGATCAAATTTTGCAGAAAATAAATGATGCAAAATGGCTAATAACATCTGTAAAAAAAAGGAATGAAACAGTTCAAAAAGTAGGAAAATATATTTGCTTAAAACAACAAGCTTTTTTTAATGAAAATCCATTAAAAATTAATTCTCTAAGCAATAAAGAAATTGCTAATGAAATTGGAGTTCATCCTTCTACTGTTTCAAGAATACTAAGACATAAATATATTGATACTCCAAAAGGAGTTATGCCACTAAAATCTCTTATGGTATCTTCAGTTTCAAAAACTAGAGATATTTCTGCAATTCAATTAATGAAACTTATTGAAGATATTATTAACTCTGAAAAGAAGCCAAAAAGTGATAAAAAGATTGCAATTGAACTCAATAAAAGAGGGTTTAGTCTTGCAAGAAGAACAGTTTCAAAATATAGAAAAAAAAATAATATACCCTCATCTAGAAATAGATAAATCTTTTCAGGTTAGAATTGATATATGAGTGATTTAAAAGAAAGGAACAACTTAAATATCATTTTAGATGATGCGTCTGACTTATCTTTGAATCAAATAAGGCAACTATTAAATAAAATGACAGCACCAGAAATTGCTCATGCTCTTGAATCATCTCCGCCTAAACAAAGAACATTATTATTTTCACTGTTAAAAACTGATGAAGAAGGAGATGTACTTTTTGAATTAGGAGAAGAAATTCAACAAGATCTTGTATCAAATATTTCAAATGACGAATTGACTGAGGCTGTAAAAGAACTTGAGTTAGATGAGATCGTAGATATTTTACAAAATCTTCCTGAAGAAAGAATGAAAAAAATTCTAGAAAATATGTCTATGGTTGATAGACAAAGGATCGAAATAGGACTTAATTATTCAGATAATACTGCTGGTGGATTGCTTAATACCGATGTTATAAGTGTAAGGCCAAATAACTCGATAAATGAAGTAATAAATTATTTGAGAGATCAAGGCGATCTTCCTGAAAATACTGACAAAATTTTTGTTGTGAATCATGAAAATGAATATTTAGGTGAGCTTTCGATTGGCAAGATAATTACTTCGAAATTATCAATGCTTGTTAGGGAAATAATGGAAACAGAAGCTATACCATTAGATTTTGATCTTGATGATAAAGAGGTTGCAACTACTTTTGAAAGAAATGACTTAATCTCTGCGCCTGTGATTGATGAAAAAGGAAAGTTAATTGGAAGAATAACAATTGACGACGTAGTTGATGTCATTAGAGAAGATGCTGATCAAAATTTGTTAGGAATGGCTGGCGTCGCTGAAGACACTTTTGCACCTCCTGGAAGAGCTGCTAAAAGTAGAGTATTCTGGTTAAGCATGAATCTTGTTACCGCCTTCATCGCGGCAAGCACAATAAATTTATTTCAGGATGTCATTGATAAGATAGTATATTTAGCAGTTTTAATGCCAATAGTTGCTAGTATGGGTGGTGTTGCTGCAACACAAACACTTACTATTGTTCTAAGAGGACTTACCTTAGAGCAAATCAATGCATCAAATATACGTTGGTTGTTCAAAAGAGAACTAGCAGTATCAATATTAAATGGAATCGTTTTGTCAGTTCTTGTAGGATTTTCAACTTATATTTGGTTTGAAGATGTTACAATTTCAATTCTTATATCTTCTGCATTAGTAATTAATCTTGTTAGTTCTGTAATAGCTGGTATTGCAGTTCCTTTAATTTTGAGAAAATTTAAGCAAGACCCTGCTATTGGAGGAAGTGTAGTTGTTACAACTGTAACTGATGTTGTAGGATTCTTGTCTTTTTTAGGTTTAGCAACAATATATCTAATTTAATCTTAATATTTCAGGTTCATTTACTGAACCAGTTACATCAAATTTAAAAGTTGATGCATCATCAAGCCTTTCATCTATTATATTTTCGATAACAAAACCACCAGCAAGAGCAGGTATTCCGCCAAAAATTGCTGCATACCAGGGAATATTTTCTGATACCTTTAATCTCATATCTAAACTTAAGTCTAATTGATCTAAAAGTCCTTTATCATTTTTTAAAATTTTACCTTTCCATATCATTTTTGCCTCAGCTGTCTCTAATTTAATTGGTATATCTAATAAAGCTCTGTTCTTTCCAATATAAATGTCTCCCTCTGCCCTAGTTATAATTAATTTTGAAGGATTAAAATTTGCTTCATCATTTAAATTTGATATTAATGCATTTAGGTTGAATATTTTTAAAGTGTTTAATAATGCTGAGTCTGGCAAAGATCTATTGGATTCAAGATCTTTGATTTTAAATTTAATTCTTCCCTCTAAGTTTTTTAATTGGTCAGTACCTATCCACTGAATATTTAAATCGGAGTAAAGATAATCAAAATCAAAGCTAATTAGATTGTCAAACAAATTTTTTTCGTTAATGAGTTCATATGATCCTTTAATTTTATACAAATCACTTTTATTGTCATAACTAATGTAGGCTTTATCGTTTTGATTAGATGGTTGAATATTCAAGTTAATACTAGAGATTTTAATGTTATCAATTGTAGAAATTGAATTATTTCTTAAAAAATAAAAATCAACATTTTGAAATACATTATCAAAGGTTTGAATATTTTTCCCCACAAATCGAAGATTAATATTTTTAAAGTCAAGAGAATAATCTGATTCAAAACTATTTATTCCATCAAATTCAAATTTAGTATCAAAAATATCAATTCTTGCAAATCCTGTAGAATCCATTCTAAATGTTCCATTCAGATCAATGCCGTTAAATGATGCTTTGGATTCACTTTCATTGAACTTAATTTCAAAATTTTGATCAATGTAAATGTTATCAAGAAGATTAAGTTCATTAATTTTTAACTTAACGAGTTTTAAATTTGAATCATATTCAGATTGATTTTGATTGAATAAGCTCAGAGCATTGAACTTATCTAACTCTAAAAAAACAAAAAAGCCCTCACTTGTGTCTATTGACTCAATATCTTTTTTAAAACTTTGACCAAGTGAAAAATATCCATTTCCTTTAGTATTTAAAAATGCCTCAAATTTTAGATTTTCAATAAAATATGAGGGATTGGTAAGGTTATCAATATAAATTTTTGTTTTTAAGGTCTCATTCTTGTCTTTATTTATTTCGCTTACGATTGATTTAATTGAGGTATTTTTTAGGTCACTGGTCAACTCAAGAGAGACGCTATCACCTATTGTCACAATGGTATTAAAATTTTCTAAGCCATTTAAACTCAGATACTCACCATAATTATAAATGTCACCCATCTCTAAAAATATGTCAGTGTTCAAAGTAGTCTTTTCATTATTTGATTTTAAAACACCCTTAATTTCTTGATCTAAAGTTTTAAGAGAAAAAATGCCATTTAATTCTTTATTAAGATTAGTGAACAGTATTGCATTTAAATTACTCAATTCAAATTTCGAATCAGTGGTGAGCTTTGAGTCAGTTATTAAATATTTTTCTATACTAAAAAATTTCTGCTGAACAAAATCGAAGTAGCCTTTAGTAAGAAAATCTAAGTTAATTTTCTTAAATGAAAATTGATTTAAATCGATAAATTCCTCTTTTTCTATTAAATTTTCATCTAATTTGAGAGATGCTTTATAAAAATAATTATTTGAGTCAGATTGTTTGAAAATACTGATTTCTGAGTAAGGAATATTATTAATAAAACCGTCTTTGATATAGAAAGACTGATTACCATTTAAGCTAAGAACATGTGCTATTTTTGATGAGAATATAAATTTATCAGTTTCAATAAATAAGTCTTTAATTTTAAACTTTAGTGATGCACTGCTATTCTCAAATTTTGTACTTTTTAAAAATTCGATCTTTTTTAATGAAAGTAAATCTAGAAAAATATAATTATTTAATATGGATTCAATTAATTTTATGGATATTGTTATTTCATGTAATTTTATAATTCCTTGTTTTTGATCGTCTAAAATCAAAAGGTCGTTAATGATAATTTTGGGTGAAAAAACTCTTAAATCTGAATCAATGTTTTTATATTGAATTAGAAGTTCTTCATTAAGAATTTTATTTGCAATGTTGACAATATTTTCTGGCTTACTTATTAAAAAAAAGTAAGCAGCAGATATAACAAATATTAAAGATATTGATAATATTGAAAAAAATTTAAAAAAATTTTTAAAAGTTTTCATTCTAAAGTTTCATATTTATGCTTTTTGGAAAATAAGCAGCGATAAAAGCAATGATAAAACAAAAAATAATATTCACAATAGAACTTAAAAAAAGTGTGAGATATGAAAAATTGTATAAATTTACTATTAATTGAGTAAATCCTACATAAGCTGATGCTGATAAACCAAAAAATATACATACTTGGAGGTAAGAAAATAATTTAAATGAATTTGCATTAGAATTTAAATAATATGCGACCAGACAGAAAAATATTGTATTAAGACCAAAATATGTACCAGAAATTAGATCAAAAAATAAACCAAGTAAAAAAGCTTCTAATGCACTTATATTTTTATCAGATCTATAAACATAAAAGCAATATGATAAAAATGTTAAAGGAATAATAATAAAAAATTCAGATAAAAAATTTGATATATTCTGATCTAAAAAATTTATTACACTAAGAAAAAGTAATCTTTTTATAAAACTCATAGTTAATTTTTCAAAACTCCAAAAATATTACTATCCAAAGGGCTGGCATTTAACTTGATTAATAGGCTCTGTTCAATTGAGTTGACAACTTCAATATTTGTTACATGCCCAACTTCAATATCTTTTGGATAAATCCCGCCCATTCCAGATGTGTAAAAGATCTGATTTTTGATAATTTCTTCACTCCAAACTAGTGGATTATACTTACAAATTATATAACCCTCTCTTCCGCTACCTCTTGCATTGCAAAAGAAATTGTCTGACTCAGATTTTATAGGTAAAGAGTGAGATGTATCTGTTAAAAGCAATACTTCGCTATACTTATTTTGATGGATTATTTGTCCAATTATACCTATCTTGTTAAATACAAATTTTTCAATGTTATCTGTTTTATCTTTTGCAATAACCTCAATTTGCATTCTATGCTTATCACAGCATTTAAACATATTAGGATTAATGCTTCTCAATTTGGCAACATCATAAAAAAAGTTATATTTATCTTCATAAATTTCTTTATTTTTAGAAAAAATATTTTCTTTTGAGGTGATAAAATTGTTTAGATCACTCAATTTAAGTTTTTCTCTTAATATCTCATTTTCTTTTATCAAACTACTTTTAGTTTTGTAACGATTTTGTAAGAATTTCAAAGGCTCAATTGTAATTTCTTTTAAGATGAAATAACTTGAGATTTTAAATGACTTAAAACCATTTTTTATATTTTGAAAGTTGTTCGAACTCAAATCTAAATATAAGATTAATATGCTTATAACAAGAAATAATAAAAAGTTCAATTTTTGACCAGTTGTTGGCACTGTTCTAGCCATATCTACTACTCAGATGATAAAAGATCAATATTATATTTGTCCATTATTTCTAGTGCTTGACCGCCTCCTCTAGCTACACATGTCAATGGATCTTCAGCAACAATTACTGGAATTCCTGTTGAGCTTGAAATTAATTTATCAAGATCTCTAAGAAGAGCTCCACCGCCTGTTAGAACGATACCTCTCTCAGCAATATCGGCTGCTAATTCTGGAGGAGACAACTCCAAAGCATTCCTAATAGCTCTTACCATGCCATATAATGGATCTTTCATTGCCTCATAAATTTGCTCGCTATTAATTGTAAAAGTTTCTGGGATACCTTCTGCTAAATTTCTTCCTGTTATAGACATTTCTAATTTTTCAGAATCAGGTGTAGCACAACCAATTGTATATTTGATTTTTTCAGCTGATGATTCTCCTATAACACATCCATAATTTCTTCTAATCCATGATGTTATTGACTCGTCCATCTTATCACCACCAATTTTTACAGATTCAGAATAAACAACTCCATTTAAAGACAAAATTGCGATTTCTGAAGTGCCGCCTCCTATATCAACAACCATGTTTCCAGATGCTTCTTCAACAGGAAGGCCTGCACCAATTGCAGCTGCCATTGGTTCTTCAATTAACTTTACATCTCTCGCACCTGCACCAAGTACGGACTCTCTTATTGCCCTTCTTTCAACTTGCGTTGATCTGCATGGTACACAAACAAGCACTCGTGGACTTGGCTTTATAAACAGTTTTTCGTGAACCTTTGCTATAAAGTGTTGCAACATTTTTTCCGTAACCTGGAAATCAGCAATCACACCTTCAGAAAGTGGTCGTATGGCCTTAATATTTCCAGGAGTTCTTCCGAGCATTTTCTTTGCCTCGGTACCAACAGCAACAACAGTTTTTTGACCACGACTTTCCCGAATTGCTACCACTGAGGGTTCATTTAGCACTATACCAACATCTTTTGTGTAAATAAGAGTGTTTGCTGTACCTAAATCGATAGACAAATCATTCGAGAAGTAACCGCCAATCATTTTGAATAAGTTAAATTTCACACGCCATCCCAAAATAAATTAATTTAATTAATTTCTTAGTTAGGTTAATATCCCCACACTAAGCTTTATAATAATATCCTATATATGGACAAGAAAACAGTTACAACGATATCTTACTTATCAAGACTCAAATTAGACGGTGAAAAAGAAGAAAAAATAACAAATGATTTAAAGAATATCATTCAATTTGTTAATCAACTAGAAGAAGTTAATACATCTGACATAGAACCACTAACAAATCCTCTAGAAAAAACTGCAAAAACAAGAGATGACAAGGTTACGGCAAATAATTTAAAGGAAGAATTGCTTGAAATCGCTCCCTCTTCTAATGAAGATTACTTTTTAGTGCCAAGGGTTGTTGAGTGACGATAAAGTATAAAACAATAAAAGAAATCAAAAAAATGATATCTGAAAAAGAGATATCAAATAAAGAGGTTGTTCAAGAGGTTTATAGACTAATTAATGAAAATTCACATTTAAATGCCTTTGTAACGTTAAATGAAGAAAGTTCAATTAAAAAAGCACAAGATCTAGACAACAACCCATCAGATTGTTCCTTAGCAGGTATTCCAATTGCACAAAAAGATCTGTTTTGTACAAAAGGACTAAGAACAACATGTGGTTCAAAAATTCTTGATAATTTTGTTCCACCCTATTCAGCGACGGTGATTGAAAATCTTGAAAATGCAGATTGTATATCTATTGGAAAAACAAATATGGACGAATTTGCAATGGGCTCCTCAAATGAAACCAGTTATTTCGGTAATGTGCATAATCCATGGGGTGATAAGTTGGTCCCTGGCGGCAGTTCTGGAGGATCTGCTTCTGCAGTTGCCGCTGGGATAGTACCTGCTGCATCAGGAACAGATACAGGAGGATCAATTAGACAACCAGCTTCATTATGTGGAATAACAGGAATTAAGCCAACTTATGGAAGAGTATCAAGATGGGGAATGATTGCTTTCGCATCTAGCTTAGACCAAGCCGGACCTATGGCAAGAACTGTTGAAGATTGTGCAATGCTTCTGAATGAGATGTGCTCTCATGATAATAAAGATACAACCTCCCTAGATGAAGATATTCCAAATTTTGAAGAAAATTTAAATCAATCATTGAATGGAAGAAAAATTGGGGTTGTAAAAGATCTTGATTTATCAAGTTTGGATAATAGTGTTCTTAAAGTATATGAGAATTCTCTTAAAGAATATGTTTCTCTTGGTGCTGAGTTAGTAGATATTTCCCTACCAAATCTTTCTTTATCAGTTCCAACATATTATGTTGTTGCACCTGCAGAATGTTCCTCAAATTTATCAAGGTTTGATGGAGTAAAATTTGGAAGAAGGTCTGAAAATCCAAAAGATCTTGAAGAGCTTTATATTCAAACTAGAACAGAAGGTTTTGGTGATGAGGTTAAGAGAAGAATTTTAATAGGATCATACGTTCTTTCTGCTGGATATTATGATGCTTATTATAAAAAGGCTCAACAAGTCAGAAGACTTATTAAAAAAGACTTTGATGAAGCATTTTCTAATGTGGATGTAATCATGACCCCAACAACAAGAGGTCCTGCTTTTGAAATGGGTTCAAAAGGTAGTGATCCAATTCAAATGTATTTAGAAGATTTATTTACTATTTCTGCTAATCTTGCTGGATTGCCAGCAATGTCTTTGCCTAACGGAAGTATTGATAATAAACCTATTGGACTTCAAATAATTGGAAATTTTCTTAAAGAAAGTACGATCTTGAATTTTGGTCATATGTATCAAACTAAAACGAATTGGCATATGTATACACCTGAGGGATTAAAACAATGAGCTGGGAAACAGTAATTGGTTTAGAGATACATGCACAACTTTCAACAAAATCTAAATTATTTTCAGGTGGTTCTACTGAATTTGGTGCAGAATCTAATACACATGTTGATTTAGTTGATATGGGATTACCTGGTGTTCTTCCTGTTGCTAATAAAGAAGCTTTTTACAAAGCAATTAGATTTGGTCTTGCAACTGGTGCCGAGATAAACCAAGTTTCGTCATTTGATAGAAAGAATTATTTCTATCCTGATTTGCCAAAAGGCTATCAAATAACCCAAATGACGAAACCAATAGTTGAAAAGGGCTCAATAAAAGTCTCAACAGACAATGGTGAAAAAATAATAAATATAACAAGAGCTCATCTTGAAGAGGATGCAGGTAAATCAATTCATGATTTGTTTGAAGGAGAAACTGGTGTAGATCTTAATAGGGCTGGAACACCCCTTCTTGAAATTGTTTCTGAGCCAGAGATTTCAAGTGCAAAAGAAGCAGTTGCTTATTTTAAAGCAGTAAAACAGTTGGTAACTTTTTTAGATATATGTGATGGAAATATGGCGCAAGGGTCTATGAGATGTGATGTGAATGTTTCTATTAAAAAAAGTGGTGATAAAGAGTTAGGAACAAGAGCTGAGCTAAAGAATATTAATTCTTTTAAATTTATAGAAAAAGCTATTAATTATGAAATAGAGCGTCAAATTAGAGTAATTGAAAACGGTGAATCTGTTGTTCAAGAGACAAGATTATATGATAGTGAAAAAAATGAAACTAGATCAATGCGGTCCAAAGAAGAAGCAAACGATTATAGATACTTTCCTTGTCCAGATCTTCTGCCAGTGGTAATTTCAGACAAGGAGTTAAAAGAAATAAAAGATAGTCTTCCTGAGCTTCCAGAACAAAAAGAACATAGGTATATTTCTGAAATTGGGCTTGAGGAGTCCGAAGCAAAAATTATATCTTCGTCTAAAACAATGGCTAACATGTTTGAAGGTGCTTCAAGAAAAACAGATGACACTAAGTTGGTAGCTAAATGGCTGGTTGGTGACGTTAGTGCTTTGCTTAATAAAGATAATATTGAAATTGACGAATCAAATTTGTCTCCAGAAAATTTTGGAAAGTTAATTGAGAGAATCACAGATAATACTATTTCTGGAAAAATCGCTAAATCAGTTCTTGAGGAAATATGGAAAAGTGGTTCTGACGTTGACAATATAATTGAATCAAAAGGTCTAGTTCAAATTCAGGACGAATCATTGCTTGAAGAAATAGCTAATAAGATTGTAGGCTCAAACCCAAATCAGGTTGAAGCATACAAAGGAGGTAAAGAAAAATTATTTGGTTTCTTTGTTGGACAAGTAATGAAGGAAACACAGGGAAAAGCTAATCCAAAAAGCGTTAACGAAATTCTTAAAAAAATATTAGGTTAAACAATAAACATACTAAGGGTCTCAGCAACAAATGCTGGCTTCTCAATACCCTTTATTTCCATTGTTACCTCAGTCTTTGCAAGATATTGGCCTGGATTCTTTTCAGTCACATCAATACACTTCATTCTAATTCTTACTTCAGAATTAACTGGTACAGGACTGAGAAATCTTACTTTATCTAATCCATAGTTCAATCCCATCTTTGTGCCATCTAGAACCATACCTATTTCTTGTTCAAATGGTATTCCAGCAACCATAGAGAGTGAAAGAAATCCATGTGCAATAGTAGAGCCAAATACTGGGGTAGCTTTTTCCGGATCTACATGAATAAACTGATGATCCATAGTGGCATCAGCAAATTTATCAATACGTTCTTGATCAATTGTGACCCAATCTGATACTCCAACCTCCGTTCCAATTACTGTATCAATTTCTGATGGTTTCACAATTTTAAACATATTATTTCTCCATATAATGGTTGCTGTATTCTTCTCTGAGTTCAAATTTTTGAAGTTTTCCAGTAGCACCATGAGGCAATTCTTTTAAAAATATAATTTCGTCAGGTAACCACCACTTTGCAACTTTGTCACTTAAAAATTCAATAATGCTATCTTTTTCAATTGGTTCTCCAGAGTTTGTAACAATAAATAACATTGGCCTTTCATCCCATTTTGGATGAGGAATGCCAACAACACATGCTTCTGCAACTTCTGGATGTCCAAATGCAGCATTTTCAAGATCAATAGAACTGATCCATTCACCACCAGATTTAATAACATCTTTTGCCCTATCTTTTATAGTCATATATCCATCTTCATCAAGAACGGATATGTCTCCAGTGTCAAACCAACCATCTGCATCCACTGCGTCCTCATCTGATTTAAAGTATTTTTGAAGGATCCAGGGGCCTCTTACCATTAAATGTCCTTGCGACTCTCCATCTTTAGGTAATTCATTACCCTTATCATCAACAACCTTTAATTCAACACCATATATTGGCCTTCCCTGTTTTAATTGAACAGAATATTTTTCATCTTTAGACATATTTTTCATAGCTGGAGTTGGTATATTTGTGGTGCCCATTGGACTCATTTCAGTCATCCCCCAGGCATGTATTACATTTACATCATGAACTGCATCAAACTCTTGTAATGTTGATAAAGATAATGCTGACCCTCCAATAATTGTATTTTTTACTGAATTTAAAATCTTATTATTATCTCTACAGTATGCTAATAGACCCATCCATATGGTAGGAACTCCGAAAGCAAGGGTTACATCTTCTTTATCAATAAGTTCATAAAGATGCTCGCCTTCCATTTGCATGCCTGGCATAACAAGTTTATTTCCATTCATAGGACCAAAATATGGAATTCCCCATGCCAAAACGTGAAACAATGGAACTACCATTAATATTGAATCATCTGCTTGAATTGTCATTGCGGTTAACGCAACTTGAGCATGGAGAATATTTGATTTGTGGCTGTACAATACACCTTTTGGATTACCCGTTGTTCCAGATGTATAACACAGTGCACAGGCTGCATCATCATCCATGTCAGGCCATGAATAATTTTCATCACCATTTTTAATGTATTCTTCATAAGATAAAGCATTCTTTAATGAGGTTTCTGGCATTTCATCTTCATTGCACAAGAAAACGTATTTTTTCACAGTGCTAAGATTATCTTGAAGTCCTTCAAGGATAGGTACAAAAGGCAATTCAACAAAAATCATCTTATCTTCAGCATGATTAATGATGTAGACAGCTTGCTCTGGATGTAATCTAAAATTTAAAGTATGAGTAATTGCTCCCATTCCAGAAATTCCATAGTACATTTCAAGATGTCTATAAGTATTTAATGCCAATGTCGCAACTACATCACCTTTTTTAATGCCATCTTTTTCAAGTGCTGAAGCTAATTTCCTAGATCTTATACAGACCTCTTCATAATTTGTTTTATGTATTTCACCAGATACAAGTCTGCTAACAACTTCAGTATTTGGGTGCATTGACCTCGCATGCTCGATAATACCAGCTACATTAGGCCTCCAATTTTGCATATCTCCAATCATATAAATTGCTCCCTTAAGATGTTTGTTATAAATTATATAAGAACCGACAAAATTTGATAACAAAATAATGAATATAAAAGAAGGTATTGAAAAACGATTTTCTGTGAGAGCTTTTACAAAAGAAGTTCCTGATATGAAATTGATAAGTGAAATTCTAAAAACTGCTAATGCAGCACCCTCAGGAGGAAATATACAGCCTTGGAAAGTTTATGTTCTTAATGAACAAGCAAAAAATAATTTAGCAAAAGAAACGCTTCAAAATTTTGACACTGGAGTTCAAGAAGAAATTGAATATGACATTTATCCAAAACCTCTTGCAGATGAATACAAAAAAAGAAGATATGAATGTGGTGCGGATATGTACAATGCTTTATCAATTGAAAAGGATGATCTTGATTCTCGTTTTAAACAAATTAAAGAAAACTACAATTTTTTTGGGGCTCCCATTGGAATGATAATAACTATAGATAGATCATTTGGAAGTAATGGATGGGGGCATGTTGGCATGTTCCTAGAAAATCTATGGTTAAGTGCTATTCACTTTGGCTTAGGTCTTTGTCTTCAAGAATCTTGGTCAATTTATCCTAAAACTGTAAAAAAACATATTAACCATCCAGACAATGAAATTGTTTGGTGTGGTGTTGCTATTGGTTATGAAGATGAAAATCATCCAATAAATCAATACAGAACAAGAAGAGAAAATTTAGAATCTTTTGTGAAATTTATCGATTAAGATAAAAGTGGAAAATATCAAAAACCTAAATATTATGAACTCTTATGCTGAAGAACTTCATGAAATTTCAGAAAAATGTCCTCCAAAAGGTTTTAAACATGCTGAGATGATTTTAAAAAATTATTCTCTTGCCGAAGAACTAGGTTTTGATAAAGACTATGTAGACTCCAGTGACTGTCTAGATATATTTGCTGGGAATAAACTACTGCAAAACTCAATACCAATTGCTCAAGCCTACTCTGGTCATCAATTTGGTCACTTTAATCCTCAACTTGGTGATGGAAGAGCAATTTTATTAGGTGAAATTAATAAGATGGATATTCAATTAAAAGGAATTGGTCAAACGCCATATTCTAGAAGAGGTGATGGCAGGTCAGCTTTAAGTCCAGTGTTGAGAGAGTATGTAATAAGTGAATTTATGCATGCATTAAAAATACCAACAACAAGGTCTCTTTTTGCATTAAAAACAAATGAAGATGTCTTAAGAGAAACAGTACTTCCAGGTGGAATTTTAACCAGGGTCGCAAAAAGTCATATCAGAATTGGTACATTTGAATATGCAAGAACAAAAAATAATAAAGTACTTAAAACACTTGCCGATTACTCTATCGATAGGCACTATCCAGATTTAGAGCAAACCGAAAACAAATATCTAAGTTTTTTTGCAGCTGTTTGTGATAAGCAGGCTTCATTGATATCAAAATGGATGGGTCTTGGATTTGTTCATGGAGTTATGAATACTGATAACATGACGATTTCTGGTGAAACTATTGACTATGGTCCTTGTGCATTCATGAATACTTATGATCCAAAAACAGTATTTAGCTCGATTGATCATAACGGAAGATACTCATATCAAAACCAACCAGCAATAGTAATATGGAATCTGGCAAAATTTGCTGAAACACTCATACCATTAGTTGATGAAGATGAAGAGATTTCAGTAAAAAAACTCACAGAAGTTCTTCAACTTGCAATGCCGTCATATCAAGAATATTTCTACAAAGAATTTGGTGAAAAATTAGGCCTTCAAAATATTGATAATGATAATTCAAAAATAATTGATGACTATTTAAAAATATTACATTCTGAATCAATAGACTTTACGTTGTCATTTAGAAATCTTGCAAAAATTATTGATCAATCACTTACTATTGAAGATTCAGTTTTTAATAAATCTAAAGATTTTTCAGTATGGTACAAATCCTGGGAAAAAGAGATTAATGTTGCAAATGTTTCTAACCAAATGAATTTAAAAAATCCTTGTTACATACCTAGAAATCATATTGTTGAAGATGCGCTTATAAATGCTGTTAATGGAGACATGAAAGAAATTAATTTGATTGCTGAGTTACTAAAAGATCCTTTTATAGAAAAAGATGAATATGAAAAATACGCAACGCCCTCATCCTCGAATGAACCATATGTTACCTATTGTGGTACTTAGAATATTTTAGAAAGAGAGTATATTTTTTGTTCTTTTAGGTTCTTTTGATTTTCTAGATAATGAACGTGTTCTTGAAGATCTTTTATCCAGTTCAATCTATATAATAAGTTACATTCTGCCATTACACTTTCAGATTCTAGTAGATCTATAATTTCATTCGTTAATTTTATTTTTTTATACTGTAAAAAGGATAAGGTTCCATTTGATAATTGGTAATCTTTTTTTTCAGGTTTATCTTTTTTATACTTGCATACTTCATTTTTATGACTATCAATAATATTTTTAAGTTCTTTTATCTGTTTTTTAAATAAAAAAAGTCTATCTATTAGCTCTTGCTCCACCCCAATTAAATGTAGATCCTTTTTTTTCATCAATATTATCTATGTTCAGTTACTGGACCATAAATTGAGTCATAATTGAGCGACCCTTTAGTTGCGATAATGATTTTTTTTGCTTGGTTTATTGTTGGTTGTCTATATCCGTATCTCCAAGCTTTGCATGCCGCTTCAGAACAATCAAAAATCACCGCTGCATTTTTTTGACCAATAAATTCAATATATTCTTTTAATGTAATTCTTTTCATAATATTTTTACTCCTATAAAACATCATCAACAATAAAAAAAATAAATAGTATTAATAGCATCCAAGGAAAAAAGTCCATCTGTATCTCTAAAAATTATTTTGTATTATTTTTTTTACCCAATTTATTCCTGGTTCGTGAAAAGCATAATCTTGGAAACTTAAATGGGGTAGAGAAATAACCATTAAATTTTCTAAGAATATGTTTTCAGTTATTAAATCACCTTTAAATAAATGACAAAATTTTCTTCCTCTAAGTAGCTTTGGATATTCAAACTTATTTTCTATTTCTATTTCGAAGTCCTTAAACTCCTTACCCTTAATTTTTTTCCAAAAAAGATCTCTTGCGATGCTGCCATTAGCTATCACTAATTTTGGTTTAACAACTGAAAGAAAATATTCTTGTATTGGCCAAAAAGTCTCCCTGCCATCTTTTTTTAATTGCTTTATTGCTTTGCTTTCTTTTTTAATACTTAATTCATTTATGGGGTATCTTGGTTGATAATTTTGTTCTCCAGGTGATCTAATAAAGGATGTATTAGTTGAGAACGTATCCTTAAGACTAATATCAAAGGTTTTAAACATTCTTTTTATTGTTTCTTGGTGTGTGCTATTACCCCAATTACCTTCAAAATATTCATTTTTCTCTTTTGATAGCATTACTTGATTTAAAATTGTATCTGGATAATTAAGATTGTTCCCGCCAGGATTTGTTCCTAAAAAATAAAACAATCCCTTCTTAAGTGTCGAGTCACCAGAATAAATAATAGAGCCAGATTCCTCCTGAAGACCAGTGGATACTAGCAAGTCTCTAAGTTTTAAAATTTTATCTTGCATATCTTCTTTCCATATTCTGAATTGCTGTGAGATGAATCAAATCATTATTGAAAACTAATGCATTAGAAGTAATCTGGCAGTCTCTTTCATAAATACTATACTCAACTCCTAATTCCTTAGGATTTATAACTTCTTTTCCGTACATGAGCTGAAGCATAAAAGAATTTATTTTGTTTTCAGGATATCTAAGATTCCTTTGATTGTTATCTAACAATTCTATTAAATGGCTTTTATAAAGCCTGTCTTTGTATTTCCTAAAAGTCTCATTATTTACAAATAAATCTAATCCAATGTATTTTCCAGGAATCATGACTAATAATCCCATTTGATTGCATTCCTCTATAATTTCTTCTCTTAAATGAGAAAGTGTTTCATCAAATCTCATATATGTATCGTTAACAGAACCAGTATTTGAAGATACCCCCATTCTTGTTTGTTTATCACGGATTGATCTCCAAACATTATCTTGCACAGAACCAGACGGTTGGTTATGTTTTGCAGAATTATTATGCAAATCTTTCACTCCTTTAGAGTGATAATTAAACATATTTTTACCTCTACTAAATGCTCTTGTTTTGTATGCCCATCTCCCCTGCTCAACACAACTAACTTTAATCTCTAGAGAAGAATTAGCTGGAACAAGAACTGTCTCATTTGCCACACGATCTTGTTTGGCACCATCAAAAATCTCTCCGTTTAATACTAATAATGGTTTATTAGATAAATTTTTAACTAAAAGAGAATTAACTCTCTCAGTTTCATGTAAAGAAAAATCTTTTGTATTATTTTTATCTATTGTTATGAAATCAGCTTTTTTATCTTCATTTGATAAAACAGGAATAAAAATACCTCCATATTTATCAAATCTTTGCATTTTTGAGAAAAATGGCTCTTGAATGAATGATGAGGTGTAGTTCGGACGAGGTTGTATGTTATTTAATGTCATGATTATCCTAATGCCAATGAAGGAGTATTTACAAAGCTATTTCTGAGCTTTCTTTGATTGTATTGATTCTTATATCTTTTAAGGATTTTTCTACAAGTCCAAGTTAAAGATGAATCTAATTTTGAAATTTCTACTAATATAAATTGCAGTTGATTATGAATTAGTTTTCTATTATTAGTTTTATACAAAGACCAAATTACTTCATCGTAATTAGAGAACTCATGCAGTATCGTATAGACAATTTCTTGTTCTTCGTCGTAATTTTCTTTATAAGTTTTAGTTTTGTTTTTATCTTTTATAGATTTTCTAATTTTATCAAGATTTATTCTATCATTTAGTTGTAAAATATATTTCATATGTACATTGTACACATATATAAAATAATTACAAGTAAAGATATTATAAATATATGATATAATTTATAAATGTATTATGAAAATAAAAATATTGCATCAAGGATTAATGAAATAGCTAGTAACATAGCTAAATCAAATGCAGTAAATCCATGGGAATTAATTAATAAGATTTATGATGATGAAGTCGAACCTAAAATTAATTCAAAATCGAAGCATAAAAAATTTAATAGCTATCATAATTCTCTTAATTTAGCATTTTTGCTCCTCAATGAAGAAAACGTATTTAGCGAAATTTTTTGGAAATCATATGCACAAACATATCAAGTTAGTAATAATTTATTTATAGATGATATGGGTGTTGATGATATAAAAAACATTATTGTTTCGTTGGAAAAAGAATCAAAAAAAAATAAATCTCTAGAATTAACCTTAAGTAAATTTAAGAACTTCATCTCTCAAAATGGACTGCTTAGAACATTTTCTAAAACTCAGATTGAATTTACTCCTACTCTCACACAATGGAAAGGTTTTGGTGCGTTAGCTCTTTTAAATGATGATGATGAATCACTAAATCCAATTATTGATCATGGTAAATCAATCATAACTAAAATGATTTTTAATATTTATGGTCTTAGAGTTATATCAGGGCTAGGTACTGAAAGTTACTTTCATGAAAAGATATCAAATAAAGATATAAACTTTTTAATTAAAAATAATCTATTAAAAAAAGCAAGCAAGAAACATAAGGATAGATTAGAAGAATTAACCTATATTGAGTTTAATAATTCGTTCAATTGGGATACTAATTATATTGAGCTTAAGTTGGATGAGTTTTTAAAACAGATTAATTTTAGAGGTGACATTGAAGATCCTATTGAGGGAAAAATAGGTTTCTATGGAATTTTTGAGTCTGTTATGAAGGAATATTTTGATAATGATGAAGAATTGGCACGTGGTTGGGGTAATACACTTGAGAGTGTTATTTCTCACTCGATAGACACTTTAGATACTCTTATTCGATCTAGAGAATATCTATTTTTTGATCAACTATTTTTTAAAGAATTTGTTACTGAAGATACTTTAGCTTCAGTTGCTGGTCTATCAAATCCAAATTCAGTAAAAAATGCCATTAATAATGGTGAAATAGAAACTTTTTCTGGAAAATCAATTATTAAAGATGCTGAAGGTCAACCTGCAAAGAACTCAGCTATAAACTGGGCTTTAGATAAAAAAAGAAAGTATGTAGTTCATGAGCCTATAGATGAAAAACCAGAAAAAGATATTGATTATAAATATCTTTCTGGAGAAATAATCAAAGCTAGACAAGCTATTGAAAAATCAAAAAAGAAATCTGTAATATTTAATGATAATGATATGTTTGCAAGGACTGATAAAGAAATATTTGGCAGAGTGGCAGATCATAATAAAAGAAGATGGGAATGGATTGGTAAAGGCAAGACTTTTAAAGAACTGAATGCAAAAAATTCAACTTATAGGGAATGTATTGATAGGAAAACCTATAAGAAACATACATCTCCAATAACGCAAGATATTCTTTATGATCTAAATAGTGGTTATATCAAACAGATTAAATAAATTATTCTAAAGTTCCTAAAGTAATTCTAGGAAGCCCCTGAAAGTCTTTTAAATTTGAAATATCTGAAAAATGATTTTTTTTAAAAATATGCTCAACTTCTTCTTGTTGCTGATATCCATGTTCCAAAATAAGCATACCTCCCCTCTTAAGAACTTCAGTTGACTGTTCAATAATTAATCTTATATCTCCTAATCCATTATCTTTTGCTACTAATGCCTTATTGGGTTCATATTTTAGATTTTCTAAGTGAGGATCCTGATCTGCAATGTAAGGAGGATTGGATACTATTAGATCAAAAGATTCTTTTTTAAAAGATGAAAGCCAATCTGCATGAACAAGAGAAAAATTATCTACATCAAGCTTATTCTTGTTAATCAAAGCAACATTTAATGCATCTGCTGAGTGATCTGAGCCATAAACATTTAAATTTGGATTTTGAAGAGCTATTGAAATACCAATACATCCAGAGCCTGTGCCAGCATCTAAAACGTTAATAGGAGATGAAAAATGATTATTTACATAATCAACTATGATTTCTGTCTCTGGTCTTGGAATTAAAACCCGTAAATCAACAAAGAATTCATATTCATAGAATTTTGAAGAATTTAAAATGTAGTCTAACGGAATACCCTCTTCTTTTTGTTTTAGGAACTTCTCAATTAAAGTTTTATCTTTATTTTTAAGAACTATGTTTGGATTTATATAAATCTTGTTATCGTTGAAGCCTAATTTTTCTTTGAGAAAAAAAACAAAATCTTTTTTAATAGCTTCGCTATTTAGCATATTAATGTAATGACTTAATTGTTTTTTCAATTATTCTGATTCAAGTTGAGAAAGCATTGCTAATTGATTTTCTGCCAACAGTGCATCACATATTTCTTTTATATCTCCATCCATAATTTGATCAAGATTATGTTGAGTCAGCTTGATCCTATGATCCGTCACTCTTCCTTGAGGAAAATTATATGTTCTTATTTTTTCACTCCTATCTCCTGTTCCTACTAATATTTTCCTTTCACTTGCAATGCTTTCCTGTTGATTATCAATTTCTTGCTGTTTTAACTTTGCGGCAAGAAGTGATACTGCTTTCTCTTTATTTTTATGTTGGGATCTTCCATCTTGGCACTCAACAACTAGCCCTGTTGGAATATGTGTAAGTCTGACAGCTGAATCAGTTTTATTAACATGCTGTCCTCCAGCGCCAGAAGCTCTGAACGTATCTACTCTCAAATCATTTTTATCAATATTGACTTCTTGAACCTCTTCTACCTCAGGCAAAACAGCTACTGTGCATGTTGAAGTATGAATTCTGCCTTGTGATTCTGTTTCAGGAACTCTTTGAACTCTATGAACTCCAGATTCAAATTTAAGAATCTTGAATACACTTTTACCATTAAGCTTTGTAACTACCTCTCTTAAACCTCCTTGCTCTGAAGGTTTAATATCTATTACTTCTAAATTCCATCCTTCTCTTTCAGACAATCTTGAGTACATTCTGAATAAATCACCAGCAAAAATACTTGCTTCGTCTCCTCCAGCACCCGCTCTAATTTCTAGAAAAGCTGAGCCATCATCAGCAGCATCTTTTGGAAGAAGCATAAGCTTAAGTTCTTGTTCTAAATTTTCTGGCTTATCAGCATAATTTTTGAGATCATCTTCAGCTAATATTTTTAGCTCCTCATCTCCAGATTCAAGAATCTCATTTGCATCTTTGATGCCTTTTAAAATATCATTATATTCATTAAATTTTTGAACTATTGGTTTCAAGTCCGAGAATTCTTTATTTAGTTGAGTATATTTATCAATATCCTTAACAATGTTTGGATCTACTAGAGAATTTTCTATTTCATTTATTCTTGTTCGAAGCTGATCGAGCTTCTTAAGCATTGAATCATGCATTATCAAAAAATCTTTTAATCATTGATTCAATAATATGATCATCAATATTTTTGATATTTTCAAAATTATTTAAGTTTTTATTTTCAGTTTTTGACGTTTTAATTGCTTTTACAAGTTCAGCAAAATCTTTTGATGTTTTAAATTGTTGAAATTCTTTTTCTGATAGTGTTTTTAAAAAAGCTTCCAGCTGAATATTAATGTCTCCTTTTAGAGATTTTTGTGAATATAAATCTAAAGCTGCTTGTGCATCCATTACGATTATATTCATCGCCTTTTCAGCTTCAATAGAACGCTGACCATAATTTTCTTGAGTGATTTTTTCTATATCGTCAATTGAAAAAAGATAGGCCTGTTCGATATCTCTAATTTCTTCTTCAATATTTCTTGGAACTCCAAGATCTATCAAAAGCATTGGTTTATTTCTTCTAGCCTTAAGAGCATTTTCTATAGCACCCTTGCCAATTAGTGGAAGTTCAGTCGCTGAAGAAGCTATTACAATGTCTGCATACTCTAAATGATCATGCAAAGCCTCTAAGGAAGACGATAAGATTTCATATGTATCATTAATTGCTATTTTTCTGATTGACCTATTAACAGATTTAATATTATTGATGCCTTTACGATATAAGCTTTTGATAACATCTTGTGCTAATGATCCAGCGCCAACAACTAAAATATTTTGATTTTCAGGATTTTCAAAAATATTTTTTACAAGTTTAATAGCCAATCCACTTACTGAAAGAGAATTTAATCCAATATTGGTTTGTGTTCTAGCTTTTTTTGATATTTCAATAACCTTCTCAGCTAAAAAAGACAAATTTGTTCCAATTATATTTATATTTTTTGCATTTTTATATGCTAGCTTAAATTGTCCAAATATCTCTTGCTCACCAAGGACCTGTGAATCTATTCCTGAAGCAACTTTACACATATGAACCAAGGCATCATGACCACTTAAAAAATAAAAGTTTTCTTTAGAAAGATCTTCAATTTTTAAGATTCTGAGAACCTCATTAAGAACTTCTTTACAAATATTTTTTCTTCCAATCAAATAAAGTTCAGTTCTGTTACAAGTTGAGATACCAAAAAATGATTCAATATCATCCTTAAAGATTTCTTTTAAATGACTATCTAATAAAATTTGATTAGACTCATTTATAATAATCTTTTCTCTTTCTGAGACATTTGAGGTTTTGTGATTTATGCCAAAAAGTTGTAATTCCATACTTAATAAAACTTATTATGTTTTTTTTATTTGTTTAATTTCATCTTGTGCTATTTTGGAAGACATTAACTCATCACAATTTAATGGAAAAGTATTAGTAAGCCAAAATAATATCGAATTATCTACATTCAACGTTGACGTAAAAATCCTTAAAAATGAAACTATTATACAGATTAAGAAGCCATTATATGGAAATGTCTTAAAAATTAAAGCAATTCAAGGGCAGAAAACGATTATGTCTCCCCTTAAGTATAATAAAATTTTAAATTTATCAGATTATTTAAATAAAAACATAGAGTATTTTGTTAAAGAATGTTTTTACAATAATATGCTAGAAATAGATCAACAAATTGATAATCATAATTTTAAAATTAATTGTAAGAAAGATGGTGATAAATTTAATATTTTTATTAAATACGAAGAATATGATTTGAAGGGTTTTATTGTAAAAATATGAATAAAATTAAAACTGAATGTCCTGCTAAAATTAATCTTTATTTAAAAGTTCTAAATAAAAGGGTTGATGGATACCATAATCTTGAAACATCATTTCAATTAATTGATTTAGCTGATGATATGTCTTTTGAGGTTTGTGATAAAGATGTATCAATAGCCTCCAACAAAGATTTTCTTTGCAATACTGAAAATACGGTTTTTAAGTCTGCTCAAAAAATTAAAGGCCTTTTTAAGGTTAATGATGGTGTCAAAATACATATTAATAAAAGAATACCTATTGGTGCAGGTCTTGGAGGGGGGAGTTCAAATGCTGCGTCAACAATTGTTGCACTTAATAGTCTATGGAAATTAAATCTTAGCATTGCAGAGTTGATTAATATTGGAAAAGAAATTGGAGCTGATGTGCCTTTTTTTATCTATGGTAAAAATTCATTGGCAAAAGGAATTGGAGAGAAATTGGAAGATACTAGTTCACTTAAAGCTAAGATACTGCTTATTAAGCCAAATATACACAATTCAACAAAAAAAATGTTTGATGAACTTGATATACGTAGAGAAAATGATAATTTGATAAGAAGTTCTCCACAAAATGACTTCTGGGATATTTTTCTAAGAAAAAATAATACTGTTAAAAATTTTTATAATGAAAATAACGAAGAATACGATTTAAATTTAACTGGAACTGGATCTTGTATTTATGTAACATACGATGAAAAAAAAGAATTGAATAAAATTTTGAAAAAAATACCTTCTAATTGGAGACTCTTTTTCTGTAAACCATTACAATATTCGCCGATATGTTACATCAAATAGCTTTGGGGTGTAGCCAAGCGGTAAGGCAACGGGTTTTGATCCCGTCATGCGTAGGTTCGAATCCTACCACCCCAGCCATTTTTTATAATATATTAAAGGGGATATATGAATACTAAAAATAAAGGCTTAGATATATTTACTGGTACTGCTAATCCCGAACTAGCGGACGAGGTTTCTCAGATCTTGGGAATTAGAATTTCTGAAGCTGATGTAGGATATTTTTCTGACGGTGAATTAAGAGTTGAAATTGAAGAAAATGTTAGAGGTCATGACACTTTTATAATTCAATCTACATGTTCTCCTACAAATAAAAATGTAATGGAAATTATGTTACTGGCTGATGCTTTAAAAAGATCCTCAGCTTCCAGGATTACTGCTGTTGTGCCCTATTACGGATATGCAAGACAAGATAGAAGAGTAAGGTCTGCAAGAGTGCCTATAAGTGCAAAAGTTGTTGCTGATATGTTTGCATCTGTTGGAATTGATAGGGTTCTTACAATTGATCTTCACTCTGAGACAATTCAAGGTTTCTTTGATATGCCTGCAGATAACGTTTATGCAACCAAGCTTATGGTTAATGACATCAAAGATACAAATGAGAGAAAAGAAGTCATTGTTGTATCCCCTGACGTTGGAGGAGTTGTCAGATCAAGAGCTATTGCAAAACTTTTAGATGATACTGATTTAGCAATCATTGATAAAAGAAGAGCAGCTGCTAATCAATCAGAAGTTATGAATATAATCGGTGAAATTAAAGATAAGGTATGTATTGTTCCAGACGATATTATTGATACAGCTGGTACATTATGTAACGCAGCTAATGCTCTTAAAGAAAAAGGAGCAAAAGCAGTTAAAGCCTACATAACACATCCTGTATTGTCTGGACCTGCAATTAATAGAATAAATGAATCAGAATTGGACGAGCTAGTTGTGACAAATTCGATACCATTATCCAAAGAAGCTCAAAAATGCAGTAAAATACGCGTCATTTCAATAGCAAAAACTATTGCAGAATGTATAACGCGCTTAAGTAACGAAGAATCGCTTAGCGAGATGTTTTTATAAGGAAAATTATGACAGATCAAATTATTTTAAATGCAGATTTGAGAGAAAGAACAGGCTCTAACAAGGCACGCGTTATAAGAAAAGTTGATGGAATGATTCCTGCAATTGTTTATGGTGATGAAAAAGAAACTCTAAACCTAAAATTACGGTTGAATGAACTTACAAAAGCTGCTCAAAATGAGCTCTTTTATACGCAGGTTTTGCTCATAAAAACTGAGGGTAGTGAAGAAAAGGTTGTATTAAAAGAACTACAAAAAGATCCTGCAAAAGGTAAATTTCTTCATGCAGATTTTCAACGCGTTTCTAGCAAAACTAAATTAAAAGTCATAATACCTGTTAACTTTTTAAATGAAGAGGACTGTGTTGGTATTAAAGAAGATGGTGGGGTCGTTGCAAAAGCTATAAGAGAAATTGAAATTATGTGTCTTGCAGGAAATATTCCTGAATCTATAGATATTGACATAGCTAATCTTAATCTTGGGGATTCTTTAAGACTAACTGAAATATCTTTACCAGAGGGTTCTGAAATACCCGGTCTTAGTGATGAAACTGATCAAATGGTTGTATCGGTAAATGCACCGAAGGCTGTGGAGGAAGAACCCATCATTGATGAAACTGTTGAAGGAGAAGAAGTTTCTGAAGATGGAGGCGAAGAAAAAGATGAATCTGGAGATAATGCACCTTCAGAATCTTCTGGCGATAAAGAAACTGAAGAGTCATAGTTCTGTGTACAAGCTTTGTATCATAGGGCTTGGTAATCCAGGCTCAAAATATAACAATACTAGACATAATATTGGAAAAGATTGGTTATTGAATTTATCAAAGAGTTTTATTGAAGAATTTAAAAATAAATCAAGGTTTGAGGCTGATGTTGCAGAATCACATAATGGTAATATTTTATGGGTAGTACCAGATAATTATGTAAATAATTCTGGTAAAACTGTTATAAAAATTCTTAAAAAAACTAATTTAAAGATTACAGACATTTTAATAATGCACGATGATCTTGATCTTGATATAGGTGAACTAAGATTAAAGGAGGATGGTGGTCACGGAGGTCATAACGGATTAAGAGACATCATATCTAAACTTGGTGATTATAATTTTAAAAGACTTAGAATTGGAATAGGGCATCCTGGATCAAAAAGTGAAGTTACGAATTGGGTATTAACTAAATTTTCATTAAATGAAAAAAAAATAATTGAAGATTCTTTTATAAAATTAGAAAACATATTTGAATTAATATTAAACAATAAATTTGAATCAGCCCAAAAAACACTTCATACAAAGTAAATTATGGGTTTTAAATGTGGAATAATTGGTCTTCCGAATGTAGGCAAATCTACTTTGTTTAATGCATTAACAAAATCAAAAATACCCGCTGAGAACTTTCCCTTTTGCACTATTGATCCTAATGTAGGTAAAGTTCCTTTACCTGATAAACGTCTTGATAATATAAATGATATAGTCAAATCAAAAAAAATTGTGCCTGCAACTTTAGATTTAGTTGATATTGCTGGTCTTGTAAAAGGAGCTTCTGAAGGTGAGGGTTTAGGAAATTCATTTTTATCAAATATAAGAGAAATGAGTGCTCTTGCGCACGTTGTAAGATGTTTTAGTGATGAGAATGTCACTCACGTGAATGGTTCTGTTGACGCTATTAGAGATGTTGAAATAATTAATCTTGAATTAATTTTGTCAGATTTAGATAGCATAAATAAAAGAATTTTAAAATGTGAAAAGTTACTAAAAACTAACGACAAAGATAATAAATTTCAATATGAACTTCTTAACATTTTAAAAAAAGATTTAGAGCAAGAAAAACTTATTGACATCAAAAAATTTGATCTAGAGCAACAAAAAACAATTAAAAAGTTTCAATTACTATCATCAAAGCCTACTTTCTATATCGGTAATGTTTCAGATATAAATAAATCTTCTGAAGAGCTTGAAAAACTTAAAGAAATAGCAAAAAGATTTGGATCATTTGTTATCCCTGCCTCTATAAAAATTGAGCAAGAAATATCTGAACTTAATGAAAGCGAAAGAAAAGAATATCTAGAGCTAATGGAAATGGATGAGCCTGTTCTTAACAAAATTATATTTGAAGGCTACAAAATGCTGGGTCTTCAAACATTTTTTACTGCTGGTTTAAATGAAATTAGAGCCTGGACAATAAAAAAAGGTGATTTAGCTCCAAATGCTGCAGGTGTTATACATACCGACTTTGAAAGAGGCTTTATAAAAGCTGAAATTATTGACTATGACGATTTTGTTATGTTTAAAGGAGAAGCTGGTGCAAAAGAAAAAGGAAAGCTCAGATTAGAAGGAAAGGATTATGTTGTAAAAGATGGAGACATAATTCATTTCAAATTTAATGTATAGAAATAATTGACTCTTAAGTTTTTGATATTATCATTCAACGATTGGCTATGTAGCTCAGATGGTTAGAGCACAGCACTCATAACGCTGGGGTCGGTGGTTCAATTCCACCCATAGCCACCAGATTTTTATTTTTTTAGATATGCAAGAATAATTATTATTGCAACAAGTCCTAGAATGCCATCCGGTCCAATAAGATTTAAAAGATCTGAAATATTTTTGTACACGTCACCAACGAATGGAGCATCAGGGCCAAATATAATACCAAGCAATAATGCAACAGAAACAACTGGTACTAATACGTCTGTAACCCTTTTAAAAAAATCTTTTGTTGAATTTAAAATTGTTTTATATTTCATTTTATTAAGTAAGAAGGGTCGAGAAGACCCTTCTTATTATAAGCTTACTTATTAAGCAAACCAATTAGAATAGCAGCTACTAATAGCCCTACTAGTCCATTTTCGCCAAGCACTGAAACAACTCCAAGAAGTCCATCAAGAACATCATTGAAAAATGCTACATTGCCGCCAAATACAATACCAGCAACAACACCCAAACCTACTACACCAATTAAAAGTGATGTTAGATCAGATACTATGCCTTTAAGTGTATCAATTGCTTTCATAATTACTCCCCCCTATTAGGTTTATTTATGTACGCAGGGGTAATAAAAGCACAAAATAATTTGCTTATCAAATTGTGTGAATACAATTTAGACACAATATTTGACATATGTAAATATATAGAATAAGCAAAGGTTATTCAGATTCTTTTTCTTTGGAAGCCAATGCTTTGATCGATAGTTTCATTTTTCCTCTATCAAAACCAATTAATTTCACATCAACCTCTTGTCCTTCTTCTAAAACATCTTGAACGTTTTCAGTTCTATCATGTGATATCTCAGATATGTGGAGGAGACCATCTTTTCCAGGTAATATGTTTACAAAAGCACCAAATTCAACAATCTTAACAACTTTACCCTTATATACTTTGTTTAATTCTGGTTCTTCTAAAATCCCTTCGATAATCTCCAGGCACTCTTGCATTGAAGATTGATTCTGACCAAACACAGAAACAACTCCATCATCGTTAATATCAACTGTTGCGCCTGTTTTTTCTTGCATAGATTTAATTACGGCACCGCCTTTACCGATGATTTCTTTAATTTTATCTTTGTCTACTATAAATGACTTCATTGCTGGAGCATTTTCTGATAATTCTTTTGGTTTTGATATTGTTTCATTCATTATTTTTAAAATATGCTCTCTAGCTGCTTTTGCCTTTATTAAGGCCGTTTCCATTATAGACTCATTAATACCGGATATTTTTATGTCCATTTGTAAAGCTGTTATTCCAGTTTCTGTTCCTGCAACTTTAAAATCCATATCACCAAGGTGATCTTCATCACCTAATATATCTGTTAAAACTGCAAAATCATCTCCTTCTTTAATAAGCCCCATAGCAATACCTGCGACCGGACTAGAGAGAGGCACACCTGCATCCATAAGTGACAAAGATGTGCCACACACTGAAGCCATTGAGCTTGAACCATTTGATTCTGTTATCTCAGATACAACTCTCATTGTATATCCAAAATCATCTAAATCAGGTAAAACTGCTTTTATAGCTCTTTTAGCTAAGTTACCATGTCCAATTTCACGTCTTTTTGGACCCATTGGCATTCCAATTTCACCAACACTATATGCAGGAAAATTATAGTGCAACATAAAATTGTCACTACCTTCACCCTCAATTGATTCAATTCTTTGCGCATCTCTTGAGGACCCTAGAGTTGCTACTACAATCGCTTGTGTTTCTCCCCTAGTAAAAAGTGCTGATCCATGTGTTGCTGGTAAAACGTTAGTTTCGACAAAAATTGGTCTTACAGTATCAAGATCTCTTCCATCAATTCTAGGCAAATTATTTAAGATATTACTTCTAACTAAGTCTTTTTCTAGTTTCTTAAAATCTCCCATTAATTTATCCATTTCAATCTCATCAAGTTCGTTATATTTTTCTTGTATGTCATTTCGTATAACTTTCAATGCTTCATTACGTTGGGATTTGTTTGAAATTTTAAAAGCTTTGTCAATTTGTACTTTAAATTCAGATTCTATCTCCTGATAATATGTATTTTCATTAACAGGTATTTCTATATTCCACATTTCGCTACCAGTTTTTTCTTTCAATTCATTACAAGCATTAATGACTGCTTTCATTTCTTGATGTCCAAAGAGAACTGCACCTAACATTAAATCTTCATTAAGTTCTTTTGCTTCTGACTCAACCATTAGCACTGCCTCATCTGTGCCTGCAACAACCATGTCTAGATATGATTCGTTTAATTGTTCAAAACTAGGATTTAAAATATATTCACCATCTATAAAACCAACGCGCGCAGCACCCATAGGTCCATCAAAAGGAACACCCGAAATTGAAAGAGCTGCTGAAGCACCAATCATTGCAGCAATGTCAGGATTTTGTTTTTTATCTGATGACATAACTGTACAAAAAATCTGTACTTCATTTGTAAAATAATCTGGGAACATTGGCCTTATTGGTCTATCAATAAGTCTTGATGTAAGGGTTTCTCTTTCGGTTGGTCTTGCTTCTCTTTTAAAAAAACCTCCTGGAATTCTTCCTGTTGCGTAAAATTTTTCTTGGTAAAAAACTGCGAGTGGAAAAAAATCCTTACTAGGATCTGATTCTTTTTTTGCAACCACTGTTGTAAGAACTACCAAGTCTCCAATTGTTACCATTACTGCTGAAGTTGCCTGTCTTGCAACTTTATTTGTTTCTAGTTTTACTGTTTGATTTCCGTACTGAAATTCTACATTTGTAGATTCTAATTTATTACTTTCCACGATTTTCCTTTTTATAATTGTTGATATTAGCCTCTTATGTTGAGTTTCTTTACTAACTCCGAGTAACTTTTAGAATCTTTTCTCTTTAAATATGCTAATAACTTCCTTCTGAGATTTACCATTCTGATTAAACCAGATCTGGAATGATGATCTTTATTATGATTTTTAAAATGACTTTGAAGTTTATTAATATTCTGTGTCAAAAGCGCTATCTGAACTTCAGGCGATCCAGTATCACCCTCATTTCTTTTAAATTTCTCTACTATACTAGCTTTCTCTTCAGTTAATAATGCCATTATATTTATCCTCGTAATGTTATATATGAATTATGCAAACCTCACATTACTAAAGTAAGCGTGCGAATATTATAACTTATTAATATATTAAACAAGTTGTTTGTGCTTAAGATAACCCATTTTTATTTCCCCTATACCAAGAAATGCTCCCCGATCACTATAAATTCTGTTTAAATTAATTTTCCATAATTCTCTTAATTCCTCATTGGTGAACCTCACACCATTAACAAATTTTTTAGTGTCGCTTTCGTTAAGATTAATTTCATTAAAGTTTTTAAAGGCATGATCTATCCCGATTAACTGATTCATGGAAATTTTATTAATAGTGAAGGCATTTTTAATATTAAAATTGTGTTGGCTAATCCTTTTTAAAGATAGCATATGACCGCCACAACCAAGATTTTCACCCAAGTCTCTAGCAATTGATCTGATATATGTTCCCTTTGAACAACTAATCTCAAAGGCACATATACTGTCCTTGTAAGTAATATTTTTAATTTTTTTTATTTCTATTTTTCTTAAATCTTTATTGATAAACACCCCTTTTCGTGCATATTTATATAGCGGTTTACCTTTATGCTTTAACGCAGAAAAAAAAGGTGGTTTTTGCATAGATAAGCCTCTAAAACCCTCAATTTCTTTTCTCACCTCATCTTGCTTACAATTTACATCGCATTGTTTTATTATATTGCCAGTTGCATCGTCAGTATCTGTAATAATTCCAAGTTGAATTTCAACAAAATAAGATTTATCAGAATTTAAAAAATAACTAGAAAATTTAGTTGCTCTGTTTATGGCAATTATTAACAGGCCAACTGCATCAGGATCTAAGGTACCTAAATGTCCTACTTTATTGACTGAAAAATTTTTTTTAATTTTTTGAACAACACTATTTGATGAATGTCCTTTTTCTTTATTTACAAGCAAAAAGCCGTTCATTTTAATTTATATTTTTTAAAAGTTTCTCTATATTTTCACTATATTCTATACTTTCATCAAATTTAAAAATGATTTTTGGAACTCTTCGCATTTTAATTAACTTTGATATTTTAGATCTAACCATACCAGAAAGTTTTATTAAAACATCGTTTTCAATTTTGCTTTCTTTAATGTTTATAGATTTCCCAATTATTGTGTAATAAACATATGCTATGCTGATATCATCTGTAACTTTTACAGCAGTTATATTAATGTTATGTAATCTAGGGTCTCTTACCTCCTGACTCAGAATTATTGAAACTTCTTTTTTAAGTAAATCTGCAATTTTTTCAGGTCTATTTGATGACATAAAAGACTATATTGACTGTGATTCTTCCTTTCTATCAAAAACTTCTATTTTGTCACCAGGCTTAATATCTTTATAGTTTTTAATTCCCATTCCACATTCGTTACCATTCTTTACCTCATTTACATCTTCTTTAAATCTCCTCAAAGAATTAAGTTCTCCTTCAAATATAACTATATCATCTCTTAAAACTCTGACCGGTTTATTCCGTAAGACATTACCTTCGATAACATTACAACCTGCAACTTGACCAAACTTAGGAGAATTGAATACTTCAAGAACTTCTGCAGTTCCGACAATAACCTCTTTTACTATAGGATCTAACATACCGCTCATTCTTGCTTTTACATCGTCTAAAAGCTCATAAATAATGCTGTGATAGCTTAAAGGTACTAATTCGGACTCTATAATTTTCTTTGCAGTACTATCTGCCCTAACATTAAATCCAATTATTATAGAGTCAACTGCAACCGCGAGATTTGCATCCGACTCACTAATACCTCCAACGCCACTAGAAACAATTTTTACTTTAGCTTTTTCATTACCTAAGTCATTCAATGCTGCATTTATAGCTTCACATGTTCCTCCTACATCAGTTTTTACAATGACGTTCAGCACTTTTTTAGCGTCCTGGCCAAGAGTTTCAAATAAATCGCCTGTTGTTTCATCTTTCTGCTTGAGAAGTTTCTTCTCTTTTTCTTTTGTTAATCTATATTGTGCAATTTCTCTTGCCTGCTTTTCATTTTTAACAACTTGAAATTTATCTCCTGCATTTGGAACAAGATTTAAACCTAAAACCTCAACGGCTGCTGACGGTAATGCTGATTTAATTTTATTTCCATCACTGTTAATAATACTTTTAATTTTTCCCATTGCATTCCCAGAAACTACTAAATCACCGGCTTGAAGTGTGCCATTTTGAATTAATAATGTTGCGACAGAACCTCTAAATTTATCAAGTTCAGATTCAATAACCACTCCTTGTGCTGCTCCATCATAATGGGCTTTTAATTCAAGTATTTCTGCTTCAAGAGCAATTCTCTCGAGAAGATCATCAATACCATCACCTTTTAATGCTGATACTGGAATCATTTGAATATTTCCACCCCAATCTTCTGGTGTTAAATCTTTTGCAGCAAGGTCGCCTTTAACCTTATCAATGTCTGCACCATCTAAGTCAATTTTGTTTATTGCAACAACTATCGAAACATTAGCCGCTTTTGCATGATCGATTGCTTCTTCTGTTTGTGGCTTAATGCCATCATTAGCAGCAACTACCAAAACAACAATATCAGTTGTATTTGCCCCTCTTGCTCTCATTAATGAAAATGCAGCATGGCCAGGGGTATCAATAAAGGTTAACTTTCCTTTTGAAGTAATTACATCATATGCACCTATGTGCTGAGTTATTCCTCCAGCCTCACCATCAACTACTTTTGTTTTTCTAATATAATCAAGAAGAGTTGTTTTACCATGGTCAACGTGACCCATAACTGTAATAACTGGTGGCCTTGTTTTGGGTTGATCTTCATACTTAATTAAATTAGCCAAATCTTCTTCTAGATTTTCTTTTTCTAATGCTATTCCGTTATGTCCAATTTCTTCTATAACTAATATTGCTGTTTCTTGATCAATAACATCATTGATAGTAGCAACTACACCTAAACTCATTAGATTTTTTACAACCACGCCTCCTTTGACTGCCATCAGTTTTGCAAGTTCTCCAACTTGAATTGTTTCAGGTACCTCAATATCTTTTTTTATAAATTCCGTAGGTACTTCAAATTGGTGTTTATCATCAAATATTGACTCTTCTTTACTTTTAAAAGCTTTTACAGCACTAGATAACTGATCTTTTACATTTATAATTTTTTGATTTGAAGACTCTTTTGTTTTAATTACTTTTTTATTTTTTTGATCTTGTTTTTGTTTAACCGCCTCTTTTAATTGTTCTTTTCTTTTAGTTTGCTGTTCTCTGAGTTGCTCAGAAGCAGCTGCTCTTTTTGCTTCAATATTATCTGAATAACTCCTTTGTGATGAAGAAGTAGAAACAACCTTACCTTTTGATGTAACTTTAACTCCAGATTCAGAAGTAACTGACTTGGAGGTTGGTGATGACTGAACACCTTTTAAGGATTTCAAAAGTGCTTGTTTATCAGACGGAGTGATTTCGTCAGTGCCTTTTGAGTGTCTCAGACCTGCTTTTTGCATTCTATCAAGAAGAGCTTTATCTGTAATCTTTAATGTTTTTGCGAAATCTTTTACTGTGACTGCCAAAATATTTTACCTATTTGCTGAACCAATGTTCTCTTGCTTTCATTATCATGTCTGAGGCTTCATCTGAGGTAATCTCAATAATATCTTGAAGTTCATCTATTGAGAGTTCAGCCAGATCATCTTTATTTTTAATACCTTTATTTGATAATTTTTTAATGTTTTCTTCATCCAATTTCAAATCTGATAGTGATTCAATATTATCTTCCTCTTCAGTAACTACAACCATCGCCTCAAGAAGTGCTGCATCTTCAGATGCTGATTTAATTCTTACAACTTCCTCATTAGAATCAATGAATTCTTTCAAAATATCGTCATTTGCATAAGCTATATCATCGAAGGACGAAAATCCTGAATTAATTAATTTTTCTGCAATTTCTTCTTTGACAGAGAGAGAGTCTATAATTTTTGCTAAAAACTCTGTTTCATCTACTTTAACTTTTGCTTCAGCCTCTTCGTTACTGATTATATTTAGATCCCATCCAACTAATCTAGAGGCTAGTCTAATATTTTGACCCCTAGATCCAATAGCTAAAGCAAGATTATCTTCATTCACAGCAATTTCCATCGATCTTGAGTCCTCATCCATAACAATTGATTCAACTTTTGCTGGGGATAGTGCGTTTATAACTAGTTGAGCAGGATTATCATCATAGATAATTATGTCTATTCTTTCATTGCCTAATTCAGATGATACTGCTTGAACTCTTGACCCTCTCATACCAACACATGCACCAACAGGATCAATTCGACCATCGTTTGTTTTTACCGCTATTTTCGATCTCGAACCTGCATCCCTTGCAATTCCTCTTATCTCAATAATATCTTCATTTATCTCAGGAACTTCGATATTAAATAACTCTGTTACCATTTCTGGGCATGAACGATTTAACATTAGTTGAGGCCCTCTTCCTTCAATCTCAACAATTTGAAGAATAGCTCTGATCCTATCATTAATTTTGTAGATTTCGCCAGGCATTAACTTATCTCTTGGGAGTAATGCTTCTGCTTCATGTGTAATATCAACAATAATATTATCTCTTGTAACTCTTTTTACAGAGCCGCTAACAAGTTTGTTATCTTTTGATCTAAATTGATCAACAACTTTTTCTCTTTCAGCTTCTCTTACTTTTTGAAGCATTACTTGTCTTGCAGCTTGAGTCTCTATCCTGCCAAATGTGATATTTTCTTGTTGCTGTGAAAAAACTTCTCCTAACTCCAGATCAGAGTCAATTTTTGATATATGAGTTTCGTGATGAAACTCTTCATTAGATTCGTCAAAAACAATCCAATTTCTGAAAGTTGAGTATTCTCCTGTATCTTTATCAATCTTCACATAGAGATCTGCATCCTCGTGAAAATGTCTTTGTGATGCTGATGCAATTGCAATTTCAATTGCACTGAAAATTATTTCTTTTTCAATGCCTTTTTCTGTAGAAACAGAATCTACTACAGCCAATATTTCGTTACTTTCCATTTGAACTGTCCCTCATAAGATTATTATAATCCGGTTTTAATTTGCATAAATCAATATCAGAAAATTTAAATTTAATTTCAGTTAAACTTTTTGTTTCTAAAATTACAATACAAGTTTTATTACATCTTAGTAATTTACCCAAAAATTTCCTATTTCCATTATTTAGAGTCTTAGTTTTAATTTCAATTTCTTCGCCTAAATAGTCTGTGAGTTGACTTAATTCAAAAAATTTTCTGTCAATACCGGGTGTTGATACCTCTAATGTATAATTGTCACCTAAATTAATATCTATCTCAGGTTCATAAGACAAGTCTTTTGAAATAACTTCACAATCGTTTATATCTACATTATTTTTTGAATCGATATAAACTCTTAATGTATTTTTTTTCTTGCCCCTTAGTATTTCAATACCCCACAAGTAGCAGTTGTTTCTAACAACAACAGGTCTAATAATGTTTTTGTAATCATCTATATTCATATTTTTAATACAAAAAAGGGGCATTTGCCCCACAAAATTTATTTAACTGTGGTAGCGGGGGCTGGATTTGAACCAACGACCTTCGGGTTATGAGCCCGACGAGCTACCAGACTGCTCCACCCCGCAACGCAGCGAACATGAAGTTTATGAGAGTAACACAAAATGGTCAAGTTAATTTTATGTTAGAAGATTAATAATGTTGTTATAATCTCGTTTTTTTGCCGAAGTGGTGGAATTGGTAGACACGCTAGCTTGAGGGGCTAGTGAGTGAAAACTCGTGCGGGTTCGAGTCCCGCTTTCGGCACCAATATTTTACTCAATAGGTATTTCGTCAGAAAAACCCTCTTTAACAGCTTCTTCAATTAATGGAGTTTCAAAAAATACCTCTGTGTTTTCATTTTTTAATAAATAAGCTAATAAAAATGACAAAATTAACCATACTGTGACAAGAACATATGTCAGTCTTCCTAAAAAACCTGATGGCCCCAAAGCGCCAAACATAGAATTTGAAGATCCACCTCCAAATGCAGACCCAAGATCGGAACCTTTACCCTGTTGAAGAAGAACTATTATGACTATGACTATTGCAAGAAGAACACATACTACAGTTAAAAAAGTAATCATTTTAAATTTATTCCATTAAACGTATTAACAATATTAGCAAATTTACTTCCGTCTAAAGAAGCGCCACCAATTAAAGCACCATCTACAAATTTCTCTTTCAAAAAACTCTGAGCATTATCCTCATTCACACTTCCACCATATATAACTATTGGAGTAGCAGAATTACCAGAAATGGATTGTACAATATCTTTTATAAATTTATGAATATCGTTAACATCCTTAGGGTTTGGTGTTTTACCTGTCCCAATAGCCCATATTGGCTCATAAGCAATTGTTAAGCTATCAGAAGTAGTCATATTTTTTAATATCATAAGTTGATTTTCCAAAATTTCTTTAGTTTTACCAAGTTTATTTTCTTCATTAGATTCTCCAATGCATAGTATTGGATTAATATCACACGACAAACATTCAAGTATTTTATCTTTTATTATTTTATTATCCTCATTATAAGATATTCTCCTTTCTGAATGTCCAATTATGCAGAAAGAATATGCGCAATTTTCATGCAGCATCTTAGCAGATATTGCTCCAGTAAATTTTCTCGTATATCCGGCAATATCTTGCGAAATAGTATCTATATCTAAATTATTTTTTTTAATTTGGTCATAAACCTCATTAATAAATATAGCAGGTGGTGCAATTCCTAAAATACCAGCATAAACTCCATTATTTTTAATTGTGCTTTTATATGATTCAAACCACTCATCAATCATGGACTTACTTCCATTACATTTCCAATTAGCAATAATCATCTATCTTTTTGACTCAATAATTTTTTTTATGTCTTTAGCAAACTTGTTGGCAACTTTTTCTTCAGAGGCTTCCACCATAATTCTTATTTTTGATTCAGTTCCAGACGGTCTTACGAGCACCCTGCCAACAGTTAAATCTGATTCAATTTCTGCCAATAGTAAATTTAATTCCTTGTCATTAATAATGTCTTTATTTTTTACGGTTACAGCAATATTAACTTGTGGTACTTTAGTATAATTTGCTAAAACCTCACTTGGTTTCTTTTTTAGAAGTATTAATGAAGAGATAACTTTTAAGGCTGCTATGGTCCCATCACCTGTACTTACTAGATCTTTGCATATAATATGTCCAGAAGTTTCACCACCAAGCAACCAACCTTTTTTTGATAGCATTTTGCTAACATGCTTGTCGCCAACATCAGCCCTTACAAATTTATATCCAAGTTTATTAATTCCGTCCTCTAGACCAATATTACTCATTAGGGTACCTACCACGCCTGACCATGGTCCAGTTCTATTTGGATTTGCAAATGCTAATATGTATAGAAGATCATCGCCATCCAAAATAGATCCTTTTTCATCAACGAGAATTACTCTATCTCCATCACCGTCTAATGATATTCCAAAATCTGCTCTATGTTTTATTACGGCTTCTTTAACAATTTCTGGGTGAGTTGAACCACATTTTTGATTAATATTAAAACCATCTGGTTTATTACCAATTGTTATTACTTCTGCCCCTAGCTCTTCAAATACTTCTGGGCTTACTTTATAACATGCACCATTTGCACAATCGACAACAATTCTAAGAGAGGAAAAAGAAATATCTGATGGAACAGTGGATTTACAAAATTCTATATATCTAGGCCCAGACTCATCAAATCTGTAAGCTTTGCCAATTTGGGATGTTTCTACTGGAATTAGGCTAGATGACAAATATTTTTCAATTCTTTTTTCAATCTCTCGAGATATTTTTTCACCACTCTCATTGAATATCTTAATTCCATTATCAAGAAAATCATTATGAGATGCGCTTATAACTAAACCAAACTTATTTCTTAAAGTTTTAGTTAAATATGCAACTCCTGGTGTAGGGAGTGGTCCAAGAAGATTTACATTCACACCAGCAGCGATAAAGCCTGCTTGAAGAGCAGACTCAAGCATATAACCAGAAATTCTAGTATCTTTACCAATAACAACGGTACTCCAGCCAAGTTCTTTCATAACAAGACCAGTTGCATGTCCTATTTTAAGACATGCTTCAGGTGTTATTTTGCTTTCGACAGGCCCCCTAATACCGTCGGTACCAAATTTTAAGTCCATTACAAAGAATTATAACTCTTCAGCAGCACCTTTTATCGAAGTTTTTTTAGATGGCTTGCCTTTGGATTGATCATCGTCAGACCAACCTTTCGGCTCTCTGGGGACTGCTCCTGCCATAATATCATCGATTTGAGGAGCATCAATTGTTTCATATTTGAGAAGTGCGTCTGCCATAACATTAAGTTTATCTAAGTTTTCTTTTAACAACTTCTCAGCTCTTTCATAGCATGAATCAATAATAGCTTTTACTTCTGAATCAATTAATTTTGATGTTTGGTCACTCCTTATTGGAGCAGGATTAGAAACGGATCTTCCTAAAAATGGACTGCCCTCCTCTTCTCCATATTTAATAGTGCCAAGAGCATCAGAGAAACCCCACTTAGTAACCATATTTGTTGCAATACCTGTAGCGACCTCTATGTCATTGGAAGCACCGGTTGTAATGCCTTGATTACCATTAATAATGCTTTCAGCAATTCTTCCACCAAATAAAGTAGCAATTCTTCCAAGAAGATACTCTTTACTTTGCATATACGTATCTTCTTCTGGCAAAAACATAGTTACACCTAAAGCTCGCCCTCTTGGGATAATAGTTACTTTATAAACAGGATCATGAGTTGGGCATAACCTTCCTACAATTGCATGTCCTGCCTCATGATATGCAGTAATTCTTTTTTGTTCTTCACTAAGTATCATCGATTTTCTCTCAGCACCCATCATTATTTTGTCTTTAGCCAAATCTAGATGCGATTGATCAATTTTTTTATCTGAGTATCTTGCTGCAAATAACGCAGCCTCATTGATAAGATTAGCTAAGTCAGCCCCTGAAAATCCAGGCGTGCCTCTAGCTATAACTAATGGATCTACATCCGATGCAAGAGGAACCTTTCTCATGTGAACTTTTAGAATCGCTTCCCTTCCTCTGATATCTGGTAAATCTACTACAACCTGTCTGTCAAATCTCCCAGGTCTTAAAAGTGCAGGGTCAAGTACATCAGGTCTATTTGTGGCAGCAATGACAATTACTCCATCATTTCCTTCAAAGCCATCCATTTCAACAAGTAATTGATTAAGTGTTTGTTCTCTTTCGTCATGTCCACCGCCAAGACCAGCTCCTCTGTGTCTACCAACTGCATCAATTTCATCAATGAAAACAATGCAAGGAGATTGTTTTTTTGCTTGCTCGAACATATCTCTTACTCTAGATGCTCCAACACCAACAAACATTTCTACAAAATCTGATCCAGAAATTGTGAAGAAAGGCACTTTTGCTTCTCCAGCAACTGCTCTGGCAATTAAAGTCTTACCTGTTCCAGGAGGACCAACCATAAGAACTCCTCGAGGTATTTTGCCACCAAGCTTCTGGAACTTTGTTGGATCTCTTAGAAAATCTACAAGCTCTTGAACGTCTTGTTTAGCTTCTTCACAACCTGCAACATCTTTAAATGTTGTTTTTACTTTACCGCCTTCCATTAGTTTGGCCTTACTTCTACCAAATGACATTGGTCCGCCTTTTCCTGAAATACCACCTTGCATTTGACGCATAAAAAAGAAAAATATTGCTAAAAGAAGAATTATTGGAAATGCTCCAACAAGTAATTGAGAGAATAAAGATGGTTGTTCTATTTTTTCGTACTCAGCAATTATACCATTCTGCTCTATTGCATTTTCAACGGCTTCATCCCTTTTAAAAATTGGATGAGTTGTTTCAAATTTTGAACCATCTAATCTATCTCCAATGATTGTCATTTGGTCGCCTTTGTATACAACTTTAGCGACTCTGTCTGATAAAACTTCTTGCTTGAATTGAGAGTAGCTAATTTGCTCTCTTGAAGATGAGTTCTCTATATTATTGAAGACGTAAACCATAAGTGAACCCAATACCACCCAAACCATTAAATTTCTCATAAAACTATTCATACTTTACTTAACTCCATATAGGTAAATTTCACCTGATTGTTTTTTTGATGCAGCAGGTTTGTAAGTTTGAACTATCTTAAATGATAATTCCATATCTTTTCTTAAACTTTTTAAATTACTGTTTTGAAATGTTTTCATTATAAATGATCCACCACTATCTAAAAAATCGAAGCCTGTATTGATAGTCAATTTATTTAAATCTAATATATTCTCGTTATCAATTGCACTTATTCCAGATAAGTTTGGGGCTATATCAGAAATTACAAGATTAAATTTGCCTTTAAATTTGTAAATTTGTTTAATTTTTTCAATATTATTTATACTTTGTTGAAAGAAGTTTACTCCCTCGATCTTTTCCATGTCGAGAATATCTATAGCGAATACTATTGATTTGGGGTATTTTTTTATAATAAATTGTGACCATCCTCCTGGAGCGCATCCAAGATCCAACACTTTTTCTATTTTAGTGAGTTTCGTTTTTTCAAGAATTTCTTTAAGCTTAAAGACCGCTCTTGAGCGATAACCTTGATTTCGTGCTTTTTGAGCCCAATTATCTGAAAGCATAAAGCTATATGTGTTTTACTTCTAAGATCTCGTAATTTAGATTTCCAGATGGTGTTTTAATAGTAATTTCATCTTCAACAAATTTACCAACAAGACCCTTAGCAATTGGTGTATCAATTGATATTTTTCCTATTTCTGGATCTGACTCTAAATTCCCAACAATCTTGTATTTTATTTCTAGATCTTCATCAATATCATAAATTGTTACAGTAGCACCAAATACTACTCTTCCAGTTTCTGGGATATCTTTGACATCTATGACTTGTGCATTTGCAAGAGCATTTTCCATTTCACTTATCTTTGCCTCAATAAGTCCCTGTAATTCCTTTGCAGCGTGGTACTCAGCATTTTCTTTAAGGTCTCCGTGAGCTCTTGCTTCAGCAATGGCATTAGAGATTTGTGGTCTCTCTACAAATTTTAGGTTGGATAGTTTTTCCTTTATTAAAATTTCACCTTCTTTTGTTAGTGGTATTCTACTCATTTGAGCATTATAACAATATGATTATGTATTTATTTCTTGCAGAGTTTCAAAAGTCCAATTTTCTTCTTTACTTTTGAGAGCATCGATTATTGCAAAAGCCCCAAACATGGTAGTTGTACAAAAAATTTTATTTCTCAATGCACTTTGTCTTATTGATGCAGAGTCTTTTATAGAACGAGATCCCTCAGTTGTATTTATTACTAGGTCTATTTCATTATTTAATAAACTATCAACAATATGAGGTCTTCCTTCTGATACTTTATTTACTATTTCAACTTGATACCCCAATCTGTTTATATAATTTGCAGTGCCTAGGGTTGCGACTATTTTAAACCCAGCATTTATTATTTCAGGTACAAATTCATCAAGGTATTTTTTATCAGAAGACTTTACGCTAATAAAAACTACTCCCGATCTTCTTAGTATTTTATTTGCTCCCTTTTGTGCTTTTGCATAAGCCTCTCCAAAATTTGGCCCAATACCCATAACCTCCCCTGTTGATTTCATCTCTGGGCCTAAAATTGGATCAGCGTGTGGAAATTTATCAAAAGGCATAACAGCCTCTTTAACAAATGATAGGCCATTTGGTAATTCAGAAGAAAATTGCTGTTCCTTAAGTGTCTTACCAATCATTGCCTTGGAAGCTACTTTTGCCAAAGAACTTCCTATTGCTTTTGAAATGAATGGAACTGTCCTTGAAGCACGAGGATTAACTTCAATTATATAGACCTCATCATTTTTAATAGCAAACTGAATATTCATTAACCCTATAACTTTTAATTCAGTAGCAATGTCAATTGCCTGTTCTTTCATTTTATTTTGTATTTTTTTAGTGAGGCTGTATGGGGGCAATGAACAAGCAGAGTCTCCAGAATGTATTCCAGCTTGCTCGATGTGTTGTAAAATTCCACCAATCTCAATATTTTTACCATCTGATACCACATCTACGTCAACTTCTATGGCATCTGTTAAATAGCTATCTAGCAGAATGGGTTTGCTATTAGATACTTCAACAGCTTCATTCAAATATTTCTCAAGTTCTTTTATATTATTAACAAGCTGCATTGCTCTTCCTCCCAATACATAAGATGGTCTTACAACAATTGGAAAACCAATCTTTTCAGCCTTTTTAAGAGCTTCCCTCTGATTTTTTGCAGTTCCATTAGTAGGTTGTTTCAAATTAAGCTTATTCACCAACTCCTGAAATCTTTCTCTATCCTCAGACCTATCAATTGCATCTACATTTGTACCCAAAATATTTACGCCTTTATCTGATAAAACATTTGCAAGTTTTAGGGGTGTTTGACCGCCAAATTGAATAATCACTCCCTCTGGATTTTCAATATCGATAATGTCTAATATTTTTTCTGAAGTAATCGGTTCAAAATATAGTCTGTTAGAAACATCATAATCTGTGGATACAGTTTCAGGATTACAGTTAACCATGATTGACTCATAGCCCTCCTCTTGCATTGCTAAGGAGGCATGAACACAACAATAATCAAACTCTATACCTTGGCCAATTCTATTTGGACCGCTGCCAATAACTAATATTTTTTTCTTTGTAGTTGGATTACTCTCACATTTACCTCCATATGACGAATACATATAGCATGTAGAAGTTTCAAATTCTGCTGCACATGTATCAACTCTTCTATAAATTGGATAAACGTTGTGTTTTTTTCTATGGTCTCTTAATTCATCTTCAGGCACTCCAATCATCTCAGCAATTCTGCTATCTGAAAATCCTTTTTCTTTAATTTCTTGAAGATAATCTTTTTCTAATTCTTCAATATTAGAATCATAAAGTTTTTCTTCGATATCAATTAATTCTTTTATTTGATCAAGGAACCAATTATCAATTTTTGTTAGAGAATAAATTTTTTCTATGCTCCAACCTTTTCGAATTGCATCTGCAACGTAAAATATTCTCTTAGGTCCTGGAATTGTTAATTCACTTGTGATTTCATCATCATCAGGAAATACGGATTTTTCAACTAACGAATTTAGTCCATTTAGACCTTCTTCCATACTGCATAAAGCTTTTTGAAATGATTCTTGAAAATTTGAGCCCATTGACATTACTTCTCCGACTGATTTCATCTGAGTTGTTAACTTTGGACTTGCTTGAGGAAATTTTTCAAAAGCAAATTTTGGTATCTTTGTGACGATATAATCGATGCTAGGTTCAAAAGATGCAGGTGTTAGTCCACCTGTAATGTCATTCTTAAGTTCATCTAATGTATAACCAACTGAAAGCAAGGCAGCTACTTTTGCAATTGGGAAACCTGTAGCTTTTGAAGCTAATGCTGAAGATCTACTTACTCGGGGGTTCATTTCTATGACAACCATTTTTCCATCTTCAGGATTTACAGCAAATTGAACATTTGATCCTCCTGTATCAACTCCTATCTCTCTTAAAATTTTAAAAGAAGCATTTCTCATTAATTGATATTCTTTATCAGTTAATGTTTGTGCAGGAGCAATAGTTGTTGAATCACCAGTGTGGATGCCCATAGGATCTAGATTTTCTATAGAACAAACAATAATACAGTTATCCTCACAATCTCTTACTACTTCCATCTCAAATTCTTTCCAACCAATTAAAGATTCATCAATTAGGAGCTCATTAGTAGGAGATAGCTCCAAGCCTTTTTCACAAATCGATTTAAACTCTGATATGTTATAGGCAATTCCGCCGCCTGTTCCTCCCATTGTAAAGGATGGCCTAATAATACAGGGAAAACCGATTCTTTTTTGAACTTTCAATGCATCTTGCATTGAATGAGCAATTCCTGATGCAGGTGTTTCAAGATTAATTGCTTTCATTGTTTCATCAAAAAGTTGCCGATCTTCTGCTTTATCAATTGCTGTTCTATTTGCTCCAATTAAAACAACATCGTGTTTTTTTAAAACTCCTTCTTTGTCTAATGTAAGTGCTGTGTTTAAGGCGGTCTGTCCTCCCATAGTTGGTAAAATTGCATCTGGTTTTTCTTTTTCAATAATCTTTTCAACAGACTTCCAGTGAATTGGTTCAATATATGTGGCATCAGCCATAAATGGATCGGTCATAATTGTTGCTGGATTTGAATTGACTAAAATTACTCTAAAACCTTCTTCTTTTAATGCCTTGCAGGCTTGAGCACCTGAGTAATCAAATTCACAAGCTTGACCAATGATTATTGGGCCTGCGCCTATTATAAGTATTGAAGAAATATCTTTACGTTTTGGCATACTCTTTTACCATTAAACTAAATTTTTTAAAAAGAGTTTGAATCTCTTGAGGTCCAGGGCTTGCCTCGGGATGGCCTTGAAAGCTAAAAGCGGGCACATCTTTAAATTCTATACCTTGGAGAGACTGATCAAAAAGAGACAGATGTGTTGCACTAATATTTTTAGGCAATGTCTTTTCATCTACTGCAAAACCATGATTCTGACTTGTGATAAAAACTTCTTTTGTAAGAATATCTTGAACAGGATGGTTAGCACCATGATGACCAAACTTCATCTTGTATGTCTTAGCGCCACCTGCTAAAGCTAATAATTGATGGCCAAGACAAATTCCAAAAATTGGAATTTTTTGAGATATAAACTTCCTAATATTTTTAATTGCATAATCGCATGGTTCAGGATCTCCAGGACCATTTGATAAAAATATACCTTGAGGATTTAATTCGATTATCTCTTCAAAGGTAGTTTTAGCATTTACTACTTTTACTTTTCCAACATACTCAGTTAAAAGCCTTAAGATATTTTCCTTTATCCCATAATCATATGCCACTACTGAATATGATTTTTCTGATGAATTATTTTCCGGCCAGACACCCTTATCCCACTCATAATCGGAATCTGTTGAAACAACCTTTGCTAAATCCATTCCCTCGAGGCCATCAAAATTTTTTGCAGCTAAAACTGCTTCATTTTCTGAAATCAATGACAGGGATGCAATACAACAACCCATTGCACCTTTTTCTCTGAGCAATGATGTGATTTCTCTTGTATCAATATCAGAGATCCCAATAATTTCGTTGTTAATTAAAAATTCCTCTAGGTTAAATTTTGATCTCCAATTGCTTGGTTTCGAGCAATAATTTTTTACAACTATACCTGAGGCATGAATTGAAGTGGATTCACTGTCTTCAATGTTAATTCCAGTATTTCCAATATGAGGGTGTGTAAATGTAATAATTTGTTTTTTGTATGATGGATCAGTAATAATTTCTTGGTAGCCAGTCATTGATGTATTAAATACTAATTCACCAACATCAAATTTCTCTTTCCCAAAACCCTTACCATAGAATACACTTCCATCTTCAAGTGCTAAAATTGCATTAAAAGACATTAAAAAACACCGAATAAAAGTATAATTTAAGGAAAATTTTAGGTTGACTATTTAAAGAATGTTTTAATTTTAATGAGCTAAAATTACATGCTGACATTAAAATTGTACTTTATAGATTAAGTTGCCTTATGTCTACAATTAAACGAAAAAAAATGGATAAATTAGTTAAATCATTTGAAGAAATTGACAAAATGAGAATTGCGGGAAGGCTTGCTGCCGAAGTTCTAGAAATGATTACACCTCATGTTGTTCCAGGTATATCAACAGGAGAGTTAGATAAATTATGTTATGAACATATTGTAAATATTCAAAATGCAATTCCTGCAAATGTTGGCTACAAAGGATATAAAAAGACCATATGCTCAAGTATAAATAATGTAATATGTCATGGGATTCCTGACAATGAGAAAATTTTAAAAAATGGTGATATTTTAAATATAGATGTTACTGTAATTAAAAACGGTTGGCATGGAGATACATCCAAAATGTTTCTTGTTGGTAAGTGTGCTCCACATAATGAAAGATTGGTCAAGATTACTCAAGAATGTCTATATAAAGGTATAGAAGTTGTTAAACCAGGCGCATATTTAGGTGATGTTGGAAATGTTATACAACAACATGCCGAGAAAAATTACTATAGCGTTGTTGAAGACTATTGTGGTCATGGTATTGGAGCAACTTATCATGAGGAGCCTCAAGTTCTTCATTATGGAAAATCAGGTAGTGGTATTAAACTGCAAGAAGGTATGTGCTTTACAATTGAGCCAATGATCAATCAAGGAACAAAATTTTGTAAAGTATTGAAGGATGGATGGACTGTTGAAACAAAAGATGGAAGAAATTCTGCGCAGTGGGAGCATACTATCGTAGTAACAAAAAATGGCTCAGAAATTCTGACTAAAAGAAATGATGAATTTTAATGATAGATAATATTGCGACCATTAATAAAGAGTTTCTTAAAAACTTTCCTGAAATTTATTCAAGACCCTCTAAAATTAATAAATTTCTAAATAAACATTCAAATGAAGTTGAAAAAAATCTAAAAAACAAATTTTTAAATCTTAACCTTGACAAAAGTTTTGCAATATACGCAAATGGCGGTTTTGGTAGAAAGGAGATTTTTCCTATTTCTGATGTTGATATATCAATAATTGAGAAAGATGTCCCAAAAAACTATAGAAATCTTGAAGAGTTTATTTCGTTCCTTTGGGATCAAGGATATAAGGTTGGTCATTCAGTAAGATCGTTATCAGATATTAAAAAAATATCAAAAACAGATCTTAAAGAGTTTACATCTTACTTAACAAGACGCTCAATTGTCTCAAACAAAGAAATGGACACAAAAATCAATAACGCATTATCAAAATTGTGGTCTAAAAATGATTTTTTCAATGCTAAATATGTTGAACAACAAAAGAGACATTTCGAGTTTTTTTCTTCTGCATATAACTTAGAACCAAATATAAAAGAGTCTCCAGGTACTCTACGTGATTTTCATTCAGCTTTGTGGATTCTTCAGCATTGTTTTGGTTTAGATTCATTAAATGAAATATCTAAATCAAAAATATTACATGGAGAGTGGAATAATGCTATTGATGCATATAACTTTATAAAATCACTAAGATTTGCAACAAACATTTTCACAAATAGGAATATATTAAACTTTGAAGCACAAGTAGAAATAGCAAGAAAAGCAAAACTTGGAACAAGAACTGCAAAGAGCTCTGTAGAAAAAATGATGAAAAGATTTTATGAAATGGCTTCTTCAATTTCATACATAAATGAAATTGTTTACGAAAAATATATCGAAAAATATCAAATTAAAATGCGTTCTAAAAAAATTTCAGGAATCTATAAATATCAAAACAGAATTGGTATTCAAAATGTGGTTCTTAGAAATAATAAAGATCTTATATTTAAATTATTTATAGAGATGGGTAAAAGTAAAAAAATTAATAGTATTAATACCGAAACGAAAACTCTTATAAAAAAAAATATCAATCTAATTGATAAACAATTCAGAAAAAATTTAGTTTACTCAGAACAGTTCTTGGAAATCTTGAGGTCTAAATATAATTTATCTTCAATTCTCAAGTCTATGAAGTCTCTTGGAGTTTTACAAAAATATATTCCTGAATTTTCAGATGTCGTGGGACAAATGCAATTTGATTTATTTCATATTTACACGGTTGATGAGCATACTTTTAAAGTTGTAAGAAACATGAGACAAATGATATTAAATAAACAAATTGGATTTGAGTTAGAACATGAACTAATTAACAAATTAAGAAAAATAGAAATTCTTTTTATTGCAGGCTTATTTCATGATCTTGGAAAAGGAAAAGGTGGAAATCACTCAAAAATTGGAGCAAAAACTAGCTATAAATTTGCAAAGAGAATTGGAATGTCTAATACCGATGCAAATTTAATATCATGGTTAGTAGAAAAGCATTTGATAATGTCATCAATTTCGCGAAAAATGGATATTGCAGATCCAAATACTGTTTTAGAGTTTTCAAAAATAGTTGAACAAAATGAAAAATTAGATTATTTGTATCTCTTAACGATAAATGATATTAGAGCAACAAATCCATCCTTGTGGAATGGTTGGAAACATCAACTATTAAGAGATCTTTACTTGCTTACAAGGTCTAAGTTAAAAAAAGAATCAATAAAAGTGTCATCTCAAGTATCAATTGATAGAAAAAAAAGTGTTATCAGTCGAATTGATAACAAAGAAAATAAAAATTTTATAAAGAATCATTTTAAAAATTTTGATGATAGCTACTTTAATAAAAATTCGTCAAAAGAACTTCTTTGGCAATCTAAATTAATTTTAAAAAATAAAGGAGACAATTTAATAATAGGAAGTAAGAAAAAGATTGATAATCTTATTGAAATATTTTTTAAAGTGAAAGACTCTCCCGGTCTCTTTTTGAAGTTATTAAAGTTACTTGAGCACTATGGGCTTGAAGTTATAGATGCAAAAATTTTTACGTCAAGAGATAATCAATTTGCAGCAAATACATTTATAACAAAATATTCAAGGCATAATAGAACGCTGAAAGAAAATGAGTTAATTGAACTTACCTCAAAAATTAAATCAAACTTCAATAAAATTGAAGAAATTAATAAGCTAAACATGAACAAAGTAGACAACTCAAAATTTGAAAAAGTTGTAAAAATTTCTGAATCCGTTAATAAGGACAATGACAGGAATTTAATTACTATTGAAACTGTTGACAGTTCTGGCTTACTGACTAATATTGCTAAAGTATTTTTTGATAATAATGTCTCAATCTATTCTGCAAGAATTAATACACTTGGTGAAAGGGTTGAAGATACTTTTGAAATAGAGAATTTTAATAAAAAATTAGTTCCAAACTATAAAGTTAAAAAAATTATTTCAGAATTAATGAAAGTGGTCTAAAAATGAAAATTTATGGAGAAGGTGTTGCTAATAAGTCAAAATCTGGTCAAATGCTTGATGTCTACTTTCCAAATATTAAATTTGCAGATAAAACAACTGACACCAAAAATATTGATGTCCTTTCAGATAGTCAAGAATTAATTAAACTTGATTGGTCTGAAGTTGATCTAAAAAATCCAATTGAAAAAGTATCAGATGCATATTTTAAATTACACTTGATATCAAATAAGTTTGTCTTACCAAATACAATCAATTTAGATGGATTATTTGAATGCTTGCCAAATGTTGCATGGACTAATAATGGCCCAATTTCAATTGAAGAGATAGAAGAAAAGTTAAATAAATCAAAAATAGAGGGGAATAATTTTTTCATAAGATCTCTTGATAAATTTCCGTGTCTTACAGATTATGTTATTCCAAAAAAAGTGAGAATTGCTGATGCAAGCAGAGTAAGACTTGGTGCCTATTTAAGTGAAGGCACAACAGTAATGCATGAAGGTTTTATTAATTTTAATGCTGGAACTTTGGGCAAAGCTATGATCGAAGGTAGGATATCTGCCGGCGTAGTAATTGGAGATAATTCTGATCTTGGTGGAGGTTCGAGCACAATGGGAACTTTATCAGGAGGGAATAATACAAAAATTTCTATTGGTAAAAATTGTCTTTTAGGTGCAAATTCTGGAATTGGAATTTCCCTGGGTGATGACTGTACAGTTGAGGCTGGTTTGTATATAACTTCAGGCACCAAAGTAAATATTATTGATAAAAACAATAATAAGGAAAACATTGTTAAAGCTATAGAGCTTTCAGGCAAGTCAAACCTTTTATATATGCGTGACTCATTATCTGGAAAAGTTGTTGCAAAAATAAATAAATCAAAATCTCAATTGAACAAAATACTTCACGAAAATGATTGAATTGCTTCAAAAATTAATTCGAATTAAATCTATATCTCCAGCTGATATGGGTTGTTTTGATCTAATTGAAGATGAATTGAAGAAACTGAACTTCCAATGCGAAAGAATAAATTATCAAAACGTTGAAAATCTTTATGCAACGATAGGACATTCTGGAAAACTTTTTTGTTATTTGGGACATACCGATGTTGTTCCTAGTGGTCCTGAAGAAAAGTGGAGCTATCCACCATTTTCAGGAACAATTGATGGAGATGTTTTATATGGCAGAGGTGCTGCAGATATGAAATCCTCTGTGGCCGCTTTTGTAGAAGCTTCTAAGGATTTCATCAATGCAAATGAAAAGCTTAATTTTAGATTAGCTATCTTACTCACCTCAAATGAAGAAGGTACATCAAAAGATGGATTTATAGATAAAATCATTAACAAAATGATTGATAATAATGAAATTATTGATTTTTGTTTGGTTGGAGAACCTACCTCGAGTGAAAAAGTTGCCGATTGTGCAAGAATTGGTAGACGAGGTTCCTTAGGAGGATGTCTAAAAATTTATGGTAAGCAAGGACATGTTGCTTATCCTGAAAAAGTTATTAATCCAATATTATTATCAGGTGAGTTAATTTCAAAACTTAAAAGCAAAATCTGGGATAGTGGTAATGAGGCTTTTGATCCAACAAGTTTTCAAATATCTAACATTAGTTCCGGTACTGGCGCACATAATGTTGTGCCAGGCGAGCTCGAGTTAACATTTAATTTTAGATTCTCTACTGAATCAACTGAAGAAAGTCTCAAATCAGAATTTGAATCAATAATAAAAAGTCTTGGATTAGACTATGATTTAAGTTGGGACTTAAATGGAAATCCATATTATACGAAAGAGGATTTTTTCAAAGAAATTGTATCCACTTCATCAGAGGAGATTACTGGATATAGGCCTGAATTAAATGCTAAAGGTGGAACATCAGATGGTCGTTTTGTTGCAGCAATGAATACAGAAATTGTTGAGCTTGGGCCAGTTAATAAATCTATTCATCAAATTGATGAACATGTAAGTATTAGCGAGCTATGGAAATTAAAAGACATTTATAAAAGGATTTTAATTAATTTGAATCAAAGTCTTTAGATTTTTTCTTTCGATCATACTTTGTTTTGTCTTTGTGAGTTTTTGGTTTATGGAACTTATCCATATTCTTTTTAACAGGATCTCTTTTTCCTTTAACTGGCGCCATGCATCAATCTTTTAAGAATTGGAGTTATTATGGCCAGGAAAATTCCACAACCAATTGCTATAAGACCAACATCAGTATAAACATCAATAAATGATTGTTTTTGAGCAAGATTAAAAATGTCATTTGATACTCCAGAGGATTCTGATGCTGTTGCTCTAGCAATCAATCCTGCAACATAATTGCCAGCTGCTGATGCAAAAAACCACATCCCCATCATAAATCCAACAATCCTTTGAGGTGATAATTTGGTGACTGAAGACAACCCAACGGGAGATAAACATAACTCTCCTAAAGTATGCAGGAGATATATCAATATTATCCAAAAGACTCCTGTCTGAAGACCCTTAGATGAACTCATGCCATAAACCAAAGCTAGAAAACCTAGTCCAACAAAAATAATACCAATTGAAAATTTAATTGGTGTTGACGGCTCCATATTTCTCTTTGAAAGAGCTATCCAAAGCATTGCAAATAAAGGGGCTATAGTAAAGATGAAGCCAGCATTCAAAGATTGAAACATCGATGCCGGTACTTCCCAACCGAACATTACTCTATTTACTCCTCTATCTGTGAGAATATTTAAAGATGATCCAGCTTGTTCAAAAAGCGCCCAAAAAATTAATGAAAATAATATTAGTATTCCTACAACTATTAATCGATCTCGCTCATCAGGAGCACATCTAAATAATGCGTATAATAGCCATGCCCCAATAAAAATAGCTCCAAAACCACCCAGAAGTTGGCCAACTAATTGTGTATTCTGAACTAAAAACCACGTAACCAAAACCATTATAACTCCTGAAATATAAGCCCAATACTCAAAGCTAATTCCATTCATCTCTTTTAAATATTTGCTTGATGGTGGTTCAGCAAGACCTTCAAGATATTTTTGACCCCATAAGAAAATAATTAATCCAAAGATCATTCCAATTCCAGCAGCACCAAATCCATACGCCCATCCAACTTGCTCTCCTAAATAACCACATAAAAGAGTTGCAGTAAAAGCTCCAATATTTATACCCATGTAAAAAATAGTAAAACCTGAATCTCTTCTTGGATCACCTTCTTCATACAATGCTCCAACCATGGTAGAAATATTTGGTTTTAAGAATCCTACACCAGATACTATTAAAGCAAGTGATAAGTAAAATATTTGCTCATTACTCTCAACTGTCATACCTAAGTGACCAAATACCAATAAAATTGCACCAAAAGTTACTGCTTTTTTTGAACCCAAAATTTGATCAGCTAACATACCACCGAAAACTGGCATTATATATACCAAAGAAGTGTAGGCTCCATAAATTAAATAACTTGTAGCATCTGAAAACTCCCAGTGCTTTGTTAAATACAATATCAAAAGGGCTCTCATTCCATAATATGAGAATCTCTCCCACATCTCTGTAGCAAAACATACAAATAAACCCTTCGGATGTCCTAATAAATCAGTTTTTGTATTCATTTGAATTCAATTTTTTTAATAATTTAGTACTATACCAAAATGGATGATAAATCATATATCGTATTTCCAATCAGAAGAATCGCTGCATCTGTGTATGATTTATTTTTATTATTAGGTGTCTGGTTTGCAGTTGGGTCATTTGCTGTATGGATTAATGGAGGAATTATTCAAACAAAATGGGTTGGGCCAATACTTGTCATTATGAGTACGTGGATTTTTTATGGTTATTTTTGGATGAATGGAGGTAAAACTCTTGGTATGGCAGTTTGGAATTTTGAAATATATAGTACTGATGGAGGCAATATAACATTTAAAAAAATTACTATTCGATTTTTTTCTAATGTTATAACAACTTTATTGTTTGGTTTGCCTCTGATGCTTATTTATTTCACAAGTGATAATTTATCCCTAAGTGATTATTTGTCTAAAACTTCGTATAAAAAAATTTAAATCCTTTTGTAAGAAACCATACTTGCAACCAATAGCATCAGAGAGGGAAGAATAACTCCGAACATAACTGTTAATCCATATGAAATAAATACATCTGATGATAAGTCTTGAATCAATTGATATATGAATGCGCCTATCACAGATACGACCACCCTATTCCCAATTGAAGAGTCTCTGAGTGAAGTAAATATAAATGACCCAAAGAATAAAATTAAGATTAAAGATGAAATTGGTAATAATATTTTGCTATAAAAAAATTTATCTATATGAGACTTAAATAAAATATCTTTTTTAGTTGTGCTGTCATTTAAAATTTGTCTATAAAAATTTAGCTCAGGTACTCCAAGATGTTTAATATTATTAAAAGTGATTTTTGATTGAATTGGGATCTCAAAAGATTCAGTATTTTTTTTATCTAAGTTTTCTGTAAAAGTTTTATATATAGAACCATTATTAAAAATAATTTCATTATTTCCAAAAGTTGCAACATCAGACTTTACAGAGTAAATAACTTGCTTATCCTTAACCTTAATGAAGTTAACATTAAAAATTTTATCATCAACAACGCTCTCAAAACCTAAAAATGAGTCTCCAGATTTAATCCAATTAATTTCATTTCTGTAATCTGCTTCTTTGTTTAGTAAGATATTTCTTTCAGCTTCTTGATTTACGTATAATTTTCTAAACCCAAGTTCGTCTAATGATAGCATTGATAAAATAAGGATTAGGGCTCCAATTGAACTTGTAAAAACTATCATAAGTGGAGATTTACCAGCAGATCTCAATACGTTGATATTCCCTTCTTCATGAGATATTCCTAATGAAAGCATTACTCCTAATAAACAAGCACCTTGGACAAAATCAAGTAAATTATGAGGCATTGAAAAAGTAACATACTTAAATATGTGAAAGAAAGTGTAATTTGATGAGCTTTTTTCTAGTTCCGAAATAAGAATGAATATTGAGTCCAATAATCCAAAAATTAATAATATACTCAGTGAAAAATATAAAGATCTTTTTATTAGATATTTATTAAATATTTTTATCATCCTAGCACCCATAAAAAAATTAAAAATATTAATAAAGATATAAAAACCCTTATAAAGTTATTATTAAAGAAAGTATAAATAGTTCGAATATTAGTATTTAAATTTTTTCTAATTACTAAAAAAAGAGCGAATAATATAAATGTCAGATGTACGTACCAAATATTGTTTTGAGAAGTAATTAAACTTTCATCAAAAGAGTCTCTGGCTAAAATTAATAAGCTTAAATAAAGTATGTATATAAAAATAGATGGTACTAATACGGAAAGCCTTCCTTGCCTTGGTTCTACTTTTGAAAAATTTACAGCAAAAATTAAAAGAACAAAAATTGTTAATGGTATAGATATGTTCCACTGGGTTTGTGATTTTGAAGACTTGATTGAAAAATCAAATAATTTACTAAATGATAACCCTGAAATAGAATTTTTAGAATTATCAACAGGAACAGATAACTCTCCAAAATATGAAACTAAAGATGAACTTTGATTAAAAATATCTTGATATAAAACTCCATTTTTAAAATCTAAGTCTATCTTTGATGATGAATCCTTATATTCAAGATTATCTGAGATAATTAAAGACGAGTAGTTATCATTTGGTATAAAAATAACTATTTCCTCTAAAATATTACTCTCTTTGTCTTCAATATAAATAAACCCTTGATTTTCATTAAAATAAAATAATTCATTTGGTCTGACTGATTCAAACTGCTCTTGAATTGTGTCTAGAGAAAGAATCTCTTTAGATAATTCTTTTGTATAAGGCGCTATATATATACTTAGAGACAATGTTATGAGAAAGAAAATAATTGATTGTGGAAGTAAATATTTTATAAGGTCATTATTAGAAATACCTCCTGCAAAGAAGCCATAAATTTCTCTATCTGAATATAATCTACTAATTGTAATTACAACTCCTAGAAAAAAAGATAATGGTAATAATAGTGTAACAAAGTCTGGGAACCTTAGAATTACTACTTTGAAGATAAGACTAGGATCAATTAGGCCCTCGGATGCTTGTTCAAAATAACCAACAAACCTTGAGCTTACAACCAAAAAAAAGAAAATTAAAAAAACACCAGTTGAAGACAGTAGAACTTCTAGATTTAAGCTTTTTAAAAGAATGTTCTTTTTATACATGCCTTGCGAACTCTGATGCATTACAATAAACATCTTACCAGTATTGAATTAAAAAGGAGATATTAAAATGACATATAAAGTTCTTAACAATATAACTCTAAAAAATGTTAGCGATGGAGTTTTGTCGAGTGTATTAACCGAGTTACTTGTTATACCTGTTAATAAAAAGATATTGGCTTCTCCTGAGTTTAAAGAATTAGATAAAAAATCAAATGGTTATATCTCTAGATCAATAAAAGATTCAATTAGTCCCTCTAACCAAAATCATCTTATATCTTCATTAGTTAGCGTTAAAGCAAAAAAAATTCTTCTTATAAATGACCTCAATGAAAAAGATGATATTTATCTATGGTTAAACAAGTATAAATATGTTGCAAAAATTGCAAATTCAATTGGTTGTAAAAATCTTGCGGTACTTGATGGTCAAAATTATCCAAAAGGTAAAGATAAATTTTGGTTTCTGGAAACAATCTCAAGATCTATTGAATCAGGAGCTTATATTTTTTCAACTACAAAAAATAAAACAGCTAAAACTGAAAAAATTGGTAAAGACATAATTTCAAGCCAAATTTCGTTAAGAAATGTTGCCATAATTACTTCAAAGCTATCTGTATCTGATACTAAAAAAGCAAAAATTGCTGTTGCACGAGGATTTTCAGTTGGCGAAGGAGTAAATACTGCTAAACATCTTGGTGATTTACCTGCAAATCATGCAACACCAAAACTTATAGAAAAAATAGTCAAAAATACAGTTAAAAATTACTCAGGTTTAAAAGTTAAATCACTAAATGAGAAAGATCTTGCTAGGTTAAAAATGGGCTCTTATCTAAGCGTATCTAAGGGAAGTGATGAGCCTCCTCGAATGATAATCATTGAATATAAGGGCGGCAAAAAAAATGAAAAGCCAGTGGCCTTAGTTGGAAAAGGTATTACTTTTGATACAGGTGGTATTTCGTTAAAGCCAAGTTCTGGCATGGATGAAATGAAATGGGATATGTGTGGAGCAGGAACAGTTTTTGGTGTTATGTGTTCACTGGCAAGAATTAAAGCTGATGTAAATGTAGTTGGTATTATGGCATGTGCTGAAAATATGCCTTCTGCTAGAGCAACAAAACCAGGAGATGTAGTAACTTCTATGTCAGGTCAAACAATTGAAATTCTTAATACTGATGCAGAAGGAAGATTAGTTTTAGCAGATGCGCTGACATATGTTGGAAGATATAAGCCTTCCTATGTTATAGATATGGCAACACTCACTGGTGCTGTAGTGATTGCTTTGGGAAGTCATGCTAGCGGCGTCATGGCAAATAATCAGTTTCTTGCTGACAAGATAATTGAGTCGGGAGAGGAAACTGGTGATAGAGCATGGCAATTACCATTATGGAATGAGTATAAGTCGTGTACAAAAACTAATTTTGCTGATTTAGCAAATATTGGCGGTGGCAGAGAGGCAGGGACAATTCATGCCGCTGCATTTTTATCAAAGTTTGCGGAAGACTACAAATGGGCACACATGGATATTGCAGCCTCTGCATGGTCAAGTTCGCCTAAAGGCGGAACTGGAAGACCTGTTTCTTTGATATGTGACTTAATATTGAATAAAAAACTTAAATAATAAATAAGTAATGGACAAAAGGTACAACCCTACTGAAGTTGAGGAAAAGTGGGTTGAAATTTGGTCGAATGAAGTAGTATCAAATGAAAGTTCAAAGGAATCTTTTTCACAGGTAATACCTCCACCAAATGTTACGGGAACTCTCCATATGGGCCACAGCTTCCAATATGCGATTATGGACTTTTACACCAGATATAATCATATGTCAGGTAAGAAAGCTCATTGGCAAGTTGGAACTGATCATGCTGGAATTGCAACACAGATGGTTGTGGAAAATAATCTCTCCAAAAAAAATATTGATAGGAAAGATCTTGGCAGGGAAAAATTTCTTCAAGAGGTATGGAAATGGAAAGATTTTTCAGAAGATAAAATACAATCTCAAATTAAAAGATTAGGCTCAACTGTAGACTGGAACAAATATAGATTTACTCTTGATGATAAATTTTCTATGGCTGTTAACAAAGCATTTGTTGAACTTTATAGAAATAAAAAGATTTACAGAGGATATAGATTAGTAAATTGGGATCCATCGCTTAAAACTGCTGTTTCAGACCTTGAAGTTGTGAGACAAGAAAAAAAAGGAATTATATGGTACATAAAATATCCTATAGAAAACTCTGATAAGTTTATTACAGTGGCAACAACAAGGCCTGAAACTCTTTTTGGTGATATGGCCATTGCAGTAAATCCAAATGATGAAAGATATAAAAATCTTATCGGCAAATATGCTCTTCTACCCTTTGTTGAAAGAAGGTTACCAATTATTGGTGACAATTATGTTGACATGGAATTTGGTACTGGTTGTTTAAAGATAACACCAGCTCATGACTTTAATGATTATGAAATAGGCAAAAAATATTGTTTACATGAAAAAGATAACAAGGTTTACACGTCCAAAAAAATTAACGACTTCGAGCCAATTAATATTTTTAATGAAGATGCATGGACAAATAATAATGTACCAAAATTATTTGAAAATTTAGATAGATTTAAAGTTAGAAAATTAGTGATAAAAGAATTAGCTGAGTTAAAACTCCTTGAAAAAGAAGAAGAATATGACGTGAGCATTCCGAAAGGTGAGCGTTCAAATATTGTAATAGAGCCCAGATTGAGTCATCAATGGTATGTAAAAACTTCTGAAATGGCAGAGAAAGCTAATATTGAAGTTAAAAAAAGAAACATTAAATTTCATCCTAATAACTGGGTAAAGACATATTTTAATTGGATGGATAATATTGAAGATTGGTGTATAAGTAGACAAATTTGGTGGGGTCACAGAATTCCAGCTTGGTACGATGATAAAGGAAATATTTACGTTGGTGAAAATGAACAAGACGTAAGAAATTATTACAAACTTGATGAAATGAAACTTAAACAAGATGAGGATGTTTTAGATACTTGGTTTTCGTCAAGTCTCTGGCCATTCGGATCTCTTGGTTGGCCAGAAGAAACAGATGATCTTAAAAGTTTCTTTCCAACTTCTCTTTTGGTGACAGGTTTTGACATTATATTTTTCTGGGTAGCAAGAATGATAATGATGAGTATTGAATTTACTGGAAAAATACCTTTCAAGGATGTTTATGTTACTGGTCTTATCAGAGATGAAAATGGTCAAAAAATGTCAAAATCTAAGGGAAATATTATTGATCCAATTGACTTAATATATGGTATTTCAATTGAAGATCTTGTTAAAAAAAGAACATCAAATTTGATGCAGGAAGGTATCGCTGAAAAAATTGAAAGGAAGACAAGAAAACAATTTCCTAACGGAATAGAATCATATGGTACAGATGCATTAAGAATGACATTTTATTCTTTAGCTACTCATACAAAAGACATTAGTTTTGAATTAGGTAGACTTAAAGGATTTAGAAATTTTTGTACCAAAATGTGGAATGCTGCAAGATTCATTGACGGATATCCAAATGAAAAAGATAAATTTAAAGCAGAAAACGAACATGATAAATGGATATATGACGAGTTAAGTAAAGCCAAAAAACAAATAAATAAAAATATTTCCGATTACAGACTAGATTTTGCTGTTAATGAAATATATGAATTCTTTTGGACTAAGTTTTGTGATGTATATATCGAACAATGTAAGAAAAGTGGAGAAACATCAAATTTAAGACCACTGCTGAAAGAAATTCTTCAGTTAGTGCACCCATTTGCTCCATTTATTACTGAGGAAATTAATACTATATTATTTGATGAAAGGATAATTACTTAGAGAGCATATACATTTGTATATGATCAATGTCATCTTCCAAGTAGACCTCTCCTCTTGCAATAAACCCTAATCCTTCATAAAACTTTTGGAGCCTATGTTGTGCAGAAATAATAATCTCATGATTTGGATATTTTTCACTTAGAAACCTAATTCCAATATTTGTTATTTCTTTTCCAATGGATTTATTTCTTATGTCCTCCTCAACAACAATTCTTCCCATTGAGGCACCTTTATATTTGATGTTTGGTGAAAACGCTCTTAAGTAAGCTTTTAGAATATTTTTTTCATCATATCCAAGAAGATGAAATGCTTCTTGATCTGAATAATCTGCATCAATATATGGGCAATCTTGCTCCATTACAAAAACTTTTTGCCTTAAATTAAGAATTGCATACAAATCATCGATAGATAATTCTTTAAATGTCTTCCATGAATATTTGATCTTCATTTCTACTAGTTAAAAAACTTATTTATTGCATATATAATATCCAGACATTTTCGCACACATATCAAGTAATTATGGAAACAATATACAATTTTTCAGTTAAAGATGCTGAGTTAAATGATGTTCGATTATCAGACTTTAAGAATCAAATTGTTTTGATAGTAAATGTTGCAAGTTATTGCGGCCTTACCTATCAATATAAAGGCCTAGAGAGACTTTATAGAAAATATAAAAACAAAGGATTTGAGATTCTAGGTTTCCCATGTAATCAATTTGCATTTCAAGAGCCAGGAACAAATAAAGAGATTCAAGAGTTTTGTAACACAAATTATGGAGTAAGTTTCAAAATTATGAATAAAATTAATGTCAATGGTAGAAAAACCGATCCTTTTTATAATTTTTTAAAAAAACAAAAACCAGGTATAGCTGGCACATCTCAGATCAAATGGAATTTTACAAAATTTCTTGTTAATAGAAGAGGTCAAGTAATAGGACGTTTTGGTCCCCAAGTTGAGGCAAATGAGATAGAAAAAAGTATAGAAAAATATCTTTAGATTAAATATCTAAACTCATCATCACAGCATCATCTGGATTATTTCCAGCATAATAATTAATTCTCAAGGCGTCTTGAACAAATTTATATTTTTTATAAAAAGATATCGCATTTAAATTTTTTGATCTAACTTCTAAAAAAACTTTTTTTGCTCCTAGTACTTTTGATTGTTTTATTAAGGTATTCATCAACAGGCTTCCAGCACCCCTTCTATGCCAACTTTTTGTAACTGCTATGTTTAAGAGATGGCTTTCTTCTTTAACTAATGAAAAAATTGCAAATCCAATAAGTTTTTTTTCATGTTTACATACAATAGAATTGTGGCCTACCTCAAATGACGAAAAAAAATTTTTTTTTGACCATGGGGTTGGGTTAACTTCTTTCTCAATTTCATACGCGATCTCTAAATCAGACTGATCCATTAAAGAAATTTTAAGCATAGTTAACTATATATTTAATTTTTGTTTGATTTGAATCCACAGCTCCTTTTTTAAATGTTGATTAGTAAGTAATATACTTAATTTAGGAGCTATTATTTGTTCATTTTTGAAATCAAAATCACAAGAGTTGTCTCCAAAAATAATTATCATTTTCAGGTCATGCATTTCTTTGAATTCACTGCTTAGAACATTGTTTGAAGAATATCTAATTGTTTTAAAAACCTCTTTGCCATTATCAATTTTTGTTGAGCTCAATATTGCAATCAATAAATCTTTTTGTTCTCTAACAAAATTTTCGTAGGGTTTATCAAGTAATGCTAGAATGTGCCCCTTTTTATAGAAATGTAAGCTTTTTTTATGAGAGTGATCAATGCTTGATCTTATTGAATATCTTTTGATACCAATCTCTTTTAAGATAAGATTAGTTTTTATTTCTGGAGTGAGCATAATTAACATAATAACATTAACTTTATAAAGAATGGATAACCCAACAGATAAATACTCTGCTTATAAACCAGTTAATTTGGTGAACCGTGAATGGCCAAGCAAAATGATAAAAAAAGCTCCTATTTGGTGCTCTGTGGATCTTAGAGATGGCAATCAAGCCCTCATTGAACCAATGGGTTCTGAGAGAAAAAATAGAATGTTTAGCTTATTGTGTAAGCTTGGCTTCAAAGAGATTGAGGTTGGTTTTCCATCAGCTTCAAAAACTGACTATGATTTTGTAAGAGATCTTATTAACAATAAAAGAATTCCATCAGATGTAAATATTCAGGTCCTTACTCAAGCACGAGAAGAATTAATTGTTAAAACATTTAAGTCACTTAAAGGTGCGTCTAAAGGTATTATTCATTTTTATAATTCAACCTCTTCGCTTCAAAGGAAAGTTGTTTTTAACCAAGACAAAGACGGTGTTAAAAAAATAGCAACTGATGCTGCCATGTTAATTAAAAAATTGGCGCTTGAAAATTCTGATACTGAATGGACATTTGAATATTCTCCTGAGAGTTTTACTGGAACAGAACTAGAATATGCTAGAGAAGTTTGTGATGAAGTTGTAGAAATTCTAAAGCCTATCTCAAAAAACAAAATCATAATAAATCTTCCTGCAACTGTTGAAATGTCGACTCCAAATATTTATGGCGACCAAATTGAATGGATGAATAAAAATTTAAAAAATAGAAATGAAATATGCCTAAGCTTACATCCTCACAACGATAGAGGGACAGCTGTTGCAGCTTCTGAGTTTGGACTCATGGCTGGTGCTGATAGAGTTGAAGGAACATTATTTGGAAATGGAGAGAGAACGGGTAATGTTGATATAGTAACAATTGCTTTAAATATGCTTACTCAAGGCATTGAACCAAATTTAGATTTTTCTAATATCAATTCTGTAATGAGAGAAGTGGAGTACTGTAATCAACTGCCTGTTCACCCAAGACATCCTTATGCAGGAGATCTAGTTTTTACAGCTTTTTCAGGCTCTCACCAAGATGCAATTAAAAAAGGTTTTCAAGCTATTAAAAAATCTAATGATCCAAAATGGGAAGTACCTTATCTTCCAATCGATCCAGCTGATCTAGGAAGAAATTATGAAGCAGTAGTTAGGATTAACTCTCAATCTGGTAAAGGAGGAGTTGCATTTTTATTAGAAAAAGATCATGGAGTCTCTTTGCCAAGAAGACTTCAGATTAGCCTAAGTCAAAAAATTCAAAAGCTAGCAGATGATACTGGTAAAGAGATTAGTAGCTCTCAAATATGGGACATTTTTGAAAAAAAATACCTCCAACCTGTTAATAATTACTCTTACATAAAACATTCCTCGTCATCTAAAGACGATCTTCATAAATTAGAGCTGACCATGAATATGAATAATAAAGAAACAACAATACAAGGTACAGGAAATGGTCCCATCGACTCATTTGTAAATGGTCTTTCAGAAAAAATTGGGGTTGAAATAAAAGTTGCTGATTATCATCAAACAGCTATCTCCTCCGGGTCAGATGCTAAAGCAGCAGCCTACATAGAACTAGAAAAAGATGCCAGAACATTTTGGGGAGTTGGAATACATCCAAATACCACTAGAGCCTCATTTGATGCAATTATTGTTGGGCTAAGTAAGTTGTTAGAAAGCTAATCGAAATTAGGTTCTCTCTTTTCAAGAAATGCTTTTACAGCTTCTTTATTTTGATCGCTAACTGTTAATTCATTTTGAATTTCTGCTTCATTATGAAAGGTATTCCAATAACCAACTTCAAGGGATTCTCTCATCAATCTTTTAGTATGATTCAAAGATTGTGATGATCTCTTGGAAAGTTTATGCGCCCATTCTAAAGTTACTTTTTCAAGCTCATCTCTTGAGACTACTTTATTTGCTATCCCATACTTTAAACAATCTTCGGCAGATATTTTTTTTGCTTCAATTGCATGTTCATATGCTTTTGCAAAACCCATAAATTTTGGAAGATACCACGAAAGTCCGCCATCTGGTACTAGGGCAATATTGCTAAATACTGAAAGTATATAGCTATCGTCTGACATTACTCTCAGATCACAAGACATTGCTATTGCAGCACCAATTCCAGCTGCTGGTCCAGCTATAGCTCCTATAACAGGTTTTGGCATACTAATAATACTCTCAAAAAATGGTTTATATCCTCTTAAAAGAGCATCTTTAGAACCCCTCCAGCTAGAATTTCTTTCACTTAAGTCAGCTCCTGCTGAAAATCCCCTTCCAGCACCAGTAATAATCACAACTTTTATAAGATCATCTTGTTTAACATCAATTGTTGCTTCTTGAAAATCCCAAACTAATTGCTCATTAACAGCATTAAGCAGTTTTGGTCTATTTAATCTTATTATTGCAATTTTTTCTTTTTTTTCTAGGCTTATAGTTTCAAGACTCATAGTTTTACCTTTTATTTTTCTGAAATAATTAAAAAACCTTCATTCAATTTAATCATACCCGCTGACTCTTCTTTATCGGCTCTTGACCATGATACCAATGATTTTGAACCTGGGTTTGAAACTATGAAAGTTTTATATATTTCTTGCAGTATTTTCCTATTAGGCATTGCAACGTTTGATTCTTTAATGGAATATCTTAAAACATCACATGCCACGCTCTTTGGAACTTTTTTAAGATCATTAAGATTAATTTTATTTCCAATCAAGTTTTTATATTTATCATTAACTAAATTTTTGTAATTATTATTTCTTTCTTTTGCTATTGAAGACAGAGAATTAATTCTTTTAGGAAAATCATTCCACCTATCTTGAAGTAATGGAAAAACTTTATGTCTCAAAAAATTTCTATCAAATTTTAGATCTGTGTTTGAATCATCTTCAATATAATCTATTTTATTGTCATTTAAATATTTCAAAATTTCTTTTTTTGATACTTCTAAAAGTGGTCTGATTAATTTCGCTTCGCCAATGTTCCTTTTTTTTGTAGGCCCCTCAATTCCATCTAATCCAGTTCCTCTAAGAATTCTCATAATAATAGTTTCAGCAACATCATCACTATGATGTCCAAATAAAATTTGATCATTTTTATTCAAAATATTTTGAAATATTTTATATCTTGCTTTTCTTGCTGCAGATTCAAGGCCGCCTCCGTCTGGTATTACTTTAGTAGATTCAATTATTAAATTGACATCTAAGGTTTTGCAAACACTAATACAGTGTTTCTCCCAATCAGAACATTTTTCAGATAATTTATGATTAATATGTATTGCAGATAAATTAATAAAATTTTTTTCTTTCAATTTGACACAAAGATTTAAGAGAGCAGACGAATCAGGACCGCCACTATATGCAACATAGACAGGTTGTTTAAAATCTAATGTATTCGAAATTAAGTCTAAGTTTAACAATTTAGGTCTCTAGAATATTTTTACCGAAAATATCTTCTAAATAAAATAAATTTTCCAGCGAAGGATTAAATTTAAAATTTTCTCCTATATCTATTATAGCCTCTGATTTATCAGTTGTTACTTTGACATTCAATCTACAATTTCCATTCTCCCAAAAACTCCTATCGACTGTATCAAGAATTTTTGAAAATTCTTCAATTGAAAATATTTGTGAATTATCTAAATTAATTACAACCTCTTTTAATTTTTTATTTAATTCATTATCTATTTGACTTACTTCTTTTACACGCATCCTAAACATCAGTGAACCTAAATCATTGGTTCTGTAATCATCAACCTCAATGGTTCCTTTAAGATTTAATATTTCCCCTTCTTTTAAAAAATTATGACAATTTTCCAAAGTATCACTGGCTATAATTCCATCCATAGTTCCAGTGCCATCATCAAAATTTATAAAAGTTAGTGGTTTCCCTTGTCGGTCCTTAATCTGTCTTACACTATTGATTAAACAAACTAACGAAGATTTTTTAATATCGTTGTTAAGTTGATTTATTTTATGAGAACTTATTTTTTTTATTTTGTCTTCAATTGCTAAAACAGGATGCCCTGATAAATAATACCCTAGAGATTTTTTTTCTAGCTCTAATTTTTCACTTAGTGATAACTCATGTAAATTTTTATATTTTTCATATGGATTAAAACTATCTTGCATATTAGCGAAAAGGTCTCCACTTAGAAAATTTGAGTTTCCATTAAGGTTTTTTCCATCATTCAACATATCCTTAGTACATTCTATTGCAATGGTTCTTGATGGTGCCAACGAATCAAACGCACCTGATTGAGATAAGGCTTCTAAAGATTTTTTTCCACCAAGCCTTATATCTACTTTTTTTGAAAAATCCCAAAGATCTTTGAACTTTATTGTTTCTCTTTCTTGGCACAGGTGTTTGATGAAAGAATCTGCAACACCTTTAATAGCACCTAAACCGTACTCAATTTTAGATTCACTATTAACTTCAAATTTTTTATTGCTTGACAGTATATTGGGCTTAAGCACTTCTATACCCATTCTTGAACATTCTTGAGTCAATGCATAAATTTTATCTGTATTTCCTAGTTCTGAGGATAAAACTGCTGCCATGAAATGTTCAGGATAATATGTTTTTAGAAATGCTGTTTGATAGGAAATTAATGCATATGCAGCTGAATGAGATTTATTGAATCCATATTCTGCAAATTGATTAATTAGATCAAATATCTGTTCAGCATTTTTTTCAGTAATATCATTCTTCAGGCATCCTTTAACAAATATCTCTCTTTGTTCCTCCATTTCCTCTTTTTTCTTTTTTCCCATGGCTCTTCTCAAAATATCTGCCTGGCCCAATGAAAAACCTGCCAAAACTCTAGCGGATTCCATTACTTGCTCTTGATATACGATAACTCCATATGTTTCCTCTAGAACTTTTTCTAGTAACTTGTGTGGATATGTAACTGGGCTCTTTCCATGTTTTCTATCGACAAATTCTTCATGCATACCGGAATTTAATGGGCCTGGTCTATATAAGGCAAGTAAAGCAGTTATCTCTTCAAATTTTGTAGGTTTCAGCCTTTTTATGAGATCTCTCATACCTGAAGATTCAAGTTGAAAAACAGCCATTGTTTTCCCAGATGAAAGCAATTTAAATACCTCTTCATCTTTCAATGAAATATTATTTATATCAATTTTCTTTGATTTATCTAAGCCTTTATTTATTGATTTAACTGCACTGTCTATTACTGTTAGAGTCCTTAATCCTAAAAAATCAAATTTAACCAGGCCTATTTTTTCAACATCATCTTTATCATACTGAGTCATAACTGAGTCTGACTGACGATCAACATATACTGGACAAAAATCTGATATATTACCAGGAGCTATAACGACACCACCAGCATGTTTTCCAACATTTCTTGCAATACCTTCAAGCTTATAAGATAAATCAACGATCTCTCTAACTTCAGAGTCATTTTTTAAACTTTCAGCAAAAATTGGTTGATCTTTTTTTGCTTTATCAAGAGTCATACCTGGAGCAAAAGGTATCATTTTAGAGATTCTATCTCCCAAGGCATAAGGTTTACCAAGTGCTCTTGCTACATCCCTAACAACTGCTCTTGCTGCCATTGTTCCAAAGGTCGCAATTTGTGAGACTGACTCGGAGCCATATTTTTTACTTACGTAATCAATAACCATATCTCTTTTGTCCATGCAAAAATCAACATCAAAGTCTGGCATTGATAATCTCTCAGGATTTAAGAATCTTTCAAATAAAAGTCCATGAATAATTGGATCTAGGGTAGTTATTTCTAGAGCGAAAGCTACTAATGAACCTGCTCCTGAGCCTCTTCCTGGGCCTACTGGCACATCGTTATTTTTGGACCACTTTATAAAATCATAGACTATTAGAAAATAACTTGAAAAACCCATTGCTTTAATCTGATCTAATTCATAATTTAATCTATCGATATATTCATTTTGTTTTTCAATTTCAAAATCATTGACATAGATTTTAATTCTTTCAATTGAAATTTCTTTTAAGTAAGAGTCAAAGTTATGTTTTTTTGGAACTGGGTATTCTGGTAAAAAATAACCCTTTGTATCAAGTGAAACATTACATTTTTTTGATATTTCATTTGTATTTTCTATAAGTGAATCATAGTCTTTAAATAGTTCAATCATTTCCTCAGGAGATTTGAAATATTGTTCTTCGGAGAATATTTTTTGCCTGTTTGGATCATTTAATGTTTTGCCAGTATTTATACAAACTTTTGTTTCGTGAATATCAAAGTCTTCTTGTTTTGAAAATAAAACATCATTAGTGGCTATTAATGGAATCCCTTTATCCTTAGATATTGGCAATACATTTTTTATGTATTCCATTTCATCAAGTCTGTTTGTCATCTGAATATCAATAACAAAATCATCTCCAAAATGATTCCTAAAATTATCAATTCTTGAAACTGCCTCTGGTGTATTGCCCAATTTCAAATATTCAAATATATGGCTTCCTTTCCCACCAGAGATTACAACAATGTCATCTTTTAATTTAATTAAATCATTAAATTTTATTATTGGTAGATTGAATGAATTATTATTATGAGCATTAGAAATTATTTTCATTAAATTCCTATGTCCATTATTTGTCTTTGCTAAACATAAAAGTTCATAAGAAATATCATCATCTTCAAAAATTAATCTTATTGAAGACCCTGATATTGGTTTAATACCAGCTGATTCACATTTATTAAAAAATTTTACAAGTCCAAACATGTTAGATTTGTCTGTCAATGCAACAGAAGGCACAGAATTTTCTACAGCGTTATCTACTATCTGATCAATTGTTAAAAGTCCTTGTGTAATGCTAAATTCAGATGAAACTCTTAGGTGTGAAAACAATTTCATTATCTTATTTCAACACCTTTGAATGATTTTCTATGAATTTCACAAATACCATTTAATTCAATTGCTTGAAAATGTTCTTTTGTTCCATATCCTTTATTCTTCTTAAAATTAAATTCAGGATATTTTTTATCGTATACGGACATTAAATTATCTCTGTAAACCTTTGCGATTATTGAAGCAGCGCTTATTGCAGGCTCAATCGAATCTCCGCCAATAATAGTTTGCATTGGCACTTCTAAATCAGGTTTATGTATACCATCAATCAAAACTAAAGCTGGCTTTGATTCTAAGTTAAGTATAGCTCTTTTCATTGCTAATAAAGAAGCATTCAGTATATTTATATTGTCTATTTCTAAATTTGAAACAATACCAAAACCAAAAAATGAATTTTGGAGAATAATTTTTGATAATAACTCTCTTTTTTTTTCAGTAAGTTTTTTTGAATCCTGTAGGTTATCTATTTTTGTTTTTAAAATTACAGCTGCAGCAACAACCGGTCCGGCTAAGCAACCTCTTCCCACCTCATCTGTTCCAGCCACCAGTTTACTTTTCAAAGCGTTCTAATAGCCTTTATGGCTTCTGGATAACCTTTTCCCTTAAGTGCATTCCTTAGAAAGGATGCGTCTTTTTCACAATTTGGTACAAAGCAAAGTGTTTCGTTAACTGCATTAATTATGTTTTCAACATTACATTGATTTTGAATAAGTTCTATATAATGCCTTTTACCAAATAATAAATTAGGAAGGCCAACATCTTGAATTTTTAACATTCTTGAAATAATTGAATAATTAATAAAGTTCGTTTTGTAGCAAATCACAGGCGGGCATTCTAAGATTGCTGATTCTAAAGTAGCAGTTCCTGAGGTTACTATTGAAACTTCTGAAATTGACAAGAAATCTTTTACAGAGTTATCAGCAATTAATATAGGAAGATCTTCATGAGTAATGAATTCATGAATTAGCTCAAATAATTTCTTATCAGTAGCAGGCACTAAATAAAAATAATTTTTATTACTTTTTGAATGTTTTCTTATAAAGTCTATATAAATAGGCAACATATTTTTAATTTCTGACATCCTACTTCCTGGAAGAATTGATAAAAATTTTTTCGAGCTATCTAATTTATATTTTTGAAAAACTTCTTGGTCATTTTCTTTTTGTGATTTAAAAAATGGATGGCCAATATGAAAACTATTATGTCCTTCTTTTTTGTAGTAATTATGTTCAAAATCAAACAGGCATAAAGTTAAATCAATGTAAGACTTTATTGATTTAATTCGACCTTGTCTCCAGCCCCAAACAGATGGACTTACAAGCTGAATATTTTTGTTTGAACTCTTTTTTTTTAGGGCTTTATGAATTCCAATATTGAAATCTGGAGAGTCAATACCTATGAAAATGTCAATTTTTTTGTTTATAAAAAGATTAATTAAATTTTTTCTTAATTTTATAAGTTTTAAATAATTAAAAAAAGGCTCAATTAGCCCCATAATATTTATTTCAGAAAAATGAAATACTGATTCAAGTCCTTGTAATTCTAGTTTTGGGCCACCTACTCCAAACAAATTTACTTCGTATTGTTTTTTTAGTTCCTCAATGAGGTCTGCACCAAGCATATCACCTGAATGCTCACCGCAAACAACACCAACATTGAGAATTTCTTTTTGATACACTTATCTTAAAATTCCTCTCTTAGATATCTCAAGAGATTTAATAAAAATATCTAAAAAAGAACAATTTTTATCTTTATTAAGTTCCTTAGATTTACTTATAGCTTCTTCAATTTTAAGATTCTTTCTATAAACTAACTTATATGCTTTTTTAATTAAAGATAAGGATTCGGGAGTAATATTGTTCCTGGTCATACCAACTGAATTAAGTCCAATGACTCTTGCTGGGTCAGCAGCAACCTTAACAAATGCAGGAATATCCATATTAATTGATGTATTCATACCTATAAATGAATAATCCCCTATATTGCAAAATTGGTGAATTGTTGTAAGAGCGCCTATTGTAATATTATTTCCAACATTTACGTGTCCTGCTATTCCAGCATTATTTGCGAATACATTTGCATCGCCAACAATACAGTCATGAGCAATATGAGAATATGCCATTAGTAGATTGTCAGATCCAATAGAGGTTATTCCTTTATCTTGAACTGTTCCCCTATGAACTGTTACTCCCTCTCTAAAAATATTTCTATCTCCAATTTCAAGTTCCGTTTTTTCACCTTTAAATTTCTTATCTGGAGTATCTTCACCAATAGTTGAAAACTGATAGAAAATATTTTCCTCGCCAATAAATGTTGGTCCCCTCAAAACAACATGACTTAAAAGTTTTGTCCCTTTTTGTATCTCAACGTCATCATCAATAATACAAAAAGGCCCGATTTCTACAGAATCGTCTATTTTTGATTTTTCACTAATTATTGCTGTAGGATGAATTCTCATATTGCCTTCCTGTCAGCGCATAAAATTATTGCAGAACAAACCAATTCATTTTTTAGTTCTGCTCTACAATCGAACTTCCAAATTCCTCTTTTTTCACTAAGAACTTTACTGTATAAATCTATTGTGTCTCCTGGTCTAACTCTTTTTCTAAATCTAACCTTATCAACCCCAGCCAAAACATATATTGAACCCTCCTCAGGAGTTTTGTTCATAGTTACAAAACCAAGTATTCCTGAGGCTTGTCCTAATGCTTCAATTATAATAACGCCTGGGAAGATTGGATTATTTGGAAAATGTCCTTCAAGAAAAAATTCGTTACCATTAATGTGCTTTTTTACATGTATTTCATTATTTTTATCAATTTCTATGACTTCATCTACAAATAAAAATGGCTCTCTGTGAGGAAGATATTTTTTTATATCATCAGTAGAAATTTTCATTTTATTTGCTTAGTTTTTTTATATAAACCGATGACTTAGCCCATTGATCACTCTCTTGAATTGGCATTATTCCAATATAGTTACCAGGTTTAGTAATATTTTTTGTAACTAAGGTATGGGCTCCAATTGTAACATTGTCACAAACTTCTAAATGACCAAGAACACCAGAAAGACCTCCCATTTGAAAATTTTTGCCAATTTTTGTTGAGCCTGCTATAGCGCATGAAGCTGCAATTGCTGAATTTTTTCCTATAATAACATTATGAGCTACATGAACTAAATTATCTAAAATAACTCCATCATGAATCTGAGTGTCATCAATTGCTCCTCTATCAAGAGTACAATTTGCTCCGATTTCAACATTTTTTCCAATTTTAAGACCACCCAATTGCTTTATTTTAAGATAGCCATCTTTTGTTGGAGCATATCCAAAACCATCTGATCCTAAGACTGATCCATTTTGAATTACTGTTTCTGAATCAATATTTACATTTTGAACAATAGAACAATTCGCGTGTATTATAACGTTTGGTCCAATTGTACAATTTGGTCCAATAAAAACATTTGGACCGATATATACATTTTTATCAATTGAAGTCTTATCTGAAATTACAGCTGACTTATCGACATACGGGATATTTATTTCATTTTCGTTATCAAATAAATTTGAAAGTTTTGCATATGCCAGATATGGATCACCTGTTTTAAGATAATTAAAGCTTTTATCAGTTTTAAAGTCTTTCTTAACTATTACAGCACAAGCAATTGATGACTTGAGTTTAGATGCATATTTATTATTTGATAAAAAGGTTATAGACGAATTTGTTGCGTTATCTATCGAGGAAATATTATCCACAAAGATGTTTTCATCTCCAACGACAACTGAATCAGTTATTTGAGCTAATTCTTTTAGAGTAAAGCTTTTATGCTTTGACACTTTTACTCAGATTGTGATGGGGCCTCAGAAGAAGCTGCAACATCAAGCATAGATGTTACATCATCAGTAAGATCTAAAGCAGGATCACTAAAAAGCAAAGTTTCATTTTTTGCAAGCAAGACTTTTATTTGCTTTGCTGTGATTAACTCACCTATTATTTTCTGCATTGATGGTCCCATATCTGTAAATACTTTAGAGGCTGTCTCTTCTTGAGCTTGTTGAATTTTACCAGCAAGAAATTCTAGGTCTTGACCCATAACCTGAATATCTTTTTGCATTTCAGCTATTTGCTCTTGTGATAAAGTTTCAAGTTCCTTTTGAAGTTTTTCAGCGATTGATTGTCTGTCAGCTTGTAATGACTTAGCTTCTTCAAGATTTGAGGAATAGTCAGGATCTTCCTCAAGCGCTTTAAAAGCATCAGCGGCAACCTGAGTAGATAAAACTGCTGTCCTCATATCAATGACTGCAACACCGTCAGCTGCAAATCCAGGAAGTGCAATTAAAAGAAAAGATGTTAAGTATAGTTTTATTGTATTTTTCATAATTACCCCTAAAGTGGTTTGAACATTTTATATTAACTAGAAAACATTTCCTACTGTAAATTGGAATTCTTCGGTTCTCTCTTGAGGCCCAGCATTGGTTGGTTTAGCAATTGCAAGGCTTAGAGGACCAAAACCGGTAATCCAAGTAATGCCAACTCCATATGAATATCGTAAATCTTCAACAGCAGGTTTATAGCAATTAATTTGATAGTCTTTACAATTATCTGAAAAAACATTACCAAAATCCAAGAAAAAAGCAGACCTTAGTGATCGTTGATCTTCAATAAATGGAAGTCTAAAAATTAATTGGAGACTACCTTCAATTTTGATATTTCCACCTATAGGTCTATCTCTATACCTTGAGGTATTATTAGCATATGGATTCAAATACGGAGAGTCTAATTCTCCGTCTCCATCAATATCTATTAGATTAGGACAACTACCTTCTTCATAATTAAATTCATAACATGGAGCATCTGTACTTCTAGGTCCAAGTGTATTTGATTCAAAGCCTCGAAGAGATCTAGGGCCGCCAGCATAAAAATTCTGAAAGAAAGGAGTTTCTTTAGTATCTCCGTATACATCAAGATAGCCTAGCTCTCCTTGAAATCCAAAAACAAAATTGGTAGATAAGGGTCTGTAATATCTTTGCCTTACACTAGCTCTATAGTAATTGAGGTCACTTCCAGGGATTGTAGTACTCAAGCTTAAAACTGTTGAAGAACCTGCTGTTGGGAAAAGGCCTCTATTTAATGTTACTCTTTGCCAAGTGGCTTGTGCTGAGATAGTTTCAAAGATGTTTCCCTCTGCAGATACAAAATCATATATTTCTCTTGCAGGAAGAGTTCCTATATCGATATCAGTTTTATCATAAGTTAAGCTGTAACCTAGCCTTGTGATATCAGAAGTTGGATATCCAAATTGAGCTCCGATGCCATTTGAATTTGTAAGATAATTTGCAACATTAAATTCACCATAATCTGTCTCTCTAAAATACACGTTATAGCCAAGACTTACTCCATCTTTAGTAGCATAAGGGTCTACAAATGAAATATTATAATTTTCACTGTAAATATTTTTATTAATTCCAATTCCAACAGTATTTCCGCTTCCTAAAAAATTTTGTTCTTGTAAATTGAAACCAAGCATAAGTCCAAAATCACTGTAACCTAGATTTCCACCCACACTTCCGGTAGTTTCCTCTTCAACACTGTAAATAATATCTATTTCATCTTCGGTCCCTATTACTGGAACAGTTTCAACATTAACTTCTTTAAAAAATCCTAATCTCTCTAGCCTTACCTTACCTGCTTCAATACTGTTATTTGATGACCATGCTCCTTCAAATTGTCTCATTTCGCGTCGCAAAACTTCATCTTGGGTTACATAGTTACCAGTAAAAAGGATTTTTCTTGTGTATGTTTTGTTTCCAGGAATGACAGAGAATGTTAAGTTGACTTCATTTGAATCATCAATTATGTCTGTATTCCCAGTAACCTCAGCAAATGCATAACCCCTATTTCCCAAAACATTTACAAAAAACTCTTCAATTGATGTTATCTTAGCTTGCGAATATGTTTCATTTTTTAAGCTTTCAATTATTTCAATATACACCTCTTCTTCAAAAGGTATCTCTCCAATTAAGTTAACATCGTTTATGATGTAAGTTTGACCCTCATTAATATTAAAAGTGATAAAAATTGATTTTTTATCTCTTGATAAACTTATCTGGGAAGATTCAATTGAAAATTTTAAATATCCCCTATCTCTATAATAAGATTCTAATGTTTCGATATCTCCGACAAGTTTTTCTCTTGAGTATTGATTGTTATTTGATAAGAAAGAAAAGAAAGATCCCTCTGATAATTCAAAGCTGTCCAATAATTCCTCATCACTGAAAATCTCGTTACCAATAATATTAATTTTTTCAATCTTTGCACTATTGCCCTCATCAACCTCAATATTAATGTTTAATCTATTTCGAGGTTGAACAAGTTCATCTATTATCACGCCTGCACCATATCTTCCATTTGAAGCATAGGACCTAACCAACTCAGACTTAACCTTTTCTAATGTTGACCTTTTATAAACTTCACCTTCTTTAATACCCACACCATCAAGACTTTCTAGAAGTTGTTCAGTCTTTAAAGCTTTATTTCCAGATATTGAAATTTCTGATATTGATGGTCTCTCAACGACTGTAATGATTAGGGTATTACCGTCTTTACCAATTTGAATATCGTCAAATTGTTCAGTTGAAAACAATGACCTAACAATGTCACTTGATTTTCTTAAATCAATTCTATCCCCAACACTAATTGGTATTACATTAAAAATACTACCAGTTGAAACTCTTTGTAATCCGATTATTCTTATATCACTCACAAGGAATTCATCAAATGACATAAGTTGTAAGCTCAAACAGAGCGTAAGGAGTAATATTTTTGATTTTCTCAAGTCTTTTGCCCTAAAAGAATCTCGAAATATCATTAAAAATTGCAAAAAACATCAGCATAACTACTATAGCAGCACCTCCAGTGAAGACCATATTCTCTATTTTTTCTGGAAGGGGTTTTCCTCTTATTGCTTCAATTCCAAGCAAAGTAAGCTGACCGCCGTCAAGCACAGGTATTGGTAATAGATTTAACACTGCAAGGCTAATGCTTAACAAAGCCATCAAATACATAAATGGAAGAAAACCAGCTTGAGCTGTATCACCTGCCATCTGAGCAATACCTATTGGGCCACTTAGATTTTCAGTGCCCATATTTCCAGAAAGCATCTTTCCAATAAATTGAAGCGTTTTTAAGCTTAAATTATAAGTTTCGTATGAACCTTTTATAAATGATTCGAGAAGAGTTCTTGAAGTTCCAAATGAAACACCCAAAACTCCTGTTATTTCCTCATCATTAACTTGAGAACCTATTTTTACAGGTAAATATATGATTTCTTGATTTCTTCTAATCTTAAATTCAATGCTAGCATTAGGATTCTCTGATACCTCTCTTCGAATTTCGTTTGCAAAATTAATATTTTTGTTTCCAATTTTCAAAACCTTATCATTTGATTTGAGGCCAGCTCTATCTGCAGCTCCATCTGCTATCACCTTACCTATTATTGGTTGCATAGGGTAAGAAATATCTAATCCAAGATAGTTTGTTGGATCATTTTGTGATTCTGAGTTTGGAAGGAAATTAGTAACACTTACTATGATATTAGTTAAATTTTCATTATCGGGCCTTAATACAGAAAAATTTAATTCGCCTGAAAATCCAGCATAACTAAGAAGCTCTAAGTTAATATCTTTTGCATCATTTACGGAAGTACCGTTAATAGATAATATTTTGTCACCAACCTCAAATACCTCATTTGTAGAATACGATATATTTTGATTAGTTGAGTCTACCACTGGGACAGTTTGAGGATCTGTTGTATTTAAGAAGATTGCAGTAAATATAAATATTGATAATAAAAAATTTGCTAAAGGACCAGCGAACATAATTGATGCTCTTTGCCATTTTGGCTTTGAATCAAAAGTGTCTTTTAATTGTTCCTTTGTTAAATCTTTTACAGATTCTGGATCCATTTCAATGAGCTTGTTTGTAATCATTGACACGTAACCACCTAATGGTATTGCGGAAAGAGCAAACTCAGTTCCGTGTTTATCTCTTTTTTTGTAAAAAACAGGTCCCATTCCAATTGAAAATCTTTGAACATGTACCTTGCAAATTCTTGCGACAATAAAGTGACCAAATTCATGAATTGTTACAAGAACTCCCAGGAGGACTAAAAATGATGCTATGTATATAATTGTAGTCATATTTAAACCTTTAAATCTTTAAATTAGGGATTTTACCACCTTCTTTGCTTCAATGCGTGTCTGCTTATCTATATCATTAATTGAATCTATAGACATATCTTTAGACATAATATTTATATCAAAAGTTCTATATATGACATCATAAATTTTATCAAAACTAATTAAGCCATTTATAAAACTTTCTACAGCAATTTCATTAGATGCATTAAAAACTGCTCCAAGGTTACTTCCACTATTACAGACTTCTCTAGCGATATTCTGAACTTGCATTCTATCAAAAGGAAATTCCTGAAATGACAAATTTAAAGAGCTAAAATTAAGAGAATCAAAATTAATTGGAATTCTTCTTTTATCAGATAATGCATGAGCAATAGGTACTCTCATATCTGGAGAGCTCATCTGACAGATACTAGATCCGTCCAAATAAGTAACAATTGAGTGAATTATGCTTTGGGGATGAACAACTAAATCAAAATATTTTTCATCAAGATCAAATAGGTATCTTGCTTCAATAAGTTCTAAACATTTATTTACTAACGTTGCAGAATCAATAGTAATCTTTGATCCCATATTCCAATTAGGATGATTAAGTGCTTCTTGAAGTCTTACGTTCTTTAAATCCGAAATACTTGAATTTAAAAAAGGTCCTCCAGATGCTGTGATTGTAATTTTTTTTACATCTTCCACACCGCTCTCTCCTGCAAGGCATTGGAAAATCGCGTTATGTTCACTATCTATGGGAACAATTTCAGTATTATATTTTTTTGCTAATGGTAAAATTAAGTCTCCTCCAGCAACAATGCTTTCTTTATTTGCCAGTAATATTTTCTTTCCTGTTTGTGCTGACATGTATGTCGCATTTAAACCAGCAAATCCTGATATAGCACATATAATTATGTCTACATCTTGATCATTTATTAAATTCTTGAGATCTTCATCACCATTTAAGTAAATATTTGAAGAATTTTTTTGATTGCTTTTTAAATATTCATTTTCATTGACGTGGATGTATTTTGGAGAGAATTCTTTGGTTATTTTCGTTGATTTGGATATATTTTTGTTTAACGAAATACCAAATAAATTAAACAAGTCTCTGTTTTGAGAAATAACATTCAGAACACTATCTCCAATGCTACCAGTTGCCCCTAGCAAAAGAATATTTTTCATTATGAAAACAGCACCAAAATAATTAAGAGTGGTGTTGCGATTAGGTGTGAGTCAATTCGGTCTAAAACACCTCCATGCCCTGGCAATATACTGCCAGTATCCTTGATACCACTTTTCCTTTTAAAGTAACTTATCAAAAGATCACCAAAAAAAGCAAATAAGCCACCAAGAAGTAAATATACACCAATCCAATAATGAGCCTCAGCAATATATATTAGAAAAATACTTAAAAATAATGATGCTAACAACCCTCCAATCAAACCTTCTAATGTTTTATTAGGACTAATTTTTTTAACTACATATGTCTTGCCATATTTTGATCCTATCATGTATGCAAATGTATCAAATAATGCTGTATTAAAAATAATCGTCCCATATGTAAAATATGGTGTGGATTGATCCACAAAACCAAATGAAGTTCCAGATAGTAAAAGAAATATTGACCAAAAGCCAAAATTGAATATTAATAAAAAACCTAACAAAGTGTTTTGAAATTTATTTTTTATCCACTCATATTGGGCATATATACAAACTAAACCAATAATTGATGCAAATAACCAGACATTTTGAAGAGCTAACATAGCTACAACAAAAAATGCCAGGGCTAAACCCGTAATTACTCTCATATTAGTTAACTTTCCTTCTCCCAAATCTTCTTTTAATTTTCTTAAAATCGCTTAAACATTTTATAAAGTCTTTTCTACTAAAATCGGGCCAATATTTTTCTATAAACATAATTTCAGCATATGCTATTTGATAAAGAAGAAAGTTACTAATTCTTTTATCACCGCCTGTTCTAATTAATAGATCGATTTCCTTAACTGGAACAGATGAAGATTCATGAACAATTTTTTCATTTATATCTTGCAACTTAATTTTATTTTTCAATATATTTGAAGATATTTTTTTCGTAATATCTACAATATCCTGTTTTCCACCATATCCAAGTGCAACATTTAAATCTAGTTTGCTTTTCTTAACAAATGTTTTTTCTTCAGCTAAATCAATTTTTTTTATAATTCTATTACCGAAATCATTTGTATGCCCAAAAAACTTTAGTCTTACCTTTTGCTCAATTAAATCAGGAACTTGTTCATCAATAGCATCTATCACTAATTTTTTAATAGCATTTATTTCAGCTCTTGGTCTTTTCCAATTTTCAGAACTAAATGCATAAATTGTTAAAGAAGATAGCTGTTGTTTGACTGATTCCTCAACTATATCTTTGACAGTTATCACGCCTTTTTTATGTCCTTCACTTATTTTTAAAGAATTTTCAATAGCCCATCTGCCATTGCCATCCATGATAATTGCAACGTGCTTTGGAATATTTTCTTTGTTTAAATTAGCCATCTCGGCTCACTAAATTTCGAGTAAATCTGACTCTTTAGTTTTTAGATCTGAATCAACTATTGAAATGAATTTATCAGTTTCTTTTTGTATTAAGTCTTCAATTCTTCGAAGCTCATCCTCTGATATTTCTGATGCTTGTTGTTTATCTTTTGCAGTTTGATTAGCATCTCTTCTAATATTCCTAATTGAAACCCTTGAATTTTCTGCTTCTGATCTTGCTTGTTTTATATAGTCTTGACGGGTCTCTTCTGTTAAGGCTGGCATCGTAACTCTTATCAAATCAGAACTGGTACTTGGATTTAGTCCAAGATTAGAGCTGAGAATTGCTTTTTCAATTTCAGGTATTAAATTTTTATCCCATGGTGATATGACTAATGATCTGCCCTCTTCAACAGAGATGTTTGATGTCTGATTAAGTGGTGTTTGATTGCCATAGTAATCTACATGAACATCATCAAGTATTGATGGATTTGCCCTTCCTGTCCTAATCTTATTAAAAGAACTCCTTAAAGCAGATAATGATTTTTCCATTCTTTCTGCCACATCATTTAATAAAGTATTCATACTAAGATATAAGTGTACCTATCTTTTTACCACATATTATGTCTTTAAGAGCATTATGATTGTTTACATTAAAAACATTTATGGGCAGGCCGTGGTCTCTTGCAAGCGTTAATGCTGTGGCATCCATTACTTTGAGGTTTTTTGATATAGCATCATCAAAAGATAAGGAATCAAAAAACTTAGCATCTTTGTTGATTTCTGGATCTGAATCAAAAACTCCATCAACTCTAGTTGCTTTAAGCATAAGATTCGCTTGTGTTTCTATTGCTCTTAAACATCCAGCTGTATCTGTAGTAAAAAAAGGATTACCAGTACCAGCGGTAAATATTACAACATAACCATCGCTTAATAGTTGAATAGCTAATCTTCTATCATAATGCTCGACAATTCCAGACATAGAGATTGCTGACATGACTCTTGTTTTTATTCCAGCCCTTTCTAAAGCATCTCTGAGAGCAATACCATTCATGACAGTCGCAAGCATTCCCATATGATCACCTGCAACTCTATCCATACCAGCTTTATTAAGTTTTTCTCCTCTGAAAAGGTTACCGCCACCAATAACAATGCCAATTTCTGCATTCAACTCTCTGCAAGATTTAACAGAAAACGCCATATCATCTAGTATTTTTGGATCTATGCCTTGTTTTTCATTGCCTGCAACAGATTCTCCACTAAATTTAAGTAGGATTCTTTTATGCTTTAAATCTGACATTTTTTATTTTAATTGCTCAGCTACCTCTTCAGCAAAATCTTTTGTTTCTACTTCAATACCCTCACCAACTTTTAGTCTTGCAAATGATACAACGCTTGCATTATCTTTTTCTAGATATGCACTAACTGTGATTTCGGAATCTTTGACAAATGCTTGTGATAGCAAAGATACTTCAGATAAGAATCTTTTAACTTTTCCTTCAACCATTTTATCCATAATTTCTTTTGGTTTTCCAGAATCAAGTGCCTGATTTTGATATATTGCTCTCTCCCTCTCTAAAACATCTTGATCCATATCTTCTTGAGATATGCATAGAGGATTGAATGCAGAAACATGCATTGCTATATCTTTAGCAATTAAATCGTTTCCATTTTTTACAACAACAATCGAACCTAGCTTTGTATCACCATGTAAATAAACTCCGACACACATATCTGAATCAAATTCTAATGTTTCCAATCGCCTTATTTGAATATTTTCACCAATTGTTTGAATAAGAGACTTTCTTTCCTCCTCTAATGGCGAATCTAGAAAGGATGATGCATCTGTAATTTTAACGTGAGATATATATTCTTTAATCTTTTCAGCAAAAGATAAAAAATTAGAATCTTTCGCAGCAAAATCAGTTTCAGAATTTAATTCTACTATAGTTGCATAATCATCATTGATCGAAGTTATCAACATTCCATCTGCGGCAATCCTTGAGGATTTTTTTTCTGCTTTAAGTGCACTGTTTGATCTTAAAAAATCTAATGCTTTTTCTATATTCCCCTCGCATTCAACTAAAGCTTTTTTACAGTCCATCATTGCAACACCTGTTCTATCTCTTAACTCCTTAACTTGAGATGCTTTGATATCCATTATTACTTATCCTTTTTATTTTTTTCTTCAGAAATATCATCTTGATTATCTTCAACATCGTCTTTTATCTGAGATTCATTACTATCAGTATCAACTTTTAAATCATCTGTAATTTCTTCTTGAACCTCTTTACTTTGATCTTTATCTGTTTTTTTAACTTTTTGAATTACAGGCGAATCAGATTTTGGAGCAAATCCCTTTGAAGATTCAATGCCACTTGCACAAGCATCAGCAATGACCTTGGTAATGAGTCTTATTGATCTAATAGCATCATCATTTGCAGGAATAATAGTATCGATGCCATCTGGATCAGAATTAGTATCAACTATACCAATTACTGGGATTCCCATTTTTTTTGCCTCTAATACTGCTATTTTTTCGTACTTAACGTCTACTACAAAAATTGCATCCGGCAAACCTTTCATATCTTTAATACCGCCGACGCTTGCATTCAGTTTTGTATATTCTTTTTGAATTTCAACAGCTTCTTTTTTAATAAGTCTTTCAATTCTTCCAGAAGAAATCATCTCTTCAATATCTAAAAGTCTTCTAATCGAGCCTCTTATAGTTTTCCAGTTAGTGAGAGTTCCTCCCAACCATCTTTTATCAACATATGGTAAACCAATGTTGGAAGCTTCATCTTTAATAGTTTTACTAGCAGATCTTTTAGTGCCAACAAACAATATCTTATTTCCTTTTGAACAAATATCTTCAACTTTTGAAGCCGCTGCACTCAAGTGATCCTGTGTAATCTCAAGATTTATGATGCTAATCTGCTTTCTTGTATCATAAATAAATTCATCCATTTTAGGATTCCAGAACCTTTGTTGATGACCAAAATGAACGCCCGCTTGAAGCAGGTCTTTAATTGAAACTATACTCAATTTTATTCTCCTTTGGGGTTATTCTCCGATTCTTATAATAAAGCCTACTTTTTAAAGCACCCCACTTTACAAACAACAGAATCTTCGTGTTTAAAGTTTGTGTATTCTATAGAATATTTAATAATTTTTAAAGGTTTGTATTAATTAACAATATCTTCAAAAGAATATAGTTTTGGTTGGAGATTTATTATTTTCTCTGCACAATTCAATGCACCTGTTGCAAAAATATCTCTTGATGTAGCATTGTGCTTAAAAATATATGAAATATCATTGTCTACAAAAGTGACTTTATGAATCCCATTGATATCATCTTTTCGAATTGAACTAATTTCAACTATATCGATGTTATTTTCTTTATCAATTCTTTTTATTAACTTTTCAATTTCGACTGCTGTCCCAGAGGGCTTATCTAGTTTTTTAACATGATGGATTTCTTCAATATAACAGTTAACTTTATTTTTGTTTTCATATACAAATTTTTTTATTGATTCTTTTAGCTGATGAACACCGATACTCATATTTGCAGCTTGAATTACAGGAATTTTTAATGACGCCTTATTTATGTTATCAAGAATCTCATTGTTCAGGCCAGTTGTTCCAATTACTAACGGAACATTTTTTTCTAGCGTTTCTTCAATAATTTTTTTTGTAGAATCTGGATGAGAGAAATCAATTACAACGTCTGCAATATTCAAATTACCAGTTAAATTGAATCTTTCATTTTTTTTTATTAAATTAATTATGGTCTCACCCATTTTTCCTGATTTACCATTTAGATATAACTCAATCATTATTCTTTGATTTTAGAAACTGCTTTTAAAAAAGTATCAGTGCCAGGATAATTTTTTGATTGACTTAAGGAAGAACTAAGTTCTTTTAAAAGTTTAATTTGATCTCTATTAAGATTTGTCGGTGTTTCAACAACAACTCTGCATAAAATATCACCTCTTCTCCTATCACGCACAATTGAAGCGCCCTTTGATTTAATTCTAAATACTTTTCCTGTTTGTGTATTTGCAGGAATTTTCAATGAAATCGATTTTTCTAGAGTAGGAATTTCAATAGAACCACCAAGAATAGAAACTTCAAAAGGAACTGGTGCTTCTATATACAAATGTCTGCCATCTCTCTCAAAAAGAGGATCATCTTTTACTCTTATTGCGACATAAAGATCACCTGATTGGCCACCTTTAGACCACTCACCTTCTCCAGAAAGCCTAACTTTATCTCCATTATCAACACCTGCAGGAATATTAACAGATAGAGTTTTATTTTCTTTGATTGCTCCAACTCCACCACAAGTTCTACATTTTTCTTTAATAATTTGGCCTGTTCCAGAACAGACTGAACATGTTTGTTGAACAGAAAAAAAACCTTGCTGCATTCTAACCTGTCCGGTTCCATTGCAATTCATACAGGTTACAGGGCTAGATCCTTTTGCAGCTCCGGTTCCGTGACAGTCGGGACACTCTCTGTGTGAAGGTATTTTAATTTTCTTTTGTATCCCTAGAACAGCATCTTTAAGAGATAATTCAAGGTTATATTGAAGATCTGAGCCTCTTCTTTGTCGTCTAGATTGAGATCTGGTTCCAAAAACATCTCCAAAGATATCTCCAAAAATATCATTAATATTAATGTCATTAAAATTTGAACTTCCCCCTCCCATGCCTTCGACACCTGAATGACCAAATTGATCATATGCAGATTTTTTTTGCGGATCTGAAAGAACATCATAGGCTTCAGCAGCTTCTTTGAATTTTTCTGCAGCTTCAGGATTATCTGGATTTCTATCAGGGTGAAACTTCATGGCTTTCTTTTTGAAAGCTTTTTTTAAATCATTAGACGAAGCATCGCGAGAGACCTCAAGAGTTTCATAATAGTCTCTCTTTGACATAATGATTTTTTACTTTTCTTCTTCTTTTACTTCCTCAAACTCAGCATCAACAGTATTATCAGAAGAGTCGTCAGCATTTGAATCAGATTCTTGTTGCCCCTCTGGAGTCTCCTGTTTATAAAGCTTTTGAGTTAGCGGAGTAAGAACATCATTCAAACTTTTTGTTGAAGACTCAATTACTTCAATATCTTCTGCTGAAATTGCTTCTTCTAATTTTTTTATAGCCTCTTCAACTTGAGTAATTTCACTTTCTTCAAGTTTATCTTTTGATTCTTCAATAGTTTTTCTTGTTGCATGTACCAACATGTCAGCATTATTTTTTGTCTTTACGAGCTCTTCAAATTTTTTGTCATCTTCAGCATTTGCTTCAGCATCTTTAACCATTTTTTCAATGTCCTCATCAGATAGGCCACTGGATGCCTTAATAACAATTGATTGCTCTTTTCCAGTATTTTTGTCTTTTGCAGAAACATTTAATATTCCATTTGCATCAAGATCAAAAGAAACTTCTATTTGCGGCATACCCCTTGAAGCAGGAGGTATATCGGCTAAGTTGAATTGACCTAAAGATTTATTTTGAGCAGCCTGAGTTCTCTCACCTTGAATAACATGAACTGTAACAGCAGTCTGATTATCTTCAGCAGTTGAGAATACCTGAGATTTTTGTGTTGGAATTGTTGTATTTTTCTCTATAAGTGGAGTTGCAACACCTCCTAATGTCTCAATACCAAGAGTCAAAGGAGTAACGTCTAAAAGCAAGACATCGGTTGTGTCTCCTGAAAGTACCGATCCCTGAATAGCTGCGCCCACTGCTACAGCTTCATCAGGATTTAAATCTTTTCTTGGTTCTTTACCAAAGAATTCTGCAACTTTCTTTTGAACAAGAGGCATTCTAGTTTGTCCACCAACTAGTAAAATCTCATTAATGTCACCTTTAGAAAGTTTTGCATCTTTTAGAGCAAGTTTTAGTGGTTCTAGACTCTTATCAACTAAATCCTCAACAAGAGATTCTAGTTTAGCTCTAGTGATTTTATGAACAAAGTGTTTTGGTCCAGAACTATCCGCAGTAATATATGGTAAATTAACTTCTGTTTGTTCAGAAGAAGATAGTTCAATTTTTGCTTTTTCAGCAGCTTCTTTTAACCTTTGAAGAGCAAGTGGATCACTTTTTAAGTCGAAGCCAGATTCATCTTTAAACTTTTCAACAAAATAATCTATGAGCCTTAAATCAAAATCTTCACCACCTAAAAAGGTATCACCATTGGTTGATAGAACCTCAAATTGATGTTCACCATCAACATCAGATATTTCGATTATTGAGATGTCAAAGGTTCCACCACCAAGATCATAAACTGCAACTGTAGAGTCACCTTTACCCTTATCTAAACCGTAAGCTAGTGCGGCGGCTGTTGGTTCATTGATAATTCTTTTTACATCTAGTCCTGCTATTTTGCCAGCATCCTTTGTTGCCTGCCTTTGGGAATCATTAAAATATGCAGGGACTGTAATTACTGCCTCTTTTACTTCATGTCCAAGATAATCTTCTGCAGTTTTCTTCATTTTTTTTAAGACTTCTGCTGCAACTTGTGGGGGAGCTAATTGTTTATTTGATGCTTCAACCCATGCATCACCATTATCAGCTTTTATGATTTTATAAGGGACCATGTCAGCATCTTTACTAACAACCTCATCATCAAAAGTTCTACCAATTAGTCTTTTAATGGCGTAAAGAGTATTTTCAGGATTTGTTACTGCTTGCCTTTTTGCAGGAAGCCCAACCAGTACTTCTTCGTTTTCTGTATATGCGATTACAGAAGGAGTTGTCCTAGCACCCTCTGCATTTTCTATAACCTTCTGTTGTTGCCCCTCAACAACAGCAACACAGCTATTTGTTGTACCTAAATCAATTCCAATAATTTTTGACATACTTTTTTTCCTCTAATTTTTAATCACAGTAACTCTGGCAGGTCTCAATACTCTTGAGTGAAGCTCCCAGCCTCTTTGAAAAATGTTTCCAACAAAGCCATCTTTTTTGGTTTCATCTTTTTCCATTGAAACAGCTTCATGTTTTTCTGGATTAAATTCCTCATTATCCGGATAGATAGGTACCATTCCGAATTTATCAAGAGTAGATTCAAAAGATTTTAAAGTTAATTCAATGCCTTCTTTATCCTCTTTTGAGGCCTTTTCTGAAAGGTTTTCAAGCGCATTCTCTAAATTATCAATAACTGGTAAAAGCTCATTAAGTAGCCTCTCAGTTCCATATTTATGAGCTTTTTCCACCTCTGATAAAGTTCTTTTAAAAGCATTATCAAGGTCTGCATTTGCACGAAGCAAAAGGCTTTCTAATTCATCTTTTTTATTAAGGAGTTCTTCATACGTTGGTGTTTCAATGACTTCATTTTCTTCTTCAGGAATATTTTCTGCATTAGTTGTTTCTTCAGATTCATTTACAACTGACTCATTGTTTTGAGGATTTTCCTCAACTGATTGTTTTTCTTTATTCATATAATCCCTACAGCTTATATATAAGGATTTAAATTATCAGTTCAAGGGGAATTTAAGATTCTAATTTTTTAACATGTAGAACTAGATTATGATCAACTAACTGGTAACCAGAATTATTAGCAATTTTGTTGAGTCTTTCAATCAATTCAGCATCCTGAAATTCTAAAACCTTTCCAGATTCAACATCAACCATGTGCTCATGATTTTCTTCAATAACTTCATAAACTGCGTGACTTCCCTCAAAATGGTGTTTTTTCACTATTCCTGCTGCCTCAAATTGAGTTAAGACTCGATATACCGAGGCTAATCCAATATTATTACCAGAGGTTAGTAGCTCTTTGTATATATCTTCAGCACTAAAATGTGCCTCTTCTTGAATAGCAGTAGATTCTAGGACTTCCATAATCTTAATTCTTGGAAGAGTTGCTTTTAGTCCTGCTTTCTTTAATTCTTTATTCTGATTGTTCATTTTGACTAAGTATAGTACAGTTTTTTAAATTTTATTGATAACTTGAGAAACGACACTTGATATTATAAGAAGTATAATGAAATTTACTATGATAAATTCCAAATTTGTAGCCATAATTTATACCTCTATATTGTTTACTCTAATTGTATCTTGTTCATCATTTACTCCATATAAAGTGCCTATTCTTCAAGGAAATATTTATGACGAGGAAGATATATCGAAATTAACTCAGGGTTTAACAAAAGATCAAGTCCAATTTATATTTGGTACGTCATTAATTAGAGATCCTTTCCACACCAACAGGTGGGATTATTATTATTCAATTCAAGTCGGAAACGAAATGTTAGACGAAATGAAACTGTCAATAAATTTTGATGATAATAATCTTGTAGATAGCTGGATTATAGAAAATATGTCCGACTAACTATTTTTAGAAAGCCTTTTGATAAAAGCATCAATCATACTTTCACAAAATTTATCTATTACTTTTTCAGGCAACAAATTATTTAAAAAAAAAGGTAATTCGAATTCTGCATTAAATTCAATCAGTGTTTTTGAGTCATTTTTATCTTCTACGCGCCACTCTCCTGTAAAGTACTTAAAAGGTCCATCAATCTGTTTGATTTTAATAAGATTATCCGATAGAACATTTTTTGATTTGATGGAGTAATCTTTTAATAAAAAATCAAAATCTAGTTTGCCGATTTCAAATTTATCTTGTTTTTCAATAAGTTCCGACTTTGCACAACCAGGAATGAATGACGAATAGTTTTCAAAGTTTGCAATTTGATCATAGACTTTTGAAAAATCTTCATCTACTGACTTTAAAAAATTAATCTTACGAGGCACTTTAAAAAATCTGCGAAATAAATATTGAAGCAACACTGACAGGAGCTATGAATTTTATAAAAAATCTCCAAAGTTTAAAAATGATTGGATTTACATATCCAACTTCAGTTGTTATAAGTTCTTTTTTCATAAACCAACCAACAAAAATTGCAATTAACATTCCGCCGAGTGGAAGTAATATTTGATTTGCAATGAAGTCCATCGAGTCTAAGAAATTTCTACCTGGCGTAAGATTAAAATCAGAAAGTAAATTAAAACTCAAGGCTGTGCCAATACCTAAAGTCCAAGCAAAAAAAGAAATAGCTAAAGCAGAATATTTTCGAGATAAAAATCCCTCCTCTGAGAGATATGCTACACCTGGCTCAAGTAATGAAATAGATGAACTCAATGCAGCAACTGAAAGTAATATAAAAAATAAAGAGCCAATGATTTGACCAAATTGCATTTGATTAAAGGCTGATAACATTGACACAAAAACTAATCCTGGTCCGCTATTTGGTTCAAGATTAAATACAAATATTATGGGAAATATTGCTAATCCCGCCATCACAGCTACCAGGGTATCTAAAGACGCCACTGTGAAAGAGGTTGGTACAACTTTTTGATCTTTTGGCATGTATGCTCCGTAAGCCATAATTGATCCCATTCCTAAACTCAAACTAAAGAAAGCTTGTCCCATTGCACTTAAAAATGTTTCTGCCGTAACATTTGAAAAATCAGGAGCAAATAAAAACTCTAATGTTTTAACAAACGCTCCATTAAACATTGCATAAATAACCATAAATATTAGCAGAAATCCAAGCATTGGCATTAAAATTTTAACCATTCTGCCAATGCCATTTTTTACTCCCGCGGAGACTATTAAAAAAGTTAAAAGCATAAAAATGGTATGCCAAAATAAAAGATTAAATGGTGAAGCAATTACAATACCGAACTGCTCAGAAGAACTTAAGACTGATGAAGGTGATGCGGCTATGAATATATAATTCAAACAGATTCCAGCTATAACACTGTAGAAAGAGAGGATTAGAACACCTGCTGTTATTCCACTCCAACCTACTAGCCTCCAAAGTGAAGAAGAGTTTGAATCTAATGCAGTTCTTTTCATCGCATTAATTGGACTGTTGCCAGCTCTTCTTCCAATAATAATCTCACTTATCATAATAGGGACACCAATCATTACAATACAAAGCAAATAAATTAAAACGAAAGCTCCGCCTCCATTAGTGCCTGCTTTATATGGAAATCCCCAAATGTTTCCTAAGCCAACCGCTGAACCTGTGGCTGCAAGAATAAAGGTCCATTTTCCGATCCATGCACCATGCGATTTAAGTTTTTTTTCCATAATTTATAAATAAGGATAACTGTAAGGATTAATCCAATAGCCTATTGATATTAAAAAAGATATACATACTAGTAAAGTTAAAGTTTTCCTAAACTTCTGATAATCAATATCTTTTTTTTGAAAATCTTCTGTAGATTTCTCAAAAAGATAAAACAAATAAAAGCTGATGATCGATATTATCAATGAGATAAAAATTATTTTTAAAAAAGTTAGTAAAAGAATTAAGCATCCCAATAAGCTAAATCCAATTCCAATAGATAAATTAAGCTTTTGATTTTGTTGGTCATCCCGCCATCCCCATGCAAATCCACCTAAAAATGTAATTATTATTGCGCCATATCCTAATTGAAAATATATAAGTGTTTTGCTTACATCACCTCCTATAATCCATGGAATAAGTGAAAATGTTGCGAAAGGTAAAAATCCTATGTATCCGTAGGTTGATTTTATTGATGTTATATTCAATTTATTTATTGTAAAAATATTGCACTTAAGTATTCAAAATACATAATAAAGCATGTCTAAAGAAAAACCTGAACTAATTGTAAAGAATAAAACAGCTTCAAGGAACTATGTTCTTGGTGATTCTTTTCAAGCTGGGATTGTTTTAGAGGGTTGGGAAGTAAAATCACTGAGAAATGGGAAAATTGACGTTAAAAATAGCTATGTTACCTTCAAGAAGAATGAAGCTTGGTTATTTGGTATAAAAATAGATCCGCCTGCCTCTTTGAAAGATTCAAGCGTTGATCCAGTTAGAACAAGAAAGCTTTTATTAAACAAAAGAGAAATCTTTCAACTTCAAAAGCTTAAGAACGAAAAAAATCTTACAATAATCATGACATCAATGTATTGGAAAGAAAATCACATAAAATGTGATATAGCGACAGGAAAAGGTAAAAAGTTGCGTGATCAAAGAGAAGATATCAAAAAAAGAGATTGGGAAAGAGATCAAGGTCGATTGCTAAAAAATGCAAAAAAATAACATTCTCCTAATAAAAAATTTCTAGTAATACTGTATAATTCGCTTCCGTTTGGGGGCGAATAGGGTTCGACGTTTCTACTGGACTCCGAAGCGCATGCCAAGATTGTAGTAATTCTTGTAAAACATACTACAAAAAAATAGTTGCAAATAACGACAACTACGCTTTAGCAGCTTAATGCTAACCGATGCAAGAATTGACTGTGGTTTGAAGCATCGGCTAAACACACAGTCTAGCCAAGCTATATTGCTTGGATATAGTTTGGTAAAAACTTAGTCAAGCTAGCTTTTATGCCCTGCTCTTCGGGTGATAAAAGTTAAAAATAATAGAATGAGCTATGCATGTAGAAGTTAGGCTGAAGGATTGACGGACGCGGGTTCAATTCCCGCCGCCTCCACCATTTTCATAATAATTCGTTTAAATATAGACATATTGTCTATAGATAATTAAACTACGCATCTAAATTATGGCTAACTCAAAACAAGCAATAAAAAGAGCAAGACAAAACTCTGATAGATATAAGCTCAGACATGCACAACGTTCTGTTGTGAGAACTTCAGTAAAAGCTGTTAGGGCAGATATTGAAAATCAAGATATAACCAAGGCTACTGAATCATTTAAAAAAGCACAAAAGGTGATTGATACTGCTGCATCAAAGAAAGTTATTCATAAAAATGCCGCTGCAAGAACAAAGAGTAGATTATCAAAAGCAATTAAAAATTTAAGCTAAATCTTTTTTATTTCCTATAATCTCAGTCTCTAAAGATTTTAGAAGTTCTTTAGTTCCCTCTCCGGTTGCAGCTGAAATAAAGAAAATATCTTTTGCAGGCTTCTTAAGCTTTATTTCAATTTCTTTTCTTATCATGGCAATTTCATCTTCTTGAATAAGATCAATTTTATTGCAAATAACCCAAGATACTTTTTGAGTAAGATTGTCTTTAAAAGAATCTAATTCATTTGTGAGTAGGTGGATTTGCTTAACAGGATCTATATCTTCTGATGAAAATAAATCTACAAAGATAAGTAAAAGTCCTGTCCTAGATATATGCTTTAAAAATTTTATTCCTAATCCAGCGCCATCAGAGGCACCTTCAACTAACCCAGGTATATCAGCAATAACATAACTTGATTCTACTCCTTTAATTGTTCCTAGATGTGGTCTCAACGTAGTAAAAGGGTAATCTCCAATTTTTGGTTTTGCTGACGAAACTTTATTTAGAAATGTCGACTTACCTGCATTCGGAAATCCAACCAAACCTACATCAGCAAGAGACTTAAGCTCTAATCTTACAGATCTTTTCTCTCCTTCAAATCCAGGTGTACATTTCCTGGGTGCTTGATTAGTACTTGATTTAAATTTTGCATTACCTAATCCGCCATCACCTCCTTTTGCAATTAAGTATTTACCAGACTTTTCATTACAATCAATAAGCTCCTCATCAGTGAGATCATCATAAATTACTGTACCAAGAGGAATTTCTATAATTAAATCATCACCCGCTGCACCAAACTTATTTTTTCCGGCCCCGCGTTGACCATTTTTAGCATTAAATATTTTCTTATTTTGGAAATCTACTAAGGTGTTAATATTTGGATTTACTTTAAAGTAAATATCTCCTCCTTTGCCTCCATCTCCGCCATCAGGACCTCCAAAAGGAATATATTTTTCTCGCCTGAAACTAGAAGCTCCAGAGCCACCATCCCCTGCCTTAATTTCGAGACAGGCCTCGTCAATAAAATTCATTTTGTATTGTTATTGAGGAATAACGTTTGCTGTCTTTCTTTTTTTTGGGCCTTTGTAAGTAAATTGAACAATGCCAGCAGATTTAGCGAATAATGTATCATCTTTACCAATGCCAACATTTAAACCCGGATGAGTATTTGTGCCTCTTTGACGAATAAGAATTTCACCAGCTTTGACCAACTGGCCACCAAATCTTTTTACACCAAGCCTCTTTGAGTTGGAATCTCTTCCATTCTTACTAGAACCACCTGCTTTCTTATGTGCCATTATTTACTCTCTAACTTAATATTCTTAATTTCAACCTGGGAATGCTTTGCGCGATGTCCTATTTTTCGCATGCTGTGCTTTCTTCTTCTAAAGCGAAGAATTGATATTTTGTCTGCTTTAACAACATCTTTTACTTCAGCAGTAACTTTAACATTATCAAGGTATGGTTGACCTACTTCAACATTATCTCCATCTACATACAATAATACGTTAGCAAAAGTAATTTTTTTACCAACATCATCTTTTAAAAGATCTATTGATAAAATCATGCCTTTTTCAACTTTATGCTGTTTACCGCCTGTTTCTATAACTGCATACATAATATAATCCTAAAAAGCCCGCAAAATATACGCTTTAATGAAGAAATTATCAATACTTAAGGAACATTTTGCTCAAAAATAAAAGAGTATGAAAAAAAATACTAAAATTGCGAAAGAAATTAAATCTGTTGAAAAGTTAATTAAAAAAGACCTTAATAAAGAAAAAATTATTTCAGGCCTATACAAATATATTTTTAAATCAAGTGGAAAGAAAATACGGGCAAAATTAAGCCTAATTTCTTCATCAACAAAAGATCATAAAGACAGACTTAAACTTGCATCTGTAATTGAGCTGCTTCATACAGCAACGTTAGTTCATGATGATGTTGTTGATAATTCTTTGACAAGACGGGGAGCAAAGTCTGTAAATAATATCTGGACGAACTCTCATGGAGTTTTAATTGGAGATTATATTTACTCAAAAGCATTCATATTAATGGTTGAGATAGGTAATAAAAAAATACTCAAAGAATTGGCTAATGCTACTAATGATATTTCACAAGGTGAGCTAATCCAACTTGAGTCTGTACAAAATATTAATATTTCAATTAATAAGCTAAAGAAGATTAGCTTCTATAAAACTGGTAGGCTCTTTGAGGCAGCGGCCACAACAGGTGCAATTCTCACTAATAAAAGTCAGGCTTACATAAAAAACATCAGTGAATGTGCTATGAATTTAGGTATGGTATTTCAAATAAGAGATGATTTACTTGACTACTGTCCTGAAGTTGAAATTGGAAAACCTGCCTTCCAGGATATTAAAGAAGGAAAAGTAACTTATCCATTTTTCTATGCCTTTAAAAACGCTAATAAAAAGGAGCAAAGAAAATTAAAAACATATCTTGGAAATAAAAAATTAAATAAGTCTGAAGTAAATTATTTGATTACAAAATTAAACGGTATTAAAAAAACTGAACAACTTGCCAGTGAATATCACTTAAAAGCAATTGAGAGTGCTGAGAAGATAAATAATCTCTCTGTTAGAAAGGAAATGATAGAATTAACAAACATTGCACTTATGAGAAAAAAATGAAGTTTAATCCTAAGAATACGTACAATAAAGAAGAACTTATTGCATGTTCAAATGGTAACTTATTTACTAAGGAGGGAGATGGTAGATTACCCTCAGACCTAATGCTGATGTTCGATGAAATAATTAATATTGATGATTTTTCAGGATATTATAAAAAAGGTTCAATTGAAGCTGTTCTTAATATAAATCCAGACCTGTGGTTTTTTAAATATCACTTTAAAGAAGATCCTGTTATGCCAGGGTGTCTTGGTCTTGATGCAATGTGGCAATTACTTGGATTTTATCTTTTGTGGACTGGGTTACCTGGTATTGGAAGAGCCTTAGGTGCAGATAATATTAAGTTTTTTGGTCAAGTACTTCCAGAAGCAAAAAAAGTTGTATACAAGTTAGATATTAAAAGAGTAATTAATAGAGGTGCTATAGTTGGCTTAGCAGATGGTGAAATGTTTGTAGATGAGAAAAAAATCTATAGTGCTGAAAAGTTAAAAGTTGGGTTGTTTAAAGATCCAAGCAATTTCTAATGAAAAACGTAGTCATAACAGGTCTAGGAATTAAATCTTGTATTGGCAATAACTATTCAGATGTCTTAAACAATCTTAGCAAAGGTAATTCTGGTATTGTATTTAATAATACATATTCTGAGATGGGATTTAGGAGCTGTGTTTCAGGATCTATTGACATTAATTTAGCAGAACAAATTGATAGAAAATTATATAGGTTCATGGGTGAATCTGCAGGATATGCTTATCTTGCTACTAAAGATGCTCTTGATATGGCTGGGATTGACGAAAAAGATCTTGATTCACCAAACATTGGTATTGTTGCTGGATCAGGTGGAGCTTCAACAAGAGTGATGCTTGAAAGTGGTGATATCGCTAGAGAAAAAGGCCCAAAAAAGATTGGTCCTTATGGAGTTACTAAAAGTATGTCTAGTTCAATATCAGCAATTATTGCAACTGCGCTTAAGCTAAAAGGAATAAATTATTCGATTTCATCTGCATGTGCCACTAGTGCTCATTGTATAGGTCATGCTGCTGATTTAATAAGAAATGGTCAGCAAGATATAGTTATTGCTGGCGGCAGTGACGACGAGCACTGGAGCTCATCATGCTTATTTGATGCAATGGGGGCTCTGTCTTCAAACTTTAATTCAACCCCAACTGTTGCATCCAGACCATATGATTCTGATAGAGATGGTTTTGTCATTTCAGGAGGCTCTGGAATGATAGTGCTAGAAGAAGAAGAACATGCAAAAAAAAGAGGAGCAAATATTCTTGCGAAATTATCTGGATATTTTGCGAACTCAGATGGATATGACATGGTTGCTCCCTCAGGAGAAGGTGCAATTAGGTGCATGGAGGGTGCAATAAAAAGCTGCGATGGAGAAATAGATTATATTAATACTCATGGTACAAGCACTCCTGTAGGAGATATAGCTGAGTTAAATGCAATAAAGAAATTATTTAAATCTAACTCTCCAATGATAAGTTCTACAAAATCAATGACAGGACATTCATTGGGAGCTACTGGTGCTCATGAAGCAATATATTCAGTAATGATGATAAACGAAAAGTTCATCGCTCCTTCGATTAATATTGGGACCTTATGCGATGAAGCTAAGGGAATAGATATTGTCACAAAAACTCGAGAATTCCCTGTTTGTAATGTTCTTAGCAATTCATTTGGCTTTGGAGGAACAAACGCAAGTCTGGTAATCAGCAAATACTAAAATGGAATATCATCATCAGATAAGCCCTCTCCACTATCATCATCTGGGAAAGGTGTGTTGCTAGAATTATCTGTTTGATTTGAAGAATCTGATGAACTCCTTGATCCTAACATTGTAAGCTGATTTCCCAAAACTTCAGTTGTATATCTATCATTTCCGTCTTTGTCTTGCCATTTTCTTGTTTGTATTTTTCCTTCAACATATACACTAGAACCCTTATCAAGATATTTTTCAGCAATCTCAGCCAAGCTTCCAAAAAATACAACTCGATGCCATTCAGTTTTATCTCTATTTTCTCCACTTTCTTTGTCTTTCCATGACTCTCTTGTAGCTATTGAAAGATTTGCAACTGCTGTTTGGGTAGCTGTGTACCTCATTTCCGGTTTCTGGCCTAAATTGCCAACTAAAATTACTTTATTTACACCTCTGCTCATAATAACCTCTTATAATATAGAAAGTTTAACCTAATTTATTTTTTTCATCACGGAATTTTTTATCCAATGGATAGTATATTTATAAAAGGCGCAAGGACACATAATTTAAAGAATGTAAATCTAGAAATACCTAGAAATAAAATTATAGTTATTACAGGTTTATCTGGGTCTGGTAAGTCTTCATTAGCATTCGATACATTGTATGCAGAAGGACAAAGAAGATATGTTGAATCATTATCGACATATGCAAGAAGATTTCTATCGATGATGGAAAAACCAGATGTAGATCAAATTGAAGGTTTATCGCCTGCGATATCAATTGAACAAAAGGCTACTTCACATAATCCAAGATCAACTGTCGGAACTGTAACTGAGATATATGACTATTTAAGACTATTATATTCAAGGATTGGAACTCCAAGATGTCCAGATCATAATGAGGAATTGAAAGCAAAAACTGTATCTGAAATTTGTGATGAAATACTAAAATTAAAAGAAAATACAAAAATTATGATAATGGCTCCAGTTGTAAGAGATAAAAAGGGAGAACATCTTGCTGTTTACGAAGATCTTAGAAAAAGTGGCTACGTAAGAGTCAAGGTAAATGATGTCGTATATCCAATTGAAGAGTTTCCAACATTGGAAAAAAATAAAAAACATAATATTTCTGCTGTAATTGATAGATTGGTAATCAAATCAGGTAATGAAATAAGATCTAGAATATCGGAATCTGTTGAGACATCTTTGCTGTTATCAGATGGGTTAGTAGAAATTGAGGATATTGACTCGAACTTAATAAATTTACACTCTTCAAATTTCTCATGCTCACAATGTGGATATTCAATACCAGAATTAGAGCCAAGGATGTTTTCGTTTAATAATCCTCATGGAGCTTGTCCAAAATGTGATGGTCTTGGAGTCATTCAATTTTTCAGTGAAAAAAGATTGATTCAGGATGATGACGTTTCTATTGCAAATGGTGCAATTAAAGGGTGGACTAGAAGAAATAGGTTTTATTATTATCAATTAAGATGCCTCAGTAATCATTTTGATTTTTCTCTTACAACAAAATGGAAAGATCATCCTCAAAAAGTAAAAGATATAATCTTATGGGGCACAAAAGAGAAAATTGATTTCTCTCATAGATTTAGAAGTGGAAGTAGAATTATTAGAAAACATAGGTTTGAAGGCGTTATTCCCTCAACTGAAAGAAGATTTAAAGAAACTGACTCTGAATATATGAGAGATGACCTTGCAAAACTTATGTCTGAAAGTACCTGTGACGAATGTAATGGATCAAGACTTAATACGTATGCTAGGAATGTTTTCATAAACAATACTCAAATTCATCAGATCACATCAATGAAAATATCAGATTCTTTAAATTTCATAAAAAATATGGAGCTTCAAGGATCTAAAGCTAAAATTGCAGAAAAGATACTAAAAGAAATTAAGGATAGGTTAACTTTTCTTGAAGATGTAGGCCTTAGTTACTTAACATTAGACAGAAGTGCAGAAACTTTATCAGGTGGTGAAGCTCAAAGAATTAGATTAGCTAGTCAAATAGGATCAGGGCTTGTTGGTGTTACATATGTTCTTGATGAACCATCGATAGGACTTCATCAAAGAGATAACACAAAATTAATAAAAACTCTTAACAATTTAAAAAATCTTGGGAACACAGTAATAGTAGTTGAACATGATGAAGAGGCGATAAGATCTGCTGATCATATAATAGATATTGGTCCCGGCGCGGGAAAACACGGTGGAGAAATTTGTGCTCAAGGCGACATCAACGAAATTTTAAAAAACAAAAACTCTATCACTGCAACATATCTATCTGGTAAAAGAAAAATAGAAATTCCAAAAAAACGACTGAAAATAAAAAAAGAACAAATTAGGATTATTGATGCATTTGAGAATAATTTAAAAAAAATATCTGTGGACATACCTGTTGGATTGTTTACTTGTATTACAGGGGTATCAGGATCAGGAAAATCCTCTTTAATTAATCAAACACTTCTACCAATAAGCTCATTTATATTAAATAAATCTAAACTTTCAAAAGAAATTAAATGTGAAAAAATTGAGGGATTAGAAAATCTAGATAAAGTTATTAATATTGATCAATCGCCTATTGGAAGAACACCCAGATCAAATCCAGCAACATATACTGGCCTTTTCTCTCACATAAGAGATCTTTTGTCTCAAACTGTTGAAGCAAGATCAAGAGGCTATAAACCTGGGAGATTTAGTTTTAATGTTAAGGGTGGAAGATGTGAGGCATGTCAAGGTGATGGCATGATAAAAGTTGAGATGCATTTCCTTGCTGACGTATATGTAAAGTGTGACGTATGTGATGGTAAAAGATATAACGAACAAACACTTGAAATCAAATATAAAGATAAAAATATAAGTGACATTTTAGATATGACAGTCGAAGATGCGTTAAGTTTCTTTGATGCTCATCCTGCTATTAAAAATAAGTTGTTAACACTCAATGATGTTGGTCTTGGATATATAACACTTGGTCAGTCAGCATTAACGTTATCGGGAGGTGAAGCGCAAAGAATAAAATTAGCTAAAGAATTATCTAAAAGAAGTACTGGTAAGACTCTTTTTATTTTGGACGAGCCTACAACAGGACTTCACTTTGCAGATATTGAACTTCTTTTGAGAGTTTTAAATAGATTAAAAGAACAAGGAAATACAGTTGTTGTCATTGAGCATAATCTTGATGTCATAAAGACATCTGACTGGATTATTGATCTTGGTCCTGAGGGTGGGACAGATGGGGGAGAAATTGTCGCAGAAGGAACTCCTGAAGATGTTGCAAAAGTAAAAAAATCATTTACGGGAAAGTTTCTAAATGAGCTTTTGAATTAAGCTGCAGATTCTTTTTCTTTTAATTCGGGTTCAGCTGTTTCTTCTTCTAGCTTTCTGTCTACAAGTTCAATAAAAGCCATATCTGCTTTATCACCAGGCCTAAAGCCTGCTTTTATTATTCTTGTATATCCTCCATTTCTATCCATAGCATTAACAGAGACTTCTGTAAAAAGTTTATTTACAGATTCATCAGATCTAAGCCTACTAAATACAAGTCTTCTGTTGGCAACATTATCATCTTTACCGATCGTGATTAAGGGTTCAATAAACCTTCTAAGTTCCTTTGCCTTTGGAAGAGTTGTTTTAATAATAGCCTTATCAATCAATGCAATTGCTAGATTTTTGAACAAGGCTTTTCTATGAGCCGAATTTCTATTAAATTTTCTTCCTGATTTTTTATGTCTCATACTTATCCTACAGGTGGCCAATTTTCAACATTCATACCAAGAGAGAGTTCCTTAGAAGCTAAAACATCTTTAATTTCATTTAAAGATTTTTTTCCCAAGTTTGGAGTCTTCAATAAATCAAACTCAGATCTATGAATAAGATCACCAATGAGAAAAATACTTTCAGCTTTTAAACAATTCGTAGATCTTACTGTTAATTCGAGTTCTTCTATTGATCTAAGCAGTATTGGATCAAAATCATTTTGATCCTTTTTGGCTTCTTGTTCAGCGATAGCATCTAAGTCAACAAATGCGCCAAGCTGTTGTTGTAATATTGTAGCTGAGTGTTCTATTGCCATTTTTGGATCCAAAGTTCCATCAGTTTCTAATTCAAGTACTAACTTATCTAAATCAGTTCTTTTTCCTGATCTTGCATTATCTACTGTATAGGAAACTCTTCTTACAGGACTAAATGAAGCATCAACCTTTAAAGCTCCAACTACTCTGTCCTCATCTTCTCTTAAATCAGCTGGTTCATACCCTCTTCCGTTTCTTACAGTTAGAGTCATTTTGAGACTGACTTTATCAACTATAGTAGCAATATGAAAATCTTGATTAACAAGCTCAACATTTCCAGGCACATCAAAAGATGAAGCCAGTACATCACATGGACCTTTTATATCCAATGTTACCTCAGCCGAGTCACCTTCGATTAAATTAATTGGCATATCCTTAATATTTAGAAGTATATCAATCACATCCTCTCTTACTCCCTCTATAGTGCTATATTCATGTGATATACCTTCTATAGAAACATCCGTTACAGCTGCGCCAGGCATTGAAGAAAGCAAAATTCTTCTCAAAGCATTTCCAAGAGTATGTCCAAAACCTCTTTCAAGAGGCTCAAGTGTTACTTTTGACAGTGTAGGTGAGACATCGTCTACCTGTATTTCAGTTGGTACTAATAGATCTATTACTGATGTTTGCATAATTTTCTCCGCCTTTATACTTTTATTTTGAGTAAAGCTCAACAATAAGATTTTCGTTAATTTCAGTACTCAAATCAGTTCTATCAGGAACAGACTTAAATACACCTTTAAAGTTTTTTTCATCTACCTCTAGCCAATCACATTCTTCTCTGTTTTCAGCAATTTTTAATGCAGCTGCAATCCTCAAATGTCCTCTTTTAGATTCTCTAACTTCAATTTCATCACCTGGTTGCACTTGATATGAGGGAATATTTACAACTTTTCCATTAACCATGAATGCCTTATGAGAAACCATTTGACGTGCTTCAGCTCTTGTTGAACCAAAACCCATTCTATAGACAACATTATCTAATCTTTTTTCTAACAACGACAAAAGATTCTCGCCAGTATTTCCTTTGGATGAGGCAGCTTTTTTATAGTAATTTCTAAATTGTTTTTCTAATATTCCATACATTCTTCTAACCTTCTGTTTTTCCCTCAATTGCAGTCCATAGTCTGATAATCTTCCTCTCCTTGCGCCATGGACGCCAGGGAGAGTATCCATATTACATTTAGACTCAATTGCTCTAACGCCACTTTTTAAAAATAAGTCTGTTCCTTCCCTTCTAGAAAGTCTTAATGATGGTCCTCTGTATCTTGCCATTTACTTCTCCTTTAAACTCGTCTTTTCTTAGATGGTCTACACCCATTGTGTGGGAGTGGTGTCACATCAGTAATACTTTTAATTTTTAAACCACAAGCGTTTAAAGATCTGATCGCAGACTCTCTTCCACCACCAGGCCCTTTAACTTTTACATCAAGGTTGATCATTCCAAATTCTTTAGCAGCATTTCCAGCTTTATCTGCTGCAATTTGAGCTGCAAAAGGAGTACTTTTCCTTGAGCCTTTAAACCCAGAACCACCTGATGTTGCCCAACATATGGTATTACCTTGTTTATCAGTAATTGTTACTATGGTGTTATTAAATGACGAATGGATATGAGCCACACCATCAGTAACAATTTTTTTATTCTTTTTTCCTTTAACAGCCATATTTATCCTCTCATTGGCTTTTTAGGGCCTTTTCTTGTTCTCGCATTATTTTTTGTATTTTGTCCTCTCGTAGGTAATTTTCTTCTATGTCTAATACCTCTATAACTTGCTAAATCCTGCAGCCTTTTTATGTTTGTGCTAATGTTTCTTCTAAGGTCTCCCTCAACAGTATAATTAGCAATTGCGCCTCTAATATTTTCGATTTCTTCCTCAGATAGGTCTGAAATCTTTCTGGTGTAATCAATTTTAAGATCAACACAAATATCTTGGGCTGTTTTTCTACCAATTCCAAAAATGTGTGTCAAAGAAATCTCGATGTGTTTATTTTCGGGAATATTGACGCCTGCTATTCTTGCCATAATTATTATCCTTGCCTTTGCTTGTGTTTAGGGTCTGAGCTACATATTACATATAGCACGCCATTTCTTCTGACGATCTTACAGTTTCTACAAATTTTTTTGACTGATGCTTTAACTTTCATATTACCTTCTATAATTTTTTAAATTTGCCTTTTTCATAAGAGATGCATACTGTGAAGACATCATGTGTGACTGGACCTGAGACATAAAGTCCATTAAAACGACAACTATAATCAAGACAGAGGTACCCCCGATTGAGATAGTAGGTGATATGCCAGCAAAATTAATCAACGCTAATGGAAGCAAACATATTAATGTTAAATAAATAGCTCCAAAAACTGTTAGTCTGGCTAGTACTGAGTCAATATAATTTGCTGTCTGCTCGCCTGGTCTTATGCCTGCAATGTAAGCACCAGACCTTTTAAGATTATCAGATACATCTTTAGTATTGAAAGTAAGAGCTAACCAAATAAAACAAAAACTTATTATTAGTCCTGCAAATACAAGAATATACAAAGGTTGACCAGGATTAAGTGCTAATGAAAAACTCTGTAAAAAGCCTAAAGATTCATACTCACTAAACCAAGTAGAGAGTGATGCAGGAAATAGCAAAAATGTACTTGCAAAAATTGCTGGGATAACTCCTGCCATATTTACTTTGAAAGGAAGATGACTTGCTTGTGCTTGCATCAGTCTTCTGCCCTGTTGTCTTTGTGCATAATTAACAGTTATTCTTCTTTGACCTCTTTCTATGAATACAACTACCGCTATAACAACCATTGATAAGAGCCCAATTCCTATTAACAGAAGTATACTCAAATCACCCTGTCTTGATTGCTCCAGAGCTTGTCCAATTGCTCCAGGGATGCCAGTCAAAATACTGGTTGCAATTATTATTGATATTCCGTTACCAATTCCCCTCTCAGAAACTTGCTCTCCCAACCACATTAAAAACATAGTACCTGCTACTACTGAAAAAACTGCCGAAACAAAGAAAGATGTCCCTGGAACATATGCTAGTCCACTTGCAGAAAGAGTTACCGCAAGTGCAGATGCTTGAATAAGAGCTAAAACTGCTGTTCCATATCTTGTGTATTGAGTTATTTTATTTCTGCCCGCTTGACCATCTTTTTTGAGCTCAATCAAGTAAGGTATTGAGTTTGAAAAAAGTTGCATGATAATTGCAGAGGAAATATAAGGCACAACGTTGAGCGCAAATATACTCATTCTCTCTAAAGCCCCACCAGAAAACAAATTAAACATTTCAATAATTGTTCCTTGATTCTGCTGAAATAATGAAGCCAATCTCTCTGGATCAATACCAGGGATAGGTATGTGAGTTCCAATTCTATATATTAGAATTGCAAAGAATACAAACCGTAATCTTTTCCAAAGATCACTCATGTTACCCTGATCAGCCATTACTTCGCACTTTCCTCACTATTATCTTTATTTTCAGTAACTTTTTTATTTCCCTTGTCGTTAATGATCTTTCCGCCAGCATTCTCAATAGATACTCTTGCTCCATTTGTCAAAGCTATTCCTTCTACCGTAACTTTTGTTTCTATTTCTGAATTCCCAAAAATTTTTGCTTTTTTTACAGACTTACTTATTAATTTTTTTTCTTTAAGAGTCTCTAAGTTTACTAGCTTCATCCCTTTTATATTTTTAATATTTATCTCTTTAAAATTATTGTTTACTCTTGAAGAAAATCCAAACTTAGGCAGCCTCATTTGAAGAGGCATTTGCCCACCTTCAAATCCTTGTCGAATATTTCCCCCGGATCTTGATTTTTGACCTTTATGCCCTCTTCCAGCTGTTTTTCCAGAACCTGAGCCTATTCCTCTACCAACTCTTTTTTTATTTTTTACAGTTCCCTCATTTGAAATCGAGTTAAGTGCCATTGAAATTTTAGTTTCTTTATTATCGTTCATTTTAATTTTCTTGTATTTCAACCATATCTGATATTTTTTTTATCATTCCTCTGTTACTAGGAGTATCTAAAACAGAGACTGTTTGATTTAATTTTTTAAACCCAAGACCTTTAATACAAAGTTTATGATTTCTCATTCTTCCGATTCCGCTTTTGACTAGTTTGATATTAATTGTCTTCTCTTTATTCATGATATTTCTTCAATTTTTTTTCCTCTTCTTGCAGCAACAGTTTCTGGAGATTCCATTTGACTTAAAGCATTGATAGTAGCTCTAACAACATTTACTGGATTGGTAGATCCATAACATTTAGCAAGCACATTTTGGACACCAGCGAGTTCAAGAACAGCTCTCATGGCACCTCCAGCAATAATACCAGTTCCCTCTGATGCTGGCTGCATATAAACGTTTGCTGAACCATGTTTTGCTTTTATTGGATACCATAATGTTGTATTGTTCAATTCAACCTCAACCATACTTCTTCTGGCATTTTCCATTGCTTTTTGAATTGCAATTGGGACCTCTTTTGACTTTCCTCTTCCAAAGCCAACCCTTCCATTACCATCACCAACAACCGTAAGTGCTGTAAATCCAAAGATTCTCCCACCTTTGACAACTTTAGCAACTCTGTTGACTTGTACTAATTTTTCCTCAAGTGCATCAACCTGTTGATTATTCACTGTATCTCCTTGATTCATTTATTTAAAACTCCAATCCTGCTTCTCTAGCAGAATCTGCTAAAGCTTTTATTCGTCCATGATATTTATAGCCTGATCTATCAAAAACAACCTTTGTAATACCATTTTCTAATGCTCTTTCAGCAACTTTTTTACCTACTACAACTGCAGCATCAAGATTATTGGACTTGACATCTAAATCCTTTTCGGTAGTTGAGGCTGAGACAATAACTTTAGATCCAAGGCTATCAAAAACTTGGGCATAAAAATGTTTTGACGATCTATATACGGTTAATCTTGGTGTATCTTGCACTCTAATTTTAACTCTTGTTTTTTTAGCTCTTTTTAATCTTGAAGTATTCTTGATATTCATCATTAAGCTCCTGCACCAGCTGCTTTTTTAGCTTCTTTTCTCTTAACTTGTTCATCAGCATATCTAACACCTTTTCCTTTATAAGGCTCTGGAGGTCTAAATGCTCTTATCTCAGCAGCAGCTTGTCCTAATAACTGTTTATTATGGCTTTTTAAAACTATTTCTGTCTGAGAGGGTGTTTCAACTTCAACATCCTCAGGTAGTTGATATTTAACGGGATGGGAAAAACCTAAAGTTAATTCTAAAAGTTTACCTGAAGCCTTTGCACGATAACCAACACCAATTAATTCCAATTTTTTTTCAAATCCGTTTGTAACACCAATAATCATATTATTGATTAAAGATCTAGTAGTGCCTGCCAGAGCAACGGATTGTTGATCAGCCTCATCATATTTAACATTAATTATGTTCTCTTTTATCTCAAGAGATATTGACTGAGGTATATCAAACTCAAGTACTCCTTTACTCCCTTTAACACTAACAATGTTTTCGTTAATGCTTAAATCAACATTATCAAGAATATGAATTGGATTTTTTGCTACTCTGGACATTAAAAAACCTCACACAAAATTTCACCGCCAACATTTTTAGCCTTAGCATCCTTGTCAGTCATTAACCCTAAGTTTGTCGATAAAATAAATGAACCTAGTCCACTCTTTACTGAATCAAGATCTGACGCACCAGAATATTTTCTTAAACTAGGCTTACTAACTCTTTTAAGCTCTTTTATTGCTGGAGAGTCATTGTAATATTTTAAGTCTACTTCAATAACTGACTTGCCATTATTTTCAGATTTATCGCATGATTTAAGGTAGCCTTCTTCAACAAGAACATTTACCAAATCATATTTCAGTTTTGAATATGGTATTTGAACTTTATCTTTACCACGCATTAGTCCGTTTCTAATTCTTGTTAAACAATCTGATATGGGATCTTGAAAACTCATAATATTACCAACTTGATTTTACTAATCCAGGTATATCACCCCTCATAGCAGCTTCTCTTAATTTGATTCTACTTAGGCCAAACTTTCTATAAACAGCATGTGGTCTTCCTGTTACTTGGCATCTTCTAACAACTCTTGATGGACTTGCGTTTCTTGGAAGCTTTTGAAATTGTATTCTTGCCTCATACCTTTCTTCACTTGTTAAATTTTGATCACTCATCAATTTCTTTAAAACGGATCTTTTCTCAGCATATTTTTCAACTGTCTTTATTCTTTTTACTTCTCTTGCAATCATAGATTTCTTTGCCATATATCCCGCCTATTGTTTAAAAGGAAAGTCTAGAGCTTTCAAAAGTGCCTTAGCCTGGTCCACAGTTTTAGCTGAAGTATTTATACAGATGTCCATACCTCTAATATTGTCAATATTGTCATAATTAATTTCAGGAAATATTATCTGTTCTTTAATTCCGAAATTGTAATTACCTTGTTGATCGAAAGACTTCGGATTAAGTCCTCTAAAGTCTCTTTCTCTTGGAATTGCGATTTTAATTAGTCTTTCTACAAAGTCATACATTTTCCTTCCTCTTAAAGTTACTTTGCATCCAAGTGGCCATCCTTCTCTAATTTTAAAGCTTGCTACAGACTGTCTCGCTTTTGTAACAATGGGTTTTTGGCCAGCAATAACAGTAAGATTTTCAAGAGCTGACTCAAGATGCTTCTTATCATTTGCAGCTTCACCAACACCCATATTAATAACGACTTTTGTTAGTCTTGGAACTGCCATAATATTATCGATTCCCAAGTCTTCCTTAAGAGCTGGTCTTAACTCGCTGTAATATCTTTCTTTTAAGTTTGCCATTATTTTATTTCAGCTCCGTCTGACTTATAAAGTCTTATTTTTTCTCCGTCTTTATTTCTTGAATATGAGATTTTGTCTTTAGCTTTAGTTTTCGGGTTCCATATTGCTAAATTTGATAACGATATTGCAGCTTCTTGTTCAACTACACCGCCAGTTACACCCATTTCTGGATTTGGTTTTGTATGTTTTTTAACCATATTAATTCCACTGACTATTGCTTTATTTTTATTTCTCACAATCTCTCGCAAGGTGCCCTTTTTACCAATGTCCTTTCCAGCAATGATAATTACTTCGTCTCCAGATCTAAGTTTTGTTGAAATAGTATTATTACTCATGTTACAAAACCTCTGGTGCTAAGGATAATATTTTCATGTGCTTTCCATCTCTTAACTCTCTCGTAACAGGTCCAAATACTCTAGTACCAATTGGGGCTTTTTGGGCATTTATAAGAACTGCTGCATTTTCATCAAACTTTATAAGAGAGCCGTCTCTTCTTCTGACCCCTTTCCTTGAGCGAACTATAAGAGCATCAACAACTTGTCCTTTTTTAACTTTTCCGGTCGGAATAGCTTCACGAATAGCAACCTTTATAACATCACCTATATTCGCATATCTTCTTTTTGAGCCACCCAAAACTTTGATACACATAACGCTCCTAGCACCGCTATTGTCTGCAATTTTTAATAGTGATTGCATTTGAATCATTATTTGCTCTCCAGTGTTTCTGATTTATTGTCAGTTATTAAAATCCATGTTTTTGTTTTTGAAATAGGTCTGCATTCTTTGACCGAGACAATATCTCCAATATTGGCAATATTATTTTCGTCATGTGCATGAACATTACTTGCTCTTTTAATAACTTTGCCATAAAAAGGATGTTTTACTTTCCTTTCGATTTTTACAGTTATAGTCTTATCAGCTTTATTGCTGGTTACAACTCCTGATAATATTCTCGGATTAGTTGATTTCATTTTTATTCATCCCTTAATTTAGTTTCACTAATTAAAGTTTTGATTAGTGCTATTTTTCTTCTTAACTTCTTTAAATCACTGACTTCGTTTAATTGACCAGTTTTGTGTTTAATCCTCAATCCAAATTGAGTTTCTCTTGCAGATAAAAGCTCAGCATTTAACTGTTCAATATTTTTCTTTCTTAAATCTATTAACTCTTTCTTCATTTATAAATCTTTCTTAATAAAATGTGTTTTTATTGGAAGCTTTGCTGAAGCAAGTCTGAATGCCTCTCTTGCAAGTTCTTCTTCGACACCAGCCATTTCAAACATAACCTTTCCTGGTTGAACAAGTGCAACCCAATACTCAACGTTACCCTTACCTTTTCCCATTCTTACTTCCAATGGCTTTTTTGTAATAGGTTTGTCAGGAAAAATTCGAATCCATATATTCCCACCTCTTTTAATATACCTAGTCATTGCTCTTCTGGCAGACTCAATTTGTCTAGCAGTAATTCTTCCTCTACCAGATGCTACTAATCCAAATCTTCCAAACGCAATTGTATTACCATTTTGTGCAAGACCGCGGTTTCTGCCTTTATGCATTTTTCTAAATTTTGTTTGTTTAGGTTGTAACATTTTACTTAACCGGCTCCTTGAACCTTTTTATAAGGATCTTCATTTATTTCACCTCTATACACCCAAACTTTTACACCAATAATTCCATAAGTAGTAAGAGCCTCAGAAGTTCCATAATCTATGTCAGCTCTTAATGTATGTAATGGTACGCGGCCCTCTCTATACCATTCTGTTCTTGCGATTTCAGCACCATTAAGTCTGCCTGATACCTCAATTCGGACCCCTTTGGCACTTTGCCTTAATGCGCTTTGAACGGTCCGCTTCATTGCTCTTCTAAACATGACTCTTTTTTCAAGCTGTTGAGCAACTCCTTCAGCAAGAATTTGTGCATCTAAATCTGGTTTTTTTATTTCTTTAATGTTGATTTGTGACGGTCCTTTTACAATTTTCTCAACAGCTTTTTTAAGATTTTCTATTTCTTCACCTCTTTTTCCAATAATAATTCCTGGTCTTGCTGTATGGATATTTACTACAAATGTATCTGCCGTTCTTTCTAATTCAATTTTACTTATAGAAGAATTCTTTAGCTTCTTATTAAGATGATCCCTAACCTTTAGATCTTGTATTAGATTTTTAGAAAAGTCTTTTCCCTTAGCAAACCAATTAGCATTTTGTTTTTTTGAAATACCTAGTCTAAAACCATTTGGATTAACTTTTTGTCCCATTAATTATTCTCCTCTGCCAATATTATTTCTATATGACAAGTAGGTTTTATTATTCTGTCAGCCCTACCTCTAGCTCTTGCTCTCATTCTTTTTAATCTCATGCCTTGATTAACAATTACAGATTTGACTGATAATTTGTCAATATCAGAATTATTGTTATTTTCTGCATTAGCAATAGCTGAATCTAACAATTTTTTAATTACCGCAGAACCTTTTTGTTTATTGAAAATAAGGAAATCTAAAGCCTTTTCAACACTTTTGCCTCTAATCTGATCTGCAACTAATGCTGCCTTTTGAGGAGATAGCCTTGTTCCTTTTAAGTAAGCTCTTGTCTCCATAATTATGCTTTCCTATCTCCAGAATGCATTTTAAATGTTCTTGTCATCGCAAACTCTCCGAGCTTGTGCCCAACCATATCTTCATTAATAAATACTGGTACATGTTGTCTTCCATTGTGAACTGATATTGTTAGTCCAACCATCGTTGGAATAATCATTGATCTCCTTGACCATGTTTTAATTGGTTTTTTATCATTATTTGTATTTGCTTTATCTACTTTTTTTGTAAGGGATAAATCTACAAATGGTCCTTTTTTTAGAGATCTTGGCATATTATTTTTTACCTCTTCTTCTTATAATTAAATCATCTGTCCTTTGATTTTTTCTTGTCTTGTAACCTTTTGTTGGAACTCCCCAAGGCGTCGAAGGATGTCGTCCTCCTGAAGTTCTTCCTTCACCACCACCATGCGGATGATCAACAGGATTCATAGCAACACCTCTAACTGTAGGTCTTACTCCTCTCCACCTTTTAGCACCTGCTTTTCCTAAAGATTTTAAATTATTTTCTTGATTTGAAACTGTTCCTAAGGTAGCTCTACATTCCCACAAAATTTTTCGTGTCTCTCCTGACTGTAACCTTAAGGTTGCATATATGCCTTCTTTAGCAACTAATCTAGCGGACGCTCCAGCACTCCTTGCAATTTGAGCCCCTTTCTTTGGCTTTAGTTCGATACAGTGAACATTGGTTCCAAGAGGTATATCTTTTAATTTCATTGAATTACCTACTTTGATTTCACAATTATCAGAAGAAATTAGCTCATCACCTATTTTTAATTTTGATGGAGCAATTATGTATCTTCTTTCTCCATCAAGATATTTCAATAAAGCGATATGTGCTGACCTATTGGGATCATATTCAATTCTTTCAACGATTGCAGGAATATCAAATTTATTTCTTTTAAAATCAACAACCCTGTAATGTTGCTTATGGCCGCCGCCTTGGTGTCTAACGGTAATTCGTCCATTATTATTTCTTCCACCATTTTTAGCTTTTGGCTCAATTAATGACTTATGTGGTTTACCCTTATGTAAAACAGATTTAACTGATACAAGACCTCTTCTTCCAGGGCTGGTTGGTTTTGATTTAACAATTGCCATTAGTTTATCCCCTCAAATTGAATCTCTGAATCTTCACTAATAGATACAAAAGCTTTTTTATAATCTGATTTTTTATATATACCAAATCTGTTTCTTTTCCTCTTGCCTTTTACAACTGATGTACTTACTTTGATTACATCAACTTTAAATAATGTTTCAACTGCATTTTTAATTTCTTTTTTATTTGCTGAAAGATCAACTTTGAAAACAACTTGCTTATACTTTTCGCTTAACTGGGCTGTTTGTTCAGTAATAATTGGAGATTTTATTAATGTATATAATTTTTCTTTATCCATTAATCCACTCCTCTATTTGTTTTAAAGCTTCGCTTGTAACAGCTACCTTTTGAGGTTTTAAAAGATTTATTGGATTAATTTCTCTAAAAGTAATAACATCAACGTTCGGTATATTTCTTGCTGAAAGATAAAGATTTACATCAGGCTCTTCAGTGATAATTAGAACTCTACTTAGAGAGAATTCATTTAAAAAGCTTGCAAATTCTTTTGTTTTAGGCTTTTTAAGTGTTGGTTTTTCAATGGCAACTAATCTATTTTGTCTTACTAATTCTGAAAAAATTGACTTAATAGCAGCACGATACATTTTTTTGTTTATCTTCTTACTGAAGTCTCTTGGTCTTGAAGCAAAAGTAACACCTCCACCTCTCCAAAGGGGGCTCCTTATGGTCCCTGCTCTGGCTCTGCCAGTTCCTTTTTGTCTAAATGGTTTTTTGCCACCGCCTCTTACTTCAGATCTATTTTTTTGTTTAGCGCTTCCTTGTCGTGAAGATGCCATAAAACTAACAACAGCTTGATGAATTAAAGATTCATTAAATTCTTTGCTGAATACTTCATTAGATATAGAAATATCTTTGTTTTTTGTATTTGATAAAAGTTCTATCTTCATTATTTTTTATTTGATGGTTTTATTTTTAATTCAGAGCCGTTGAAACCAGGAACAGCTCCCTTTATATAGATAACATTATTTTCAACATCCATATCTACGATCTTTAAGCTTTGTATTGTCTTCTTAACGTTGCCCATATGTCCTGACATTTTTTTACCTTTCCAAACTCTGCCAGGAGTTTGACACTGACCAATCGATCCATGTGCTCTGTGAGCAAGAGAGTTTCCATGAGTTGCATCTTGCATTGAAAAATTGTGTCTTTTTATAACTCCTGCATAACCCTTGCCCTTTGAAGTACCAGTTACATCAACGTACTGTCCAACCTCAAACACTTCAGCTGTTAAGTGTTTTCCAATTTCATAGCTTTCTATTTCATCTGATTTAAACTCTGATAGTGATCCTGGATTTAAATTTATCTTTTTGAAAAATTCAGATTTGGATTTGTTTATATTATTAGATTTTTCAGTTTTTGAGATTAATAAGGCGTTATATCCGTTTTTATCTTTTGTCTTAATGCCAGCAACAAAATTGCCACACACTGAAACTGCTGTAACAGGCACAGATTCTCCATCTTCGAGAAAAAGACGAGACATGCCTGATTTTTTTCCTATTAAGCCTATGCTCAATTTTATCTCCTTTTACGGGGCTACAAACCCTCTATGGCCGCATTCGCGTTAAAATTTATTGTCCCAAGCTTATTTGAACATCTACTCCAGAGGAGAGATCTAATTTCATTAAAGCATCAACTGTCTTATCAGTTGGTTTAACAATATCCATCAATCTTTTGTAAGTAACAATCTCGTATTGATCCCTTGCATCTTTGTCTTTATGCGGTGAAATCAATACTGTTGTTCTCTCTTTTTTAACTGGTAAAGGTATTGGCCCATTAATAACTGCTCCAGTTTTTTTTACAGTTTCAACTATTAACTTAGCTGAAGCATCAATTAATCTATAATCAAAAGCTTTTAACCTTATTCTTATTGATTGATTCTCCATTTACCCTGTTTCTAACCTATTTTAAAAAAATTTTTACATTCAGCAAAATGCAAAATGTGGCGTATTCTAAGCCCCTTAGAGTGGTACTGTCAACTTTATTGAGGGTTTTATTTTCTGTAAATATTAAGAGGTTTTTAGCTGTTCTGCTATATTATTTGGAACCTCACCATATTTAGTGAATTCCATCGTAAAAGTTGCTCTTCCCTGAGTTTGAGATCTCAGATCAGTTGCGTATCCAAACATTTCGGCAAGCGGCACTTCAGAGGAAACTTCTTTACCTGAAGTAATGTCTTCCATCCCCAAAATTATCCCCCTTCTTCTATTTAAATCACCAACAACGTCACCCATATGATCTTCTGGTGTAACAACAACAACCTTCATTATTGGTTCTAATAAAGCAGGTTTAGCTTTATTTGCTCCTTCTTTAAGTGCCATAGAACCTGCAATCTTAAATGCCATCTCATTAGAGTCTACATCATGGAATGAGCCATCATACAATGTTGCCCTCAATGCTAATAGAGGATATCCGGCAATTACACCATTTTGCATTTGTTCTTGAATACCTTTGTTTACAGCCGGTATATATTCTTTTGGAATTACACCGCCAACGATTTTATCTACAAATTCATATTCATCATCAAGACCTAATGGCTCTAATTTGAGCCAAACATGACCATACTGTCCTTTTCCACCACTTTGCCTTACAAATTTACCCTCTATCTCTATTGTTTCTTTTATGGTTTCTCTATACGCAACTTGAGGTTTGCCTATGTTGGCTTCAACTGAAAACTCTCTTTTCATTCTATCAACAAGAACATCTAAGTGAAGTTCGCCCATACCAGAGATTATTGTTTGGCCAGATTCTTCATCACTTGCAACTCTAAAAGATGGATCTTCTTGGGCAAGCTTTCCTAATGCTAAAGACATTTTCTCCTGATCTTGTTTTGATTTTGGTTCAACAGCCACCGATATAACTGGTTCAGGGAAGTCCATTCTTTCAAGAACAATAGGCTTATTTACATCAGATAAAGTATCTCCTGTTGTAATATCCTTTAATCCAATACATGCTGCTATATCACCCGCTCTAACTTCTTTGATTTCTTCCCTATTATTTGAATGCATTTGTACCATTCTTCCTACTCTTTCCTTTTTTGACTTGGTAGTATTCATTACACCATCACCAACACTAAGAACTCCAGAATAAACCCTAATGAATGTTAAGGTTCCTACAAAAGGATCAGTCGCAATCTTAAATGCTAATGCAGAAAACGGTTCTTCATCAGAAGATAATCTTGTATCTGGTTCTTCATCCTCTTCATCTGAATTGTTAGGAATAACACCATCGATTGCTTTAACTTCATCTGGCGCAGGTAAAAAATCAATAACTGCGTCTAGAACAGCTTGAACACCTTTATTTTTAAAAGCAGAGCCACATAAGGCGAGAATCACCTCATTCGCAAGAGATCTAATCCTAAGACCCTCTTTAATTTGCTCTGGAGTTAAATCACCAGATTCCAGGTAGGCATCCATTAGTTCTTCATTAGCCTCGGCAGCTGCTTCAAGCATCTCTTCTCTAAGTTTAGAACATTTATCAAACAATTCTTCAGGAATTTCCTTTGAGTCGAAAGTTAAGCCCTGATCTTCTTCGTTCCAATAAATAGCTCTCATGTTTATAAGATCAACTACTCCTTTGAAATCCTCTTCAGAACCAATGTTATATTGTATTGGAACTATATTTGCTTGAAGTCTATCTTTGATTTGATCAACAACTTTTTCAAAGTTTGCGCCTGCTCGATCCATCTTATTAACAAAAACAATTCTTGGTACTTCATATCTGTTAGCCTGTCTCCAAACGGTTTCTGATTGTGGTTCAACACCTGACGTACCACAAAATACAACAACAGCTCCATCTAAAACTCTTAGTGATCTTTCAACCTCAATTGTAAAGTCAACGTGACCTGGAGTATCAATTATATTGATTCTATGTTGAGGAAATTGCTGCTCCATGCCACTCCAAAAACAAGTTGTTGCTGCGGAAGTTATCGTGATGCCTCTTTCTTGTTCTTGTTCCATCCAATCCATGACTGCTGCACCATCATGAACTTCACCAATCTTATGAGACAAACCAGTATAAAATAATACTCTCTCAGTAGTAGTTGTTTTACCAGCATCCACGTGTGCACATATACCTACATTTCTATATTTATTTAAAATAGTATCTCTAGCCATAATCTTTTTTGATTAAAATCTGAAATGTGAGAAAGCTTTGTTTGCTTCAGCCATTTTGTGAACATCTTCCCTTTTTCTATAAGCTGAACCTTTTTTTTGAGAAGCATCTTGAAGTTCTCCAGCTAGCCTTAAATCCATTGATTTTTCTGATCTACTCCTAGCAGCTTCAACAATCCATCTCATTGCTAAAGCCTGTCTTCTTGATGGTCTTATTTCAACAGGGACCTGATAATTTGCACCACCCACTCTTCTAGACTTTACTTCAACAACAGGACTTACTTCTTCAAGAGCCTTCATAAATACATCTAGTGGGTCATCCTTAGAACTTTTATTTATTTGATCAAATGCACCATAAACAATTTTTTCTGCAATAGATTTTTTTCCATCCTTCATTAAGTTGTTCATAAATTTTGCAAGTACAACATCCTTATACTTAGGATCTGGAAGAACTTTTCTCTTTTCTGGACTTCGTCTTCTTGGCATACCTATTTACCTTTTTTTGCTCCATATTTTGAGCGTCTCTGTTTTCTGCTTGCAACACCAGATGTATCTAGTGTGCCTCTTATGGTGTGGTATCTTACTCCAGGCAAATCTTTAACTCTTCCGCCTCTAATTAAAACTAAAGAATGTTCTTGAAGATTATGACCTTCGCCTCCAATATACGATGTGACTTCATAACCGCTAGTTAGACGAACTCTGCATACCTTTCTTAATGCAGAGTTAGGTTTTTTTGGTGTAGTTGTATAAACTCTTGTGCAAACACCTCTTCTTTGTGGACAAGCGTTTAATGCAGGCACATCAGTTTTCTTTACCTTAGGTTTTCTAGATTTTTTAATTAATTGATTAACTGTAGCCATTTAATTCTCTATATAGGCGGCGATTTTATAGAGCATAGTATTAATGGTCAACATTATTCTTCATCATTTTCTTGAAGCTCTTGTCTTAAAGCAGCTTCGATATCTTCATCTGATAGCATGCTTTCGTCAAATTCACCCTGTTTCTTGTTTCTAAGTTTGTCATGAAATTCCATACCGGTTCCAGCAGGAATTAGTCTTCCAACAACAACATTTTCTTTTAAACCTTTTAAATGATCTTTTTTGCCTGTTACAGCAGCTTCTGTTAAAACTCTTGTTGTCTCTTGGAAAGAAGCAGCTGATATAAATGAATCTGTAGCTAGTGAAGCTTTAGTTATACCGAGCAAGACTCTTTCAAATACAGCCGGATTTTTACCATCAGCTATAGCTTTTGTATTCTCTTCTTTAAGCTCAGCATAGCTAACTTGATCACCTTGAATAAATTTAGTGTCACCACCATCTATAATTAGAGCTTTTCTCAGCATTTGTCGTAAGATTGTCTCTATATGTTTATCGTTAATAGAAACGCCTTGAAGTCTATAAACATCTTGTATTTCATTAACAATAAAATTTGTTAAATCTGGTATGCCTTTAAGTCTCAAAATATCGTGGGGACTTAATGGGCCTTCTGAAATAATATCACCTTTATTTACTCTTTCTCCTTCAAACACATTAAGAGTTCTATGCTTAGGAATAAGCATTTCTTTATTTTGACTTTTTTTAGAAGCACCTTCCGGAGTAATAACAAGCCTAACTTTTCCTTTTGTTTCTTTACCAAAAGAAACGACACCAGCCTCTTCTGCGAGAACAGCTGCATCTTTTGGTGTTCTTGCTTCAAACAAATCAGCAACCCTTGGAAGGCCACCTGTAATATCTTTTGTTTTTGAGGCTACTAATGGCATTCTAGCAATAACCTCACCAGCACTAATTTTCTGACCATTAACAAGATTTACTAGTCCGCCTGCAGGCAAAGGATATACGGCAGGTTGTTTGAATTCTCCAATCAGAACAGGCTTTCCCTTTGAGTCAACAATTTCAATTGTTGGAGTCATATCTCTGCCTGCAGATGTTCTATCTGCAACTTCAATAATCTCAACACTTGATAAACCTGTCAGCTCATCAAGCTGCTCTCTAACGGTTACACCATCTTCTATATCGGTAAATTTAACTTTGCCAGATGTTTCAGAGATTATTGGTCTGGTGTATGGATCCCAAGAAGCGATTCGAATTCCTTCATCTAAGTCTTTTGAGTTTGCTACTTCTAATGTTGCTCCATATGGTACTTTGTACTGTTCAATAATTTTTCCATTCACATCAGATATAGAACACATTGCATTCCTAGACACAACTACTTCAAGTTTGTCTTTGTTCGTAACCGTTTTAATATCGTCTGAGAAAGACACAACGCCTGAGCTTTTATTAAAAATTGCATCTTCCTCAGATGAACTTGATGCAGCACCACCAATATGAAATGTTCTCATTGTTAATTGAGTTCCAGGCTCACCAATTGACTGAGCAGCAACTACCCCAACAGCTTCACCTCTGTGAACTAAATGCCCCCTGGCAAGATCTCTTCCATAACATTTAGCACAAACTCCAACGGGAGCTTCGCATGTCATTGGAGACCTTATCTTTAAGCTAGAGAGGTTTAATTCGCTAATTACACTAAGAGCATCCTCATCTAACATTGTGTTTATGGCAAAAAGTTCTTTTCCATTTGCATCGAAAATTGGTTCTGCAATAACTCTTCCTAATATTCTATCGGTGAGCGCTTGAATAATTTCACCACCATCAATTATTGAAGTCACTGTAATAGACTCTGTGGTTCCACAATCATCAATGTTTATCACTGAATCCATAGATACATCACACAACCTTCTAGTAAGATATCCTGAATTAGCTGTTTTAAGAGCAGTATCTGCCAAACCCTTTCTAGCTCCATGTGTTGATATAAAATATTGAAGAACTGATAAACCTTCTCTAAAGTTGGCTGTAATTGGTGTTTCAATTATAGAGCCATCAGGCTTTGACATTAGTCCTCTCATACCTGAAAGTTGTCTGATTTGTGCAGGTGAGCCTCTTGCTCCAGAGTCTGCATAGATGTATACAGAATTAAATGAGGACTGATCAATATCTTCTCCATTTGGTTTTGTTACAGTTTCAGAACTAATTTTTTCCATCATCGCTTTTGCTACCTGCTCATTTGCTCTAGACCATATATCAATGACTTTGTTATATCTTTCTCCCCTTGTAACTAATCCAGAATCAAATTGTTTTTCAATAGCTTTAACTTCTTTTTCAGAGGAATCAATAATATTGGCCTTTTCCTCAGGAATAACAAAGTCATTTACGCCAATTGATGAGCCTGATCGAGTTGAAAAGTCAAAGCCAAGGTACATAAGTTGATCAGCAAAGATTACTGTTTTCTTTAAGCCAGCTTTTCTGTATGAAGTATCAACTAACTTTGAAACTGATTTCTTATTTAATACATTATTAATATTGTGAAAGCCAACTTCATGAGGAGTTATTCTCCAAATCAAAGTTCTTCCAACTGTTGTATCTTCAATAGTTGTCTCACCATCTTCGTGAGTGATTCTTACCTTAATTGGTGAATGTATTTCTAAAGTTTCTGTTTCATAAGCTCTTAAAACTTCGTCAGGATTACTAAATACTCTTCCTTCACCTGAGGCATTAGCATTATCTCTTGTCATATAATATAGACCCAAAACTACATCCTGAGTTGGGTTAATAATTGGAGATCCATCTGCTGGAGAAAGAATATTATTTGTTGACATCATTAAAGCTCTTGCTTCAAGTTGTGCCTCAATAGTTAATGGAACATGAACAGCCATTTGATCTCCATCAAAGTCTGCGTTAAATGCAACACAAACCAAAGGATGAAGTTGAATAGCTTTGCCCTCTATGAGCTTTGGTTCAAATGCTTGAAGTCCAAGTCTATGAAGTGTAGGAGCCCTATTAAGTAGTACTGGATGTTCTCTAATCACTTCCTCAAGAACTTCCCAAACCTCGGGAGTCTCTCTCTCAACAAGTTTTTTTGCACCCTTGATTGTTGTAGCCAACTCTCTGTTTTCAAGTTTTCCGTAGACAAATGGTTTAAACAATTCAAGAGCCATTTTTTTAGGTAAGCCACATTGATGTAACTTTAGATTCGGTCCGGCAACAATCACGGATCTACCTGAATAATCTACTCTTTTACCTAATAAGTTTTGTCTGAATCTTCCACCCTTCCCTTTAATCATATCTGCAAGAGACTTCAAAGGTCTTTTGTTGGTACCTGTAATTACTCTGCCTCTTCTTCCATTATCGAGAAGAGCGTCAACAGATTCTTGTAGCATTCTTTTTTCATTTCTTACAATTATTTCAGGAGCATTTAATTCAAGTAGCCTTTTTAATCTATTATTTCTGTTAATAACTCTTCTATATAGATCATTTAGGTCTGAAGTAGCAAATCTTCCACCCTCAAGAGGTACTAGTGGTCTTAAATCTGGTGGCAATACTGGAAGAACATTCATAATCATCCACTCAGGCTTATTACCAGAGTCATTAAATGCCTCTAATAATTTTAATCTTTTAGACAATTTCTTTAGTTTTGTCTCTGAATTAGTTTCAGGTATTTCCTCTCTGATTATTCTTATTTCGTCCTCAATATCGAGTTCTTCAAGTAAAATTTGAACAGCCTCAGCACCCATGCCTGCAGAAAATTCATCTCCAAATTCTTCATACTTTTCAACCCATTCTTCTTCAGTAAGTATTTGGCCTTTCTCTAATTCAGTTAATCCTGGATCCGTAACAATATAACTTTCGAAATATAAAACTCTCTCTATTTCGCGAAGTGTCACATTAAGCAAGAGGCCTATTCTTGAAGGAAGAGATTTTAAAAACCAAATATGGGCAACAGGTGCGGCTAAATCTATGTGCCCCATCCTTTCTCTTCGAACTTTTGCTAGCGTAACTTCTACACCACATTTTTCGCAGACAACGCCCCTATGTTTCATTCTTTTATACTTACCACAAATACATTCATAATCTTTAACTGGGCCAAAGATTTTTGCACAAAATAAACCATCTCTTTCTGGTTTAAATGTTCTATAGTTTATTGTTTCAGGTTTCTTTACTTCACCAAAAGACCATGACTTTATAACTTGAGGTGAGGCGAGGCCAGCAGAAATTGTTGTAAAATCATCCTGACCAGTTTTTAAAGAATTAAGTAAGTCTTTCAATTTTTTCTCCTAGTTTTCTAAATCTAATTCGATATTAATTCCAAGGGATTTAATTTCTTTGCTCAAGACATTAAATGACTCCGGGACATTTGCATCCATTTCATAACTTCCATCAACAATGTTTTTATACATTTTCGTTCTGCCTGATACATCATCAGACTTAACGGTTAACATTTCTTGTAGTGTATATGAAGCACCATAAGCTTCTAAGGCCCATACTTCCATTTCACCAAATCTTTGGCCGCCAAATTGAGCCTTACCACCAAGTGGCTGTTGTGTTACAAGACTATATGAACCAGTAGATCTTGCATGCATTTTGTCATCAACAAGATGATTTAATTTAATCATATACATATATCCGACTGTAACAGGTCTATCAAATTTTGATCCAGTTCTTCCATCATATAATGTAATTTGACCAGACTCTGGAATGTCTGCAAGCTTAAGTAAATCTTTAATCTCACTCTCCTTTGCGCCATCAAATACAGGTGTAGCTATTGGGAGTCCACCTCTTAAATTTTCAGCAAGTTCTATAATTTCAGAATTGTTTAGAGAATTTATGTCTTCTTTGTTTGAAGCATTTTTATTATAAAGTTTATCCAGGTACTCCTTTAACTCAGCTGGCTTTGCATTATCATTAATCATCTCATCAATCTTTAAGCCAATACCTTTTGCAGCAGAACCCATATGAGTTTCAAGAATCTGACCAACATTCATCCTCGAAGGGACTCCGAGGGGATTAAGTACGATATCTACTGGATTACCATTTTCATCATATGGCATATCCTCAACAGGCATTATTTCAGAGATGACTCCTTTATTTCCATGCCTACCAGCCATTTTGTCACCGGGTTGTATTCTTCTTTTTATAGCTAAGAATACTTTTACAATTTTGATTACTCCAGGAGCAAGGTCATGCCCTCTAACGATCTTGGCAACTTTTTCCTCATATCTTGATTTAATATCTTTTATATACTGCTTGTATGAAACTTCAGTTTCTTCAATTACGTTATTAATTGTATCTTTATCAGTTCTAAGAGAGAAAATATCATTTAATTTAAAGGATTCTAATTTTTCTATTTCAAGAATTTCTCCTTTTTTTACACCATTACCTTTTACAGCTTTTTTAGATTTTAACAATTCGCATAATCTAGTTTTTGTAGCTTGCTCAACTACACCAGCTTCCTCATCTGCATCTTTTTTTGATTTATCAAGGTGATCTTGTTCAATAGCTTGAGTTCTTTCATCCTTATCAACACCATCCCTAGTAAATACCTCAACTCCAATTACAGTTCCCTTTGAACTTGATCTTTGTGATGTGTCTTTAACATCAGATGCTTTTTCTCCAAATATCGCCCTTAAAAGTTTTTCTTCAGGAGAAAGTTGAGTTTCACCCTTTGGTGTAATTTTTCCAACCAATATATCTCCGGGGTCAACTTCAGCACCTACGTAAACTATTCCACATTCATCAAGTTTATTTAATGAGCCTTCACCAACATTGGGGATGTCTGATGTAATCTCTTCAGAACCAAGTTTTGTATCTCTTGCAATGCAGACTATTTCTTGTATATGAATTGATGTAAATCTGTCCTCTCTTGCTACTTTTTCAGAAATCAAGATAGAATCTTCAAAGTTATAACCATTCCATGGCATGAATGCAATTCTAATATTTTGCCCTAACGCTAACTCTCCATTATCAATTGAAGGTCCATCTGCTAGGACATCACTTTTTTTGACAATATCTCCCTCTTTAACGATTGGTCGCTGATTAATACATGTATTCTGATTAGATCTAGTGTATTTAATTAAATTATAAACATCAGAAGCTGTCTTTGATTTTTTATCAGTAACCCGAACAACGATTCTTGAGGCATCAACACTCTCTACAACCCCAGAATTTTTAGCAACAATACAAACACCAGAATCTCTAGCTACTACAGTTTCAAGACCAGTTCCAACAAGGGGTTTCTCTGCTCTTAAAACTGGTACTGCTTGACGCTGCATATTTGATCCCATTAATGCTCTGTTTGCATCATCGTGCTCAAGAAAAGGTATCAAAGATGCTGCTATTGAAACAACTTGTTGTGGTGAAACATCCATTAAATCAATTCTGTCAGGCGACATTAATTCAAATTCATTTGCATGCCTGACGGCAACTAGATCATCGACAAACTTATTATTTTTATCAAGTAACACATTTGCTTGTGCAATAACATGTTCAGCTTCATCAATTGCAGACAGATATATAATTTCATTAGTAACTTTTCCGTTAGTTACTTTTCTATATGGTGTCTCTATGAAGCCATATTGATTTGTTCTTGAGTACGAAGCAAAAGAATTAATTAAACCAATATTAGGTCCTTCAGGTGTCTCGATTGGACAAACTCTTCCATAATGAGTTGGATGAACATCCCTGACTTCGAAACCTGCTCTTTCTCGAGTAAGGCCTCCGGGTCCCAACGCAGAAACTCTTCTTTTATGAGTAATTTCAGATAAAGGATTATTCTGATCCATAAATTGCGAGAGCTGACTTGATCCAAAAAACTCTTTAATGGCTGCAGTCACTGGCTTAGCATTGATTAAATCTTGTGGTCCTAATTCATCTGCCTCTGCCATGCTTAATCTCTCTCGTACAGCTCTTTCGACTCTTATAAGCCCTACCCTGAATTGATTAGCAGTCATTTCACCAACAGATCTAACTCTTCTGTTACCCAGATGATCAATATCATCAACAATATCATGTCCGTCACGAATATTTACGATTCCTTTCATTACTTCTATAATGTCTTTTTTGTCTAAAACATGAGGATTTTCTTTTTTATTATTGAGTTTTAGCCTTCTATTAAATTTCATCCTTCCAACTTCGGATAAATCATACCTTTCCTCATTAAAAAATAAGTTATTAAACAAAGTCTCAGCAGAGTCTTTAGTTGGTGGTTCACCTGGTCTCATCATTCTATAAATCTCAACTAGGGCCTCTAACTTATTAGATGTTGTATCTACTCTTAATGTATTTGAGATATATGGGCCTTTGTCTAATTCATTAATATAGAGACAACCTATCTCTTTTATTTCATTTGCTTTAATCTCAGACAAAATGGTCTCATCTATTTCAGTATTAGCAGCAAATAAAACTTCACCTGTCTCTTTGTTAAAGATGTCTTTAGATAAAACTTTTCCATATAAAAATTCTTCAGCCATTGATATCTCTGAAGCTTTTGAACTTGTAAGCTCTTTTATGTGCCTTGCAGTTATTCTTTTTCCGGCTTCAACATACACCTTAGTTTTTACTTTTATGTCAACTGATAAAGTCTCTCCACGAAATCTTTCAGGTATTAGAGCTGTTTTAACGTTATCTTTATCTAACTTGAAAATATCTTCTTCGTAAAATTCAGATAGTATTTCCTCAGTCCCCATATCAAGAGCCCTTAGCATAATTGTTGCAGGAATTTTTCTTCTTCTATCTATTCTGCTGAATAAAATGTCTTTTGGATCAAATTCAAAATCTAACCATGAACCTCTGTAGGGAATAATTCTTGCAGAATACAAAACCTTTCCAGATGAGTGCGTTTTTCCTTTATCATGATCATAAAATACTCCAGGAGATCTATGCAGCTGGGAGACAACAACTCTTTCAGTTCCATTAATGATGAAAGATGCGTCATCTGTCATCAATGGCACTTCTCCCATGAATACTTCTCCTTCTTTAATGTCTTTTACTTCTTGAAAATTTGAGTCTCTATCATAAAGAACTAATTTGACTTTAATTCTAAGTGGAGCAGAGTATGTTAATCCTTGAATTAAACATTCTTGAACATCGTATGTATTTTTTCCAAGTTCATATGAGACATATTCTAAGGCTGCATTTCCTGAAACACTTTTGATCGGAAATAAAGATTTAAAAACCTCTTCAAGACCTTTTTTTTCTCTTGCTTCAGGCGCCACATCAGCTTGAAGAAATTCAGCATAAGAATTTGTTTGAGTTTCAACAAGGTTTGGAAGATCCATTACCTTTGAGAAAGTACCAAAGTTTTTTCTTATTCTTTTCTTTTCTGTATAACTGTATGACATAAATGCGTCCTTCTAATTAAATATAATTATTTACTTGAGTTCTCCTGTAGCACCGGCTTCCGTAAGCTTTGCTAGCATCTCTTCAGCTTCTTCTTTTTTAACAGCCTCTTTGAGTGTGCTAGGTGCGCCGTCGACCATATCTTTTGCCTCTTTTAATCCCAGTCCAGTTATAGCTCTAACAGCTTTAATAACTTGGACTTTTTGATCGCCTGCGGCTGATAACACAACGTCAAATGCATCTTTTTCTTCTGCAGCTGGAGCATCTCCATCACCACCAGAAGCTGCTGGTGCTGCTGCAACTGCAGCTGCAGCTGTCACTCCAAATTTCTCTTCAATAGCTGAAATTAAATCAACTAAATCCATTACAGACATTTCCTCAATTGCTTTTAAAATATCATCTTTACTAGTTGCCATTTTATTCTCCTTATAATTTAGGCTGTCGCCTCTTTGTTGTCACGAACTGCAGACAAAACTCTAGCTAGCTTACTTGGAACTTCATTTAATAAAGTTGCAAATTTACCAACAGGAGCTTGAAGTACATTAGCAATGAGACCATAAGCTTCATCTTTAGATGGTAGTTTTGCCAAAATATCAATTTGACTTCCATCTAATAATTGCCCTTCAACCACTAAAGCTTTTATTTCAAGTTCATCAAAATTTTTAGCATATGTTTTGAGCAATTTTGCTGCTGCGCCTGGTTCTTCGAAAGAAAAAGCAAACAAAGAAGGTCCAAAAAGTACTTCGTCTGAACATCCAAAATCAGTACCCACAAAGGCTAATTTAGCCAATGAGTTTTTTATTACCTGAATATGAATGCCAGATTCATTCGCTTTAGTTCTAATTTCTGATAACTCAGAAACTTTCAAACCTCTTGCATCAGAAATAACTAATGATGATGCATTAGATGCAACTTCTTTAACGTTCTGAACTATCTTTTCTTTTTCATTCTTAGATAATGCCATAGCAGTTCTCCAATTTAAGCCTTTCGGCAATTTGGCGACAAATTGCAAAAATTACAATTTGAACACCACCTACGTAGGAAATTAAGTCTTTCGACACCTACGGTCTTCGACGGCTGCGTAATACGCAACTATCTAGCTCTACATTTCTGTAGAACTAAAACTTATACCAACTCACCTGGATTAATTTTTATCCCTGGCCCCATAGTGCTACTGAGGGCAATATTGCCTATGTAGACACCTTTAGCAGATGCTGGTTTTAATTTTTTTAATTCCTCTATCAAAGCAGAAGCATTTTCTTTTATTTTATCGTCGTCAAACGAAACTTTTCCAATACTTCCATGAATAATTCCATTTTTGTCTGTTCTAAATCTTACTTGACCTGCCTTAACATTTTTTATTGCGGAAGTTACATCATCTGAAACAGTTCCAGTTTTTGGATTAGGCATTAGACCTTTTGGTCCTAAAGTTTGGCCTAGTTTACCAACAACCTTCATTGCTGCATTCGTAGATATGACCACATCAACAACTATTTCTTCTTTTTGAAACTTTTCAGAAAGATCCTCCATTCCAACAAAATCAGCACCAGCTTCTTCTGCGCTTTTTGCATGATCGCCATCTGCAAAAACTGCAACTTTGACTTCTTTACCAAGGCTGTTTGGCAATGAAACTGCTCCTCTAACATTTTGGTCAGATTTATTGGAGTCGACTCCGAGTTTTACAGATATATCCACTGACTCATCAAACTTTTCAGATTTAACCGATTGAATAATTTTCATTGCCTCATCAATTGAATAGGTCTTTTCTGTATCAAGTTTCTCTAAGATTATTTTTTGTTTATTAGTAATTTTGCTCATATATCTGTTTCAACTCCCATGCTTCGGGCAGTTCCTGCAATAATTTTTACTGCTGCATCAATATCATTTGAATTTAAATCAGGCTCTTTTGCTTTTGCTATATCTTCTAATTGAGACCTTGTTAACTTGCCAACTTTTTCTCGATTTGGTTCACCACTACCTTTTGTTATATTCAAAGCTTTCCTTATGAGAACGGCTGCTGGAGGAGTTTTAACAACAAAATCGAAAGACTTGTCCTCATAAACATTTATAACAACCGGCAGAGGCATACCCTTTTCAGATTCTTGTGTAGCTGCGTTAAATGCATTACAAAAATCCATAATATTTAATCCTACCTGACCTAACGCAGGGCCTACAGGTGGACTCGGGTTTGCTCCTCCTGCTGGTATTTGTAATTTTAAAACATTAACTATTTTTTTTGCCATTATGTTTTCTCAATTTGCATGAAATCTAACTCTACAGGCGTTGCTCTTCCTAAAATCTGAACAGAAACTTTAACCATATTTCTTTCATAATCCACATTTTCAACAACCCCGTTAAAATCGTTAAAAGGACCATCACAAACTCTAATAACCTCACCTGGTTCGTAAATAGTTTTGGGTGCAGGCGCATCTTCACCAACCTCAATTCTATTAATAATGTTACTTACGTCTTCATCTGATATTGGAAGGGGTTTTTCTCTTGTTCCTCCAACAAAACCGGAAACACGCGGTGTGGATTGAACTAGCTGCCATGAATCATCTTCTAGATTCATTTGGACTAAAATGTAACCTGGAAAAAACTTTCTTTCTGTTGTTTTTTTTGCTCCACCTTTTAATTCAACAATTTGCTCAGTTGGTATCAAGATTTCACCAAATTTTTCTGAAAGATCATTTAAAACTATTCTTTCTTCCAAAGCTGCTTTAACTTTTTGTTCATAGCCAGAATAAGCTTGTATTACATACCAATCCATTAATCAACCCAGAGCTAAGCCAGTTAGAAAACTTAAAAGCGATTCAAGTCCCCAAAAAAATAAACATAGAATAATAATTGCTGCAAAAACAATCATAAAAGTTTGCGTAGTTTCCATTCTAGTTGGCCAAACTACTTTTCTAATTTCCATTCTAGATTCTCTCATAAGCTTAATCGCATTAACGCCAAAATTTGTGATTGCAATTATTCCAAGTCCTATTAGAAATAGAAATAAAACTCCCAAAACCCTGTATAAAAATGCTACCTCAACAAAATAGCTATTACCTATAACCGCTGCAGAAAAAACTAATAAAGCAAGTAACCATTTCAGGTTATCAAGAGTTTTAGAATTAGATACTTCTTTATTCATATTTTAACTCTCTACCAGTTCGTTCCTCATGGCAGGCCAGGAGGGACTCGAACCCCCAACCTCCGGTTTTGGAGACCGATGCTCTACCAATTGAGCCACTGGCCTATATTTTCCATATATTCAAAGACAAATGAGCCGAGGTAACCTACCTCGGCTAAATGGTCTCAATTTACTCTACAATTTTTGATACTACGCCAGCACCAACAGTTCTTCCACCCTCTCTAATAGCGAATTTTAAACCTTCATCCATAGCAATTGGAGCGATTAATGAAACAACCATCTTGATATTATCGCCAGGCATAACCATTTCGGTACCTTCAGGTAATTCACACGCGCCAGTAACATCTGTTGTTCTGAAATAAAACTGTGGTCTATAGTTGTTCATGAACGGTGTATGTCTTCCACCTTCATCTTTACTAAGTACGTATATTTCAGCTTCAAATTTAGTATGAGGTGATATTGATTTTGGCTTAGCAAGTACCTGTCCCCTTTCAACTGCATCCCTTTCAACACCTCTAAGAAGAATACCGCAGTTTTCACCTGCTCTACCTTCATCAAGTGACTTTCTAAACATTTCAACACCAGTACATGTTGTGTCCGTAGTCTCTTTAATTCCAACAATTTCTAGAGGATCGCCTGTGTTAACAATACCTGTTTCAATTCTTCCAGTCACAACAGTTCCTCTTCCAGAAATTGTAAATACATCTTCGATAGGCATTAAAAAATTACCATCTACTGGTCTCTCAGGTTCAGGAACGTAGGTATCAAGGGTTTCTATTAGTTTTTGCACGGAAGGAACACCAATATCCGATGTATCTCCTTCAAGAGCTTTCAAAGCACTACCAACAATAATTGGGGTATCGTCACCTGGGAAATCATACTCGTTAAGTAATTCTCTGATTTCCATTTCAACTAACTCAATCATTTCAGGATCATCATTTTGATCCGCTTTATTCATATAAACGACTATATATGGAACACCAACCTGCCTAGCAAGCAATATGTGTTCTCTTGTTTGTGGCATAGGTCCATCTGCTGCACTAACAACAAGAATTGCTCCATCCATCTGAGCAGCACCTGTAATCATATTCTTCACATAGTCAGCGTGACCTGGACAATCAACGTGTGCATAGTGTCTAGCTGTTGAAACATACTCAACATGAGAAGTAGCAATCGTAATTCCTCTTTCTCTTTCCTCTGGAGCATTATCAATGTTTGCAAAATCAACTGCATCACCACCAAAAACTTCTGCAGCAACCTTTGTTAAAGCAGCAGTAAGGGTTGTTTTACCATGGTCAACGTGACCAACAGTACCAACATTAACGTGTGGTAGGGTTCTTTCGAATTTTTCTCTAGCCATTTTTTTTGCCTCTCTAAATTTATAAATTGGAGCTCATAACCGGACTTGAACCGGTGACCTCTTACTTACCAAGCAAGTGCTCTACCGCTGAGCTATATGAGCCCGTTCACAAGCATCCCATTTTTGGTGGCGTATTATCACTCTAAAATGTTATAAACTCAACCTTTTTAAGTTATTTTTTGTTACATAAAATTATGAAACAAAAAGTGGTGGAGAGGGTAGGATTCGAACCTACGTAGCCGAAGCGGCAGATTTACAGTCTGCTGGTATTAACCACTCACCCACCTCTCCATTTAAAGGTAGCTATTTTTGTTCTAGAATGATATTAAGTCAACTAATTTCTTATCTTGAAAACGCTTAAAAAAAATGAAATTTTAAAAGATTTGCCTACAAAAAGGCTAAATTTACATATCTTTAGTGAACTTGATTCAACAAATGATGAAGCTAAAAGAATTGATATTCAAAAAGACTTCCATGTAATCATTGCTGAAAAGCAAACGTTAGGAAGAGGCAGACAGGGCAAAAAGTGGTCAAGCCCTAATTCTGGCAACATTTATATGTCTATCTGCACTGAAAATGACCTTTCATCCATGCCAATTAGCTTGATAGCAGGACTAGCATGTAAAAATGCAATAGATAAATTGTCTGGCCAACCACTAATAATGCTTAAATGGCCAAATGATATTCTTCTAAATAATAAGAAAATTGGAGGAATTTTAGTTGAAATAGAATCCGATCAGAAAAAAATAAAAACCATTGTGGGTATTGGTATAAATCTCAACATAAAAAAAGAAGAATCTTGGTGGGGTGATCTATCACAATGTGGACTTGAAACAAAAAGAAATGAACTTATAAATTTAATTTTGTCTGAATTTATTAAAATATCTAATAACTTAAACTTTAATTGGTTAACTGAATGGAAAAACAGCTGTATTCATATGAACAAAGAAATCACGATAGAAGATACCAATTCAAATCAAATAAAAGCTATATTTAAGGATATTGATGAAAAAGGTAATGCAGTTATAGAAACTGATATTGGTGAAGAGATTATTACAAGTGGGGAAATAAGTATAAAAGGAGTTTATTAATCATGATGCATTATGTAAAAGATATTTCTATTGATGGAGATGTACCTGAACATTTAAGTGAAATAGTTTTTGGAGCTGGATGTTTTTGGGGTATCGAAAGAAAATTTTGGGATCTGCCGGGTGTATATCTTACCTCAGTGGGTTACTCTGGTGGAGATACAGATAATCCTTCTTATGAAGATGTTTGTTACAAAAATACTAATCATGCTGAAGTTGTAAAAATAATATATGACTGTAAAGTCATAAGCCTGAGAGACCTTTTAACAATTTTTTGGGAGAGTCATGACCCCACCCAAGGAATGAGACAGGGCAACGACATTGGAACACAATATAGGTCTGTAATTTTTACAAACAACGAAAATGATCTTAAGGCTGCACTGGAATCAAAGAATATATATCAAAAAGAGCTTATTAAAAATAATTTTAATAGCATAACAACTGAAATTGAGCCAATAAAAAACTACTTTCTAGCTGAGGAGTATCATCAACAATATCTTGCTAAAAATCCAAATGAATATTGCGGTATTGGTGGAACTGGATGCTCTTTCCCAATCGAATAATTTGTATATAATACAACTCGTTGCCACCTTAGCTCAGTTGGCTAGAGCAGTTGATTTGTAATCATCAGGTCGTCAGTTCGAATCTGACAGGTGGCTCCATTATTGTATATTTGTCAACACATAGTTTATTTAATAGTATTAGATATGAACTCAGAAATAGAATCTAAGAATGCAAAAGATGAATCGCTTAAGAAAGACTTTAGAGTTGGTCAATACATATATGTAGCTATATATGTCCTCTTAATTATTTGTCTCGTAGTTTTCTTTGGATAAAAATGGATCTCACTACATATATCATAGGTAATCTTGTATTAATTGGTTTACTGTATTGGGTCGTCAAAAATAAAGATAATTAATTTCTATACCCATTAGGCTTTAATTTATTTTTAGTATACCTTTCAGTCAATCTAGTCATTCTAGAAGTTAAATCAATATCTTTGCCATTAATAAAAACTTTTTCAGGCATTGAGGATGGCTGCAAGGGATCTGCATCCCAAATTATTAAGTCTGCAACTTTACCTTTTGCAATTTGTCCCCTATTTCCTAAATTAAAAACTTCCACTGGAGCAAGAGTTAATGCTTTAATAGCTCCAGCATATGTCATACCATTAGCAACGGCCACGCCAGCTCCATGCCTTATCCAATGATAGTTATGACTTCTAGGAGCATTAAAAATTAGAGTAATACCCAACTCTTCTAAATTTGCAGCTAACTCAATATTTGCAGCTAACTCATCAAATGATTCAGGAATATTATTAATTGGATTTATTATTAGAGGGATATTACTTTTTGCTATCTGATTAGCAACCAATCCAGCCTCTTGAGCTCCTTTAATTATAAGGTTTAAACCGTATTTTTTTTTGAGGTCAATTAACTTTAATAAATCAGAGGCCCTATTAGCACTAATTATTAATGGGAGATCTTCGTTAACTAACTTATATAATGCTTTAAGGTCTCTTGGATGAAGTTCCATAGTTTCTGCAATTGGAGAGTCATCAATTAGATCAGCAATATCTTTATAACTTTGCATATCTTTTGAATCTAATGAGGTAGCAAATTCAAGCAAATCCTCCATAATTGCAAATGTCTCGGCTCTTGATTCGCCACCTGAACCACCTACTCTTCCAATCATCACTACATCCCTTGTACCATTTTTTTCAATATTACTATCTAGTACAAAATATGATCCAAGGCCCCCTATAGGACTTTTTGTATTTTGAGGAAGAGTAAGGGTTGATGTTATTCCATTTGATCTATTCCATGGAATTACAACCGAATTTGGGTTAAATGCATCGTAAATACTAAATCCAATTTGATACAAATCAGATGAATCATCTCTTGTGACACTCAATGCACCAATTTCGACAATCCCCATGTCAGTATCGGTAGATATGATCCCTGGAGTTAAAATTTTACCTTTAGCATCTATTACAACATCGCCACGAAGGTTAGTTGTCGTTACTCTTGCAATTTTGTTATCTTCAATTAAAACGTTACCAATAAATCCTTCGTTATCTTTACCATCGTATATTGTTGCATTTTGAATAAGAATACTTTCAGAACTTAAAACTCCATTAAAAATTAACAAAAAAGCTAGTGCAAATCTATTTATGGAAATCATTATTCTTCAATCCTATTTTTATTTGGGCTTATTATTCCAACATCAAAATCACTAGATGGTTGAAAGTCACTGTTTCTCTCGTAAGCAGTAGCACCGTCAATAAAAACCCTCTCAACAAGGGCATATACACTAAAAGGATTTTTTGACCATATAACTACATCAGCATTTTTGCCTACTTTCAATGAACCAGTCTCTTCATAAATCCCTGCTGCTTTTGCAGGATTAGATGTAATCCAATTCATTGCTCTTGCTTTGCTAATATTAAAACCAGCTCTAAGCCCAGCTGAAAGGGCCTTTGATGCTTCTTGATTAAGATGTTGAATACCTATCGCATCATCTGAATGAACAATGGCACAACCTTTTCCACCAAGAGCTTGATCCACAATTGCTATATTCGCTTGAACCATATCATATGCTTCGTGTTTGAAGCCCCACCAGTCTGCCCATAAAGCTCCACATATATTATTCTCAGCTAATAAATCAGCAATTTTGTATGCTTCTACTCCATGATGAAAAGCAGTGATTTTATAATTAAACTCTTTTGCAATATTTATCATAGTGGCCATTTCTTCTGCTCTATAACAATGGTTATGAACTAATATCTCACCTCGAAGAACTCCTGCTAAAGTATCCATTTCGAGATTTCTTTGTGGCTTATATGCAAGCTCTTTGGCTTCGTCTGACTTTTCTTCGTACTCAATTAACCTACTTAAATATGCCTCTGCTTCAATCCAAGATTTTCTATAGCCCGCTGCATTTCCCATTCTTGTTGAGGGAGCTTGTTGTCTGTTTCCATAAACTCTTTTGGGATTTTCTCCACATGCCATTTTCAAAGAATGCGGTGCATCTGGAAACTTCATTGAATTAATAGTGTTCCTTTGTAAATTTTTTACAGTAACACCTCTCCCTCCAATGAGATTTGCTGATCCTGGAAGAATATGAAAAGCTGTCACACCACCTTTTAGAGCCAGAGCATACTGCGGATCTTGAACCCAAATTGAATGTTCTGCCCAAACGTCAGCAGTAACTGGACTAGTTGCTTCATTACCATCTGCACTTGTTGAAACTCCAGGAGCTGGATATACGCCCATATGAGAATGGATATCAATTATGCCAGGGGTAACCCATTTGTTTGTTGCATCAATGATTAAAAATTCATCATTCACCGGAAGGTCTTTTCCAATAGCGATGATTTGTCTATCTTGAATAAGAATATCTGTTTGAAGAAATTCGTTACCCTCTCCATCATAAATATTTGCATTTTTAATTAAAATATTTTCTGACGGCAAAGGCTCATATGTTGACTCAAATGGATCAGCATAGACCAAGCCTGCAAATATTAGGAAAAGGTATTTTATTATAAGCTTAGTCATAGAAGACTAATATAATCTATAATAAATAAAACACAAAAAATTTATTTTATGCAATTGAATTATTTTAATAGGCCTTACTTTGAGAATGGTGCTATAAATAAAATTTCAGAAGTTTTAAGCACACACGAAATAAAAATTCCTTTAATATGCTCCGATCCAGGACTGTCTTCAATTGGTATGACAGACAAAATAAAAAGCCTTATGCCCAATGATACGTCAGTATCATTTTATGGTGAAACTCCTGCTAATCCCACAGAAAAAGCTGTAAATGATGCTTTAGAGTTATATAAAAAAAATGGTTGTGATGGTGTTATCGGATTTGGTGGTGGATCGAGTATGGATTTAGCCAAAGCAGTTGCGCTTATGGCAAATCATGAAGGTGAGCTTATTAATTATTCTGTCAATGAAGGTGGTTATGAAAAAATAACTGAGACAATGCCTATGATAGCCATTCCCACAACAGCTGGAACTGGAAGCGAGGTATCAGTTGGGTCATTAATCATAATGAATGATGGCAGAAAATTGATTCTTGCAAGTCCTCACTTAATGCCAAATGCGGCAATTTGTGATCCAGAACTTACGGTTGGATTGCCACCGATCCTTACAGCTGGAGCTGGCATGGATGCTTTAACACATTGTATAGAGGCTATTTTGTCTCCCATTAACGATCCACCCGCTGAGGCAGTTGGAATAGATGGGATTGAGAAAATTATAAAAGAAAGAAGTCTTATTAGGGCCTATGAGGATGGTCATGATAAAGAAGCGAGATGGAATATGATGATGGCATCTACAGAGGGAGCTATGGCTTTTTCAAAAGGTTTGGGTGCAGTTCATTCTATGAGTCATGCAACTGGAGCTAATCAAGAACTTAGATTACACCATGGAACTCTTAATGGAGTTATATTACCAACAATTTTAAGATTTAATCATGATCATGTTGGAAATAAATACACAAGAATTTTAGCAGCTATGGGAAAAAACCAGTCAAATGATTTGGCAAATGAAATTGAAAAATTAAATGAGATAATTGGGCTGCCAAGTGGTCTTGCAGAAATGGGAGTGACTGAGGATATGATTCCTGAACTTGTTGCTCACTCTATGATTGATCCAAGTAATATCACAACTCCGAGAGTACCAACTCAAGAAGAGTGGGAAAAACTTTTTCTAGAAGCTATGTAAGAAATTACTTGAATAATTTAAGAAATATCTATTATGGTCTCTGAATCAATGAATAAAAAATACTTAACATATTCCTTTATATTTATAGCAAGTATCTCTTTGCATTCCTTCGCAGATCATCACGATCATCATAGTTTTGAAGAAGTACATGTTGATGAATGCCAGGCCTGTGAAGAAAATGCTGAAATCAAAATTGTTGCAACAAAAAATAAAAGCAATTTTTTAAATGAATCCCCTGAAACAAATCTAATCAATAGATTTGTAAGTAAAAAACAAAAATCAAACCTATCAAGAGCTCCTCCCTTAAATTAGTTAACTTATAAATTTTTAACTAATTTTTCTTAAAGGAGGAAACATGAAAAAATTTTTAAACGCAATTATTGTTTTAATTGCATTTCATTCGATAAACATAACTTCACAAGATGAGGTTGAAGAAATAGTTGTTACTTCAGCTTTTATTGATACAAGTGAGATTAATAATCCACTATACATAATTGATGGTACTGAATTCTCAGATGGAGCAACTACAAGTTTGGGTGATGCGATTGATGAGTATCTTGGTGTTTCAATTGCAGACTATGGTTCAGCTGTTGGCCAACCAATTATTAGAGGCATGTCAGGCCCAAGAGTAAAAATACTTAAAAACGGCGTCGTGAACAGAGATGTTTCTGGTCTTGGCGTTGATCACTTAAATGACGTAGATTTGAATGATATTTCTCAAGTAGAAATTGTCAAAGGACCTTCATCACTTCTATACGCAAATGGGACCATAGGAGGAATTATCAATGTTGTTGATGATTTAATTTCAACTAAGAATTTTGAAATTCCTGAAGTTTCAGTTGGATATGAATCTCAATCTGTAAATGACGGAAATTCAGAATTTGTTAATTTAAAAGGCAATGTTGGTGGATTTAATGTTAATTTTGGCTATAAAAATACTGATTTTGGAAACTATGATGTTCCTAGTGGTGCTGTAATTCATTCAGAGGAAGAGCATCATGATGAAGATGATCACGATGAAGAAGAACATCATGAAGATGAGCACTCTGAGGAAGATTTAGGATATATAAATAACTCAGATTTTGCTGTTGAGGCAACTAAGTTCGGTGTATCTAAAGTAACAGACTGGGGCTACATTGGATTTGGAATTGATAATCTTGAAAGTGTTTATGGTATTCCATTTCATGGCGACGAGCATGAAGATGAACATGGAGACGAACATGGTGATGAAGAAGAGCATGGTGAAGAAAGAATTTTTTCCACTACTGATTCTGAAACTTTTTCTATAAGAGGTTCATATAATGTTAATGGAAATCTTGTTAATAAAGTTGACTTTACATACCGAGATTCAGATTACTCTTTAACAGAGGCTCATGCTGAAGAAGAACATCATGAAGAAGAAGAAGAACATGAAGAAGAAGAAGAAGATCATGAAGAACATGCTCCAACCGTTTTCATGAATGAGGCTGTTGAGTATGGTGCTACTTTTGATATTTCAAATGACTCTTCAACTCAAAAGGTTGTTGTAAACTTTGTTGATGAAGATAACTCTATTGTTGGCGAAGAAGCATTCATGAATCCTGCAAACAGTGAAGAATTCACAATTGGTTATTACTTAAGTAGAGACCTTGGAATGTTTGATCTTGATTTAGGTTTCAGATTGGATCAAATTGAAAGAAGTGGGAGTGTCTCTGAGGAAGAACACGGAGATGACCATGGAGATGATCATGGCGACGAGCATGGAGATGAGCATGGAGATATTGATTATTACAACATAGATGATACAACAAGTAGTTTTGCTATAGCTCTTGGAAGAGACCTAAGTGACAATCTTGGTGTTAGTCTTGGTTACGCAAGTGTTGAAAGACTTCCATCTTCAATTGAGCTCTTCATGAATGGACCTCATATGGCAACAGGAAGATTTGAAGTCGGTGATCCAAATCTAAACAGTGAAACTTCTAATAACTTTGATATCACTTTTAATTTTGATAATGGTGATTTCTATGCTATCGCAAGTTTTTATATCACTGACGTGGATAATTACATTGCTCTAATAGATGAAGAAGATGATCACATGGATGAAGACGAACATCATGAAGACGAAGATGAACATCATGAAGGTGAGGATGAGCATCATGAAGACGAGGATGATGATCATGGTCATGGTAATTTAATTCATGCTAATTACATGCAAGAGGATGCTGAGTTTGACGGATATGAGATTGAATTTGGAAAAAGTTTTGATCTTGGCTCAGGTGAGCTTGCTTTATCTTTCGGTAGAGACGTTGTGAATGCTGAATTCTCAGATGGACATTATGTACCAAGAATTAATCCAGCAAGAAACATTTATTCTTTAGTCTATACTCAAGATGATTTGCTCTTTAAGCTGATGCTAAAAGATGTTGAAAAACAAAATGATTTTGGTGATGGTGAGACAGCAACTGATTCATATCAAATGCTTAATACAAGACTTACTAAAACATTTGATGGTATGGGTAAAGGTGAGCTAAAAGTTTCACTTTTTGCTAACAATCTTCTTGACGAAGTAGCTAGGAATCACTCTTCTTTTGTAAAAAATGAAGTTCCACTTCCTGGAAGAAACTACGGATTAAAATTTAATCTAACCTTTTAATATCATATTATAGAAACAAAACTGGCCCAAATTTGGGCCAGTTTTTTATATCGATTAAAACCTTTATAATCTTTTTCAATAAAGCACTATAATCACCAATATGCGACTAAAGATAACAATCTTTTCCTTTTTAATATTTTCTTTATTTATTTACTCAAACGAAATTGAGGAATTAGTTGTTACAGGGACACTTCTGAAAGATGCAGAAAGTGATTTATCCCCTGTTCAAGTTATCAATGAGAGTAATTACAAAAATTTTAATATCACGAACATTGGTGAAATAAGTAAATATGTGAACGTAAGCTCAGGATCTAGATTTCAAACAAATGCACTTGAGGGAGTTGATCAAGGAATGTCATCAATAACGTTGAGAGGCTTGGATGCCTCTGCGACTTTATTGCTTATAAATTCTAAAAGACATACTTTTTCAGGAACACCATCCAATAATGGAAATAGCTACATTGATGCAAACATCATTCCAGAAATTGCCATTGAAAAAATAGAAATTCTAAAAGAAGGTGCAACATCAATTTATGGTTCAGATGCAATTGCTGGAGTTATTAATTTTTTTACATTTCAAAAATTCGAAGGATTCAGGTTTAAAACCGGTAAACAAATCACTACAAACTACAATCAATATGATAATAGTTTTGGTATTTTGTTTGGAACAAAAATCTTTGATGGAAACCTTGTGATTGGTTTCAATGCCCTTGAGAGATCTCCTTTATCTGCAAGCGAAATAGATGGAATTGCTGAATTAGGATTAAGTGGTCTTGGTAAAACCTTTAAGGTACTTGGTCCTGATACTGTTTCATCTGGGCTTTATGCTGGAGTTTATCCAAAGACAAGTCAATTTGTTCCAGATCCAAATTGTGAGGATAATGGCGGAGTTCTTGATGGAAGTTTTTGTAGATTTTTATATGGTGAAAGATTCAATATTGTAAATGATGAGAGTCATCAAAAAATTTATTTGAATTTTTCAAAAGAAACAAAGGCTTTAAAACATAATTTCCATTTAATATCATCTAAAGTTAATGTAAACGATAATCCTCAATCTCCTTCATACCCTGCTCTTCCTTTTTTATCAAGAAACATTAAGTCTGGTGAGGGTGGGAGTCCTTTTAATGTTCCAGTTGTTTGGTATGGCAGACCGCTTGGTTCAGAATTCAAGTCACCCTTCTCACCAAAAGACATTGAACAATTTAATATTAATTACAGTCTTTCTTTTTTGATCAATAAAATCACTGATGCTGAGATATCTATAACTATGAGTGAGCACTCTAATGATCATTTTAGACCCGATATCATTGATTCAAGATTTCTTGCTGCTATAAAAGGAAATGGTGGTCCTAATGGAAATCTTACTTGGAATATATTTGATTCAACTCAAAATCCAAAATCTCTTATTGATTATGTTAGAGGTGCAGAAATTTCATCAAAAGTGGCTGACTTAATTTCTATAGACGGAATATTTAATAGAAAATTAAAAAATCTTAATTTAGCTTATGGGTTTCAACTAAATAAAGAAAGTTTAGATATTTATTATGATGAAGTTAGTAGAGCTGAGTTTGATAAAAATGGAAAATTAATAAAAACGGCTGACCTTTTCTTTCTGGGTGGGGGAATTAATTTATCCAAATCAAGGACTAGCAATGCATTGTATGTAGAATTAGAAAAAAATATTCAAGAAGCTTTAGATGTAAGAATCGCAGCAAGATATGAATCTATGAAGAATGAATCATCATTTGATCCAAAGATCTCGTTGAAATATAAAGCGGCTGACGCACTTACAATAAGATTTTCCAAAGGAACTGCTTTTTCTGCACCATCTATGGCGCAAATGTTCTCAAGTGAAATTAATCTTGGAAGTGTAAGAGACATTAATGATTCGGTTTTTGTAAGACAAGCTTCATCAGGTAATCCAGATTTGAAGCCAGCAACCTCAACAAATACAAATATTGGACTGATATTTAAAAGAAATGATCTAAGAATTAGCTTGGATGTTTGGGAGATAGAATATGAAGATAGAGTGGAAGTCGAAAGTGCACAAGCAATATTATCTTCAAATCCCTTTGGGCCAAGTATTACTAGAAATGAATTTGGTGATCTTATTGGAGTTACAACCACCTACTTCAATGAGGATAATACTTTGGTAAAGGGGATTGATTTTCAAATACAATATCTTATAAATTTTAAGCGAAGTGATCTGTCTATAAATTTGATGGGCACTAACCTGTATGACTTTAAAACTCCTAGTCTAACAAACCAAAACTTAATGGTTAATCGTGTTGGAAAGTTTAATTTTGATAATCATACTTTTTCTCTACCAAAGAAAAGAATTAATTCTTTTGTAAGCTGGAACTTCAAAGACTTAAGCGTAAGCTTAAACTCAAGATACTTGGATGGATATGTTAATGAAAGAGCCATTACTGGATTAGGGCTGACTTATGGATATTCCAATCAAGTAAAATCTTTCTTTGTCCATGACATATCTCTTAAAAGAAGGCTATACGTCTCTAGTGGTAATATAGATTTAAGATTATATCTCTCAAATATATTCGATAAATCTGCTCCAAGACTATATGATGCGCCTGATTTTAGTTTTGATACGAGATTACATGATCCCAGAGGAAGAATTCTAGGATTAAATGTTGAGTATAATTTCTAATTTTTTAAAAGTCTCAAGAATATGGATAACCTTACTAATTCTATTGATCAAGTAGTTCAAGAAAATGTTTTGCCACATGAATGGTCAAAAGAAGTTCTTGCTGAATTAAAAAACTTAGAAGTAAAAAATAATAAAAGAGCTGACCTTAGAAAAATCCCATTTGTAACTATTGATGGAAAAGATGCCAGAGATTTTGATGATGCAGTTTTTTGCGAACTCAATAAAGACGGTTTTAATCTTCAAGTGGCAATTGCTGATGTTGCTGAGATTGTTAAACAAGATTCATTCATAGACAAAGAAGCTCTATTAAGAGGAACTTCTATTTACTTCCCTAAGAGAGTTATTCCAATGCTTCCTGAAGAGATTTCAAATAACTTATGTTCATTAATTCCAAGTGAGGATAGAAATGTTTTGGTATGTAAAATTAATTATAATAAAGAGGGGGAAATTAATTCATATGAGTTCTCAGAGGCTGTAATAAATTCTCATAAAAGATTTACTTACAATGAGGTTGAATTCATAAAGCAAAATAAAGATATTAATCTTAGTGCTGAAATTCTTCGCTCATTAGATGCACTTGAAAAACTTACAAAAAAACTTCTTTATAATCGATCAAAAAGATATGCACTTGAAATAGAATCTTCGGAACCAACTCTTTCTTTTGGAAGTGACGGGAATATCTCAAAAATACTTGTTCCAAAAAGACTATTTGCTCATCAAATGATTGAGGAAGCAATGATATCCGCAAATATCTGTGCTGCTAAATTCATAAAAAAATATTTTGGTTTTGGTGTTTACAGAATTCATGAAGAACCTGAGTGTTTGAAACTCGAAAGCTTGAAAAAATTTTTTTCTTTAAAGGGATTTTCAACAAACTCCCATTCAAGTCCTTTAGAAATGATTAATAGCTTTATTAAACATGTTAATAAAGATGAGAAAAATAAAATAATGAATGTTTTAATTCTTCAATCGCTTAAGAGAGCTTGTTACTCAACTAAAGATATTGGACACTTTGGACTTCAATTAAAAGAATATTCTCATTTTACTTCACCAATAAGACGATATCCTGATTTAATATCTCACAGGCTAATCAAAAATGTCCTAAACAAAAAACAACTAGCTTACAAACAAGATGATCTTGAAATGACACTTAATAATCTATCAGAGTTGGAACAAAGAGCAGAAAGATCCTCAAGACAAGTTATTCAAAGACTTATATGTCATTATCTCGAAGGTTCGATTGGAGAAGAATTTACTTCAATAGTTGTTGGAATTGCCGAATTTGGACTTTTTTGTGAAATTGAAAATCACTTTATATCAGGCCTAGTTCATGTATCTGATTTAAGTCGTGACAGATATATTTTTGATAAAGAAGCAAATATACTAAAAGGAAAAAGAACGGGTAGGACTTTTAGAATTGGACAAAAAATAGATGTTCAACTCGCGAATGTCATACCTGAAGAGAGAAAGATTGTTTTAGTACCAAAATAGCTATGAGTAAAAAAATTCAAAATAAAAGGATCGGATTTCATAGCATTGAAAGTATTATCAAAGTTAATCCTTATAAAATTAAAAAATTATTTGTGCCCCATTCTCGAGAAGATAAAAGAATAGTTAATTTAATAAGTCTTGCTGAAAAAAATGGAATTAAATGTCAGGTATCAAAAAAACTCAAACAAGAGCCTGAGGCAGAAATAATAAATGAAAGCAATTTAAGCTTTAAAGATTTAAAAATATTCTTAAAAGACTCAAATAAAAAACTAAATCTATTAATACTTGATAATGTTATTGATCCCAGAAATTTAGGCGCATGCATTAGATCTGCTGCGGTATCTGAAGTAGATGCATTAATAATTAACAAGCATCATTGTGCGCCATTGAATGATGTTGCTCATTCAGTATCATCAGGTGGGGCAGAATATATAAAAATATTTTTTGTATCAAATCTAATAAATTGTATTAAATATCTTAAAAATATAAATATTAATATACTTGGTCTAAGTGAGCATGCTGAGAAAGACTATAATGAGATTGATTATAAAGAGAATACAGCATTGATAATGGGTTCTGAAGAAGGTGGTATCAGAAAAAAAACACAAGAAAATTGTGACCAAATGATAAGACTGAGTACTAATAAAAATTTTAAAAGCTTTAATGTTTCAGTTGCAACTGGGATAATATTGTCAGAAATATCAAGACAAAGAAAATGTTAAAGCAAAGAACATTAAAAAACTCAATCAAGGCTGTAGGGATTGGCCTTCATACAGGTAAAAATATTAATATGGAGTTAATACCCTCTGAAATTGACACTGGAATTAACTTTATCAGAACAGATATAGATGAAGATCTAGTTATCCCAGCAATAGCAGAAAATGTTGGAGATACAAGTCTTTCAACTGCATTAGTTAAAAATGGAGTAAAAATATCTACTATTGAACATCTTTTATCAGCGATTGCTGGGCTAGGTGTAGATAATTGTTTGATTAAAGTAGACGGTCCTGAAGTTCCTATCATGGATGGTAGCTCTAGTCCTTTTGTTTTCTTAATACAATCTGCAGGTCTTGAAGACCAAGATGCTTTAAAGAAATTTATAAAGGTTAAAAAAGAGGTGACTGTTACCAGGGATGATGCATATGCCACTATAAAACCATTTGATGGATTTAAAGTTTCCTTTAAGGTTGATTTTGATCATCCTGTTCATAAACAGCTGCCCTCTGAATCCATAATAGATTTTTCATCAACCTCATTTGTTAAAGAAGTTTGCAGAGCTAGAACTTTTGGATCAATGAGTGAAGCTGAAATGTTAAAATCTAGAAATTTAGCTTTAGGTGCCAGTGTTTCAAATGCAATTGTATTTGGTGAAGAAGAAATTTTAAATGAAGAAGGTCTAAGATTTAATGACGAAATTGTGAAGCATAAAACTCTTGATGCTATTGGAGATCTTTATTTATTAGGTGGAAATTTGATTGGAGAGTTTTCAGGATATAAGTCAGGGCATGAACTTAATAATAAGCTTTTAAGAAAAATTATTGAAGATGATGATGCTTATGAAACAGTTGAGTTTGAAAATTCTGAAAATGCCCCAATTTCTTATGTAAGGCCACCATTTGGTGATGTTTAATAAACATTCATTTCAGACTAAAAAATGTTAAGTTTTTTCTCTAATATTTTCGGAACAAATAACGACAGAATTCTCAAAAGAATGTCAGTCCTAGTTAATAAAGCGAATGAACTAGAAAAAGATTTATCAAATAAGCCAGATACTTATTTTAAAGAACTAAAAAATTTACTTTCACAAGATTATAAAGATAGTAATGAGGACATTTACTCAATACTACCTCTAGCTTTTGCTGCAGTAAGAGAAGCTAGCAAAAGAACGCTTGGATTAAGACATTTTGACTCACAGATGTTAGGTGGAATTTCTTTAGCAGAAGGAAATATAGCGGAAATGAAGACTGGTGAAGGTAAAACTTTAGTTGCAACTCTTCCAGTCTTTTTAAATTACGTAATTGGAAATAAAGCTGTAATTGTGACTGTAAACGATTATTTAGCAAGAAGAGATGCAGAATGGATGAGACCAATATATGAATTTTTAGGACTTAAAGTAGGTATAGTAAATTCAAATCAACAAACTAATGAAAAAATTTATGCATATGATTCTGATGTAATTTATGCCACAAATAACGAGCTGGGGTTTGATTATTTGAGAGACAATATGGCTCGTTCAATTGAAGAGAGGGTTCAATGCTCTCTAGACTTTGCAATTGTGGATGAAGTTGATTCTATATTAATTGATGAGGCAAGAACCCCATTGATTATTTCTGGTCCTACTTCTGAGACATCAGATTATTACAGGCAAATAAGAAAATTCATTCCTCATCTAAAGAAACAAGAAAGAGAAGAAACTGAAGAGGAGCCATTAATGGATGATGAGAGAGGTCATTATTTAATTGATGAAAAAAATAGAAGTATTGAACTTACAGATGATGGTTATATTCTTGTTGAAGATTTATTAAACCAGTCGAATATGCTTGGAGAGTCAGATGGTCTTTATACCTCCTCAAATTTAAAAATTATGAAATTTGTTCAAGCAACTTTAAGAGCAAATTTTTTGTTTCAAAAAAATGTTCATTATCTTGTTAGAAATAATGAAGTCCTTTTGGTTGATGAGCATACAGGAAGAACGATGCCAGGAAGAAGAATGAGTGAAGGTGTACATCAAGCACTTGAGTGCAAAGAAAACGTTCCAATTCAAAGGGAGTCTCAGACCTTGGCTTCTACAACATTTCAAAACTTTTTTAGACTTTTTAAAAACTTGTCAGGAATGACTGGAACAGCTGACACTGAAGCTGTTGAATTCAAACAAATATATGGTTTGGATGTTGTAATAATACCTACAAATGTTCCTATGATTAGAGATGATCTTAATGATTTAGTTTTCCTTTCCGAAAAGGCTAAATATAAAGCTCTTATAGAAGAAATAGAGACCTTAAGACAAAAATCAGCTCCAATCTTAGTGGGAACTGTATCTGTAGAATCCTCAGAACAAGTATCAAAGCTATTAAATGAAAAAAATATTTCACATCAGATTTTGAATGCAAAACAACATGAAAAAGAAGCTGAAGTTATCGCTAATGCTGGCAAGCCAGGGATGGTAACAATTGCAACAAATATGGCAGGCAGAGGAACTGACATTGTATTAGGTGGTAAAAAAGATGATCAATCTGTCGATGAGTGGAAAAATAATAATGAAATTGTTATTAAGGCAGGAGGTTTACATATTCTTGGAACTGAAAGACATGAATCTAGACGAATTGATAACCAGTTGAGAGGCAGGTCTGGTAGACAGGGTGATCCAGGTTACTCGAGATTTTTTCTATCGCTTGAAGATGATTTATTAAGATTGTTTATAACGGATAATAAAAGAGCCCTTTTTGAGCGGATCGGCATGGGTGATGATCATATTGAACATAAAATGCTTTCAAGAGGAATAGAAAATGCTCAAAAAAGAATTGAAAATAGAAACTTTGATGCAAGAAAAAATCTTCTTGAATATGATGATGTATCAAACGACCAAAGACAAGCAATCTACTCGCTTAGAAATCAGTTATTAGAAGAGCCTAATATAAGTGAAACAATTAATGAATTAATTCAATCAGAGTTTAGAAGAATTTCTAACTTATATGTCCCAGAAGAATCGATTGAATCACAGTGGAAAACAAAAGAATTACAAGATTTTTTACTAGTTAACTACGGAATTGGTAACGATATTCATGATAGAGTTCAAAGAGATAAAAATTTAATTCCTCATACTATATCGGATCTTATAGTCAGTAACTCTATGGAAGTTTATAAAACAAAATATGAATCATTTGGTGAAACGAGACTTCTGCTGGAGAAACAAGTAATGTTGCAGGTCTTGGATGTTCATTGGAAAGAACATTTATCTGAAATTGATCATCTCAGAGGAAGTATTGGGCTTAGAGCATATGCACAAAAAAATCCTAAAAACGAATTCAAACAAGAAGCATATTCCATGTTTGAGTCAATGCTTGATGC